>NZ_JBSWYW010000006.1:0-386017 GCF_056161305.1 Ekhidna sp. ABH4_415
AACGTAACGGATCCTGTTGGCAACCAGGATGCAGCGACGAAGGCATATGTAGACACGCAGGTAGGGAACCAGACGTTAAATGAGGCGTACATCGATGGCAACACGATCACCACTTCACTCGCTGAAGGGGATGTAGTGATCACGGGAACCGAGCAACTGGTGGTATCTACTACCAATGGAGTGGATGTAACGAACAATGCAACTGTGGGCGGTACCCTTGGAGTGACGGGTGTAACCACATTGAATGGCAATGTAACATTAGGTTCGGATAATCTGGATGATATCACTTTGAATGGAGAATTTGTAAACAATCCGGTCTTCAATAGAGGTACGGCAAGCACAACCCTAGATTTTGGTACTCCGACAGTTGCTAATACGATCAATATCCCAACATTTGATGATGCTGATGATATTACCACTATGGTAGGAACAGATTTAGCTCAAACACTAACCAATAAAACCATTGACGCAGACAACAATACCATCACGAATATTGGATCTGCTGAGATCACTAACTCATCTATAGCAACAGCTGATATCGGTGATGATCAAGTAACGGCAGCAAAGATTGGAACTGCAGGAGCAGGTGATGCAAATAAAGTTCTGGCAACAGATGCTTCAGGTAATCCTTCTTTTGTTGGACCGGTTGCGTTTGAAGCATATTTAACTGCAGGATATACACCTGGCGCCTCTTCAACAATCACTTTTGACAATGAAGTAACAGATACAGGAGCAGATTTTGACCCATCTACCTACACGTTCACAGCTCCGGTGACAGGATTATATCATTTTGAAGTACAGGTAGATATCATCTACAATAGCGCAGCACCTATAGATGGATCATATTCCTTAATGGTGAATGCTGCTGAAGTTGCAAGAGCAAATGCGATTGGGGCAAATTCTGGAACTGGCTCATATCCGGCAACATTAGTTTTATCAAAAACGATTTTATTGAACGCTAATGATGCTGTAACAGTCCAAATGAATATTTCTAGGGGTGTTAACGGAACAAGGCCAAGAACATTCTTCTCAGGTTATTTAATTCGTTAATGATGAAATGTCTTAGATACATATCACTTTTCTTTCCACTGACCCTTTTCGGGCAGATGCATATCCAAGGTAATGCCCTTGTTCATGTAACTGAAGGCGCCAACCTGGAGGTAGGGGGAGACCTGAACAATGAAGGCGTAATTCAGAATGTTGGAAGAATTACACTTTATAAAAATTGGATTACTAACGGAAACTTCAATGGAATAGGGGGCAGTATACAGTTCATTGGATTATCTGACCAGTTAGCTCCAACAGGTGAGTTGACCACCAGTGAACTGATTATTAACTCCCTGGGAAATGTAAGTTTTCCCGGATCGGAATATACAGTGTTGGATCGTTTAGACCTTCAATTTGGTAATATCATACCAAATGAAAATACTCGGTTTGTACTTGATCAGAATGCGCAGGTTTTTGGGGGTTCTATTGATTCATATTTTGAAGGACCCCTGATAAACAAAGGAAGTGGAATTAAAATATTTCCGCTTGGATTTAACGGCATTTACGCACCACTCACTTTGCTGGATGTTTTTGGGGTTGATACAGAAATACAAGCTTCATATTCTCGTGATAATCCGGTGGATCCTATTCCAGGAGATAGTGTTCTTGGTGTTTCGCACCGAGGGCTTTGGGAGGTAGAATTGTTAAATGGTGGAACTGACGCTACACAGGTTGAATTACAGTTTAGTGAAGAAGACTTAAGCGATTTCAGGCTTACTAACAACATTAGGCATAGGGTAAACTCACCTGTTATTGCTTATTCCGCCAGTCAGGAAGGAGCCTATGAATCTCTTGGGCAAGAGTCATTACTTAATTCTGATACGCTTACGTTCGGAACGATAATTGGAAAGGAGCCTCTGGCGTTGAGCCTTGGTCAAAAACTGTATCTTGCCATGGCGTTAGCGCCACGGATTCCAGATGTAGGCCTTTATTATATCCCCGAAGCTTTTTCACCACAAGCCAGTGACTCAAGGAATCAGACTTTCCGTGTGTTTGGGGAGGGAATTCAAGAAGATGGGTTTGACCTGCAAATTTTCAATCGTTATGGAGTTAATGTTTTTTCCACTCAGTCATTTGCTGAAGCAAATCAGGTTGGATGGGATGGAGAAAATCAAAAAACAGGAGCTGACGAACCAACTGGGATCTATTACTATACTGTCAAATTTAGATTTAGGACGGGTCGACCTGTTCAAAAGTCAGGGATCTTTTACTTGATAAGATGAAACGAATTGCCACCATATTCTTTTTGATCTCTGCCTTTCTTTTGAATGGACAAGATGCTCAATTTTCACAGTACTATGCTGCATCTCTGTATCTGAACCCTGGATTCAGTGGGATATACAATGACGCATCTATTCACATGAACCACAAAAGACAGCTACAAAGTGTTGATGTAATCAATGAGTTGACACAGGTATCATTCATTTTTCCAATTAAACCTAATGGACCCTATGAAAGGTCAATTGGAGGAGCAGGGATCATGGCCTTCAATGAGAAAAGTGGGTTTCGTGGAGTATACGAGAAAAGCTCGATTTTTGCCAACTACGCACATAATATCAAGTTCGGGTTGTTAAGTACTTATCTGGTTTCTGTTGGTGTTCAGGTGGGTTATGAATTGAGGAAACTAGATTTTAGCAACCTCTCCTGGGGCTCTCAATACAACCCATTTTTTGGTTACGACAACACATTACCTATTCCGGTCACAGAGTTTAATGATCAGCAAAACAACATTGTGGTGAATGCTGGTGTCATGTATTATTTTAATCCGGAACGAAATTATCTACTTCATACTTACAGTGGGTTTTTGGGAATATCTGCCACGAACTTAAACAGGCCAAACACATCATTTACTACGGACATTGAAAGTGATGCCCCAATGCTTTTTAAGTATAATGGTGGTATTGAGTTTAAGTTCGACAAGTATTTTATTATGCCCAGCTTACTCTACCTGAACCTAAGAAACAACCATCAATTTAACGCTGGGTTGAACGTGGCATACTCCCCCAGCGCGGGTCGGTATCGCGCTAAGGGCAGCCAGTTACTTTTTGGTGTCTGGTATCGGTTGAGAGACTCATTTATTTTCATGGGTGGCGTCAAGCTGCAGTCACTCGTTGTTAGAGTGAGCTACGACATGAACAGCACTTTGTTTGATCCGAACAGAGACATTGATCTTGCTCAGAACTCAATGGAGATATCGATTCAATACTCATTGTCAAAAAATGCTAATTCAAGAAGAGCGTCAAACCCACTCTTCTAATTCTTCTTATAGATAATCAACCTTTGACCAGGTGTTAAACTTGATGAGTTTAGTCTATTCTGCTCCATAATTATTTCTTCGGGAACGTTGAATTTTTTTGATACACTCTCCAGTGTCTCACCTTTTTGTACGAAATAAACAAAATCACTATCGTTTTCTATGTCTGCAGGTACGAGCAAATCGTAGTTTGGTGTTACTTCCTGCTTAATTCGAATCGGTTTGTATGCCTGAAGGTCTCCACCCTCAAGTCCGTTTATCCTTCTGATATCAGCATCTGAAATATCCATTGAACCTGCTAAGCTTGCTATGGTGGCACCTGGTCTCACCAGGAAGAATTTGCCAAAATCTTTACGACCTTTACTAATAAGTCTCACATCTATCCGCCTATTTAGCTGTCTTCCGAATGGACTGTTATTATCAGCGATCGGATTTTCAGAACCGTGCCATATAACAGAAATATCAGATTTATCTATTCCCTTTGAAATGAGATAATCCCTTGCAGAATATCCACGATCCTTACTTAACCCAAGGTTGTATTCTGCCGATCCTGTGGCATCTGTATGAGATTCAATTTCAATTTTAGACCCCCCGTTTTCGAAAGCCGCCGCAACGTCATCCAAAAGAATTTTTACTTCAGGTCTAAGTTCTGATGCATCCACATCGAAGAATGCTCTAGTAGCATTGGTAACAAGGGTAGCGGTTTTGGTTCTCCTGCCTTCCACTACGAAATCTTCAAGGGATACAGATTCTGCATTATTGGCTTTTTTGAAGGTTAAATCATACTTAGCCGGATGTACTGTGAATTGAAATTCGCCGGCTTTATTTGTATACCCTTCAATCACAGTCTTGTCACTATCAAAAGATATAAGTGTGATAGAATAGGAAGAAAGCGGACTGCCTGAATTACTACCAACAAGACGGCCATTAATTATGATTTCATCATAGCCTTCAATTTTATTGATAGGTAGTCCAATCCGGATCTCATCCATTTCTTCAGAAGCCAGAATGTCTTCTGCACCAAGAATTTTTTCTGCACCTGTATGCTCGATATTTTCTGAGGCAGCCAGGGCCATTATATCCACAGGGGCTGTGTCCACATCTTTGGCATCTACAGCGAGATTGTCAGTTAGGATTCGTTGGTTGTTGAATCTGAACTTTTTAATCTTTTCCAGAAGGTCATTCTCACTAGCGGATAACCTGCCCCGCGCATTCGCATCTTGCGGTGGAAGAACATATTTACCATTTCTTTTTGGGAGACCTTTGTCCAGCACTATTCTACTGATAAAGCCTTTTCTATCCTCGGCCAAATTATCGTAATAGACAAATGCATCACGTACATAAGCCTGCTCATTTGGCTTGATCTCCTTACCAGAGATTTTCTTAGCCAATGCTGCGGTATAAACCCGCTCTTTGCTCGATAGTTCAGACATTCTAAATTCATCTCTTAATCTCAGTGATCTGTCTGAGTATTTGAGTGTGATGTAATCCAAGGCGATTGTGTTATCAATGGCTCTCTTTTTAGCATCACTCAAAGATTCATATTGATTAATATCAGCTTGTGTAAGGGTAGCAGATGGGTCTCCTGTGATAGGTTGTCCGCTTTGAGTAACAACTGGAGTTGCCGGGTTCATGAATACAGGCTCAGGCTGTGTCATATAAGAGTCATAAGCAGACCTCACAAATCGTTCTACCGCTCTTCTCTGATCCTCATTCAATTCAGGACGCATCTCTAACAGCTTGCTAATCGTTTCATCAGCATTGTCTCCAATCGCAGACTGAATTTCCGATTGGGAGAAGGTAGTTTCTGTTAAGTAGATACTCGAATTCGCAAGGTTCGAAATCTGTTTAAGAAGGAGTTTATCCAATCTGTTCTGATCAGCAGAGTTCTTATTTTTGAAAACCTCCAGATCTGAATTTTTGATGTTTTTATCAAAACTCTCAAGATCTGACACCATAAAAGTGCTAGCAATTGACTTTAATCTTTCCTTGTCAATATCATCAAGAGATTCGTAATAGTCACGGTCTTCCTGAAGGAGCTTATATTTTTCCTCGTTGCTCAATCCAATCAATCGCTCTCTAACTGCCGCATTCACATCTTCCACAGCATCCTGATTGTCTCTTAGGAAAACTTTCTCATTCATATCTAATGAGATGGCTCCAAGGTTTCTTTTTTGCTTAAGATATTTAATAGCAATACCATCGATGCTTTTTTGCTCCTTTGGAGCGAATGAGTTGTAGGTAGGAGTAGCAGGCCTAAAAGCCTGAGCATTTTTCAATCGATCTGAAATAAGCACATCGATTTTCTCCCTTTCATCCGAACTAACTGAGCTATAGAAACCAAACACGTCGTTGGACATGCTCACACTGTTACCCATACCTTGTTGTTCCAGATAAGTGGTCACGATGTTATCCACCTTTCTTCTCTTGTCCACACTTAATTGCTGGTAATAATAGTCATCTTCCGTGCGAATGGACCGAATCATATTGCTGGTCATTTTTCGCACTCGAGCTTTCACAATTCGATCAATTCTTTCCTTATCGTCTTTGCTAAGTGCATTATATACCGCAAGCTGCCTGTCTGTTAAGATCAGATCAACATCTGAAACAGATGAGGAGAGCATTCGAGATATGATTTGATTGATTATCTCCGTTTCGTTGCTATCAAAATTATAGTCGTCAGTAAACAGGGAGTTTCTTCCTGCGATTGTTCCCTCACTTGATACCTGCGAAATGATGTTTCTTTTAGATTCGATATTAAAACCGTAAATATCAAACTGGCCTACACCTTCTTCTCTGTTGGAGGATAAGTATCCCTTGTTATTACCTAAGAAAAAGAAAATATCATCCCGGAATGAGTTGAAAGGGATACCTGCATTGTAAATTTCTGCTGATTCAAACTTTGATCCGCGAGCGACAAAGATGTCATATCCACCAAATCCCCTGTGTCCATCAGACGCAAAAAAGAGCACTCGTTCTTCAGCATCGTAGAATGGTGAGATCTCATTAAATGGTGTGTTTATTTGATTGCCCAGGTGCATTGGGGGCCCCCAATTATCACCTCCTGAATTGATACTCATATATAAGTCTAATTTACCCAAACCACCATCTCTATCTGAGGCGTAGAATAGTGTGTCTCCACCTGGTGTTAGACTAGGGTGTTTGGAGTTAAACTTATATTCATTGATGTTATGATTTAACGGTTGTGGCTCTGACCACCTGTCGCCCTCTAATCGGGACATATAAATGTGGCACACTCCACCCTCTTCGTCACAATTAGTATAGTAGAACTTATTCCTTTCTCTATTGAAAGTGCCTGATCCGTCTCCATATTTGGTATTAATGATTTTCTCGAATCTGTCTTTGGGGTCATATTCTTCCCAGCTTCCATTCCTATTCGTAAACCTAAATATGTCAGCGAATGCTTCTCCAAATTGGTTGTCTACCAGACTTCCTTTCCCGCTGCTTCTGGCGGATGTAAGACATACTACTCCATCATCTCCGATGCTAAATGCAGCATAGTCGTTGTACTCGGAGTTTAGCGGTGCACTTAAAGGTTGAAATTGATAATCTGGATGCACCATGGTAATTTGATTAAGTGCAAGTTGGCAACCATCTATTTCAATTTTCGCTTGTTTATAGAAATAGCGATATTTTTCAGATTCGTGATCTCCATTCGCAACCAAAAGTCTTCGGAATTCCTTGAAGTTTTTAAGAGCCGCATCATATTGCCCTTTGAGTTTTTGCATCTGAGCATGGTAATAACCTGCAAGCGGGTAGCGGGAATCTTGACCGTCTGAGGTAACCATCTCATAGTAATACTCTGCATTTTCATATTGCTGAGTTAATCGATAGCACTCTGCTAGCTGGTACTGCGCTTTTATATTTTCCGCATTTTCATCTAAAGCTGCTTTGTAATAGCGAATGGCTCCCATATAATATCCATCCCGAAAATCTTCATCACCCGAAATGGTTAGAACTTGAGATCTGCGCTGATCTTGAGCTATAGCTCCAGAGGCAATCAATAGTGCGAATAGAAAAACAATCTTTTTCATTTCTTTAAGTTTATTCAATACCTGTAATCATAAAACCACCCCATATCCTGGGGTCAGGATATTTAGCTCGTAATTCAAGTTGTGCATGTTTTAACGAACTTCCGATCTTTTTGGTCTCATTGTATTTTTTATAGAAGAGTGTTAATATCTCCTTAGTAACATCTTGTTCTGACTTTAATACCCTCATCAGTAAGTTATGGGCACCTGCTACCATGAATGCTCTTTGTAATCCGTATGATGCGTTAGCAGTGCTTGAGTTTGTCTGGTTAACGATATCAGAAACTACCACTAGCTTAGTTTTTGTTAAATCAAGATTCATGATTTCATGTGTACTTAGAATCCCATCATTTTCTGAAATCGTACGAATTCCCTCCAAAAACCTGGAATAAGATTCTGAGGCACCTGAAAGATAGATTCCGGATTGAAACAATTTACTAGTCAATGGGCTTTTCGTTCTGATGTATTTGAATTTGTCTTCAAAAAAACCATACGCATCAATGTGGAGTACCGTTGGATTAAATGCTGATCTAATTCTTAATTCATTGGCATTTTCTCCTTCATAAGACCTTACACTCCAACCCACAGGATCAAAAACTTCTTCACTTAAACCTGAAATAACAGGCAGCTCTCCAAGATCAGCCGGATCGCTGATTTCACTGCTTACGTAATCTGGGTTGGAGAAAATGTATGCGCGTTGGCTGTACACGACTGCATTTTCCCGAAACAGATCGTGTGGACTGGAAAGGTTTGTAACCAGGTAGTCATCTATCACATGGTTTTTACCTGAAGTTTTAAAAACGTTTGGGTTGATTCCGTGAAAAATACCATCTGATCCCAGTCGTACAAAATCTACATCTTTAACACGGTCATGAATGGGCTTCCAAAGGAGCTCAAAAGAACTCTTTCCTTCGGTATTCCCATTGAGGTAGTCTCTGTATTTGTTTAAATATTGTGGATCGGTAGTTGCTTCTGTGCCAATAATTTCGAATACCGGCTCATCCTGATTGGGCAGGAAAATCACTGCCAGATACTTGGTATAATTAGTAAAGCTGAACAATGTACCCTGGGCTTGATCCAAAGATTCAAACTCTCTTATTTGGATGACCTCTACAAAGGCCTCATTCGGTCGAACTTTTTGCTGAACAGATTGCCAGTTTTCACGAAAACGCTGAAGTGAGCCTTCGAAGTTATCGATACGTGAAATCAAATTATCCTCTAATCTTTCAATTCGGGTCTCTTCATATTGGAGGTTTATATTTAAGTCTTCCAGTTCATGGATGCCCATTTGGAAATAACTCGCGAGGAGCCGTTTATCCGACTGCCACTGACGGTACAATTCTTTGAGCTCATAATCATCGCTCTCCTGAACTTTTTCCAGCACCTTGTCTGAGGTGCTAAATAATATTCCTTTGGTTTTGACATGAAAGTCATAAATATTCTTGATCAGTTCTGGTTTTTGATCTAGTAAACCGAAAGCAATGAAATTATATCGATCAATGCTTTTGATGATGCCATCATAAAAGGATTGGCGATCTATCTCACTCATAATCGGGAATAGTGTATGAATGCGGTCTATTTGAATGCTAATCGATTCACTGAAATATTTTTCTGCGTTGGAATAGTTTCCTATTGCAAGCGCATGCATGCCCATGTATTCCAGTGCGCTTCCATATGCAGGATGATTTTCTCCCAGCACTCTGGCACGGATTTGAACGGCTTCCTCATAGAATTTCGAAGCTTCGCTTTCTCTGCCATTAGCACTACATAAAATGCCAAGGTTAATCAAGGTTGTGGCATAATCCGGATGCTCCTTGCCATATATACGTTCATCTATTTTTAGTACTTCCCGATAATATTGTTCAGCCAGGTAAGTGTTTCCTAGTTTTCTTTCAACACGGGCAAGGTTATTAAGTGCATTAGCGTAATACGGATGACTTTCACCAAACTTCAGTTTATAAGTTGTAAGTGCTGCATTGAACATATCACGGGCATCTACAAAATTTCCCTCAGCAATGGCCAGTGCACCAAGATTATTTTTGGCAGTAGCATAAAATGGATGATCAATCCCTACATTTTCTTCACATTCTGCAACCACCTCATTGAACATTGCCTTGGCATTTTCATATCGGCCAAGCTGATGATAAAGGATACCAAGATCATTCAAGGTTTCTATAATCAGAATGTCAGCCTCATCAGGGATCGTTCTTTTAAGTTTCAATACCGTTAACAAGGTTTCTTCTGCCTCATCGTATCGACCCATCCTTTCAAAGAAAATAGCTAAATGTTCAAGAGATTCAGCACGCTGGACGGCAAAGTCAGGCCCTAATGACTCGTAAATAGTGGTACTTAAGTTGATGAATTTTTCCCCTTCTTCCGGATCTCCGGTAAAAATGAGAATTCTACCTTTATGCATACATATCTCTGCAAAATCGGGTGAAAGGTCATTCCCGGAAGCAACAAGTTGCTCATAGCTTTCATTATAGATACTCAGTGCAAGGGTGTAGGATCCTGCTTCTTCATACACAAAACCAAGTTTCGATCTTGCGATCCAATATTGAGCATTGGCGTTTGGAAGTTTTTCTAAAATATCAAGAGACTTTTGGATGTATTGCCTTGCCAGATCAAACTCCACCTGATCGAGGTAAAGCACTCCCATATTTAAAAGCGCTTCTGCGTAATCACGCTGGTTAGGAATTCCAGCTTCCTCGTGATAAAGTATCGAAAGGTTCAGGTATCGTTCAGCTTCGAATGGATCAAGCAAGCTATAGTGTAGATAACCTAGATGGTTATAGACCTGTGCACGCTGATGATAGGTCAAATCATCTTCATAGTTTTCAATTATTCGCTTAAAACTGTCTCTGGCTCTTTCCCAATGATTTCTCTCGAGGTTTTGAGTAGCCTCAGAAATTTGAGAATTGATGTTTTGGGCATATGATAGCCCCAAAACCATCGAAAAAATTATACAGGCGAGTATGTTTTTCATGGTGGTGGAAAAATACTTAAGAACAAAGCTACATGGATAATTAGCAAATGATGAATTAAGTATTGAATTAAAGGAGGAATTTTTTGGAGTTAAAAAGGTTTAAGTAACCTGAACGTTAAATTTTCGGTAAATGCCTTTCTTTGCCAGACAAAACAGGACACATGATTGGAAAGCTAAAAATCTATAATTCCCTTACCAGACAAAAAGAAGAGTTCCAACCACTACACCCACCACATGTCGGGATGTACGTTTGTGGCCCTACAGTTTACAGCAATGTACACCTCGGAAATGTTCGAACTTTTCTAAGCTTTGACGTAGTATATCGTTATTTACAATTTATTGGCTATAAAGTGCGATATGTGCGAAATATCACTGATGTAGGCCACTTATCGGATACTGGAGAGGATAAAATCTCAAAAAAAGCGAAGCTGGATCAGCTGGAACCAATGGAAATCGTGCAGATGTATGCCAACGATTTTCATGATGTCATGAAGCTTTTCAATGCGATCCCGCCAGACATAGAACCATCAGCCATTGGGCACCTCATGGAGCAAATTGAGATGACGAAAAAGCTGATTGAGAATGGTTATGCGTATGAGTCGAATGGATCGGTATATTTCGACGTAGAGAAATATCATAACGCCTCAGATCATGCGTATGGGCAGCTTTCAGGAAGAAAAATCGAAGACCTAATGAGCGAGACCCGAGATCTGGATGGAGGGTCCGATAAAAGGAACCCATTGGATTTCGCCCTCTGGAAAAAAGCTGCTCCCGAACATATCATGCGGTGGAAGACCGAATGGAGTGATGGTTTTCCTGGTTGGCACCTGGAGTGCTCAGTAATGAGTACCAAATACCTTGGAGAAGCGTTTGATATTCACGGAGGTGGTATGGATTTGCAATTTCCTCACCATGAGTGTGAGATTGCGCAGAATGCCGGAACCTACGGAAAGGGTGGCGCTAAATATTGGCTGCATACTAATATGCTTACCGTGAATGGACAGAAGATGAGTAAGTCATTAGGTAATTCTTTCTTACCTAGAGAACTAATGTCTGGAGATCATGAACTACTGGAGCGTGGATATAGTCCAATGACTGTGCGATTCTTCATGATGCAATCGCACTATGCTAGTACATTAGACTTTTCCAATGAGGCGCTGGAAGCGTCACGCAAAGGATATGTTCGGCTTGCCAATGGGATGCGGATCATGCATGAAATGGAGTGGAAGAAAGATGATGGCGGACTGAACGAAAAGCAGGTAGAGCAGATCAATAAAATCTGTGATAACTGCTACTATGCCATGAACGATGACTTCAACACTGCCCTTACAATCGGTCACTTGTTCAACCTTGTGAAGAAGATCAATTCGCTGCATACCGGTCAATTGAAATACGGTGAAATTGGAGAGGAAACCTTCAAGCGAATGAAAGAAACCTTCCTAGGCTTTACCGAAGAGGTGCTGGGTCTTAAGGTTGAGGCTGATGTTGATTACCAGGCTCTCATTGAAACGATTTTGGGTGAGTATAAGGACGCCAAGTATAACCGGGACTTTGAGCGGGTAGATAAATTACGTGCTGAGCTCAAGGCACAAGGCATAGTGGTAAAGGATATGAAGGAAAAGATTGAATGGGCATTTGAGGAATAGCGTTTCGCGAAATCAAAAGAAAAAGCTCATATAAAACGTAGGCAGATTCTCATCCTCCCCAAAGGCATAGTTCACATTCAGGACCACAGTGTTGAGAGGACTCAGCCAGATGCCCAATCCTTTTCCCTGATGCCATTCATTGGAGTTTTCTCCATCAACCCACACTCTACCCACATCATGAAAAGCCAGCAGCCCGAACTGTCCGGGGAAAATGTAGCTTCTGAAAGACGCGATTTTTAATCGCAGATCCAGATTGTGATAAAAGGAGGATTGCCCATAAAAACGTGTTCTTCGGAAACCTCTAAGATTGGTACGTCCTCCAAGGATGCTCGCATTGAAGAAGTCCAAGTTATCAGTCGGAATATATGACGCACCCAATCGATTGGCTATAACTAATCTGGATGGGAGCCGGGTTGTAAGATAAAAGGCCCACTCAGCATTGTATTTAGTCGTATTTTCTGAAAAGTCAGTAAGTGCTTCCAGGTGTTCTATTTCTGCTCTGGCTGTCATTCCTGCCTGAGGTAACACCTTATTATCCCTAGAGTCAAAAACAATACCGGTGGCGAAGCGTGCATATCGGTTTTCCTCAAAATCATTTACATCTGTGGCTTGGTCAGAGATGAAACGATTGGCCGTGTTTTCTACCTCTACTGATTTGTATCCTGTACTAATGTAGAATTTAGCTTTTGCTCCCACCTTCCTGGATACCCCCACATTCAAATCCAGCCGATCCATGCGAACCCGGTAATAGTCGATTGGGTCATCGTCAGGGGATACAAACTCGTCCATTAAGAATTCTGTCTCGTTTCCAAATCCAAAGTAGTTATTTACGAAGTATGGTTCCTGCCATAGCACCGATGTATTCAAGTCCCAGCGTCCAAGAGCATCTGTGTAATCACCTGTATAATCGAATTGGTATGATCCTGTCTCAAAAGCGCCAATGGCCTTGAAGGTATGTTTTGCCGCAAAAGGCTCTTTTCTCCAACCGTGCTTGGTGTACGCAAATCCTCCACCTAGAAAAATTCCATCATCCGGGTTAATGGCGGCAGTGACCAGAGGCATTAAGATGTCATACTTGAAAGCTTTTCTGTCGTATCGGTTGATGTCCGGTCTGTTACTTAGCTTTAATATGCCTTTGGAGTTTCCCTGAACCAGGGTGATTTTATAGCGATCGTAAACCTTTACTTTTTTCAGTCTCTCATCGGCATTTCCATTGATGACCAGGTCCTTATCAGTACCTCCAATGATCCTAACATTGATTTTTGAGTCAGCTCCCTTTATCTCGAACACATCCTCTCCGTCAAAACCGTAAAGCCTGATTTCTTTGGTCTCGTCAGCCTTGAACAGGCGCTCATAGATAACCTGCTCCAGCTCTCCATCCTTTTTTCTTTTCCGAACGGTCACTTTCGCTTCTTCATCACCCAGGTGTTCCACTAGAAAATATTCATGCTTGTCAGAGCCGGTGATTTCCACTTCTTTGGATAGAAATAGATAAAGCTCCCAGGCATAAGACTCCATATTTTCTCTTCTGGCTTTCAGCCCTTTTTTGATTCGTTCCCCTGTGATCTCTTGAATTTGATCAGGCCATTGGGCAATCGCATGGTCAATAACATCATCGGTCAGGTTTTCTTTTAAAAACCGGATCTGTTCTTGCCAGTCGTTCCAGTCTGGTTCATTCATAAATGTCCGGTCAAAGAATCTTGCATTCTGGCTCAAACCAGGTGCCCAATCTACCTCTTCATCAAACCCTTCAATTTTTGGTAAGGCCCACTTTCTAGCGGCAATTTTTGGAATGATTCCCTCATTGATGAAGAAGGCCTGATCCCGATCTCTTGGGATAGGTCGATAAATATTTCCTTTTTTCTTGTCTATCTGCGCCCAGCGCCACTGATCATCGTGGCGGTCCCAGTCTCCAATCCAGAGGTCAAACAGCCGATTTCTCACCACAAAATTTTGGTCTACCTCATTGTCATTATCCTCTCTCAGGTTTTCAAGGACTGTATCGGTCCCGTCAATATCTTCTCCACCGCCAAAATGAGGATCACGAGAGGCTGCTTCATTGGGTCGCTCTTCATAAAGTGCAAGCGTGCCAGCAAATGTGCTTCGAAATTGACCCAGCCGTGGATCATCCGGGATGAAAACCGGCTTAGGATTGGTGTGATAGATGCCAACAGGCTCTGCGAGGTGGGGTACTATGAAAGCACCGTAAGGGTGAGAGGCAGAAATCTGATCTTCAACAATGTCCTGAGCGAATGTTTTTTGCAGTGCGGAAGGAATGGCATTTTCAGGATACTTTTCAATAGAACGGAGCACATATTGTCGACCATCTTTGGCTTCCATCCTCAAAGATTTGGTTTGCATTCCCCCACCTTTTTTCACCACTTCCAATCCGCCTTTTTCAGCGCCTATATCAAAAACCTCAACCTCAACAGGAGTGCTCCATACACCTCTGTAATTCTTGCCCAGCCACCGATGTTTCCCCTTATCTCCTTCATATTTTTTGCTGGCAACTACGGTGATTGTGCTATCGGAAAAATATAGTAGCTGCTTTTCGTTCAATGTTTCTTTCAGGTCTTTTTCATAGAGATTCGTTTGAAAAAGAGGCCCATCATTGATGCCGAAGTATGATACATCAGCACTGCCATTATCATCCAAATTAAGTAAGGCAAAACCTTGCTCCTCTTTCGCAAATAAACTTCCCTTTCCCTTTTTCACATGAGAGGTTTTAGAGCCTGAGCCGCTAACAATAAAGTGATGACCATCTTTTTGAATCAGCTGCAGCGAATGCTCGTGACCGCAGGCGTAAATCACATCTTCGGCTTCATTCATAGCAGCCACCACCTGGTTCATAACTGCCCGGTATTTAGGGTGGGTGTTATCCTGAATATTACCAATAAACCGGCGAAAAAGTGGCTGAATGCTACCAAGAACTGGCAGTGGTTTCATTTGATCTTTAAAGCTGAAATTCCCGTGATGCTCGCCATAGGTATAAATGGGATGATGCGCTGCGATGAGGATATGCTTTCCTTTGTTTCGATTAATGATGGTTTTCAAGTCCTCCAGCGCCTCAATTGTGGACTTGTTTTCGCAGTTGTCATCTTCGTCTGGCTTGTCCCAGCCATGCAGAAAGTACTGCGTATTTAGTATAACAAGCGTTGATTTTTCACTCATTGGGATTTCAACAGGTCCCGGGCAACCACCTAAAGGCAGCAATACATCTTTTCCATCAAAATACTTGCGAATGAATCGCTCCATATTCAGAGCATATTGCCATCCATACTTTCTTCCCTGAGCCCAGTCATGATTCCCGGGGATGATATAAGCCGTACCCGGAAAAGCCTTCATTACCTCCAACTGGGGAATGAGTTTTTTTTCCATCTGCTCCCTTTTAGGATCCTCTCCATCAGGCAACCCTTTTGGGTAAATGTTATCACCTAGGAAGATCAGGAAATCATCTGCTGTGGCACCTTTGATTTTTTCTTTGAGCATTTCCAGGTTTGGGTCAGGCGATTTTGGCTCACCCGCATCACCAATCAAATAAACTTGCTGCCCCCACGAGAGCGATGGAAGAAGGAAGAATAGCAAAAGCAGTCTCATGGGTTTGTTCATTGCATGTCAAATTTTAAGATGTAGCCCCTATCACCCTCACCTTCGCTGCTGATGTACATGTCCCCGTCAGGAGAGAAACAGATGCCCTCTGGCTGACCAAGGATTCGAGGTGATATAGGATAAGTACCCAAAATTTTTCCCTGGGGAGAAGCTACCACTAGCATCTTACCGACAGAAGATAGAATGTAATAATGGCCTGAAAGAGGATGGATGGCAATCGCAGAAGGTTTAAATTTTATTCGTTTCCTTTCATAATCAAAGTCTTTGTTTTCTTCCCAAAACCTTTCCAGTTCTTCAGGACCAATTATAAAAATGGGTTTTTTGGAAAGTTCTTTTCTTTCAAGGTGAAAGGAATAAAATGCTCTTCCTTTAATCTTTTTTTCTCCTATGTGTCCTTTCTCTTTACATGCGATTAGAAGAAGGTTTCGCTGCGGATCATATCCAAGGCCTTCGGTATCATTGTCATTATGAAGGGGGGTCTCATATTTTTTTGATGTGACTTTTTTCTCCTGGCCGTATTTAAAATGGAAGATATCTCCATCGTGTTTGAGGACATATATGTCATTATCAATGAGTTCTACGCCTTCATAGTCGTCCGACTTGTAAAACTGGATGGAGTGAACAATTTCTTTTTTCGTGAGGTCATACTCAAAGACCTTCCCGGACTCATCATCAACCGCAAGAATTTGTGATGGAGTCTTGAAAGTCAATCCCGAAATTTCTTCCAATACATAAGGTAAAAAATGTTTTTCACTTGGCCCTTTTAGGTCATATGTAAAGTCCAAATGGGTATCGACCAGAAAGAGGCTGTCGGCATGTTGACCAAAAGAAGAGGAGGAACAGCCTGGAGTGAAAGAAACCACCGCAAGGAACAATAAAACAAGTGTTGTGTTCTTTATTAAATTCATTGGTCGATTTAAAATGTCAAGCCTACAACACTAAAATGCCTAATTTTTGTTCTATTTTGTGAATTGATTTGGAAAGAATGAAGTCGAAGAGTCAAATTCTGGGTCTGGTTAAAGATTATGCTATCAAGGTATTGACCAAAAATTTGCCTGATGACATGACTTATCATTCTATCAATCACACTCTGGATGTGGTGAATTCTGCAGAGGAAATTGCTGAGGAGCAACACTTAAGTGAAGAGGAAAAGGAGGTCATTTTAATATCGGCCTGGTTTCATGATATTGGCTACACGGAGGGAGCCGAAAGTCATGAAAAAAATGGTGCTCGTATGGCTCAGGAGTTTCTGAGGAAACACAATTATCCGGAAAAGAGAATTGAAGAAGTGGCTGGCTGCATCATGGCGACTCAAATGCCACAGAATCCGAGGAACATGCTGGAGCAGGTCATCTGCGATGCTGATATGATGCATCTGGCAGATCACAATTATTTTGCAAAAGCAGATTTATTACACAAGGAATTGGAGAAAACGAAAGTTTGCAAGATACCTGAAGCGGAGTGGCTGGAGATGAATCAGGAGTTTTTGGATAAGCACTGTTTTTTTACCGAATATGCCAAGAATAATTACGAATCTGCTGTTAAGGAAAACCTTAAAAAAATACGGGATCGGCTAAAATCATGGAAGAAAACGAAAAAGTAGAAGAACTTGAAGAGAAGGTCACCAAGCTGAAGAAGAAGGTGAAAAAGGCGAAGGAACTCAAGCCGACACGTGGCATTGAGACGATGTTTCGTACCACTTCAAAAAACCACATGGAGCTTAGTGCCATCGCTGACAATAAAGCCAATATTATGATCTCGATCAATTCGATTATTTTGTCCGTGCTGGTGTCTGTGTTAATCAGAAAGCTGGAAGAATATCCGCATATGACTGTGCCGGCGATTATGCTTACGCTGGTGTGTCTCACCACTATCGTTTTTGCTGTACTAGCCACCCGACCAAACGTTACCAAAGGCAGATTTAAGCATGAGGACATCATCAATAAGCAGACGAATCTTTTATTCTTTGGAAATTTTCATCGAATGAAATTTGAGGATTACGAATGGGGAATGAAAGAGATGCTGAAAGATGCTGATTACCTCTATGGAAGTATGATCAAAGACATCTATTTCCTTGGAGCTGTCCTAGGAAAGAAATATCGTTTGCTCAGGATTAGTTACACCATTTTCATGTTCGGGTTTGTGCTGGCCATTCTTGGCTTTATCGTTGCGGAGCTCTTCTTCAAGTCTCCTTACCCTTATTGATCTTTCAGGTAATTGTATGTCGCCATTTGCGCTCTTATTTTATGCTCGAGCTTTGGTCTTTCGTTTTCCATCTTTGGAGAAAGCCACACTCCTTTAATGTCGTCTTTCCATTGGAATTTTAAAATGGTCAGAATCTCCTGTTTCATACGATCATTGATGATAGGAAAGCAGACTTCAATCCTTCGATGCAAATTTCGATTCATCCAATCGGCAGAGCCGAGGTATATCTCCTGCTCATCATTATTGTGAAAATAAAACACCCTTCCGTGCTCCAGGTATCGATCGACGATACGTTTCACTTTTAAGTCTTTGTCTGGAATCAGACAGCAAATGCTGCGTACGATCAGTTTTACATCTACTCCCTTGCTGCTTGCCTCTTCCAGTTTTTTAATCAGTGTTTGTTCTTGCAGGTTGTTAACCTTTAAGATGATACGTGCCTCCCGTCCCGCTTCTGCATGATGAATCTCACGATCTATCTTCTCAATGAACTTCTCATAGGCTCCAAACTGGGAAACAAGGAGTTTTTGAAAAGGAGGAGGAGTATACTTGGTAAGGAGGTACTGAAAGACGTGATGCAGTTCTTTTGTCAATTGGTCATCGGAAGTCAGCAGCCCATGATCGCAATAGATCTCAGATGTTTTTTCGTTTAAGTTTCCAGTTCCAAAGAACCCATACATTTTTTTCTTTTTTCGTACCAGAGCCACTTTCGCATGGACTTTCAATCCCGGAAGGCTATAAATGATTTTAACTCCTGCTGCGCGCATTTTTCTTGCCCAGTCCAGGTTGTTTTTCTCATCAAATCGGGCTTTGACTTCCATAAACACTGATACTTTTTTTCCATTATTCGAAGCGCTTATAAGAGCTTCTGCAATGGTGGATTTCTTCGCCATTCGGTAGAACGTCACATTGATTTCTTCTACCTCCGGATCAATGGAAGCTTCATTGAAAAACTGAAGGACATAATCATACGACTGATAAGGGAAATGAAGCAAATGATCCTGCTCTTCGAGTTTTTTCAAAATGGATCTGGAGCCTTGCAAAGTGGGTGCTGGCGCGTAAGGCTGATGTGGATAATTTAATTCCGGATCGTTAATGTTGATCTGAAAGAAATCATTGAGGTTATGATATCTGCCTCCTGTGACTACATCATCTGAGGATAGCTGAAGCTGACCAGTTAAAGTAACCAACATTTCATCTGGCATTTTGATGTCAAATAAAAACCGCGCAGGAGTGCCCAGGTTTCTCTTTTGAATTTGCTTCTCTATTTTCCTTACCAGGTTTCCGGAATACTCATCGTCAATCTGAAGCTCTGCATCTTTATTTAGTTTAATTGAGAAAGCCCCTTTGACTTCCTTCTTCGGGAATATCAAATCCAAATGCAAGCGAATCACATCGTCTAAAAAGATGTAGTATGTATCACTCCCAACCTGAAATTGTGAAAATCGAGAGAGATGATCTGTTGGAATGTTTAGGATAGAAATATCATCACCAGCAAAATGGACAGCCATGTAAATGGCCTGATTATCCAGAAAGAGCTCGGTATTTTCATCCAATTTTTTTGGTTGCAAAAAGGCTGAAACATACGTCTTAAAGTAGTTGAGTAAGTCACCATTTAAATCAGAAGGAATCTCAACTGTATCTGTACAAATGAAGTGACCTTTATCTTTGAGCTGATCAATAATCTCGCGCATTGCGTGACCATATTGATCGAGTTGATGACTCACTTCCTGATGAATATCCGCTAAAAGTGTTTTAGCATCAAAATCAAGCCTCTTGTTGATCTTTTTCTTATCGATTCTTTTAATATTACGAATGTCAGCTACTCTAACCCGAAAGAACTCATCGAGATTGGAGGAGTAGATTGCAATAAATCGCAAACGTTCCAAAAGTGGGACACTTTCGTCCATTGCTTCCATTAGAACACGGTAGTTGAATGAAAGCCAACTGAGATCTCTGTCGAAGTATTTCACTATCAGGCCAGTTTGATTATTTCCATTTCCTGATCAATTCCCTTGAGCTTTACATGGCCTATGGAAATTCCATTCGTAGCAAGGTGTTTCACATCATTGTAGAATTGGGAGGAGACCAACCAGGAGCAATTATAATCTTTTGTGAGCTGTTCTAGCCTCGCAGCAGTGATTACCGGAATGCCAGATATAGAAAATTGTTGGCGGGTGCTATTACCAATGTTTCCGGCAATTATTTCCCCATTGTGAATGCCTATTCCTACCTTGATTTCTTCGTTCCATTCAGACTTATTCATTCGGCTTACTGTGGAAAGGATATCTCGTGCTGCTTTAAAGGCATTCTCAGGCGCATCCCCTTCTTCAGAGGCAAAGGAGGCCATAAGACCATCACCCATTAGCTGATTGATCATGCCATTATTTTCATGAATGCAATCCATGATGGGACCAAAAAAGCGATTCTGAAATTTATTGACCTCTTCAGGCGAAAGCAGCTGCACTCGTTTCGTGAAGTCTCGAATATCCAGGAACAAAACAGAAGCTCTGATCTTGAAGCTGGCCCCATCTGTTTGTGTTAGGGCTTGCACTACTTCTTTGGAAACCTGCTTGCTGAATAGCGATTCAATCTCATCACGCTCTTCCTGCGTTTTAATGGAGATGGTCAGCCTTTTATTTAGTTCCTTGGCAACAAGTCCGGCACAAATACCCGCAATAAAAAACATGATTGCTTTGGTGTAGTAGACAATTGAAGGAAGCATGGAGCTAGTATCATATGTATCAAAAGTCCAGTAAATGATTCCAACATAGATAGTTGCGATAAGGGCGCCATTGAGAAAGCTGATCCAAAAGTTCAAGTAAAGTGCTGAAACGATAATGATTGGAACGAAAATGAATATAAGCGGAGAGTCAAGAAAAATGCTGTTTCCTTCCCATTTTATAATAAAATAAAGCCAAATGAAAGGCACCACTGAGTCGGAGATCACTGAATAGTATTTATACCAAATAGGAAGAGGGTTTTCGCAATCCGCAATTTTCCCAACTATCCACCTGGAGAACAAAAGGATGACTATAAAAACGGCAGCCGTAAGAACCCCTAATTTTATACTTCTACTGTCAATAAACGTATCCGAAATGGAGGTAGGGAAGAAAATCATGTTGGTCAATAGCAAGATCAACACAATGAGAAGGATGCCAATAAAAATCTCCAGCCTCCGCTTTTCGGTTTTTACAACCTCCAGGTCAATGCATTTTTCTAACTCGTCTAGTTGCATGAGGGGTTTTCCTTTTGGTCAGATAAGCGTAATTTTATTAATGCCCAATTAATAAGAGCAAACAAAGGTCTGTAAGTTCCTTTAAGTCTTAAGTAAATTAGATGAATATACGATTATTAAATGATGAGGATTTAATCCCACTATACCGAACGTTCACCTCAGCATTCGCAAAAAATGAGGTACGATTCGAACCCTCTCTGGAGGAGTTTAATTACCGTATCCATAAAAAGCTATTACTTGATCGTGTGATTTCTGCAGCGGCATTGGATGGAGATGAGATGGTAGGGTTTATTCTACATAGTTCCAGTTTGTATCAGGGAATCCCCACGGCATACAATGGCGGTACAGGAGTTCTTCCGGGTTTTCGGAACCAAAATGTTGCTGCACAGATTTATGACTATCTGATCCCACGGGTTCAACAAAAATCGCTTGCACGTATTCTATTGGAGGTTGTGGAAACCAACATATATGCTATCGCTCTTTATGAAAAAATTGGCTTTACATTTAAGCGCCGGTTTAAGTGTTACAAAAAAATAAAGGACCTTGATGCGACATTAGAGGTAGATGTAAAGGAAGGAGATATGAAAGATGTGGATTTTTCCTTTATTGATTTTCATCCTTGCTTTTTGGATAGCGAGGAGCATTTGAAACGAGGAAATGAAAAAGTGTTGATTACCAGGAATGCGGAGGGGAGTCTTACTGGATACTTGATCATGCAACCACATCTGGGTCGAATCTCACAAATTGCAGTGGATCGATTACATAGACAAAGTCGAATTGGCCAGTCATTGATCAGAAAAGCACAGACGCTTACAGATAAGCCATTAACTATTATGAATATTCCTGAAGATGAGATTGGTTTCGATGTTTTCTTAAAGGGTTGTGGATTTGAAAATCAGGTCAATCAGTTTGAAATGGAATTGATAATTTAGGTGATGCTTTTCTCACAGCTGCAAAAAATCACCGGAGGTAAATGTCAAATCTCAAAGGATGCGGAGATCATTCATTTTTCAACTGATACTAGAACCATCTCGGGAAACAGCAATGAAATTTTTGTGGCAATAAAGGGGAAAAGAGATGGGCACGAGTTCATTCCGGCAGCCATTTCACAGGGAGTTCAAAATTTCATTGTAGAAAAAGAGGTAGACCAAACAGGCCTCAATGTCCTGCAAGTCAATGATTCCGTGGAGGCACTTCAGATGATAGGGACTCATCATCGAGCGGGGTTTGATATTCCAATGGTTGGGATCACGGGGAGTAATGGAAAAACGACAGTAAAAGAGTGGCTTTCAACCATCCTCTCAGAAAAATATTTTGTTGTCAAAAGTCCTAAAAGCTTTAACTCTCAGATTGGAGTTCCTCTTTCATTGTTGGAGATTAGAAAAGGTCATGAAATTGGTGTTTTTGAAGCAGGAGTTTCTAAAGTTGGTGAGATGGAGAAACTGGGAGAGATTATTAATCCTACCATTGGGATTTTCACCAATCTGGGAGAAGCACATGATGATGGTTTTGAATCCAAAGATCAAAAACTACATGAAAAGTTAAAGCTATTTGAAGGATCACGAAAAGTCATTTGCAGGAAGGATTCAGCATACTTTAATTCGATTGAGGAAGATTTAGGAGAAAAAGTGAAGGCCTGGAGTCTGGGAGAGGGGGCAGATTATCACGTGAAGTGGGAGCATGGAAAAATTGAGATTAATGATGCGATATATACGACTGATTTTGACACTAAAACACAATTGGAAAACCTGACGCATGCAATAATAACAGCCAGTGAGTTGGGATTAGATCGAGATCAAATTCAAAAGGGCATTGATTTGATTGAGGGGGTACCAATGAGACTTGAATTGAAAAAGGGTATCAATGGGTGCTACATTTTGGATGATTCATATAACAACGATGAAGCTGGGCTTAAAGTGGCGTTAGATTACCTGGAATCCCATAAACAAAACCCGAAACGAACGTTGATTTTATCTGATATTCTGCACTCGGGAAAAGAGGATAAAGAACTCTATTCGGATATAGCCAGTCTTATGCAGTCGCGGAATGTCTCACGCTTAATAGGAGTGGGAGAAAAGATTAAAGCTTCATCAAAGCTCTTTCCTCAGGGGTCACTTTTTTTCGAGAGCACAGAAGAGCTTCTTGAAAATATGCCTCCGTTCAATGAGGAAATGATCGTGGTGAAAGGTGCAAGAAATTTTGAACTGGAGCGAGTAGTCCAACGGCTGGAGGAAAAAAGCCATGGTACAGTACTTGAGGTAAACTTTGAGGCACTTCTTCATAATTTGAACCAATACAGAGCACTATTAAAGCCTACAACCAGGCTAATGGTGATGGTAAAGGCCAATGCCTATGGGAGCGGGCTTCTGGAAGTGGCAAACTTTCTGCAACATCAGCGGGTAGACATGCTGGGTGTGGCATATGTAGATGAGGCCATCCAATTGAGGAAGAATGGGATCAACATTCCGATCATGATCATGAATCCTCACATCGAAAGCTTCGAACAGTTTGAACGATATGATCTGCAGGCAGAAATTTTCAGTATTTCACATTTAAAACGCTTACTTAAAGACACCAGGGAACACCCGAAAATACACATCAAAATTGACACGGGTATGCATCGGTTAGGATTTTCCCCTGATCAATTAGATGAGTTAATAAATCATTTAAAGGCTAACACTCAGGTGAAGGTTGAAGGGGTTTTTACACACTTTTCCAGTTCAGATATGGTAGATGAGGATGCATTTACAATCAATCAGGCTCGGCTCTTTGATGAAGCATATGCACGAATCGAAGAAGTCATTGGCTATTCCCCAATCAGGCATACATGCAACTCACCCGCTATGGTTAGATGGCCACAGTATCATTATGATATGGTCAGGCTAGGTATCGGGCTGCATGGGTTTGATCCGACCGGCAAACTTGATTTAAGAAATAGCAGTCAATTAAAAACAGTTATATCTCAAATTCAAAATCTGAAGGCAGGTGATACGGTAGGGTACTCTCGTATGGGTAAAATAAAAAGAGATAGCAAAATTGCCATCCTTCCGATAGGATACGAGGATGGCTACTCACGATCTTTTGGCAATGGAAATGCTTTCGTGGAAATAGACGGTGAGTTGTGTCCTACGGTTGGAAATATTTGCATGGATATGACAATGGTAGATGTGACTGATGTAGATGCAAAAGAAGGTGGCGAGGTAGTGATATTTGGAAAGAATCCAACCATCAAGGAATTAGCCAAGTGGGCGCATACCATCCCTTATGAGATTCTCACGAATGTAAGTAACAGGGTAAAAAGAGTTTTTATTTCTGAGTAAATTCATGTCATGAAAACACGCCCAATCATAAAGTTCAGAAATGGTTTTTATGGCTTTTTGTGTGTTGGAGTAGCACTTTATGCCCTTTCACATTTGTTCAGAGAGGACTTCTATTCCTTTAAAACCAATGGCGTAGCTGAGCTAGCAACCTGGCGTGTGGCATTTCACATGCACTTTCTGGGAGGAGCTATTGCGCTAGGGATCGGATGGCTACAGTTCCTAAAAAATTTCAGATCAAAACACTTGAGTCTTCATAAAAAAATTGGATATGCTTACATAGTAGCTATTGTTTTATGTAGTTCACCGGCTGCTTTTTACATGGCATTATACGCCAATGGTGGTTTTAATAATGTGGTAGGATTTGGGATGATGGCTATTTGCTGGTTTGGGTTTACGGTCATGGCTTTTATGAGCATCCGGAAAGGTAGCATAGACGCACATGAGCGATGGATGATCAGAAGCTTTGCTGTCACATTGGGAGCAGTGACCCTAAGGATATTCATGCCAATGATGATAATAATGGGAATTTCAGAGATTGAGGCGTATCAAACCATTGCCTGGTTTTGTTGGGTGCCTAATCTCTTCGTAGCGGAGTGGATTATCCAGCGAAAATATTTACCCTCCGCATCCTAGAAATTTTTTGAAGTCAACATCTTTCGGAAATCCCGTCTCTTCTTTTTCTTCTTTCGCTTTGTTTTCTTCCTTCCTGGCTTTTTTATCCGCTTTTTTCTTCTTTTTTTCCATACCCTAAGTTGCTTATTTTATTAAACAACAAAAATTACGGGAAGGTTATCTTTGCCGTATGCCAAAAGAAGACATCACCGATATTAAAATAGGGGTACTGGGAGGAGGCCAGCTGGGCCGGATGATGATCCAGAGTGCCATAGATTATAATCTTGACATTTCTATTTTAGACCCTGATGAAAATGCTCCTTGTGCGCACCTGGTTAAGAACTTCACTGTAGGCAAGCTCACTGATGAAGAGCTTGTCTATCAATGGGGTCAGCAGTTTGATTTGATAACGATCGAGATAGAAAATGTAAGTGTTGCAGCTCTGAAGCGATTGCAGGATGAAGGTAAAAAAGTGTTTCCTCAACCTGAGATCATTGAGTTAATTCAGGACAAGCGAAAACAAAAGACTTTTTATAAAGCCAATCGAATTCCTACTTCAGACTTTGTGCTAACGGAAAATGCGAAAGATGTAGCCGCCCATAAAGAGATGCTTCCAGGGGTAAATAAGCTGGGCACGGAGGGATATGATGGCAGAGGGGTACAAATGATAAAGACAGAGGCAAACCTGGAAAAGGCATTTGATAAACCGGGTTTATTGGAAAAGCTGGTTGATTTTGAGAAGGAGCTAAGTGTAGTTGTGGCGAGGAATGAAAAGGGAGAAATGAATTGTTTCCCTGTTGTTGAGCTTTCGTATCACCCGGAACAAAATCTGGTTGAATTTTTATTTGCTCCGGCTCAGATCGCAGAGAAAACTGAGCAGAAGGCGTATGCGCTAGCCAAAGATGTAATCGAAAAGCTCGACATGGTTGGGTTGTTGGCTGTTGAAATGTTTCTAACCAAAAAGGGTAATATTTTGGTGAATGAAGTAGCCCCACGCACGCACAACTCAGGTCATCACACAATCGAGGCAAATCTCACCTCTCAATTTGAACAGCACCTGAGAGCCATTCTTAATCTGCCACTTGGTTCTACGGAGCTGGTTACACCAGCAGCAATGGTAAATTTACTGGGAGAAGATGGGTTTACCGGAAATGCACGCTATGAAGGAATGGAAACCTGTATGGCAATGAAGGGAGTTTATGTGCATCTTTATGGAAAGAAATTAACCAAGCCCTTTCGAAAAATGGGTCATGTCACAATCACTGACGATTCCATTGAAAGCTTGAAAGTGAAGGCTCGAAAAGTAAAAGAATCATTAAAAGTAAAAGCGTAATGGCATCACCAAAAGTCGGGATTATTATGGGCAGTAAGTCAGACCTGCCTGTCATGCAACAAGCTGCCGATATATTAGAAGAACTGGGTGTGGAGTATGAGTTGACAATCGTTTCTGCTCATCGCACTCCCCATCGCATGATTGAATATGCTGAGGAAGCAAGAGGTAAAGGACTACAGGTGATCATTGCAGGAGCTGGTGGAGCCGCACACTTACCTGGTATGGTGGCATCACTTACCACACTTCCGGTGATAGGCGTGCCGGTTAAGTCGAGAAACTCCATTGACGGGTGGGATTCGATACTTTCAATTCTGCAGATGCCCGGAGGAATTCCTGTAGCGACTGTTGCACTAGACGGAGCAAAAAACGCAGGGATTTTAGCTGCTGAGATTGTTGGTGCTACAAATGGCACAATTGCAGATAATCTTCAGAAATACAAAGACAGTCTCCGTGACAAAGTCATGGATAGCGTAAAAGACCTGGAAAAGTAGCTTATTCGTCTGCAGGTAATTTCTCCTGTATGATTTCTTCCGGATCTTCCTCTTTTGGGAATATGAGAGAAAACACGATAGCCAACACCAGTGCTCCTATGATGATGCTGAAAGAGAGGTAGATCGGCACATGAATATCAAATATTTCCGCAAGCATCTTCGCTCCGATGAATATCAGAACAATTGATAGCCCTTTTTGTAGCAGGTAGAATTTGTCCAGCACGTTAGCTAGTAGGAAAAACATCGCCCTGAGTCCCATTACGGCGAAAATATTAGAAGTATAAATCACGAACTCATTTTGGGTAATCGCGAAAGCTGCCGGAATGGAATCAACTGCGAAAATAAGGTCTGTGGATTCGATAAGAATGATCACAAGGAACAGCGGAGTAAACAAAAGCTTCCCTTTTTCACGAATCCAAAATTTTCCTCCTTTATCCGAGGTACTCATTGGGAGTACTTTCTTAGCGGCCTTAAGTAGTGGATTCTTCTCCGGTTCTAATTCCATATCATCCTCATCGCTGAAAAGTTTAATCCCGGAATAAACAAGAAATACACCGAAAACATAAAGAATCCAATGGAACTCAGCGATTAAAAGAGCACCTACGAAAATGAAAACCGCGCGGAAAACAATGGCCCCAAGGATACCCCAGAAAAGAATATTGTGATAGTATTCTTCTTTAACGTTGAAATATCTCAGAATCAACAGAATAACAAAAATATTGTCAACCGATAGTGCCTTTTCTGTTACATAGGCAGAGAAAAACTCCAACGTGGCAGCAGGACCTTCTCCATAGAAATAAATTAGAATACCGTATCCTACTGAGACCAAAACCCAAAAGATCGACTGCTGAATCGCCTCCTTTTGAGAGACTTTTTGATGCTTTTTATGGAAAACACCCAGATCGACAATCAGAAACAGGACGATGATTACACCGAATACTCCAAAGAGGAGTCCTTCATTTTGTCCCGTAAATAAGTTTAGCAGCATTTTTTTCGGCGATTATTAATAATGAGGGCGCATTCCAAATTAAGTAATTAAGCACAAATAAAGAAAAATTTATTCGATATGGGCTTAATTACTTTCGGGGAAATGTTAATGCCCCAAAAAGAAAATGAGCCAAATAATAATAAGCATTGGCAGTAATATAGGTATCGAATATTTGATGATGTATGAAAAGAATGATGGCATTTTGATACCCACTTGCTCTGCTATGGATTTTACCATGAAGTTAGGGCCATTTCCGATGTAGGTAAATGCTCCAAAGAATACTGCTCCTAATGAAATAGCCATGAGTGAAAGGAGCGACTCCCGATATTCGTTGTTAGCAAAGGCAATAACTTCCTGAATTTTATTTACGTCAGCACCTACACTTGCCATGGAGGCAGTGAGGAAATTTACATACGTAGGAGCGTTATCCAGGAACCCACTTAAAACCCCCGTTCCCCAATAAAGTGTGCTTGGGCTTATTAGCTTTTCTCCTTGAGGAGATTGTGCAAATTCACTTACAAGTTCCAGAGCAGGCATCATGGTGAAAAAGATTCCTATGAATAGGAAAGCCACTTCCCTTATTGGCTCGAAGCTAAATTCATTACCCTGAATGGCCTGAAGGTCGGAAAACTGGTAAGAACCTAATGCTGCCAGCAGCATGATGATTTCGCGGATGTATGAGAATTTTTGACCTTCGTACTCAATCCCCGGAACCCACTCAAAAACATTGGGGTCTAAGAAAACAGCCCCAACCACGACCGCAAGCCAAATGAAGTTTCTTCGCCCTTTCAAAGAAACCTGACCTGTTGGCGTTTTTATTTCATCTTCTTCACCTCTCATCTTGGCATAGTCTGCCTTATTTCTGATGTCAAAGAAATAAAAGAAGATCAGGAGAATAATACACCCAATCACCCATGGGACGAAGTTGTGAATAAGTGTCCACTCGAAGGGTATTCCCTTTAAGAATCCCAGGAACAATGGCGGATCACCAATAGGCGTGAGTGAACCACCCACGTTACTCACTATGAAGATGAAGAATACAATGTGGTATGGTTTTATTCGGTTGCTATTCAGACGAATGAATGGTCGAATCAATAGCATAGATGCTCCGGTTGTCCCTATGATGTTGGCAATAACAGCCCCTATTGCTAAAATGATAACATTCGTTCGTGGTTTTGCCTTTTTATCTACTACAATCAATATTCCTCCTGAGGCAACAAAAAGACCAGTCAGTAGCGCAATAAATTGGATGTACTCTGCAGTTGAATGAACCGGACTATGAAAATTACCTAAATAGAACAGGTAGTACGTGCAGACCAGAAAAGCGAGAATCACTGAAATGACCGGATAACTTTTATGCCAGAAGTGAGGGTAAAAAAGTGGTCCGGTAGCGATCATGAGCAGCAAAAGCACAAATGGAATGACGCTCCAAGCGGCTGGTTTTTTGGAATGATGCCCTTCTTCATCTTCTGCGTCATGTTCAACTTGACCCTCAGATTCATGATCAAGAGTTTGATGCGATTCTTGTTGCTCCTGAACTTGCACTGAATCGCTGGCTTGCGCCACCTGGATTGCACACACGAATAAAATGGCAACAAGAATTCTACCGATCATACTTAGGCGTTACTGATTAATAATAAAGTTATCATTAGCGCAGACAAAAACAAACCTACTGAAAATCAAACAAGCTTATTTAACGAAATAGTAAAAGCGGTTTCAGCAAGGTTTACTCGGGTGTTATTCTCTTTATGTACGGCCTGAAGTGCATCTCCGATTGTTTTAGAACAATCGGTAAAAATGTCCGCATCAGTCAGCACACTATCATTTTTTGGATCCATAAGGAAAGCGAAAGTCCTTGCCATTCCACAATTAGCAATAAAATCCGGAAGCAAAGAAACTTTCTTATCTACATATTCTGCAATAGGACCGTAAAATATCTCTTTATCCGAGAAAGGTACATTTGCTCCACATGAAACCACCTCCAGGTCATTGTTGATCATTGTTTCGGCTTGTTCTTTTGAAACCAGCCTGGACGCTGCAGCCGGAATAAATATTTCCGCACCTACTGACCAAATCTCTTTATTAATCTGATCGAAAGGAATCATATCATCTGCCACCAGTTTGTTTCCTTCCTTATCGTGGAAAAGTTTCTTGATATCGTCCAGATCATATCCCTCCGTATTTAAAAGGCCTCCTTCACGATCGATGATACCTACAATCTTAACACCGTATTTGGCAAGATAGAGTGCTGCTGTGGAGCCTACATTACCCCATCCCTGAATGATGGCACGTTTTTGACTGATTTCACCTCCCCAAATTTGATAGTAATGACGAACTGCTTCGGCCACACCGAATCCGGTTATCATATCTGCAACCACATATTTTTTGGGAGAGTCAGGAATGTACTCCTGATCTTCTAAAACCTTGGACACTCCTTGTCTCAATCTACCCAGCATGTGGATTTTAGTGGGTTTACGAGGGTTGTAGTGTCCGTTAACGATTCCTTCCTGAGGGTGCCAAAGACCAAAATCTTCAGTAATAGGAATCACCTCATGAATCTCATCCACATTCAAGTCTCCACCAGTACCGTAATAGTTTTTCAAAAGAGGATAGACCGCATGGTACCATCTCTTAAGCACTCCTTCTTTTCTTGGGTCATTCGGATCAAAGTTGATCCCAGATTTTGCGCCACCAATTTGAGGTCCTGAAACGGTAAATTTGATTTCCATTGTTTTGGCAAGCGACTCTACTTCTCTTTTATCCAGACCCTTTCTCATTCTGGTACCGCCACCAGCTGCACCACCTCTTAGAGAGTTGATAACTACCCATCCTTCTGCTTCAGTTTCAGGATCTGACCATTCAAAAACAATTTCCGGCGTTTTATTTTCAAATTTCTTAAGAAGTTCTTTCATCGTGTTGCTGTATTTTGAGGGCGCAAATCTAATCATTAAGGAAGATGAATCACACCCGAGGAGGTGTCTTTAGTGGCGCCAGTTACCGTCGCAAGTACATTGATTTCATTTCTAAGTCGCTTTAAAGCCAGAAAAGCAAAAATTAGTGATTCCTTAAAGTTGACAACTTTTGGTTCCGGCACTTCAATATCCCACCCGGTCAATTCATTTTTTATTGTCCTAATAAGAAAACCGTTTAAAGCTCCTCCTCCGGTAACTAGCATGCTGCCTGGAGATTCTAAGAAGACGGATTTAGCAACTTGTTCAGAAACGATTTTGCAGTATGTGTAGAGCCCGTCTTTTGGTTCAGTTGCATCTAGTATGTAGGTGCTTATAAAGTTGTTCGGCAATGATTTAGGAGGCAGTTGCTTGAAGTAATCGATTTGAGAAAATCTGGAATAGAAATCTATGTCAAGCGCTCCCTGAGATGCCAACTCTCCGTTATGGTCATAAGGGTGACCAAACTTTTTGGCAAAATAGTTAAGCACCTGATTACAAGGGCAAATGTCCCATGCTGTCTGATTTTCACGCACAGAGATGTTTGCAATCCCACCCAGATTAAGGCAGACATCATATTTCCTGAACAATGTAAAATCACCAAAAGGAACCAATGGAGCGCCCTGCCCACCATTCAGAATGTCTTCATTTCTAAACTCAGCGATTGTTGGGAGGTTTATGGTTTTGGCTATCACATCACCTCTGCCAAGTTGCCAGCTAATCTTATTTTCAGGTTGGTGAATGACCGTATGACCATGTACACCAACTAAATCGATGTTTTCAATTTCGGAAGAGAAAACCGTGATCTTTTCTCCAATCCATTCCCCAAATTGGTGGTCCAGTGTCTCTTTTTCGGTTTGACTAAGCGCTTCTGCACCTTTGAGAGCATCATAGATTTCCTTATCGTATGGGATAGTTTCACACTTTCCTAACTGATATTTCCATCCGTCATTTTCATTTTTGAAAATCACATGTGACAGATCCAGGCCATCCATGGACGAGCCGGCCATTCCTCCGATGATTGAATAAGTTGTTTTCACTTCCTTTGCAGGTAATTATACGTCTATGGATGAAAAGATAGAAGTTATATTGATAGATGTGGGCAATAGCTCAGTGAAAACCACTGAGGTTGTAAATGGAGAATTTTTGAATACGCGGGTTTGGACAGAAGAATTGTCTTCTGTTCTTGCGCACTATTGGGCTACTCCAATAATGATTTCTTCGGTGAGGAAATTACCAGAAGAACTAAAGCTAAAAGATAATATCACTGTATTGTCTCACCTAATCAAACTCCCAATCAAGCTAGACTATGACACACCAGAAACCCTGGGAGCGGATAGAATAGCTGCTGCAGTTGGGGCAATGGAAACGTTTCCTGAAGAAAATAATCTGATCATTGATCTGGGGACGTGCATGACCATCGATTTAGTAGAAAAGGGAGGGATCTTTAAAGGGGGAGTTATTGCGCCCGGATTAAAGATGCGCATGAAATCAATGGCTCATTTTACAGATAAACTCCCTGATATTTCTTCAGAATGGGAGCATATTATGTCTGGCGAACTGGGAAAGTCGACAAAACAATGTCTTTTTAGTGGTTCTTTTTGGGGGATTATTCATGAAATAAATGGCGTTTTACAGACATTGAAGCATGATTTCACAAGTCTTAACACGATATTGACAGGAGGAGACGCGCATTTCTTTGAATCCAAACTAAAAGCTCACATCTTTGCTGGCTCAAAAATTGTGCAGAGGGGTCTATACCGAATTTGGAAGTATCAGCAATAATGAAAAGGATTTTAGCAGGGGTTGCCTGTTGTTTTGTTTTAGGACTATTTGTGCAGGCACAGTCTATCTACTCATTTGAGGGGCTTGGAAGCCTCAACCACCAGGGTATGCCTAACAATGTAGCGATGGGTGAGGTAGGTATTGGAACTCCCACAATCTGGCACATTAACACCCAGAACCCGGCCAATTTAGTTTATAATACATTCAGCACTTTTCAGGTGGGCCTGGAAGTAGACAGGCGAAGATTTTCAGGAGAAGGGATTTCCGGAACAGACACGGACGGTGGATTAAGATTTTTAGGTTATGCATTTCCAATTATGCCTGGCAAATGGTCCTCATCTTTCGGAATACTTCCTTATAGTTCTGTCAGTTATAATACCTTCTCAGAAGGGACCGTGGATGGAACGAATGGCGATGTGGCTCAGATTTCTGACAACCGTGGAGAAGGAGGACTTACAAATTTCTATTGGGCCAATGGATTTAAAATAAAGAGTAAACTTCTTGTAGGAGTTAGAGCTACTTACACTTTTGGCTCAATTGAAAAGTCATCAACTATTTCAATTGGAGGAGCTGATGTGGCTGTGAGCAATGTAACGTATGAAGAATTAGAATCATACTCTGACCTTAACTTTCTATTTGGCTTAGGCTACAAACATGTACTAAACGAAGAAACCTCAATCAATTTTGGTGCGACCTTCTCACCAAAAACGCCATTCAACGGCAGTTCTGAACTTTCTCTAATCAGACTTTCTAGCTCTGGATCTGAGCTTGAAACTGTTGATGTGGGTACTCAAAACATTCAATTTGACTTACCAGGAACCTTTGGGTTTGGGGTGTCATACCAGAAACTAAATAAGTACATCATTGGATTTGACATTGAAACGCAGGGATGGGAAAGTGCAGGATCAGAGAGCCAATCGTACAATAACAGCTTAAAGGTTGCACTAGGAATTGAGTGGACACCAGACTATGATAATGTATCATCATACTGGAAAAGGGCAAAATATTCTGCGGGATTCAACTATCATAAGCTCCCTTATATCGTAAATAATCAGGCACTTACTGATTTTGGTATTAATTTTGGTGCCTCTTTACCAGTTAGTGGCTTTTCAAGTTTGGATTTAGCCTTTAAATGGGGACAGCTTGGAGAATCATCTAATGGTTTGATTAAGGAAACCTATTATAAAGTTGTTATAGGAGCAACCATCAACGATAGATGGTTCATAAAAAGAAAGTATGACTAGCAAAAAGTGAGTTATGAAGACGATTACTAAAATACTCGGAGCGGCTTTTATCCTATCATTTGCCATCAGTGCTAATGCCCAAAACGGTTGGAACTGGGGAGAGCAGGTAGATGTCGCCAAAGAAAAAAATGTGCTTTACACAGACGCATTAAAAGCTAAAAACTACAAAGCAGCTGTTGAGCCGCTAAACTGGTTATTAACCAACACCCCGGACCTTAATCCTTCCATTTACATTAATGGAATAAAGGTATATGAAGGTCTGGCAGAAAAAGCTACTGATGCTGCAAAGAAGGAAGAGTACGTTCAGAAAGCCTTGGATCTCCATGATAAGCGGATAGAGGTTTACCCTGAAGACAAAGCTGATATCATCGATAGAAAAGCAACTTTTGCTTACACATTCTACGGAAGAAATAAAGCTAAATACGCTTACTTATACGACTTGTATACGCAAGCATTTGAGGCCAATGGAGCTGACATGAATAGCGGAAACCTTGTGGCCTATATGCTTGTAGTCTATAAGCACAGGGTTGCAGGAGGTCCTTTAAGCGACGAGGATGTAATCAACCATTATTCGGCTATTTCTGAAGCTTTGAATGAGCAAAAAAGCAGAGTTACAGGAGAGAAGAAGAAACGATATGATAAAATGTTGGATCAGGTGGATAAAATCCTGACTGCAACAAAAGTGGAAATTAGCTGTGATTTTGTTGAGGAAAAACTAGGGCCTAAGCTTGATCAGGGCAATGACCTTAACATGGCGAAAAAGATTTTCGGATTGATGCTTAAAGGAAAATGTCTGGATAGTCCGCTTGCATTGAAAGCTGCTGGAATTGTTCAGGAGAATGAGCCAACGTATGGTGTGGCCAAGTTTATGGCACAGAAAAATGCACAGGATGGAAACGATGCTCAGGCGATTGAATTTTTTCAGGAGGCTGCTGGACTTACCGATGATAATTCAGAAAAAGCCGAAATGTATGTAAGCATCGCTCGTATTCAAATGAAGAATGGACAAAAGTCAACAGCAAGAAATAGTGCGAGAAGAGCACTATCATTTGACCCTTCATACTCTGATGCATATAAGGTCATTGGAGACCTCTACATGAGCAGTTTCAATGACTGCAAAGAAGAACAAAGCCAGGTAAAGGACAGAGCGGTTTTCATTGCAGCATACAACGAATACAGAAAAGCAGGAAACAGTGCTGCTATGGCTGCTGCCAAAGCCCAGTTTCCTTCTATTGAGGATATTTTCAACGAAGGAATGGAAGAAGGCCAATCGATTACGGTTGGATGTTGGATCAATGTGACTGTAGCACTTGAAAGAAGACCAGCTAACTAATATCAAATCAATCATAAACATATTTGCGGCCTGGGAGTCAATTCCGGGTCGCTTTTTGGTTTTAGGCCTTTGGGTCATATTACTTGCTTGTGATCAGCGGAAGGAACTGATTGATGCCCCTCAATATGACGGTCCTCTTTCTTCCATGGATAGCGCCACCACACTTTTAAGTGATTCGGGTATTGTGGTGATGAAAATGAAGGCAGCCGTTCAGAATAATTTTGAGAATGGAGATCGGGAGTGGCCAAATGGACTCTTTATTGAGTGGTTCAATAGCAGAGGACAAGTATCCAGCTATTTTTCTGCTAACTATGTGTATTTTACCCAGGCAGAAAATCTGTATCGGGCAGAAGGAAACGTGATCGTAAGAAGCAATGTGAAACAAGATGAACTCAATACTGAAGAGCTTTTTTGGGATCAGGGAGATGAGAAGTTTTACACGGATAAATTTGTTACTATAAAATCTGAAGATGAAGTGCACACGGGTGAGGGGATGGAGTCAAATCAGGATTTTACAGAGTACCGAATCTTGAAACCAAGTGGGACGTTTACGCTTGAAGATGACCCTAACAGGCCTGCTGAAAGAAACGTGCCACTGCGGCCAATCGATACCGAACAATGAAACTATTTGACATCATACTCTTCGTTTTGGTCTTTGTCACCTTTATCATTGGTATAGATCAGGCGATCGTAGTAGGGCTTGCTGAGTCCTACTGGATTTTTATGTTTAGTCTGGCCCTCTTATTTTTATATGGTTATCGCAAGGGTCAAAGACAAGCCCGTGAAAAAGAAGAGATAAAAAAGGCCTCTAAAAAACAAAAGAAAAAGAAGCGAAAGCATGGATGATCCATTTCCCTATTTGATCATACTCATCTGTTTGTTGTTTTCAGCGTTTTTTTCAGGAATGGAAATTGCGTTCGTATCAGCTGATAAGCTTCATATTGAGGTACTAAAGAAAAAGGGATCTTTTGGTGGCAAGATTCTAGCGCTATTTACCGGCAATCAATCGCAATTTCTAGCCACTATGCTGGTAGGGAATAATATTGCTTTGGTTCTTTACGGTATTTATATGGCGGCTTTATTAGAGCCGGTCGTGATTTCATTTCTTCCTGCAGCAATCGCATCTGATGTTACAGTGCTGATTGTTCAATCCATCATTTCTACTGCATTGGTTTTACTAACTGCAGAATTCCTCCCCAAAAGCCTTTTTCTCATAAACCCTGACTTTTCTCTTAGGCTATTTGCTTTACCTATGGGTGTGGTATATGTGCTCATGTATCCCATCGTATTTTTAGTTGTGAAAATCTCGTCTGTGTTTATCTGGCTTGTTGGTTATAAGCTATCTGATGAGAAACCTGTTTTTGGATTAACAGACTTGAATAATTACATCAAAAACAACATCCTGAACATTAAAGATGAAGAGGAGGCGGAGATTGATGCCAAGATTTTTAATAATGCAATTGAATTCAAGACGATCAAGGTAAGGGAGTGTATGATTCCACGAACTGAGATCGTTGCAGTAGATGTAAATGACCCCATCGATGAGTTGAAAGAGCATTTTGTAGAGAGCGGCCATTCTAAAATTTTAATTTACAAGGAGTCTATTGACGATGTGATTGGCTACTGCCATGCATTGGAGCTTTTTAAGAAACCGGAGGACATTAAATCAATCCTGGCAGAAGTTCCAATTGTACCGGAAACCATGTTGGCCAATGAACTACTGATTCAGTTCATCACTGACAGGAAAAGCCTCGCTCTGGTGGTTGATGAATATGGTGGGACTTCAGGGTTAGTGAGTATCGAAGATGTGATTGAAGAGATATTTGGAGAAATAAGGGATGAGCATGACGATGAATACCTGACAGAGCAACAACTGGATGAATTCAACTTTATTTTCAGTGCGCGTCATGAAATAGATTACCTAAATGACAGGTATGAACTGGCTCTTCCTGAGGGAGAATATGACACCCTTGGTGGATTGATTTTTGCCTATCATGAGGACATTCCTGAGGTGAATGAGGTCATTGAAATTCCTCCATTCGTTATCACCATTTTCACCATGGAAGAAAATAGGATTGATAAAGTGAAGCTCACGCTTATAAATACCGAAGAGCTTGTGTAGATGACGGCCTTTTATGCTTTCGTCAGGACTTTCATTAAGCTTACGCTTCGGTTGTATTTTAGGAGAATTAGAATTGAAGGGATTGAAAATGTTCCGAAAGACACACCACTTCTCATAACTCCTAATCATCAAAACGCACTTATTGATGCGCTTCTTGTAGGTGCTTTCACTCCGATTCCATTACGTTATCTCACTCGCTCGGATGTTTTCAAGCCATGGCTGACACCACTTTTAAAACGAGTGAATATGATGCCGATCTATCGCATCCGTGACGGTTACTCCAAGTTGTCGTTGAATGATCATGTGTTTGCTTCATGCAAAGAGGTTTTTAAGAAAAAGGGCTCTGTCTTAATTTTCCCCGAAGGCAATCATGGCAAAGAATATTTTTTGAGACCTCTGACTAAAGGAGCAGCCAGGCTGGCCTTACAATCTCAAGCAGAGCTTGATGATGACTTGATGGTTTTGCCCGTCGGATTAAATTTTTTCAACCATCGCAAGCCACAATCCACTGTGCTAATAAAATACGGTGAGCCTGTTTTGGTCAAAGAGTTTCTGAGCGCATATCAGGAAAGTCAGACTAGAGGGCTCATCAGCATGAGGGATGCAATCATAAAAGGGATGAAGCGAACACTCATTATTCCAGATCAAACAGAAGATTATGAGGAACGGAAAAGAGCAATTTTTCAGGAACAGCACGAAGACCTCTCATTCACAGAGCTAAAGGAGATCGATTTATCTGAAGTTAGTGTAGAAGATGGCAGAGCATCTAAACACTGGCTGGCTAAGATTTTGAATCCGGTTCCTTTCCTTGTTATTCATCATGTAATAAACAAGGTAGAGGATGTAGTATTTCATTCTACGCTAAAATTTGGAGTAGGGATTTTTGCATTCCCAATATGGTGGGCCATCATTTTTTTACTTCTCTCATTGAGTGTGGGAATTAATATTGCCATTCTCGCGGTTATAGTAATGGTCACTGGCCTATTCTATAGCTATCAAAGATGATCCAGATTGTCAACTACCAACCCAGCCATGCCTCTGCGTTCAAGGAACTCAATGCAGCATGGATCAACAAATATTTTGAGATGGAGGAGTCAGATCGAAAAATGCTCAATGACCCACAAGGCTATATTCTAGACAAGGGGGGTGCGATTCTCATTGCTTTAATGGACAAAAAACCGATTGGCACATGTGCTCTAATAAAGATGGAAGAAGGCGTTTATGAGTTGGCTAAAATGGCCGTTTCTCCTGAAGCACAAGGTCAAAAAATAGGCTGGAAGATAGGGGTGGAAACTATCGAAAAAGCAAAAGAATTAGGAGCAAATCGTGTTTATCTTGAGACTAATAGCGTTCTAAAGCCGGCTATTAGCTTGTATAAAAAACTTGGATTCAAGGATACGGAAGGATATTGTTCTCCCTATGCACGATGCAATGTGCAGATGGAATTGATTCTTTAATTCTGCCCCCTCAAGAATTTTTTTCGATCATAGATCAGTACGCCTTTATTGTCCCACTCCCTGGCGATGTAGGGGTTGAATTTAAAATCAAAAGGATCTTCCGGATAAACAACTTCACGCTTTACCCGGCCGCCATCGTAATACTCGCGCCACAGGCCCACACGATACCCATGCTTATAATTACCTCTTACTGCAACTGATCCATCTTCATGGAATGCCCAGTATTCACCATCCTTTTCTCCGAAATGAACGGGGATTACTTCCTTGAGCTTAGTCTTTTTGAAATCGTAATAGGCAAGTTTTGACTCCTGTGGCCAGCCCTTCCACCAATAGGATTTGTCCTGCAGAATGTCATGACGATTGAACCGAACCCATCGACGGTGCTTCATCCCTTTATAGTACCACCCTTCTTCCAGCACCTGATCTCCCAACATTTTTTTGTAGGGTCCATGCAGCACTCCAGCATTCCGTTTGTCCACTCGTAAAGAGTTCATGATTTTTTTCTTTTTGTAATCGTACCAGTAGAAGTCTGCTGCGTACTCAGGGGGACCTTCATATGCTTTCAAAACATGGAATATTTCGAATACGACATCATTCCCAAAGCCTGTTCGAGTAAACCCTTTTTTTGTTTTGATGCCGAAATAGACGTTGCGTTTTTTCTTTTTCTTCTTCTTTTTGACCGGACCAACCTCACCATCATCTTTTTTCTCTTCTTCCAGGTCCAGGGTGAGAGGGGTATCATAATCAACCTTGAAGAGATCTTCCAATGATTCCTCATCTTGAGAGAAAACAGAAAGCCCCATAAAAATGAGGCTTAGTGTCAATATCGATTTTATCTGAATTTTCATCCAGTCATTCTTTCGTTTTTATTCACCAGCACCGCGGCTGATCGCTTCTCCAAAAAACAACGCATTCATGAAGATTTTATTGGTGCCATACCAGAATGCTCTGAAATTTGGATTGTCTGCTAAAGTAATCACTTTCCCGCGACCTACGTTCGAAACGGTTGCTGCAGGAGAATTCCTGAATCGCTCCAGGTTCTCTTCAGAAACATAGCCTGAAAGCAGAGGGTTCTCGGTATAAACAAATGGATTTGCATATACATTCTTTGACTTTTCCATTACCAGGTTGTGATTCCTGAAAAGAGGCATACGATCACTCTCCATTCCATATGCTAGTGGATGGGTTAGGTCTACTTTAGCTTCAAAGATTGAACCTCCGGTGACCTGAGCACCACGTTCCTCATTCAGGTTTTCATATGCCTTGAATGGCTCCTCTTTTTCCTCGTCTTCATCATCTCCATTCACGTATTTTACACTGGTAATTTCTGCATCAGAGAGCCATTTACCTCCATTTTTCCACGCGATGACCATGCCACCTTGAGAGATCCACTCTTTCAGGTTTTTCTTTTGAGAATCGCTGATAGAACCCCACATATTGGGAATAATGATGCGGTTGTATCTGGATAGATCACGACCCAATCGATCTACTGGCAACTTGGTCACTTTCATTTTGTAGCGTTGGTCTAGCAGGTGCCACACCTCGCCAGCCTCATAACTGCTAACCCCACCCTCGACTAACACCGCAATTTTCGGTTCTCTCATTGTGGTATTGCTTCGGCTTCCCAGATCTACACCAGACCTGGCCAGACCAGTGTTCAGTGCGTATACATTTACACCATCTTCATTCACGATTTCATCTATGGTTTGCTCAATTAAGGCTCGTTTGTTTTCCTGAACACCGACTGGTATAATCATCGTGCCACGCGGATACGCTATGTTTGCATCGCTGTGTGTTTCGTTCAGCATTTGCACGACTACTTTCTTACTCAGCAGTCGGTTGATTGCCTTGAAAGCCAGGTATCCATGTGGCTGGATCGCGTAAGCATAGGCCCCCTTTTCACCTACCAGCTCGCCCTGTGGCATGTCCACATACTCGAGCGGTTCACTCATTGTCAATGATCCAATTTCTCTGCTACCTAGCTCGGCATATGGGAGGTTGAACGCCAGGGGCATGGTCCAGGTAGAGACATCATAAAACAGGCTGTCTGTAAAAGATGTCCGTGTTTCAAAGATCGCCTTTGCCAATCGATACTGCTCCTGGTTCATTGGCACGACATAAGCCTGGTCTTTCTTGAATGATTTGCCATTTTTACTTATGTCTCTGCTTAGCGGATAGACATCAATTTCATGCTGGATGAGCATCTTAGCGAGTTCATAGTTTCTGTATGGGTCTTTCTCTGATCCGAAGACATATGCTTTCACAGCATCTCTTGAGGCGAGATTAGATGCTCCCTGATAAAACTCACGCTGGTAATCAAGGAATTCTTTTCGGTGTGCAATGCCTGAGGCAAGTGTTGAGAGTGATGCAGTGAAATGGTTCCTCACCCCCATTGGGAAGGTCAGCACCCCGAAATCGTTTTCCTGCGCATGTCCCCTGCTGCTGGCCTGCTCAAATAAAATTCCAACACTTCCATTTACGTCCGGGTAAGTAGACCCTTTGCCGATGTAGAAGTCATCGAAGCTTTCTTCACTGTAATAAAGTGAACCAATTTTATCCAGATATTCTGCATGGTATTTCGCCATTTTATGTGTGAGGTCTACGTTCTTATCTGGTGTCCACGGGAATTTTCTCGATGGAATTCCGGGCTGAAAAAAGAATGTGGAGTTGGTGCCCATTTCGTGATGGTCTGTAAGAATATTAGGTTTCCATTCGTGAAAGCGGGCGATTCTCGCTCTCGATTCCGGATGTGCTAGTGGCAGCCAGTCCCTGTTCAAATCGAACCAGTAGTGGTTGGTTCTTCCTCCAGGCCATGCCTCGTCATATTCCCGATCGTTTGGATCTGGATTGATGGTATGCGAACGATGCATATTCACCCAGCTTGAAAAGCGATGCAACCCGTCAGGATTGAATGATGGATCGATTATAATAATGGAATTCTCCAGCATTTCGTCAATTTCTCCACCGATTGCGGCTGCCAGGTAATAGGCAGTCAAAAGTGAAGCGTTTGAGCCACTCGCTTCATTTCCATGAACGGAGTATCCCAGCCACATGACGATTGGCATTTCTTCTGTATTCAAGGCTGAGGAGGCTGATGGGTCAGTTAATTTTTTGTGGTCTGCTTTGATCTGATCAAGGTTGGCCAGATTTACCGGAGAAGAAACAGTAATTTGAACAAGCGGACGCCCCTCATAGGTTCGCCCAATTTCTTTCAGGATCATCCGGTCTGAAGCTGCTGAAACTTCCCGCATGTAGTATAATAGCTGATCATGACTGACATGCCATTCCCCCGGATGGTATCCCAGCACTTCGTAAGGGGTGGGGATGTCCGGATTGTATGAAAGTCCTGCTGGAAGGTAGTAGGTCATATCTACCTGGGCAAAGGACACAAAAGAAAGAATCGTCAAAAGTATGGTGAGCTGCTTCTTCATATTGTCAAATTTTTAGGATGACTAATCTAAGAAAATGGAGATGGAGATAAAAGAAGGGTTTGATGGGTGGTTTAAAAACATATAAACCCACTCAACTGAGTGGGTTTATATTCAAGTGTCATGCTGAACTTGGTTCAGCATCTAGACCCTGAAACAAGTTCAGGGTGAATTCCAGTTTTATGCCAGGCTCAACTCCACACTTCGGTTCACAAAGTCCGTAAGTGATTTTCCTTCCAGCATGCCTTGCGAGAGCAAGGCAAGATCGTATGCCTGCTTCGCCAGCTTTTGCTTTGCTTCATCTGAGTCAGCTTCCAATATCTTCTTCGTCATCGCGTGGTTCGCATTCACAGATACTGAAAGCGTCATTGGCATATCGCCAAACATCATAGGACCACCACCGGTCGCCTGCATGTCTTTCATCCGTCGGATAAACTCCGGCAAAGTGATTGTCACCGGCAGGTCATCTGTCGCCATAGGCTGAACAGCAACACTGTTGTTTTTGTCATTGATCGCTTTCTCAAAGATTTCTTTGATGGTCTCTTGCTCTTTATCAGAAAGCACGGACTCTTTCTTTTCATCTTTGTCAATCAGCTTGTCGATCACATCAGCATCTACACGTTGCAGCTGGAACTTATCATTCTTCTGCTCCAGGTGATTGATAAAGTGTGGATCAATCGGACCAGACAGCTCAATCACATCATAGTTACGCTTTTGGGCGGTATCAATGTAACCGTGCTGCTTGTCTTTGTTGGTGGTATATAAGGCCACCACATTTTTATCCTTATTGGTCTGATTTGTCTCGATGTGCTTCTTGTACTCTTCAATGGTAAAGTGCTTACCCTCGAGGTTTTTCACCAATGCAAAATCTTTTGCTTTCTCATCAAACTTCTCTTCGGAGATCATGCCGTATTTCACAAATACGCCAATGTCTTCCCATTTTTCTTCGTATCCTTTTCGGTCGTTTTTGAAAAGCTCACCCAGCTTGTCTGCCACTTTCTTGGTGATGTACCCGTTGATCTTCTTCACATTGGAATCCGATTGTAAGTAGCTTCGAGATACGTTCAATGGAATGTCCGGTGAGTCAATCACTCCGTGTAATAGTTGCAGGAATTCCGGAACAATATCTTTCACCTCATCTGTGATAAATACCTGACGAGAGTACAACTGAATTTTATTTTTCTGCAGATCGAAATCCTTTTTCAATTTAGGGAAGTAAAGCACTCCTGTTAGATTGAATGGATAGTCTACATTCAGGTGGATCCAGAAAAGTGGATCTTCACTGAAAGGATAAAGTGTCTTATAAAAATCAAGATAATCCTGATCCTTCAGATCGCTAGGAGACTTGGTCCAGATTGGGTCGGTATCGTTGATGATGTTATCAACTTTTACCGTTTTGTATTTTGGCTTGTCATCCTTGTCTTTACCATCCTCGACCTGCTCTTCTTTCTGTCCAAACTTGATTGGGATTGGTAGGAACTTAGAGTATTTGTCAAGGATACCCTGCAGTCGGTGTTCCTCAAGGAACTCTTCTGAGTCATCCGCAATGTGAAGGATGATATCTGTTCCTCTCTTTTTGCGTTTCCCTTTTTTGATTTCAAAGTCCGTATCACCGGTACATGTCCAGTGTGCAGGTTCAGCACCTTCCTGGTGAGAGAGTGTATCGATTTCTACCTTCTTCGCCACCATAAATGCCGAATAGAAACCAAGACCAAAGTGACCGATGATCTGCTGATTGTCAGCTTTGTCTTTGTATTTCTCTACAAACTCAGTAGCACCGGAGAATGCAATCTGGTTGATGTATTTCTTGATCTCATCGGCGGTCATACCGATACCATTATCAGAAATGGTGATTGTTTTTTTCTTTTTATCGAATGACACTTCGACAGTAAGATCTCCCAGCTCGCCGGTATATTCACCCAGCTGTGCCAGCTGTTTGATCTTTTGAGATGCATCTACTGCGTTGGATACCAACTCACGAAGAAAGATCTCGTGATCGGAATACAGGAATTTTTTAATGATCGGAAATATGTTTTCCGTGTGTATTGAGATTGTACCTTTCTCTGCCATCGTCTGATTACAATTTTTTGTTGTTACTCAGACTCGCTAAACTCAAATTCTATTCCAGAGGTAGAAAACTGACATGTTGGCAGGAAGCACAGCGTCTTTTTCACTTTAGTTACCTAATCCGATCCGCACTCCTCACGAGTTTTTCATCTTTTCGGATGAAGCGGTTGGCCAGAAAGTTATTTAGCATGGCTACAATGGGAAGGTAGAATCCAATTAGGAATGTGCCTTGCATTTGAGGGTCAAACAGCTGATTGGCTTTGTTAATGTATAAGTATGATCCTACAAGTGTTGCTGCGGTGATCAGGGAAAAAAGCGCATTCAGTTTCACCTGTGTCATGCGGTTTTTGTAGCGGGTGATGGAGAATAACATCACCAATGCAGCAGCCACAGCTCCAACTGATAGTAAAAATGTACTCTGTGTTCCAAGTAGTTGCACTTCGCCACTCTCCACGATGTGCTGTTCGTACCGAAGTTGGAAGGAATCCATGATGGCATATTCTCTTGTTTCAGCCTCAAAGTTCTGATCTGATTTCTCCCAGATCGGGAAGAAAAGTAAAAGAATCATCGCAATCGCGGCGATGGTCATGAAGATGGTCTGTACTCGTTGTAGCATAATATTTTTTTAGTTAGTCGGCTCTTGACTCGATCGTCATGCTGAATTTATTCCGCCGTGGAATAGTCAGCGTCTTTTCTGCTTTTTTTAAGATTCTGAAACAAGTTCAGAATGTCCTTACAACTTAATAATTGCAAATATGAATGGAAACGCTCATCAAATGGAAGGAATCCTACAATTTTGTCGCTGTGAGGTATTTCATGGATATCAGTTACCGGGGAACAAACTATAGCGGCTGGCAGACTCAGCCTAACGGTGTGACCGTACAGGAAGAAATAGAAAAGGCCATTTCAACCATATTGCAAATTGAAACAGCCATTACCGGAAGCGGGCGAACTGATGCAGGTGTGCACGCCACTCAGCAGGTCGCGCACTTTGATGCAGAAACTATTGACCCTGATAAATTGGTATTTAAACTCAATTCATTTTTAGGTCCAGACATTTCCGTAAATGGAATTAGGCCGGTGAAAGACGATGTGAGCGCACGTTTTGAGGCGACCTCCAGAAAATATCATTACCACCTACACCAGGCAAAAGACCCGTTCAAAACCGGCCTTTCTTACTACTTCCGACCCCAACTTGATATCGACTTAATCAATAAAGGATGTGAAATAATTAAGGGATGGCAGAACTTTGAGTGCTTTAGTAAAGTTCATACCGAGGTGAATCACTTTAATTGTGACATCTTTCAGGCCAGATGGGTTCAGGATGGCACCAATCATTTGTTTGAAATAACGGCCAATCGTTTCCTTCGTGGAATGGTGCGTGCAATTGTCGGTACGCTGATAGACGTGGGGTTGGGAAAGACCAGCCTTGAGGGTTTGAAAAACATTCTTGAAAGCAATGACAGAAGTGAAGCAGGACGAGCCGTGCCTCCGGCAGGATTGTATTTGCAAGAGGTGATTTACCCGGAAGACATTTATATCAACTGATTTGGAAAAAGAAAAAGCGAGCGGAAATATTGTTGACCTCACGGTTTTAAAGAGACTCTTTGTCTTTGCTAAACCCTACATCGGGGTGTTTTACTTTTTGGTGTTTCTCACCATTGCACTGAGTATTGCAGGGCCACTCCGCCCAATGCTGATCCAAAAGGCGATTGACAACAATGTTGCACAAGGTGATTATCCTGGACTGGTGAATATGATCCTGCTTTTGATCGGGTTGCTCGTAATTCAAGCAATCATTCAGTATCTGCACACTTTTTACTCAGGGTGGTTAGGGCAAAACATCATTAAAGACATTCGGATCAAGCTGTATCGTCACATTCAAAGCCTTAAGCTGACCTTTTTTGATAAAACACCCATCGGGAGGTTGGTTACCAGAAACATTTCGGACATTGAGACACTGGCGGAAGTCTTCAGTACAGGGATTGCCGGGATTATAGCGGATGTCATGCAGCTGTTGGTTATCCTGGGGTTTATGTTCTGGATGGACTGGTCACTTACATTGGTAAGCTTGTCGCTTCTCCCGATTCTACTTTTTGCTACCTACGTTTTTAAAGAAAAAGTGAAGGTAGCTTTCAATGAAGTTCGGGCTGCTGTTTCTAATCTCAACTCGTTTGTGCAGGAACATATTACAGGCATGAATATCGTGCAGATTTTCAATAGTGAGCAAAGGGAATTCGAGAAGTTTAAAGAAATCAATAAGGAGCATCGTAAAGCGAACATCCGATCAGTACTGTATTACGCGACCTACTTTCCGGTGGCAGAGGTTATTCAGGCCGCAGGTATTGGGTTGATTGTGTGGTATGGAGGCGGGCAGATGATCCAGGGAAATATGGAGTTCGGGATGCTGATTGCGTTTATCCTCTATTTGCAAATGTTCTTCCGACCAATCCGTATGATCGCCGATCGATTCAATACCCTGCAGATGGGGATTGTGTCATCTAATAGGATACTGAATTTGTTGGACAATCAGGATCACATTCAAGACAATGGCACACATCAGCCGGAACATGTCACCGGAAGCGTTAAGTTTAGGGATGTCTGGTTTGCTTATGTGGAAAATGATTATGTGCTAAAAGATATTTCCTTTGAGGTAAATGCTGGAGAAACCATAGCGCTGGTAGGTGCCACGGGAGCCGGAAAGTCTTCCGTGATAAACTTATTGAGCCGATTTTATGAAATCAACAAGGGTCACATTTATGTGGATGACACAGATGTAAGAGAATACAACCTGCAAAATCTCAGAAGCCATATCGCAGTGGTGCTTCAGGATGTCTTCTTGTTCTCGGACTCCATTTACAACAATATCACGCTTCGAAATCCTGATATTTCCAGGGAGAAGGTATTGGAAGCAGCTGAAATGGTTGGTGCGCTTCCATTTATAGAAAAGTTACCTGGTGGATTGGATTATAATGTGCAGGAACGAGGAGCCACCCTTTCAGTGGGCCAGCGCCAGTTGATTTCCTTTGTGCGAGCCATGGTGTACGACCCTAAAATCATCGTATTAGATGAAGCCACCTCATCGGTAGATACTGAAACAGAGGAGCTAATCCAGTCAGCCATCCAAAAGATGATGCATGGACGAACTTCTATTGTTATTGCCCACCGCTTATCAACGATCCAAAACGCCAACCAAATCCTGGTGTTGGACAAGGGAGAGATCGTGGAGCGAGGCAGTCATGAGGAGCTGCTGAGAAAAAACGGTCATTATGCCCACCTTCATCAGATGCAGTACAAAGAGGTAGCCAAGGCTGTATAATTCACCTGTATATTTGAACATATGAAGCGAGCAAAGCAGATATATCTGGCGATCATCATTGTATGCCTGATCATCATTGCCTGGAGTACCTACTACACCCTTGGTGGATTTGATCCGGTGGAGGTTTTTGTGATGGAAGGGAAAGAGCGAACGGTCATAGGGAAGGAATATATCGAAGAGTATCAATACGCTAATTACTCACAAAGACTAGAAGAAACGAAGGCTGCCATTGATTCAGGTATTCTGAAAGGCATGCTTACCTATGTTGAATTTAAAAATGATAACATTGGTGAGGATTCTGTCCATTACTTCGTTGGCGCTTCAGTAGATGAGGTAAAAAATGTGGTTATGCTACCGGCTGGTTATGATTACAAGGAATTCAAGACGGATAAGGTGCTCAAAGTATTCATCACTCAGCACACACTGGTTCGACCTACTCCAGAGGAAATTGGTGAGATCATGGAGGTGAAAGCTATCGAAGAGGGAGTTGTACTTCAGCCGGTATCTTTTGAGCTTTATTATAAGGATAACAGCCTAAGTGTTGAATACTGGGCCAAGTGATCAGGCCACTTCCTCTCCAGCCAATTGCTTGTCATGAAGCTCCTTATATGCTCCATTCCTTGCAAGGAGTTCATCGTGTGTGCCTTGCTCTACCACTTTGCCATCATCAAGCATTACTACCTTATCGGCAAGCTTCGCTGAAGACACTCTGTGTGAGATGATGATGGAGGTTCTACCTTGCATGATTCGCTGCATGGCATTGAGAATGGCGTTTTCTGTTTTAGTATCCACAGCCGAGAGTGCATCATCCAGGATCAGAATTTTAGGCTCTCTTGCGATTGCACGTGCAATCGATACCCGCTGTTTTTGACCTCCGGAAAGCGTAATTCCTCGCTCTCCCAGCCGAGTCTGGAATCCATTCTTAAATTCTTTGATGTTGTCAAGTACATCAGCATCAGCAGCTGCCCGCTCTATTTCCTCCCGGCTCATTTTTCGGTTACCAAAAGAGATGTTATTCTCAATCGTATCTGAGAAAAGAAAAACGTCCTGAGGTACATATCCAATCTGGCTTCTAAGAGAAGAGAGGTTATAATCTTTCACTCCAACTTGGTCAATTTCTATTTTACCACTATCAATGTCATACAGCCGGCAAACCATATTAGCGATGGTGCTTTTACCAGATCCCGTTGTTCCCACGATGGCGATAGACTCTCCGGGCTTTACCTCAAAAGATATATCCTTCAATGCATGAATACCTGAATCCGGATATGTGAAATTCACACCATCGAAAACAATGTGTCCTTCAATTTCTCTTATAACTTCCTTCTCAGAAATAATATCTGTCTTCGTATTCAAAAATTCATTGATCCTTCTTTGGGAAGCAGCCGCTCGTTGGATGATGGAGGTGATCCATCCCAGTGCGGTTACCGGCCAGGTCAGCATATTCACATAAATGATAAACTCTGCAATGTTACCGGTGCTTACTTCTCCATTAAAAACCTGAATAGATCCGACCCAGACCGTGAGGATAATGCTCAGTCCAATGAGCCCCATGATGAGTGGCATGAACAAAGCCTGAACAAAAGACAGCTTAAGTGATTTGTCCCGGTAGTCTACACTTTCAGTTTCGAAATTATTAGCTACTTCCTCTTCTCGCACGAAAGCTTTTATTACCCGAATGCCTGAAAATGCTTCTTGTACGTAGGTAGATAATCCCGACAAGCTTTCCTGAATTTCAGTTGATCGCTTATTGATGATGTTGCTTACGAAGTAAATGCTCACGGAAAGCACCGGCAGTGGAAGAAGTGAGTAGAGTGTAAGCATTGGGTTGATAGAGACCATGTATGGGATGACCATCAGGAATAGGGTAAACAGATTGATACCGTACATGATGGCAGGGCCAATGTACATACGCACCTTACTGACGTCTTCGGAAATACGCGCCATCAGGTCGCCCGTATTGTTTCTTCTGTAAAAGCTTAATGGTAGGGTTTGATAGTGCTCATAGATCTCGTTTTTCAGGTCATACTCTATGTGACGAGACATCACAATGATGGTTTGTCGCATGAAGAAAAGAAAAACACCCCTGAGAAGCGCCGATACCAAAATGAGTATTGCAAGTATCACAATGCTCGACCCGATAATCTCCACTGTATCACCTTGCAAGTCAAAGCCGTCAAAAGATGAAAAAATATCGTAGCTACGACCTAAAATATCGAAAGCATAACGCACTATTACTGCGGGAACAATTGCAAAGAAATTTGCAATAATGATGAATAAGGCACCAAATATTAGGTGAAACTTATACTTGAGCAGGTATTTATTTAGGTATCCTAGGTCTTTCACAAAATTTTATAAAGGCCTGACAGCCAATGCGTTTTGGTTAAAATAAGATATTTTTGCAGCCCTATTTCTCTATAGTGCAACTGCACCCGAGAAAGAAGGTTCAAAATTAGATTAAAGTTCATTTACAATGTTAGATACCCAACCCCAAGTAAAATCGAATAACGTATTCGATCAAATGGCAGACCTTCAGCACGAGCAGGTAGTTTTTTGCAGAGATGAGGAGACTGGCCTTAAAGCAATCATTGCTATTCACAATACCGTTCTTGGCCCCTCAATGGGCGGTACCCGTATGTGGAATTATGCAACGGATGAGGAAGCTTTGAATGATGTTCTCAGACTTTCGAGAGGGATGACCTTCAAATCTGCTTTAGCCGGATTAAACATCGGTGGAGGAAAAGCGGTGATCATTGGTGATGCCAGAAAAATGAAAAACGAGCCTTTGATGCGACGATTCGGCAAGTTCGTGAACAGCCTAAATGGAAAATATTATACGGCCGAAGATATGAACATCACCATGCGAGATATTGAGTATATGAGCATGGAGACACCATTCGTAGTGGGCAAGCCTGAATACATGGGAGGGTCAGGGGATCCAAGTCCCATGACTGCTTATGGCGTTTACATGGGAATGAAAGCCGGAGCAAAGAAAGCTTACGGGCTTGATTCACTTGGGGGAAAGAATATTTTGGTTCAGGGAGCTGGCCAGGTAGGAAAATATTTGGTTGATCACCTGATCGAGGAGAATGCCAATGTGTTCATTGCTGATATTTTTGAAGATAAGATCAAAGCCATCACAGACAAGCACGAAAAAGTTTCTGTAGTAGATCCTAATAAAGTATTCCAAATGGAGATGGATATTTACGCTCCGTGTGCAATGGGTGCTACATTGAATGACGACACCATTCCTGAATTAAAATGTGCAGTGGTTGCGGGCGCTGCGAATAACCAGTTGGCTGACGAAGAAAAGCACAGCGCAATGTTGAACGATCATGGAATCATTTACTGCCCAGATTTCTTGATCAATTCAGGTGGAATTGCCAATGTATATCACGAGTATCTGGGCAACTATCACAAAGATCGGGTGATTGCTTCAACAGAGCACATTTATGATGTCTGCCTGAATGTATTGAATCACTCAGAAGATAATAAGATTGGGTCGCATGAAGCAGCACTTGAGTTGGCACTTCAGCGAATCGAACAGGTGGGAAAAGTAAAACTTGGAGAATAAAGAATAATCTCACATCTTCAGTTGCCGAAAGTGGATAACTGTAAAATTTTGAAATAAGGAGAAGTAAGAAGGCCAAGGCCGAATAAACATGCTAAACAGAAGAATACTTAGAGTAAAAGCCATGCAGGCACTATATGGATATTTCACAGCGGTGGAATCCATAAAAGAGGTGAAAAGAAATGAGCTGGAAGAAATGCATGCACTGGATCCTGCCAAGCATGATTTTGCTGATAAGGCGCATTTTGAAGCCCGGAAAAAGCAAGCGGTAAAGCTATTTAACCAAAACCTGCTTATAGGCAAAGTAGAGAATCCAGCTGACGCAGAAGAAGAGGTAGTAACAAATGTGAATGCGGCCCTTTCTGAGTTTGAAAGCCTGATTCATAAAGAAGCCAGAGCCAGAAAAAACGATATGATGAAAGAAGCAGAGAGGCTTCAAGATACATATTTGAAATTATTGCTTCTACCGATAGAAATAGAGCAGCGAGAGAAGCTGGACAGTGAAAAAGAGGACAAAGCTTATATCGCCAAGGAAAAAAAGAAATATCCATTTATTGGTAATGAGCTGGTCAGGCAGCTAAGGGAGTCTGAACTCTTACAGAGAGAGGCTGCAAGGGCAAGTGCTTCCTGGGATAACGAGCATGACGATATTAAATCCTGGTATCGGGAGCAAATTCGTACTGCTGAACCATTACAACACTTCTTTGGTGGTAAAAAACCTGAAGATTTACCTGAGAATGATATTGTTTTGGAGCTTTTCAAACGCGTTGTTTTCAAAAATGAAGCGATTACCTCTTACCTGGAAGCCAATCACCTTCACTGGGTGGAGAATCAGCCTATCGTCAAAAGCATGGTGGTGAAAACCATTAAGGCCATGCAGGACGGAGAGGGATTTGAACTGGCAGAGCTGACCAAAAATGGGGAGGAGGATTTCAAATTTCTGGAGCGACTTTTCAATGACGTAATTAATCAGAATGAATTCTTAGAGGAAGTGATTCAAAGTAAAACGATGAACTGGGATGTGGATCGAATTGCTCTTACTGATCGGGTGATTTTGAAGCTGGCATTGGTGGAAATGATGAACTCACCCAGCATTCCGATTAAGGTTACCATTAATGAAGCCATCGAAATTTCAAAGATGTATAGCACACCAAAAAGTAAACAATTTGTAAATGGTGTTTTGGATGTACTCTCAAACGAGCTAACTTCGAGTGGTAAAATTCGTAAGAGCGGTAGAGGCCTTATCGATAACAAGTAAACAATAACGACAATGAGCAGATCAGGCGGTTCTTTTTTCGCATTTTTATTAGGAGTAGTCACTGGTGGCGTACTCGGAATCCTTTATGCTCCGGATAAAGGGACTAACACGCGTGATAAACTCACCTTCCAACTTGATAAGTTGAAAAAGCAGCTTGAAGGGTTTGTGAATGAAGTTGCAGAAGGAAAAGATGTTTTTGGTAATGAAGCCAAAGATCAGGGTGAGAAGATCGTAAAAGATGCGAAAGATAAAGCAGAGCGTTTGTTGGATGACGTAAACGGCCTCATTAGTCAGATTCAAAAGGATTAATCACCTTCCTTTAACATTTCATTAAGACTTTTGAAACCATATCTTTCGTAGATTTGTATTGCATCTGGTAAGAAAATAATTAATAATAAGTAGAGTGATGAAAATAGCAAAAATCTTTTTAGGAGTGATTGTGGCAGCTGTAATGGTAAGCTGCGGCAATAAGGAAATGGAATCTAGAATTACCAAACTAGAGGGCAGAGTTGCAGCATTGGAAGGAAAAGGTGGGGTGGCAAGAGCTAATCCTACTGCTCAACCAGTCGCTGTGAACAATAATACTCCGGCCACACCAGCAGAGAAACCTGACGGTCCACTTCCAGCGTTTCAGTTTAATGAGAAACTTCACGATTTCGGTACCATTAAAGATGGAGATGTGGTAGAGCATGTTTTCTCTTTCGTAAATGAAGGAGAGGCTCCATTGATTATTTCTGATGCGAAAGCAACCTGTGGATGTACTGTGCCAGAATGGCCAAGAGAGCCGATTCCGGTTGGAGGAAAAGGTGAAATCAAAGTTCGATTTAACAGTAAGAACAAGCCGGGTGTACAGAACAAGACTGTAACACTGACAGCCAATACATGGCCAACGACACAACGTCTACAAATCAAGGCGAATGTGGTGAAGGAAGGGCAGTAAGCCACTCAATAGCACATCAAATTTTATTAACATTGCCCCTCGACGTTTCAGTCGGGGGCTTTTTTATTTCAAATAATACAACATGAACACAGTTTTACTACAAGCAGGAGGAGGAAGTGACTTCACTTCTTTTTTGCCGATCATCGGGATGATCGCGATTTTTTATTTCTTTTTCATCCGTCCACAGCAGCGAAAGCAAAAAGAAACTAAGAAATACCTGGAAGAGATTAAAAAAGGAGATATGGTTGTGACAGTGGGAGGAATCCATGGCAAAATTGTGGAAGTATCTGATTCTACCGTTTTAGTTGACGTGGATCGAGGCACGAAGCTATTGGTGGAAAAAGCATCTATCTCTCTTGAGGCAAGCAAAAGGTTGAGCGAAAAAGGAGACAAAAAGGACAAGAAGTAACAAAACACGTATTATGGCATTGCCCAAACTATTTGGAAATTGGAAAGTGGTGCTGCTCTCATTTTTGGGAGCAACCATTTTCTGGTTTTTTAGTGCTTTGGGCAAAGACTATAACTCAAGGATCAGCTATCCTATTGAATTTATTTACGATAAAGACAGTCTGGTAGCGATCACACCACTACCGGAGTATGTAGATATAGATGTTTCAGGAGGAGGTTGGGATCTTTTTCGTGAATCCTTTTGGTTTGGTAGTGACCCCATTGTTTTTGAGTTGGATAACCCTGCTGCTATTCGTTATCTAACTCGACCCACAATTTTACCCATCATTTCGGATCAGTTAGATGAGTACCGTATCAATTTTCTATTTACGGATACACTTTTCATCGATATTGACAGGAAAGTATCTAAAAAAGTAATGCTAAGGGTTGATTCTGCTACTATCAGCATGGATGAAGATTACAGGATCATCTCACCTATAAAATTGATACCGGATACTGCCATCATCCACGGACCCACAAGCTTTATTGATACGCTTGAGTCTGGTTATACATTCAAACTGGCGGAGGAGAGTATTGATAAAACATATGATCGATTTGTAAAACTAGGCTTACCAGAAGCTTATGATATTTATTCAGACCCCCCCACTGTAAATGTAAAATTTGAAGTAGATCGGTTTGATCAGCTGGAACTCAACACCACAGTAGAAATGCAACACTTCCCAGCTGATTCCTCGGTTTACGTTACAGACCCAAAAATCATTGTTCGGTTTGTGGTGCAGCAGGAATTACGTGAAGACTATTTTGCTAATGATTTCAAAGTAGTGGTGGACTATAACCTAATCAATCCGGCAGATTCTACCGCTCCTGCTATTGTAGTGTTTCAGCCAGAACATGTAATTGAGGTTGAGACCATTCCTGATTCTTTAGCTATCACCTATGCCAAATAAGCCACTCATAGTTGGGGTGACCGGAGGAATTGGCTCTGGAAAGACCACCGTATGTAAGGTCTTCGAGACGCTGGGTGCAAGGACTTATTACGCTGATGATCGTGCCAAATGGCTCATGGAAAATGATAGTGAGTTGATTAAAAACATAAAAGCATTGTTTGGAGAGGAGGCATATAGTGAAAACAAACTCGACCGAAAGCACATTGCAAGTAGGGCATTCAAAGATGATTCATTATTAGAGCAGTTGAATGGACTAGTCCACCCTGTCGTAGGTCACGATGTGGGGAAGTGGATTGAGGAGAATCATGATGCAAAGCTGTTGCTAAAAGAAGCAGCACTACTCTTTGAAACTGGATCATATAAGGCTTTAGACAAAAATATTCTGATCACAGCTCCTGAAGATATTCGGATACAGAGAGTGGTTTCCCGAGATAGTCACCGATCTGAGCAAGATGTTAAGAACATCATCGAAAATCAAATGAAAGATGAGGAGAAGAGATCACTCGCTGACTTTGTGATTGAAAACGATGGGAATCAATCAGTCATTAAGCAGGTGATGAGCGTTTATCAAGAGCTAATCGTCGCATAATATCTGATCAAATTCCTCACGAGTATAGGCTTTTGAGAGAATAAGCCTGCCCTTCTGGTCTATGTAGCTCACGACATGAAACCCTGCTTTATCTAGATGCTGATCTGAGAAAAATAGTGGACTTTCTTCCGTCCCGATGTTAAAAATATCAGTGAACTCTGGCTTGAGCAGTTCACCAAATCGGTTGCTGATTAAACCGTATCGTCCGTTTTTAATAAAGCGGTAAACAGTATGCAGGTCGTTTTCTACTACCAAGCGCATACTTTCGAATGGCTCATAAACCGGTTCTTCGTTTTTGTCTATCACCCAATATTCCTGACCGTCCTTTACCAAATAGGTAGTGTCATTCCATTGAATAACTTCATCATAGCTGAACGATAACACTTCCTGACTGGCATAATCGATGATGCCGAACTTGCCTCCCTTTTTTGCCAGGTAGTTTTGACCAAATCGAACCAATCGAGTCTGGTAGCCTGTCTCAATCAACTCATTAATCAATGGGTCATAGCACCCTATTTTCCCGTCAATAAGTGTCAATACCAAACCGTCCTTTTCATCAATGCTGTCAAAGACGGGATTCAAGATCCATTCTCCGGAGGTGTGCATTAAACCCTGCTTGCCTCGAATCTGTACTCGGACCAGTGTATCATTCAGGAAGCTGGTTTTTTCAAAGCTACCGGAGATGGCTACCTCCCCTCGTTCATTATAGATGGTGGTCCCTTCCATATCCGCAACACTTACATATTGGGGGCGACTGGGAAGTACCGTAATCGTTTCATCATCTAGCGGAACCTGATTACCCGTATTGAACACCAGGTGCTTTTCTTCATCCTTTATTACAAATGCTGAATGATTATTTAAAAGCTTTATGGAATCATACTCGCGTGAGGGTAGCAGACTCCCTTTTCTGGGTAGTAGCATCCAGTCCTGGTCTGTTTTCAGGGCTAGCCAACCATCGTTTGACTCCAGGTAGGGGAAATATTTATCCATAAGATCCTGCTCGGATTGATTGTAGAGTCGATAGCCCTGATCTGATCGCAGGTACCACCCAGACATTTCAGGATAGATCTCGTATTCACCCCAGGGGATTAAGAAGTGAAGGGTTGAATCCAGCAGACATTCACGCTCATCACGAAAGCCTATCAGCGCATTCTCATTTACCAACTCTATATCATCAAATTTAAATTCCAGAGACAGCCCTCTTTGTTCTATTTCATCTAAAATCAATGCTTCTGTATACACGGCAAACAAGCCTTCTTTTTCAAAGATCCAGAAACTACCCTCTCTAAAAATATCATCATAGATACTTTCTGTAATGTGAAGCCCCAGGTAGCTGATCAATCCCCATTTTCCATGCTGCTTAACTTTTATCCATTTCTCAGAAAGCAACTCAGCTGACTCTACGGGCGCAGCAATTATTTTAAAACCACTTTTATGATACAGGTACCAGCTGTCAATGTGTTGAATCAGACCAATGTCCGTGCTCAGATTTTGATAGTCTGAAACTGATGTTAGAATTGGCGCTCCATTTTTAGTCGTTATCTCGCCACCTGTTTCATTTTCAACGAACAACCAGCTGTCTGTTGTCAATATGCATTTGTAAGATGGAGATATATCGGTGAACTGAGGTGTGATCTGCAGATTTCCTGACTGATCAAAGAAACCAATTCGACTTTCACTCACCACTGGAAAAAGCTGTAATTGCTGATGCTTTATGGCAGTGGTTAACGAATCTTTTAAAGGGTGGACGGCCATACTGGCGTCACTATCCAGAAAAAATAGTACGTCAGCAGCCCGCTTCTTTAATGCAGGCACTGCGGAGAGTGAAATAAAAGAAGTATACTTTTCTGTAGCGTGAGAGGCGGTGGACACCTTCAAAATGTATTGCTCTACTTTTTTCCTGTGTCGGGAGTAGGGATACTTATCCAGATAGGAATAATAATCTCTGAGCGTGCCTGAGCTCTCAAGTGATTGCCAGCGCATTAAATCTAAGATTGAATCAGCTTTGGGTCTAAATACCGATACAGGGTGATCAGCGATGAAATCGATAAGGGCTGTTTGTGATTTCATGCTTTTTGCCACATTATATTCAATGCTATCTTTTTTGAAAATGAGTATTTCATCGTAGACAGACTGGGGATAGATTTTTTGATACTTAAGGATGTTATTAATCGTTAGGTCTTTCAGGGTATTTTGGAAAGCCTGGTCCCTAATTTTTTCATACAGCAATCTAATTTGGTCGTATGTTACTCCATCTTCGAGAAGATCCCCCTTAAGTTCTTGAGAAGCATTTTCATAGGCCTGCATGGATTTTTCAATAGCTACTCTTGCTGTGTCTATGTTGTATCCACTGAAGCTATTATCGAAGAATAATTTGGCGTGATAATAGCTTATCCCCGGGTTGTCAGGTTCCTTTTCATAGCCTTTGGAGATCAGCTCATAGGCTTTCTCATACTCCTTCTTCTCCATCGCTTTTTGAATACGATTGACTGTCCCAAATACGATTAGCTGTGGGAAAAGAATAATGCAGAGTAAGGATTTTACCATCTCACGGCAAATTAACGCAACAGAACGAATCTCTGTTGGATGCTGGGGCAACAAACTATCTGAAAAAGAAAATCAGATATTCACTAAGAATAATTCCTGATAATTATTATATTAGCTATCTACATTTACAGGCGAGTAAATTAGGCGGTGATTAGATTCGACAACTCGTCGGATCGAAGTTCGATCCAACCAGCACATTGGGATCGGCTATGGGAGTACGAAGGTGCTCCCTTTTTTTATGCTTCAACTCTGACTTTTTGGGGTTCTATTAATGATGCTCCAATACAGGCCAATTTCTTTAACCATTTTTGTAAAATCTTCAAATTCGATTGGCTTCACTACGTAGCTATTAGCTCCGTATTGGTAGCACTCTTTTAGATCCTTATCATGACTTGAGGAGGTCATTACTACAAAGGGCACGTCTTTTAACTGATCTTTATCCTTAATAGCCTTTAGGACTTCTAACCCGCTTACCTTGGGCATTTTTAAATCCATTAGTACTAATTGAGGTTTGGGAGGGTGGCTGTTTTCAGCATATTTTCCAGTGCTGTTGAAGTAATCAATCGCCTCTTCGCCATCTTTGAGCCAGACAATTTCATTAGAAATGTTTGAGTTTTTTAACGTACGAATCGTAAGCTCTGCATCATCTTCATTGTCCTCCACTAATACTATTCTGATGTCACTCATTTGATGATTTTTTTAGTTTAACATAAAAAGATGCGCCCTTATCCACTTGACCTTCACCCCATATTTCCCCATCCATTTTTTCCACTATCCGCTTACTTAAAGCCAGGCCTATGCCATTGCCTTCAAACTCATGTATGTGATGAAGGCGTTCAAATACCTGAAAAAGCTTTTCAGAAAACTTCATATCAAATCCTGCTCCATTATCCTCAACTTTTGTTACTACATAGTCACCCTCAGGATAGGAGGAGATTTCTACTTTTTGGTTTTCTACCTTGGCGCTATATTTTAGTGCATTTGAAATTAAATTTACAAATACTTGTTTGATTAAAGACGAATCACCCAGAACATGTGGAATGCCTGAAACTTTTATTATTGATTTTTCATCTGGAAATAACTCTTCAATGATTTGCTTGACCAGCATCTCGATGTTCACAGCTTGGCGAACGGGCTCGATCTTGCCTAATCGACTGAATTCAAGCAAGTCATCAATGAGCTGACCCATTTTATCACTGTTCACAATAATCCGATCGATATAATGTGAATTTTTTTCAACGGCATTTTCTCCACTCAAATCTTCCTTCAATATTTTCGAAAAATTATTAATGGCTCTGATTGGTGCCCGCAGATCATGGGCTACAGAGTATGTAAATCCTTCCAGTTCATTGTTAATCGCAATCAACTCATCATTTAGGTTTATGATTCTTTCTTCATTTTTTTTGAACTCGGTAATATTTTGGAAGACGATAATAAATTCATTTTTAGCCGGGGAGGCACAATGGATATCAAACCACATATCCAACGATTCAGAATGCTCGACAAAATTATTTGCCTTGCCTTTTACTGCAACCTCCGAAAACCGCGTCAGCCACTGTGCGTTATCTTCCACCGTTTCCGGAAATACTTCGCTATATCTTTTTCCGATCACCTGGTCTTTCCGCTCTAATCCAAAACCCAGCAGAAATGACTTGTTTACGTTTAGATACACCCAATCTTTAGGTTGGTTGTTTTCACTCATAATGAGCTCGCAATGAGCAAATGATAGGGGTAAGTTATATAGTGCATTTATCTCAATTTCGGATCTGTCCAGCCTGCGTTCCACATATCCGATTTTTCCTATTCCCATGTCCACGAAGAAGGCCATGAACACCAATGATGCTGAAGCCATTATCCGATTGGTTTGAGGGATGTACATTTCAATGCCAACGTCAGGTGACAGTGCATACCCAATCCATGTAAGTAAAAGACATAGCGTTGCAACGATCCATAAGTGTTTTCTTTTCTTTGAATAGTAGCAAAGTGCCACAGGAACGACGTAAGGGATACCGCCTGCAACCCCTAGCGGAAGCTTAATTTCAATGGAATAAATGAAAATAGCTAAGGAAATGCCGATCAGAAGCCAAATATTTGGTTTGATTAGGTGACTCAATGAAACGCCAGCTAGCCGCATTGGTATGATTCGTTACCAGAAATAGGAAGTTGTTGTCATTCTTATCTCTGTTATAATCCATTCTAAATCTATGAATTATTATCCATAATCAAATAGTAAAACCTAGGAGAACCTTTTTAATTCAGTTTAAATTCAAGTTTTAACTCTTCTCTTGAAGGGGTTCGCTCGGTACCCTCCAGGTCAAATGCATAGTGTGGAGTGTTGCCACAGACATCCTCCAGACGCGGATCTATGAGCATTTCCAATGTTTCAGAATCATCCAATTGCCATAGAAGGCGGAATTTTTCCGGGCTGTCGAACTCCACTCGGGATGGTAATATTTGACCGCTTTCACCCCTAATGAAAAGCATACGCTTAGCTAATGGTTGATCCAATGGGTGGTCGGTGACAACATGTAAAACACCAACGTTTTTACGCTCAGCTCTCAGTGCCCAGCTATTGATGTTCATGGCACGCTCCAGGGGATTGGTGGCATTGATGGTTTGAGTGAATGCCGATTTTAAAGGCTCTCCACTGGCTCCTTTCCATTCCTTACTGATTTTGAGTGTATAGCTATTGCCCGCTTTTAATACATCACCTAAAGCCGTATTTGGGCCAACACCTTGCTTCACTCTCCCTGGATGAAGTAGCAGCGTGAGGCGTGTGTGGTTAATGTTCCATAGCCCTTCAGGAATAATTACAAATGGGTCTACCAGTTCATTTCCGTTTTTGTCTACGATCGTGATATAATCATACGGGTTTTGCAGGCTCATGGGCGATGAAAAATATACATAGAATCGAAGCAGGTTTGCCGGAACTTCTTCCAGTCTCGGAATAAAAGAGATGACTTCCGGTTGAGAAGTTTCAGGAGGCTCAAATGAAGCAATATCTGTAAATTCTGCTTCCTCTGTAATATTTTCTTCAAGCAGGGCATTTAGTTTAGGGTACGAGAAAGTGACCAAATACTGAACCTTAGGATCTGGTAAAAATTTGGGTTTAAAAGAGAGGTGATTGTCAGCAATGCTGTAAGTGCCTAAGACGGCCGGGGCGCCCTGACCTGTCTGTACATAAAAGAATGATGACCATTCGCTGAAGCTAAAGTTTTCTTTTTCAATCAACCTTACTATTTCCTCAGGAACCAGTCGTGTAGTTATCTTTCCATAGTCAGGTGTATTAGGTAACGTTTTAGCAGTAAAAAAACTTTGACCAAGTGCAGTGCTTGATTGCAGGAAAAAATAAAGGAGACACAGTGGGCCTCCCTTTTTGATTATTCTTTTCATATTAATCACGGATAAAGCCATTCTTTAGATAGTGAAGTTAATGCAAGCTTTCCGTTTGGTAGCCGCTGAGTTGATAGAATGTACTTAGTGTTGAAATCTGCAAGTTGCTGTACGCCATTACCGGAACGTGGAGTATAATTTACCCCGGCAAGGTATCCTTGCACCTCTTCAGTGATTTCACCTTTAAAATCTGCCACATCCTGCGGGTCAAATAGTAATAAAGGAAGCGCGCTATTAGACATCAGGATATAGTCCTTTCCGTTGTTTTGGTACAGCACCATATCTATCGGGAAGTTGCCCGAACCAAATTCAGCAACTGTCCTTCCCTTTACATGCTCCCCATCTTTTAGCTTACTCGCTTCGATGGTGACAAGGGGCGTACACAGGTATGCGGCCAACAGATGCTTTTGATTATTTATTTCATAAGGGAGAAAAGCCCTGACTGGTGATGCGGTTTCCCATTTTCCATGAGCCCCATGAAAAATTTCAAGTGTGTTGGCTTTCACATCTTTAGTGAATGGGTAACTGGCAGTCCACATGGCAGAACGAAATTCCTCATTGGATAATCCTGCCACATATACCTTATCTCCATCAAATGCAATGTCTGTAATAGCATCACTTCGTAGTGTTGCTCCTTTTTTCCATCTGTGCTCAATGTCTGGTGAAACCGGATTCGGAATCTCGACTTTAGAATAATTGACGTCCTCCAAACTTGCCTCAGACATATCACCAGAGGGAGTGATTTTGATAAGAATAATTGCATCTACCAAATCATTCGGTGTTTCCCATCGGGAGGTCCACTTGGCACGACCTCTTGACACACTCAGGTATACGTTTTGAGAAATGGAATTAACAGCCATATCATGCACCATGATGTTGTCTGCTGTAGTACCTAGCAATCCAGCAAGCTTATCTTCCAGATCGGGGATATTTAGCTGTTCTTCGTTATTGCTCTTTTGATTGTCTCCCAGGTCTACGGCATAGATGGCACCTCCTTTAGAATCGCCGATAAAAAGAATACCATCCTGGTTAAACGCTAGTACCGACATGGAAACAATGTCAGGTGTACCTTTTTTCATTCCCGGGTCAATGGCCATTGAGGTCAAAGCCATTAAACCGATGGTGAGGCTTAAAAATGTTTTTTGCATGATTAAATCATTTAAAGTGAGATAGTTATCAACGGATAAAATGATCGAGTGTTTTTGGATAAAAAAGAAAGCCCATCAACTATAAAGTTGATAGGCCTTCCGGTCATGTTGGTGATGAATCAGTTAATGTCCTCACCTTTTTTGAGTTTTTCAATGTTCTGATCAATGATCGGAGGGTTTAATGTATCCCCTGCCGGTACATTAGCTTTCGCTAATTGCATGTACTTCAATGCCTGCTTGTAATTTCCCAATGAGGAGTAGCCTCTCGCAAGCCCATAATTAGTAGGCCATGAACCATCGTTTGTTTTGTGATTGTATTTAAAGACTTCAAGCGCTTTGTCTTTTTGTCCTGCCGCTATTAATTGACGAGCATACCCATGAATGGCAAAAGCGGTAGCTCCGGGGAGTTTGATTGCCTCATCCATTACAACTTGTGCTTCTTCAGTTTTTCCGGCTGCAATTAACACAGCGCCTTTGGCAGACATGGTGGCCCAGTTTTTCTGACCGAAGAAAGGTGCATTGATGGCTTGGTCAGCCCATGCGATTGCCTGCTCATGCGCTCCCACACTGGATGCATATCTGGCTGCTGCGCTGTAGTTTGTTGCAGTGAATCCGGCCTGATTATTAAGCTCTGCCGTGAGCTGCTTTATGTGTGCACCTACCGGATCTGCAAGCTCGATGTTGATTGGAAGCTTCTTATCACCCCAGATCAAAGCAACGGTTGCTGAGGTAGGCTGTCGGTCAATGAATTCATAGGTGAGCCATTCATGGAAGCCTGCATCTTCAGCTTCTACTTCTACGCTGAGTGCATCATTTTCAGGCTTGTAGAAAAAGCTACCCCAATGATTGTTGTCTTTAGAGAAAATCACGGTCCATGCACCTTCTTCAGCCGGAGCTACGAAGAAACCATATTTTCCTGCAGGAAGATCTTTTCCTTCAATTTTTACATCGTGCGAAAAGGTGAATGTCGTATTTTGATCTGCACCTGCTCGCCATGGTGATGGATTATCTGCGGTGCTCAATCCAAAGCCCAGATTATTGAATCCGTAGGGTACCACACCGCCATAGATGGTTCTGCCTCGGGCTCCAGGACTGCTGTATTCAATAGCTACATAGCCAACACCTCCAATGTGCTGTTTCACAAAGGAACGTTGACTCCCTCCACCAGGAGGAGTGCTCAATTGTGCTAACCCCATAAAGCTGAGAAGCGATAGCATTAGCATACCAAAAAATCTTTTGCTTTTGTTCATAGTGCTTGAGAGTTGGTTTTTCAATAATTGAAAACGCCTGATGATCTGATGGCCTTTTTATTTTCTATCAGGGGATTATTTTGTAGATGAATGGTTATCATTGAGTAGTCAACTAATCGGTTTATGAGGGATTTAAAAGATCAGCTAGTCGGACTAGACCCCAATTTCAGGTATCGGGGACTTAACCAAACACGTATTGAAACATTCAGTGATGCGGTGTTTGCGGTTGCATTCACTTTGGTGGTGTTGTCTTCAGCCGTACCGGAAACTTTCACTGAGCTTAGAGCAGCTATTTATGACATCATTCCTTCTTTTATATGTATTGTATTGATCGTAGTGATCTGGTATCAGCATTATGTATACTTTCTGAGATACGGATTGCAAAACACAAAAACAGTCTCGATCAATACCTTCTTACTATTTCTCTTGCTGATCTATGTGTATCCTTTAAAGTTTTTAGCCCGTTTTCTGGTGGAGCTATATGGTGGTTTAATATTTGGGAGGCCGGATAATTTCATGAACGATTTTGGAGGCCAGATGAATAGCGATAATATGACACTTCTGATGACAGCCTATGGAGCTGGAGCCACGATGATATTCGTTGCAATGACCTGGCTCTACCGCGAGGCATACAAGAAAAGAGAAGAACTGGATCTGAATGAATATGAGACGTTTACCACGAAGGTAAGCCTGTGGCAAAATTTACTAATGAGTGCCATTCCGTTTCTTTCAACCATTATTGCTTTCTTTCATCCGTTTGGTCATGGAGCCATGAATTTCGGAATTGCAGGGTTTACATACATGTTATACCCCCCAGTCATGATCACTTTTGGTTACCGTGTGAAGAAGAAATCTCAAAAACTATTCGGGTAGCTCATTTACCATTTTTCGGGTATTGGCTTTCAGACCTAGAATAGAGAACTTTAATTCTCACCTACTCACTATGCTATGAAAAGAAAATATGCAGACCTGCATTGCCATCCTCATTCGCGTGCTTTTCATTGGATGAGGCATACCAAAAATGAAAAGAATCCAGGTAAATACAACCCGTGGAACGTTGTGCTGAGCAACTTTAAAAAACAGGAAAAGGGAAAACGAGCCTTTAGCTATTCTCAGTGTGACCCGGTGAAGCTTTGGAATGGTGAAACAAAACTGGTTTTTGCCTCCCTCTATCCTTTTGAAAAAGGATTTTATAAAGGCGGGCAAATCGATCAAAACAAACTGATCCGTATTCTGGATGTTTTATCCACCTCCGGATTAGGATTTCTAAATCCTGTTAAATGGTTTCAGGCCATTTTCGCTTTCATTACTGGGGCACCTACCATTCTGAAGATTGCACGTGCATTTCTCCAATCACTTTTGATGCGCATGCCCATCAGGCGAATCAAATTTTTCATATCCAAAGATTACGATTACTATGAAGAGCTCATTCGCGAGCGTGACTTTCTACTCAGCAAGAGTGGAGAAAGAATGCGTAACTGGATTTACATTCCCGGCATCCGAAGACTGTGGAAACGGACAAGCAAGCTGCGAAAGAACTATCCAGAGTCCCTGGATGCGACTGGAAAATATGTGGTATGTGAGGACTACAATCAGGTCAAATCCACATTAGATAACGATGAGATAGCTATGGTGCTAACCATCGAAGGGATGCATGCACTGGGCACAGACACCCATCTGGATAAATTAACCGATCGAATCATGGAATTGAAACTGTGGCCCAAACCGATCTTTTTTGTCACGTTTGCCCATCATTTCAATAACTATCTGGGCGGTCATGCGCATAGCATGCCAGACGCATTGAGGATACTATCAGATCAAACAGATGGGATGAATGAAGGGATGCAACCAGAGGGGGAAGAGGCAGTCAGGCTTCTATTGGGATTAAATGAACAGCTGGATCGTGACCAGGCCTTAGGGCGCAGAATTTTAATTGACCTAAAGCATACCGCCGCAAAGTCACGAAAATGGTTTTATGAAAACATCGTTGCTAAATGCATTTCCAAAGGAGATACCATTCCGGTCATCCTGAGTCATGTAGGCTACAGTGGCTGGGACACCCTGGATCAGACCATCGAATATGCAAGTAGGGAAAATGACTTTGATGAAAAGGATGGATTTTACCCTTGGAACATCAATGCCTGCGGAGAGGATGTGGTCTGGGCAGCTAAAACAGGAGGACTGATTGGGATCTGCTTTGACCAGCGCATCCTGGGTGACAAGAAGGATAAGGTCAACAGTATTGACCTGATCTGGAAGAACCTGAAAGCGATGGTAGATACAATACTAAACACGGATCAACTGTCAGCCGATCAAAAAGCGAAGTGCTGGAGCTACTTTACACTAGGTACTGATTTTGAGGGATACATAGATCCAACACAGGATTATGGTAACTCACTTTTATTTGATGATTTCGAAAAAGACCTGAAGGAAAAGCTAAAGACCTTGCACGAAATTGATGGTGCCAACTATCATCTTCCAAACGAGCAAGCGGTGGAGCAAGCTGCAAGAGGGATTTGCTTTGAAAATGCACATCAATTCCTTAAACATCATTTCTAGCATTCGATGGATGAGCGATTTGGTTCGGTGAATTCCAGTGGTTTTTGATAGATTACCCTTTTTAGGGTATTGATTTTCAGGCACATAGCAAGCGATCTTTGATATATCATTTCTAAACACACATTGCTATGAAAAAGATTACACGAATTGTATTTGTTGCTATTGCTCTCATTTTGGCTTTATTCGGATACAAAAAAGTAAAGGTCAATAAAAGCTAAATCACATTATCATTTGATAATTTTTAGTTAGCGGAATTACGTTTATTTGAAATATCCACTTAAGTTCTTCTAATAGTACCATTATTTCAGCAGAATACCCCTAACTAGGTATTGTTTTTAGTCAACGGGTTGGTGACCTTTATCTACACAACTAACCAACTCACTCATGCCTCCGATAAAGAAAATATTATCTATCGACGGAGGGGGGATACGAGGGATTATTCCAGGGCAAGTCCTGGTGGAGATAGAAAAAGCATTTGGTGTTCAGGTTGCAAGCGAATTTGACCTGGTAGCTGGAACCAGCACAGGTGGGATTTTGGCTTGCGCCTTTCTGCTGCCCGATGCTTCTGAACCGACCAAACCGAAATTCTCAGCCGAGGAGGTCGTGGGCCTCTACTTTGAGCGTGGAGACAAAATCTTCGATGTTCCCTTTTTTCATAAGATCCGATCAGTGGCCGGCATTCTGGATGAAAAGTATCCGGCCAAAGGAATTGAGAATGCCCTAAACGATTATTTTGCTGCAGCCTGGCTGAAAGACTTGCTCAAACCCTGCGTCATTACCACGTACGATATTGAAAACCGAAAGGGTCACTTCTTTGGTCAGCACAAAGCGAAAGGCGATCCGGACTACAACTTTCGTGTGAAAGATGTGGCTCGTGCCACCTCTGCAGCACCTACCTATTTTGAATGCGAGCGTGTGACCTCTGAGGCAGGCAACTCCTTTGCCTTGATTGATGGTGGAGTGTTTGTAAATAATCCTTCGCTTGTGGCATACGCAGAGGGTAGAACCATCTTCAAAGACAATGGCGATGAAGCCACCGCAAAGGACATGAAAATCCTATCCATTGGTACAGGACATAATCGTAAATCCTACAAATATTCCAAAGCGAAAAACTGGGGTATGGCAGAATGGGTGCAGCCCGTGATCGACATTATGATGTCCGGATCTGCGGATGTTGCTCACTACCAGTTGGACAAGATCTATGGCACAATTGACAACCCCAAGCAATACCTCAGAATAGATAATGACCTGGATCCGGACGCCACCGGCATAGACCCGGACATGGACTGTGCTACACAGGAAAACATGGCCAAGCTCAAGGAGTTTGGACAGCAGCTTTTTGAAGAGAATAAAGGGAAGATTGAGGAGTGGTTGGGGATATGAAAAGAAAGTTTTAAGATGAAAAATTGTCCAAAATGTCGAAATAAAATAGAATTAAAAAGTAACTATTGTTCTAGCTGTGGCCATTCATTCAATTTAGATTATGATGAGTTTGAAATGGGCAAAATATATGCTTTAAATTCAATAAAATCTGATTTTTTAAAATGGATAGGTGGAATCTCCATAATATTGACGGTGTTAGGTTTTTTTGGAATTAATGAATTGATAGACTCAAAAGTTACTGAAGTTGTGGAGCAAAAGTTGAATCTTGAACTGAATAGATTAAAAAGTGATATAGATGCGAATAAAGCCTCTTTAACAAACTCTACGATTGAGCTGTATAAGACTTTAGCTCAGACCAAGATCAACTCCGAGGAGTTACAAATGCTAATCAATAAGAATAAGGTTAAATCTCACACGCTTGAAAATTCTGCTAAAGAGTTAGAAATGATTTTGCAATCTTCGTTTTCAGAATCCAATCAGCTTAGACAAATCATTAATGAAAATGAGTCAAAAACTAAGCAACTAGAAGAAAGCTTGGTATCTACTATAAAAACAAAAGAAGCTTTAGATAATGTTCTGTTTTCAGAAAATACATTAACAATTTTCAGTAAGCTTCAATATGATTTTTTTACTATCAAATCGTTTAAAGTAAAAATTGTTGTTAGAGTTTCTAATCTCTATAAAGACTCTCTTTACTTACACCTGTTAAATCCGAGAGTTGACATAGAGAATCCTTCTGACACAACTAACTGGTCAGGATTAGAGCTCTCTTACTTGGATAACTCCGCCACATCAATTTCTGATGAATATTATACTGATTATAATTTGAAGATGGAGTTATTTAGGCCGTTCGAAGAAAAATATATTGGAAGTCAGATGGATTTACTTAATGGTATCAAAGAGATAAAAATTTCTTTCAGAGAACCTATTAATCCTAATGAATTTGAGGGTGAGCAAGAATTTGAAAGCTATAAATCCATGGTTATTGACTTTGTCAATACGCAAATATCATATATTCATGAAATTCGGGCTGAGATATCTCTTAATGATTACCCGATGTGGACTTATTTAATTCCTAATAGTGAACTAGTGTTGGATTCTACTACTGAACTATTTGAACCATTTCAGGGAGACTCAGAAATCATGACTTACTCAAGAAGCATAAATACTGGAGAAGACTTTTCTAATGTTAGAGATAAGTATAAGAATAAGATAGAAATACTATTACCAGATTTTAATTAAGAGCTTTTATAAGTAGTTCAACCAACTTCCCCACATCCTCCTCAACAATCGCCTGGTCATGCAGGGATTGGTACAGAAATCCCTGCTCCTCCATGTGATCAAAGAAGGCAATGAAGTGATCGTAATAGCCATTGGTGTTGAGGAATGCGCATGGTTTGTTGTGATAGCCGATCTGTGCCCAGGTCATCACCTCGGTCATTTCTTCCAATGTGCCTACGCCTCCGGGTAAAGCAATAAACCCATCAGAAAGATCGGCCATCAAAGCTTTGCGTTCGTGCATGTCTTTTACCCGGTACAGTTTAGTTATGCCCGTATGGGCCACTTCCATTTCATAAAGCTTATCCGGGATCACACCGGTGATGGTGCCATTGTTTTCCAGTACGGTCTCAGCTACCACACCCATTAGTCCCACATCTCCACCGCCATACACAATCTCGATTCCTTTTTCCACCAATGCTTCAGTCAGCTCCCGGGCGGCTTGCTCATAGGCCGGGTCATTGCCCATTTTGGATCCACAGAAAATGGCGATACGTTTCATGGAGTAAAAATAGTGATTGGTTATTATAGACCTCAGGCTAAGTGGAACCTGTTTTCGCTCTGTTGTCATTCTGGAAGAATCTCTGGAGATCGAAGCACAGAAGTTCATAGATCCTTTGCAGGATGACATTGAGACGAGCTTAGCCTGAGGTCCATTGCTTAACGGAATGCTGGCTGTAGAGAGTTGTTGATCTTGCTTTTCTGAACCTGATTGGCGTATTACCAGTTAATGATTAAAATATAAAATCGGTATGTCAGCAATCAAACAAATCAAGCCGCTAGGCTTTCCATGGGAGACACAGGATCCCTTTCTTTTTTGTGTGTACCATCGAGATCTTTTTCCAAAAGGAAATGACGAGATGGGTCCTGATCCGGAGCATCTGAAGGGAAGAATGATCGGGCAGGATTTTACCATCAAAGATGGCTGGCGCATGTATCATGGTCAGCGTGTGCCGGGTTTTCCTCAACACCCACACCGGGGCTTTGAGACGATCACTGTGGTGCCGGAAGGATTAGTGGATCACTCAGACTCCATGGGAGCGACCGGACGATTTGGACAGGGAGATGTGCAGTGGATGACCGCCGGGAAAGGCGTGCTGCATTCCGAGATGTTTCCGTTGGTGAATGCTGATAAAGACAATCCACTTTTGCTTTTCCAGATCTGGCTTAATCTGCCACGACGAAGCAAGTTTGTGGAGCCTCATTACAAAACGTTATGGGCAGAAGACATTCCGATTCATAAAACCGATGATGCGGAAGTAACGATTATCGCCGGTGATTTTAATGAAACCAAATCGCTGGACACTACTCCAGATTCCTGGGCAGCTGATCCCGAAAATGGTGTAGCGGTCTGGCTAATTAAGATCAAATCAAATGGTCAACTGGAATTACCGATAGCAGACAAGGAAGTCAATCGATCCATCTATTTCTATAAAGGCGACACACTGGATATAGATGGTCAAACCTTGACTGAGCAGCAGGGAGCTGACCTGCATGCCGATCAAAAAGTGGTACTGAAAAATGGAAGCGAAGAAGCACATTTGCTTTTACTCCAGGGAAAACCGATTGGAGAACCAGTCGTGCAGCAGGGACCGTTTGTGATGAACAGCCAGGAAGAAATCTATGATACTATTCGCGAGTATCAGCGCACTCAGTTTGGCGGCTGGCCCTGGCCAAAAGATGAGTTTGTGCACCCTAGAGACAAAGGTCGCTTCGCACTCCATGCCGATGGAAGGGAAGAGGTAAAAAGCTGATTCCATTTTATCCGATAAAAATCCACCAGAGAAATACTGCCAACAATTACTAATAATTTTAGTATTACTAAAATAAGTAGCTAAATTTACGGTATGGAGCGGTCAATTCTTCACATGGATTTGGACACGTTTTTCGTGTCTGTAGAGCGGTTGAGAGACAGTCGGCTGGAGAAAAAACCCATTCTGATCGGGGGATCCAGCGACCGAGGGGTGGTGGCAGCCTGCAGCTACGAGGCGCGCAAGTTTGGCATCCATTCGGCCATGCCGATGAAGCTGGCCATGCAGCTGTGTCCGGAGGCAATTGTGATCAAAGGAAGTCATGCGGATTACACCAAATTTTCCAATGACGTTACAGAGATCATCAGCGAGCATGTGCCGGTGTTCGAGAAGACCTCCATCGATGAGTTCTATGCGGACCTGTCGGGGATGGATCGGTTTTTTGGATGCTACAAAATGGCCAGTGAGCTTAGGGAAAAGGTGATCAAGGAGACGAGGCTTCCAATTTCGTTTGGTTTATCAATCAACAAGACGGTTTCCAAAGTAGCTACCGGAGAAGCCAAACCAAACAACAAGTTATGGATAGAAACGGGCAGGGAGCGAAATTTTCTAGCTCCTCTTCCTGTCAACAAAATTCCCATGATTGGGGATAAAACCCACCAGACCTTGATTGGTCTGGGAGTGCGGTTGGTACAAACCCTTCAGGAGATGCCGCGTGATTTGCTGGCACAGATCTTTGGCAAAAATGGGATTGCGATGTGGGAGAAAGCAAACGGGATTGATAATTCCCCGGTGATCCCATATTCGGAGCGAAAGTCGATCTCTACTGAGCGCACCTTCGATCAGGATACGACGGATGTGGTGAGGCTTAGGGAAATCATATTGGCTATGACCGAGCACCTGGCGTTTCAGCTTCGATCGGAAAATAAGCTCACCTCATGTGTGGCGGTGAAGATCCGGTATGCCGATTTCAACACCTACACACAGCAGGTCAGAGTGCCATATACATCTGCGGATCATATCCTGATCCCACGGATTTTGGAGCTGTTCGATAAGCTCTACGATCGACGTTTGCGGGTACGGCTGGTAGGTGTGCGGTTTAGCAGCCTGGTGCATGGCAACTATCAAATCAACTTGTTTGAAGACACGGGTGAGATCATCAACCTCTACCAGGCAGTGGATAAGATGCGATTGAAGCATGGAGATCGGTCTGTCGTGCGAGCGAAGACAGTTGGCGTGAAAGCGCTGCGAACGTTCAACCCGTTTAAGGGTGATTTGCGGATTTCGAAGAAAGCAGGCTGAAAATGGACGAAACAGTATCCCCCGCTGGCGGGGGTAGGGGGTGGATTTAATGAACTAATTGAATAAATAATGAAATTATCTAGCCGAAACAACTACGGATACAACAAAGCTTTAAAGCCTAATGCCAAGAGGTTAAGAAAGGAAATGACCAAAGCAGAAGCTTGCCTTTGGAAATATGTTCTTAGAGCAGGAGGTGTCATGGGATTCACTTTCCGACGGCAAAGACCTGTGCTGGATTACATAGCTGATTTTATGTGCAAGGATTTAATGCTCATCATCGAAGTTGATGGAGTTACGCACAGTTATGAAGAGGTTGCTGAGAGAGACCATAAGAAGCAGCAACGATTGGAGCAGGCTGGTTTTAAAGTTCTTCGATTTTCTGATGAAGCAGTTTTAACCCAAGTTAATTGTGTGACTCGAGCGATAGAGGATAAGGTGATGGAAATTATACGTCAGAATGATATTTCCCTACCAAAGCCTAGAAGCAGGAGGTTGAGATCATGATTGTTTTCTCACCAATTAAGATGATTCAAATATGATTTTTGACTTTCAAAAAACTGTCTTTATAAGAGTCCTCCCTCTAGCTCCCTCCAAAGGGAGAGATTTAAGGTGTTTTTTGAAATCCAAAAATCAGGCCATAGTATCCCCCGCTGGCGGGGGTAGGGGGTGGATTAAAGACTAATCATGTACCTCAACACACATTCATATTACAGCTTTAAGTACGGCACGCTCTCCGTGGAGGAACTGCTGGCTCAGGCAAAAGCTTTCGGCATCAATGAGCTGGCATTGACGGATATCAATGTGACTGCCGGATCGCTCAACTTTGTTCGTCTGGCAAAGGAGCAGGAGATCAAGCCTGTCCTCGGAATTGATTTCCGAAATGGCAATGAGCAGAAATTTGTGGGGATTGCAAAAAACAACGAGGGGTTTCGGGAGCTGAATGAATACCTCTCCGAGCATCTTCATGAGGGAAATTATTTCCCGGATCGAGCACCTGAGTTTGAGCATGCATTTGTTATTTATCCGTTTCGATTTGATTTTGACTGGTCACTTAAATCCCATGAATTTTTAGGTGTGCGTCCTCGTGACATGGTCAGGTTCTCCATGACCGGATGGAGTAAAAAGCTGGATAAACTGGTGGTGCTGCAGACTGTTTCTTTCCGTGAGGACAAAGTGAGCTTCAATATGCATCGCCTACTTCGGGCGATGGATCAAAATACGCTGTTGAGTAAACTTTCAAAATCTGATGAAGGACACCCGGATGATGTGATGTATCCGTTGGGAAAGTTGCTGGAATGCTATCGTGATTATCCCGAGATTATCGTAAATACCAAGCGGCTATTTGACCGGTGTGCAATCGATTTTGAGTTTGGAAATTTTGAGCGGCACCAAAACATCAAAACGTATACCGGATCGGATGAGGAGGACTGGGAGCTATTGGTACAGCTTTGTGAGAAGGGACTCCCGTATAGATACGGGGATCACCCGAAACCGGAAATTCATGAACGGCTTAAAAAAGAACTCGATCTGATAAAGACGAAGGGGTTTATTTCCTACTTTCTGGTGAACTGGGACATCCTAAAGTATGCCCGAAGCAAGGGGTATTATTATGTTGGGCGTGGCAGTGGTGCTAACAGTATCGTGGCATACCTGCTTAGAATCACGGATGTAGATCCGGTTGATCTGGATCTTTACTTTGAGCGTTTCATCAACCTGTTTCGCCAGAACCCACCGGACTTTGATATTGACTTTTCGTGGAAGGATCGGGATGATATCACCCGCTACATTTTTGAACGGTTCGGGCAGTCTGAAAAGGGTCTGAAAGTGGCTTTACTTGCTACCTACAGCACCTTTCAGCATCGGGCAGTGATGCGGGAGTTGGGAAAAGTATTTGGTCTGCCTGGCTATGAAATCGAAAAAATCGCTGCGGAGAGTGATCAGTCCAAACTGGATCACATCGGTCGTTTGATTCACCGGTACAGTGAGCGACTGAAGGATTTTCCAAGCCACCTGAGCATCCATGCAGGAGGCATCCTCATTTCGGATAAGCCCATTCATTATTTCACCGCCACCAGCCTTCCACCAAAGGGATATCCGCTCACCCATTTTGATATGATCATTGCAGAAGATGTGGGGCTTTACAAGTTTGACATCCTGAGTCAGCGGGGGTTGGGTAAGATCAAGGATACACTGGAAGTGATTGCTAAAAACTGCCCGGATGTCCCACCGATCGATATCCATGATTTCAAGCGATTCAAAAATGATCCCGTCATCCGGGAGCGATTAATGCAAGCAGATGCTATCGGGTGTTTTTACATTGAGTCTCCTGCCATGCGAATGCTGTTGAAAAAGCTGCAGGTGCAGGAGTACATGGGACTGGTGGCCGCCAGCTCGATCATCCGTCCGGGGGTGGCCAAGTCCGGGATGATGCGGGAGTACATTCTTCGCTATCGCTACCCAGAGCGAAGGAAGGAAGCACATCCGGTGCTGTGGGACATTATGCCCGACACCTACGGGGTGATGGTGTACCAGGAGGATGTGATCAAGGTGGCACACTATTTTGCTAAGCTGACGCTGGGTGAGGCGGATGTATTACGTCGGGGAATGTCCGGGAAGTACCGATCCAGGGATGAATTTCAGAAAGCGCGGGACCGGTATTTTGAAAACTGTAAAGATTTGGGCCACCCGTATGAGCTGGCGGCTGATGTGTGGCGACAGATCGAAAGCTTTGCCGGTTATGCGTTTGCCAAGGGGCACTCAGCATCTTATGCGGTGGAGAGCTACCAGGCACTATTTCTCAAAACTTACTTTCCGTTGGAGTACATGGTGGCGGTGATCAACAATGGAGGAGGCTTTTACCGGGTGGAGTTTTATGTGCATGAGGCACGCATGCAAGGGGCAGAAATTGAGGCGCCCTGTGTGAATCATAGCGAAGGATTGACGGTCATTTTAGGCAAGACCATTTACCTTGGGATGGGCATGGTGAAAGGTCTGAATACGGAGGTGATTGAAAAAATACTGAAGGAACGGGCGGTTAATGGGCAGTACCTGGATCTGGACGATTTCATTGAGCGGGTGGATATTTCGCTGGAGCAAATCAAGCTGCTGGTGAGAGTGGGAGCGTTACGTTTTTGTGGATTGACCAAAAAAGAAATCTTGTGGCAAGTACATTTCATTTTAGGTTCCGGAGTGGATCGGGATAAAAACCAGTTATTTCAGGCACCCATAAAGTCCTGGAAGCTGCCAAACCTAGATGAAGATCCTAGAGAGCATGCCTTTGATGAAATGGATCTGCTGGGCTTCCCGCTGTGCAATCCTTTCGATCTGTTGGAGACGGATGAGCGAGGCATCCTTTCTCGTCAACTGCCTGACTTTCTGGGGAAAAATGTGACGATGCTGGGCTACCTGGTAGCAGTTAAGCATACAGGTACATCGAACGGTAAGCGGATGAATTTCGGAACGTTTGTAGACCGGGAAGGCCGGTTTATTGATACGGTACATTTTCCTCCTTCAGCTGCTGCCTGGCCGTTTCGAGGACAGGGTGTGTATCGTTTACAGGGCAAGGTCGTGGAGGAGTTTGACTTCTTTAGTTTGGAAGTAAGTAAGATGGAAAAGTTACAATATGTGAATATGGAGCAGGAGTTGTTGTCCCAGGGAGTGAATTTTCAATCCATAAGAAAGTAGTACTAACTTTAGCGGCACTATGAAACGTCGCAACTTCCTAACCAAATCTGCTCTGGCTGCAGCAGGTGCTACCACGCTGGCTTCCTGTGTGAAATCCGAAGAAAAAAGCCACGGACCCTATATCAATTTCAACAATACCTATCGGTGGAAGATGACCACCACCTGGCCGCCCAATTTTCCCGTGGTAGGTGAAGGCTGTAAGCTTCTTGCAGAGTGGGTAAAGAAAATGTCTGGGGGCCGAATGGAGATTACCGTATACGGTGGAGGAGAGCTGATCCCGGCACTAGAAGGCTTTGATGCAGTAAGTAATGGGGCCGTGGAAATGAATCATGGAGCCGCCTATTATTGGGCTGGAAAAGTACCGGCCGCACAGTTTTTCGCAGCGGTTCCATTCGGTATGAATGCACAGCAGATGGGTTCATGGATCATTTCCGGCGGAGGTGCAGAGCTCTGGGAGGAGCTTTATGCACCATTCAATATTCAACCGATACTGTGTGGAAATACCGGCGTGCAGATGGCCGGCTGGTTTAAGAATGAGATCAAAACAATTGAAGATTTACAGGGCTTGAAAATGCGGATTCCGGGATTAGGGGCGAAAGTGCTGGAAAAAGCAGGAGGTACCCCGGTACTTGTCTCGGGCGGAGAAATTTATACCAACCTGGAACGAGGTGTTATCGATGCGACGGAATGGATTGGGCCTTTCCATGATTACCTGATGGGATTTTATAATGTGGCCAAGTACTATTACTACCCGGGCTGGCATGAGCCGGGACCGGCATTGGAGATGATGATCAACAAACCCAAGTTTGATGCATTGCCTTCTGATCTGCAGGAAATCATCCGAACTGCGTGCTACCGGACCAACCGATGGATGGGTGCAGAGTTTGATGCGAAGAACGGACAGTACTTGCAGAAAATTATCAACGAAACAGATGTGACCGTCGCGCCGTTTCCTGAGGAGGTTTTAAAAGCTCTCAAGGGTTACACCAAAGAGGCGTTGGCTGAATTATGTGAAAAAGATGCCCCGAGCAAAAAGGTGTATGAGGCGTTTGATAAATTCCGAAAAGATGTGAGCACCTGGATGAATGTGAGTGAGCGTGTATTTTACGAACAAATCATGTAAAAAATGAAAATATCTGTTTTATCAATTTTTGCTTGCTTAAGTACCAATTTTATTTTTTCTCAAACACCTGAGGAGCTTGCCAATGCCCAACTGGAAGCATACAATAATCGTGATATTGATGCCTTTGTCGAGCCATATTCGGATTCGGTGAAAGTTTACAATGATAAAAGAGAGTTGCTTTATCAGGGCAAAGAAACGATGCGGGCGCAGTACGGAAACATGTTTGCCCTAACGCCTGATCTGAATTGCAATTTGCTCAATCGCATTGCGGTGAATAATACCGTGATCGAACACGAAGAAGTTACGTTTGGAGAAGGTAGAAAAATCTACGCGATCGTGATGTATAAGGTAGCTGAAGGCAAAATTCAGGAGGTGCATTTTATAGATCGGGAGGAAGGAAAATAAAAAAGGCAGCCCAGGCTGCCTTTAAAACTTTCAACGAAACCTTTTTTAAGGAATGATGTCTATAAATCCATCACAGTCATCATCAATTCCATTTCCAATAATTTCATTGGCACCTGGGTTAACGAAAAAATTGTTGTCATCACAATCAAATGGAAAGTTAAACCCGTCCCCGTCTACATCTGTGAGATCCATGCCATCACAGTTTTGATCGATTCCATCGTAAGGAATTTCAGGAGCTCCTGGTCGAATAGTAGGATTGGTGTCATCACAGTCAGCTGGAAAAGAAACTCCATCACCATCCACATCTGTAAGGTCAGATCCATCACAGTTTTGATCTATACCGTCATAGGGAATTTCAGGAGCTCCTGGCCTAATGGATGGATTGGTGTCGTCACAATCAGTCGGAAAAGGCACTCCATCACCATCTACATCTGTAAGGTCAGATCCATCACAGTTTTGATCAATCCCATCATAAGGTATTTCTGTAGCTCCGGGATAAATAGATGAATCATTATCATTACAGTCTCCATCTCCGATAGAAACTCCATCACCATCCACATCGTCAACCAAATCTGACCCATCGCAATCCTGATCTACACCGTCGTTAGGTATTTCTGTAGCTCCCGGATAGACAGAAGAGTCATTATCATCACAATCTCCGTCTGATATTGAGAATCCATCTCCATCAGCATCTTCTACCAAGTCAAACCCATCACAATCCTGATCTAATCCATCATTGGCAATTTCTGCAGCGCCGGGATAAATAGAAGGATCCGTATCATCACAGTCTCCATCCCCAACTGTGAAACCATCCCCATCCACATCAAGGTTTGTATTTCCAATATTGATCACCTCATCATTCGTTGAATCATCCAGCGTGATATTGATAGTAGCACGACCATTTTGGAATATTGCATCTACTACAATTGTATAGTGTGTTTTTGGCTGGGGATCAGGTATAGAACCAGTGAATTCCAGTTCATTCACATCGCCATCCACTTCAACGTAGGTGAGCTGTGCAGTAATGCTTAGGGGATCGACAGCAAAATACCCTGCACGTGTCTCAGACTCGTTAAATATGAGTTGGTCACCTGTGCTGTTGGATACGGTTGTTTGGTATGCCTGAAAGTCGGACGTGATATTTTCTGAGTATTCAACAGAAACTTTCACATTGGCTAACTCACATACCAAAGAGACAGAGCTCGTTTCGCCTAAAAGAACCGTAAACGCTTCCTCTCCATAGTAATATGGATTTTCAAATTCGGCTGCAGCCTCATTATTGGAGTGAGCTACCACTGTATAGTTGCCGATTGGCAATTCAATCTCTGGCGGGACAACTGAGTAAGTTTCATATGACTCGATCAGTACGGCGCTCTCATCGTATATTTCAACGATAAAATCTTCTACAGGAACAATCGCGTTTGCTCTTCCTTTTGTCTCAATTATGGAAATAGATTTTTCGAGCGAAAGGGAAAGAATTCCAAACTCATCTTCTACTTCAGGTGGATCTTCCTGACAAGAGACAAAAACCAGAAGACATGACAAGCACGCAGATAGCGTGACTATTGAAATTAATTTTTTCATGGTGATTAAGTGATTAGTGTGATGCAATATATTGAAAATCAATAAAAAAGGCCGACTCCTGGAGCCGGCCATCGCAATAGCCATTAGCTAATGCTGCCTTAGTTTGCCTTTATGATGCGTTTTATCGTTGTGGTCTTACCCCTACTAATCCGCAGGAAGTACGTTCCTGATCTCAGGCTTCTAACATCCATTTGGACAATCCTTCCTTTTGACGATTGAATCGATCGTCCATTCAAATCGTTCAAATGAACCATTGTGTCTTCACTGGATTCGATAAAGACGAAATCGGTAGTGGGATTTGGATAAACCTTTACGGTCAGTTCATCTTCAAACCCAAGCGGAGCTTCGGTTATAGTGAAGGTGAATTCATCAGATACAGACCCTCCGTTCCCGTCAGCTGCGGTCACTGTGATCGTTGCAGTCCCAATGCCAACCTCAGTGATTGTTAGTGTAGTTTCAGAAATCGCAACAGTTGCTACAGAAGAGTTACTGCTCGTAGCATTGTAGGTCAGTACATCACCGTCTTGATCAGCGAAAACATTGGTTAAGTTTACTATTGTAGATTCAAAGCCTTCCTCTAAGCTTTCATCAGCAATAGGATTAGCTACACTAGGAGCATTATTGGGAGCTTCAGTAATGGTAAAAGTAAATTCGTCAGTAACGGATCCGCCAAACCCATCAGATGCTGTTACAGTGATTGCACTAGTTCCTACTCCAACTTCCGTTATTTGGATGTTATTATTGGCTGCAACCGCTACTGTCACTACATCAGTATCACTGCTTTCAACGGAGATGTTTAAGGCATGACCATCTGCATCTGCAAAGGCACCTGCGTAGCTTACCTGTACCGATCCAAATCCTTCCTCTTCGGATAAATCCTGAAATGCGGTCTCAAGCGTAGGAGCGGTATTTTCACCTACAATCACAGAGATATTCCACTCTTGTGCAGATCCATCCTCTGCCGTTACAGTATAAACCACTGTATTAGTAAAATCCTGTGCTCCTGTTGGAGAATACGTTGCGCCCTTAGACACTGTGATTACAGGAGTAAGAGCTGTAACATCTGTTCCAATCTCAACCTCTGTACCTACGGTATGATTGATAGGGTCAATTACAGCATCGCTGGTTTGCTCCTCAAGTGAGAATGTTAGTATATCATTTTGAGGGCATAATTCATACACTTCGACGGTGATGAATGAACAGGTGGTTGAGCTTGAACATGCTCCTTCTCCCCGTACATAGTAGGTAGTTGTTGCAGAAGGACTAACATCAATAGATGAACCAGATCCAATAGGTGTACCTCCACAACTTTCCGAATACCATTCCCATGTCAAAGCGTCGTTCAACTCGGCATCTCCTATCGAAAGGGTAACAGTAGTGCCATCACAGGTTTGATTTTCACTAGCCTCAATCGTTGGTAGATCTGGATTATTACATAGACCAAAGATGTAAGCCGCTCCGGAGTTGGTCATGGGGTTTGCTCCATCAGAATCCAGATTTGCATAGATATCTGATGCTATGATATCGTCACCATCTAATGATATATAATTGCCAAAATCGGAGTTGTTGTCGTAAAAAGCGGGAGTAATTATATCGCTTTGAATCCACTCATTACCTGATTTAGAGAATATGTAGACCCCACTTCCATCAGCAGTTGGATCAACGTAGTAAGCACCAACGGCAATGTTATTACCACTAATTGATACACTTCTTCCAAATTCTCCATCCTCAATAAGTACATCTGCAGTCAGCTTTCCTGTCTCACTCCAAATTCCAGCTTCTGATCTTTCAAAAACATAAACTTGTCCAGCCCAGGACACCCCTTCAACATACTTTTCATTATTACCAATAATGAGCGTTTCCCCATCTATATCAATGTTGTAACCGAGGTACTCATACTCTAGTCGATCACTAGCGACTAGTTTAGCTACCTCTGTCCACTCTCCGCTTTCATTTTCTTCATACATGTAGACAGCACCGGTTTGTTCAAGCAACGTTAGACCATCTTCTGCAAGGCTATTTGCTTCGGGTGCACCAATTGCAATGTATCCATTTGTAATAGCCACGCTTTCACCATAATAGGACCCATAAGTAGTTCGATCACTTGCAACAATCTTTTGTACTTCCTCCCAAACTCCAGAGGCGTTTCTTTTGAAAATGTAGGCGGCTCCAGCGTCACTGTGGTAGTTTTCTCCATTTTCGTCGTATGCGTCATATAGAGCCGAGGCAACAAGATAGTCACCGGCCAGGTCCACATCATATCCAAATTCGATTCCATCATCATTCGATCCAGAAGGAGTCAATTCTTGCCTGTATTCCCATGTGCCAGATTCATTTTTTTCGTACATCAAAATGATCCCATCACTAAATCCGGTACTTGTACCTTCTTCATATGGCATGGCAATGGCAGCATAATCACCATCAATCGCTAATATCTTTCCAAAATTGTCATAGCTGGATCTATTAGATGGTCTTACAAGTTTTTGTGTCTGGCTCCAACTACCCACTTCATCTTTTTCGAAAACAAAAGCGGCACCTGCATCTCTTACCCAATTCTCCTCGTTTTCATCGTAATCATGAGCGTGAGCGCCAACAAATGCATAGCCATTGGAAATAGCAATATCCTCTCCAAAATAGGAGTAGCTATACCGGGCATCAGGAGTGATTTTGTATTCAGAGCTTGCAGCACTTCCCTGCGGGCCGTCATTTACTTCTTTGATATTTATGATAAAAGATTGATCTAATGAAGCGCCACCATTATCAGTCGTTCTGATAAGCACAGAGTAGGATGAACCATCTAAAAAGTCAAAACTGGTTGCTGTTACAAGCTTATCATCCACAATATCAAAGAGTGCATTACCTTCATCACCTGTCCCTGAAACCAGTGTGTATACATGATCATCTACCACATCAATATCCTGAGTCGATAACATGCCCACTACTGTTCCGATTGGAGCTCCTTCAACCACCATATCATTATCAAGGTAAATAGCAGTTGGTGCTTCATCAGGAAGATCATTGATGGTAATCGTGAATACTTTTTCAAATGTTCCTCCGTATGAAACATTGTCATCAGTCATTACTCGTATAGAGTAGCTGTTTTTGGATTCATAATCCAAAGAAGTATTTAATTCGAGAGCATTTCCATTGATTAAAAAAGCACTATTATCAATGTCTCCCGCTCCAGCAACGAGGCTGTAAGTATGTGAATCTGCATCAACATCTTCTGTAGAGAACGTTCCCGCAACTGTTCCTATGCTACTATTCTCATCAATATCAGTTGAAGAGAGCAATATGTCCGTGGGAGTATCATTTTGATGTACGATGGTAGCGGTCCAAACCTCCGTGGTAGTGCCATCCTCAGCAGTGACAGTGTAGTCCTGGGGGGTGGTGAAGTCTCTAGCGATACCATTTGGGTCAATGGATGCACCTACATATACACCAATTGAAGGGTTGAGAGAAGTCAGGTCTGTTCCATTGGTCACTTCAAGCAAGACAGTAGAGTTGGTATTAATAATAACTGCATCTTCATATTTGTTTGCATGAGTAAAAACCGTAATGTCCGCGATACGATTAGATGCTTCAAATGCCCCTTTGCTTGGAACCTGGCTATTTCTCAGGTTTCCATTGTGGTCCGTAGTGATTGTCGTATTAGCAATGGCACGGAATTCTGGATTAGTCTCAGAGGATGCAGATAAAGTGAGATCGCCAATTGAAGGATTGACAAAAGATGGCTCTGAAAATGTTAGCGAAGGGGAATAAGCCGATGCTTCTTGGATTGTTGTATAGCTATTGATGTATCTCGTTTCACTTATTCCATCGTCGTAAATGTACACATTGTTGTAGCCCAGACTGACCAATGATTTGTCTGCATTAATTGCCTGCTTGCTAGAGGCAGAGCTACCAGAGCTGTTTATACTTATAATGTTGTTTAGAACCTTCCCTCCTGCAGTTGTGGAACTTAGGCTAATTGCGGAGATGTATGCATCATTTGATGTGCTTCCTCCACGGACAGAAATAGAATTATGGATGATTTCATTATTGCCATCATAGCTAGCAGAAATTCCATTGAATCGATTTTCATATGCCGTAAATTCATGGCTTAAGGAATTGTTGTAAGCTTTAAGTCCGGTGTTTACGAAAATACATGTAATGAGTCCTACCTGGTTGGTTCTATTTAAACCATAGAATTTGTTGTTCTCCACTACAATATTATTTGGAAAACCGGATTGAGGACCTGAGGTGGTGTAAGAGTACACTGCATAAACGTGATCATTTAAATCAATAGGCGACTCTGCAAAGAATTCACAATCCGAAATGGTAATATCGTCCCAATATTGTGCGCCTGAAACAGCTCCTGCATTCGAACCATAGATGCCGTATCGGCCTTGAATATTAATTTTTAAATTTTTGAAAGTGGAATTACGGACATGGGTATACATTCTGATCTCTCCATTGATTTGAACGACTTTATCTCCAGTAATTGGATTAGAGCCATCAAAAATGATATTATCAGACCCGTTTATGCGGAAGTCGTGGTTGATTTGGAGGTCTGTGACATCTGAAGCTGGCCTGATCGTCGTAAAATAGGTTAGACTGCCAGCTACATAACCAAGCGTAGCAAGATCGGTAGTGGCATAGTCAGATTGGAGTTCTAGTATAACATCTCCATTAATTCCACCAGCAGATTGCAGTCCTGAGAATGCAGCTGTTAATGTTTCATAATCAGCTCCTGGTCCTATGGTGAAGGTTCCGGATACCTGTGCCTTCACTGATAATAATCCTATCAGTAAAGCACCGATAGTTGTTAAGTTTTTAATTTTTGTCATGGCATTGCGATTTAGTTTGAATCCAAACTTCCCGCTATCCATTTAAAAATCACCTGACCTTATGGGCTAGTTTTGTCCTACCCTGGCGGGTAGTTTTTTTTAAATCATTGAATAGGAGCTATAATGACTATTTTTTATGATGGTCCAACAATCAAATGCAAGGCTTCTTTGCGGTTGTTAACACCTAGTTTGTCGTAAATATTTTTGAGATGATACTTTACTGTGTTCACAGAAACAAAAACCTCTTCAGCGATTTCCTTATTGGTTTTGTCAGAAACAGTAAGATTTAATATTTCAAATTCCCTTTCCGTTAAGGGTTGGTGAAGCTTTTGGTTGAGCTCATCCAAACTGAGCTTTATCGCATTGCTGTCACCCAGCAAAGAGTTGATTTTTAGTCTAAGGTTTTCGATTTCTTCACCCAATAATTTTTGCTTTAAACTGGCTTTTTGTCTGAGGTAAAATATGATGAAGCCACCCACAATGACAATTACCACAAGGACACCAATCAATAGGTATTTTTCGAGACGCTGCTGTGCCAGCTGCAGTGTGGCTATTGCCAGCTCCTGCTCTTTCTTCTCCGTTTGATATTTGGTTTCGAGTTCAGCAATCTGCCTGGATTTTTCGCTGGTAAAAATCTCTGCTTCCAACTCATTTTTGTTTTCAAGGTACTGCAGGGCTGATTGGTAATCTCCCTGCTCCACAGCTATCTGACTCAGAAGATCATAGGTATACACTTCATCCTGTGCAAACCTGTAGTCCTTTGCAATATTGAGTGCTTCAAGTGCCATCGCTTTTGCTTCCTCATTTCGTCCCATAAACATAAGGTTCTCTGCTTTGCTTTGAAGTGTGTTTTGAATACCGGAGTTCATTTTGATATCCCTGAATACGATCAACGCCTCATCGTAGAGTTCGTTAGCTTTTGCGTATTGTTCCAGGTAGAGTGAATAAGTAGTGCCGGAATTAAGTAGCGTGTTGGCGTATCCTTCCTGCTCTCCAATGGCGAGAAATAGCGATGCTGCTTGATCATAATAATCAAGTTCTTTTTGAATGTTCTCGGCATAACCAGCCATCATACCTAGGTTGTTTAGTGCATGACCCCAGCGTAGCGTATCTCCAAACTGTCGGGATAGTGCTTCTACTTGCTGAAAGTACTCGATCGCTTTTTGATCCTCTTCCTGCATTAGGTGGTCAATACCAATATTGTTAAAAGCATCAATGAGCGTGAGGGTGTCTTGGTATCTCTCAGCAATTTCAATGGCTTTAAATGCGTTTGTTGTTGATTTTTCGTAATCTGCGAGATAGCTGTAGCTAGTGGATAATGCCACATATACCTGTCCTTTCAGTTTTTCATTAAACGAACCACTTAGCTTAAGCGCTCTATTGCACAAGATCAGCGCTGTGTCTGGTTTTGTTTCAGCATACTCTTTGGCCAGCTTCGTAAGAGTGATCAAATAGGTGGAATCCGAAACTTTCTGGGCCTGAAGTTCTCTTTCCAGGCTTTCTATGGTAGTCTGAGCTGCTACATTCAAGCAAAATAAGGTGAGAGTAAAACACTTAAGGCGTTTTAACAACATAGTCTAAGGCTTCTTTGCGATTATTCACTCCTAATTTACCATAGGTGTTGCGCAAATGGAATTTTACAGTACTTGTAGAGATAAATAATTCTTTTCCAATCTCACTGTTTGTCTTGCCATCAAGACTATGTTTAAGCACCTCAAACTCCCGCTCGCTGAGGGGAGTGTTTAGCTTATCATTGACCTCTTCGATGGTAAGGGAAATTTCAGGAGGAGTGGCATTTAATTCATTTAGTCTTTTCTGTAGCGCATCTAATCTAAGCTCCTGGGCCTCCATATCTGCACGTTGCTGTAAAACACGTACTCTGATTTTATACAATGTGAAAATGAATCCTACGATTAGCAGGATACACCCAGTGTAAAACCACCAGCTCTCCCAATACGGGGTAGCAACTATAATCGATACGGACTTTATTTTACCCCAGCCCCCTTCACGTGTTTTCGCTTTCACTTTAAACGTATAGGTGCCACCGTCCAGATTCGTGTATATTGCAAATCTTCGATCCTTTGTATAAACCCAATCCTGATCCTGACCGCTCAATTGATAAGCATAGGTGAGCTTGGTTTGAGCATTATAGTTTGGAGAGGTGAATGCAAACGAAAAATTATTTTCCCAATATTCCAGGCTGATTTCTTCGGTGAAGTCAATGTGCGTTTCCATCGGAAAATCATGATTGGCGACCTGAAAATCTGTAAGATAGACCTCTGGAAGCTCTTCACTTTGACGTTTTAGTTGGTTGGTCAGAACGTAGTATCCTCCATAAGTACCATAAAAAATTTCACCATTAATTTCTTTTAAGTATCCACTTGAGGCCAGACCATCAGATTGGTCATAATTGAAGAAAATCATGGAGGAGGTGTTGATCTTGCTAACTCCTTTTTGAGTCGTGATCCACATATAATCATCACCATCAAATTCAATATCTATGATTATGTTTCCAGGGAGATCCGAATTCAATACATTGTAAATGGTTTCCTGCTCTCCTTCCAATTTAACCAGTCCCCTTGTAGTTCCCAGCCATATTACACCATCTCTATCCATGGCAATGGAGTGTATGTGTTTCTCGTTTTTGCTTTCAATGATTTCCAGTTTGTGTTTTCGGACTGTGTTTTCTTCATCATTATAAATGCTAATGCCGCGGTTGCTGCATATCCATAGCTCACCATTGGGGTGAACCATCATGTCCTGTTGCCACTCATCCAAGTCGCCAAGCATTTCAATTCTGGAAACTTCATGAGTCTCGAGATTAAATTTCCATGTGCCTCCAAAACGAGTGAGAATAATGGCCATTTTATCGGTCCAGATTTCCAAGGCACCAATATCCAGTTCATTATTTTTTAGTGCTTTGATTTCTAACCGCTTAAACTGCTTAGTTTTCTTATTGAACAGTAGAAACTCATTTTTGGAATTTACAATGTAGATTCCATCATTTACCTCGAGTAAGGCTCTGATACCAATGATATTCTCGTCCATTGGAATGGTATTTACCTCACCAGTTATCTTATCTATTTCCAGCAGCTTATAGAGCTTCAACCCGGTCATATAAATCTTATCATACTTTCCTGATATGTAGGTAATGGTGCCTAATTCAGGATCTGAAAATTCAATTGGGTTGAAATCAAAAAGCGGATCATCAAAATTCGAGTAAGCAACACCATGTTTATTGCCAACCCACAACTGACCCGAGGGATTGTACACAGTATAAGTAAAGCCCGGAAAGGGTGTTTGCTGATGGTTAATATCAGCGTTTATAAACTGCAGCTTGTTATTTTCAATACTGTAAACAGCAAGTCCTTGTTTTCTGGCAGCTATCCAATATTCATTTCCTGATTTCCTGGTAAGACCGAAAATTCTAAGCTGATTTTTCGGATCTGAATAAACACCCTTCCATTTGTTTTCTGATATACTGTAAATATCAATTCCAGCATGGAATAACCCGGCAATCAACCGATCTCTGTCTATTTGTTCAAGAGCAAACAGGCCATGCCGATTGATGCTTGTTAGTGGGTGTTCAATGACCGAAAATATTTCCTTTTCGATATCGAATTTGATAAGTCCACTGGTTGTACCCAGCCATAAGGTATTCGGGCGGTATCGGTCCAGGAGCATTCCTCGTATGGCCTTTACACCCGGGATTTGAATAGATTTAAATGGGTCATAGTTGATAGATTTTCTAGTGTGTTTATTGAACTTACTGAGGCCACCACCATTATCAAATGCCACCCAAATGATGCCGTCTGTGCCTTCAACCAGTTTTCTCACCCGATCGCCGGCAATAGTTGTAGGATCATCCGGGTTGTGTTTAAAGGAAGTGAATTGTTCGGTCTGAGGATTAAATCTGTTTAATCCTCCGCCATTGGTCCCCACCCAGATGATTCCATCTGCATCCTGAATGAGGCTGTTGATATTATCATCAGAGATATCATAGCCCATGTCCTGGGTATACGGCTTTACTTCATATCCATCATATCTGCAAAGGCCTGAAGTTGTTCCGATCCACATAAAACCCCTGTTATCCTTCAGGAAGCAGTAGGCATTATTGCCAGGAAGGCCATCGGCCTGAGTGAGTCTGGTAAATGTCTGAGATAGAGTGGAAAGGGGTATGAATAGAACGAGCGTGATCAGAACTAGCTTCCTGATATAAAAGTATCTGAATGAATAATTGAACTTCACAGAGTCAGGATTTAGGAACTCTTTACTACATAATCCAACGCTTCCTTACGGTTGTTTACTCCAAGCTTACTGTAAGTATTTCGCAAATGAAATTTTACCGTACTGGTGGATATAAATAATTCATCGGATATCTCCTGATTAGATTTTCCTTCCAAACTTAATCGCAGCACTTCAAACTCTCTCTCTGAAAGCGGTGTGTGAATCTTGTCATTCAATTCTTCAACAGCATCTGTTGTTAATTTTTGAGGTGTTACGTTGAGATCTATCAGTCGTTTTTCCAGGGCTTCAATCTGGAGCTCCTGAGCCTCACGCTGGGCGTGCAATTTTTTATGGCGCTGATTAAAGTAAACTGCTAAAATCAGGATTGTCATTAATGCACCTATCCCAATAGCTATTTGTGCATTTCTGATTTTAGCTAGCGTGGCAGATTGCAAGTCATTCAAGAGAGAAAGCCGCTCTATTTCAGCTTCTTTTTGAGCAGTTTGATATTCCTGATCCAGCATCAAAATCGCTTGTTGTTTTTGCCTTTGAAGCAAGGTATCATTCAACGCCTGATACATCTTCAAGTCATTATTGGCTAACTGAAAAAGTTTTTGTTGCTCATAAATACTGGATCTTTTCATCAATGTGGCCATCGAATGTTCGATTAGCCCAAGCTCCTCAGATATTTTTAATGATGCATCCAGTACAGATTTGGCTTTGTCATAATTGTACAAGCCCAGATAAGCGTCGGCAAGCACTTCAGCAGCGTCGACTTGATTGCTGCTGGGTGCTGAACCAAAATACTTATAAGCCATTGAGGCTAAATCCAGGGCCTTAAGGTAAGCGCCTTTTGCAGCGTATATTTTGGATTTAATGATCCACAGTTTGGCAAGACTCAAACTATCATTTAGTGAGGAGGCTTCATTGGTAGCCCAATCAGTATAGAATAAAGCACTATCCAGCTCATTGGCCATCAGGAATGCCTGGCTGAGCTTCGAGGCTCGACTAATATGGATGGTATGGTCACCTGCAATTGTTTTTTTTACTTTCAACCCCTTCTTATAATAAGCAATTGCTTTAGCTGCATCATTCATACTCAAATGAAGCGAACCTAGATTAACCAGGTCATAAGCTAATGCGACAGAATCTTCTAAAGCAAAGTCTATCTCATATGCTATTTGAAAGTATTCGAATGATTGATCATAATCCCCTAGGCTGCTGTATATCGTCCCCAGACTTGATGCTTGATTTGCGATTTCTATTGAGTCTTTCTCATTCACTGTAAAATCAAATGCATACTTGTAATAGGGAATTGCAGCCACGTACTGTCCTAAATACCGGTAACAAAATCCAGCGTGACTATAGCATTCCATTTTGTTGTACGGATGTAGTGGAAAGGAACCTTCTTCACTTAATTGAATAGCCTTCAGGTAGTGTGTAAGCGAAGATTCAATGTCATTAAGAAAATAATAAGCATCTGCCTTGATTTGATTAACCCGGGCAAAGTTTTTAGTATGACTGTTCTTAATTAGTGAATCTGCAGCGTTTATTACTTCAGCATATTGTTCATCGGCATACAAACGCTCAAGCCATGCCACACGCTCATCGTATTCTTGACTAAAGCCCAGAAGGAAAGAAGAAAAAATGAGGGTCAATAAACTAAGGCGTCTCACCCCACCAATTTAACCAACCCAGGGAAAATTATTAGTATAGTTAAAAATATTAATTGAATAATCACAAACGGAATGATCCCCTGATAGATGTGCTTCGTTTTTACTTCGGGAGGAGCTACCCCCTTCAAGTAGAAAAGTGCAAAACCAAAAGGAGGTGTTAGGAAAGAGGTTTGAAGGTTGACTGCCAGCAAGATTCCAATCCAGATCAAGTCCACTCCAAGGGTTACAAAGATGGGAGCTACCACCGGCACGAAGATGAAAACGATCTCAATGAAGTCGATGAAGAAGCCCGAAATGAAGACTATGATCATGACAATGATCAGGAATGACGTGGCGTCCAGGTTGGCACTCTCAATAATGTTAAGCAGAAACTTGTCACCTTCAAGCCCCCTGAAAACCAATGAAAAGGCGGTCGCACCCACCAGGATCATGAACACCATGGACGTCAGCATGGTGGTTTCTTTCATTACACCCTTCAGCATTTTCAGATTAAATTTTTTGCTGATTATGGCCAAAACCATCGCGCCGAAGGCGCCCACTCCAGCGGCTTCCGTAGGTGAGGCCACTCCGGCGAAAATGGAACCCAGCACAATGAGGATTAGGATGAATGGAAACAGAAAGGACTTGACCACCTCGGCAGAGAATCCTTCAGATTTAAACGCCTGGACCTGCTCTTTTGATACCTTGGGAACCCGACCAGGAAAGACCTGACCATAGATGATGATGTATAGGAGATAGACAACCACCAGACAAATGCCTGGCACTACCGCAGCTAAAAACAAATCTCCAACGGATACATTGAGTACGCTACCCAGAAGAACAAGAACCACGGAAGGAGGGATGATTTGTCCCAAAGTCCCTGAGGAGGCAATGACTCCCGTGCTGATTCGTGGACCATAACCATTTTTCAGCATGGTAGGTAGGCTGATCAACCCCATGGTTACTACGGTTGCACCTACGATCCCAGTGGATGCTGCAAGCATGGCGCCTACTACTACTACCGCTATAGCCAAACCACCACGGATCTGGCCAAAGAGCATACTCATGGTGTAAAGTAGTCGCTCTGCGATACCGGACTTTTCCAACATCATGCCCATAAAAATAAAGAGTGGTACAGCCAGTAACACAAAATTTTGCATGGTGCCATATACCCGCAGGGAAAGGAGGTAGAAAAAGTCCATGTCAAAGACAATTAGTCCCACAATTACAGACAATCCGCCCAGAGTAAAAGCAACCGGATAGCCTACTAATATTAAAAGAAATATGGCTCCAAAGAGTATCAGTGGGAGGTACTCCATCATGGCTTATCGTAGATAAAATAGATGTTACTGATGGTTTGCAATGAGTAATTATCTTTCTCTACCACCTTTTTTTGCACGTCCTTCATGGCGGTAGTATCAATTCCGATCTTTAAAAAATGAGCGCCTTTTTCAAAGTCACTGATGTCTACAAATGAGGTGAAGCCAAACTCAGAGGTGATAGGATGTTGGGTCTTAAACCAATTAATGTTTTTGATAGGTGTATCGTCAATGTTGACCGACAGCCTTTTATTGAAATAGATACTGATCGAGTCTGAGGACAGCTCATCCCATTTGGTTTTGTTTAGTGTTTTTCCTTCCAATACGTATACGCCACCAAAAGCACTGATGTCTTTAAGAAATATTTTCAACGTGTTGTCTTGAATAATGTCTGACTGAATAGTGGTTACCAGATAACTATCTGGGTTTCGGGTATTTTCATAGTTAGCACTATTATAATCACCCGATGCGCCGTTGATATAGTAACGATCTCTTTCATTGTCTTTGATCGTGCCTTTTATCCAAACAAACCCTGCGACAACTCCAAGCACTATAAATGGTATCAGGTACGATTTCCAACCTCGTGTGTTTGAAATAAGCACCAGTAGTGATCTTCTGTAAAGGAATGAAAGAGTAACGATGCGAAAGAAGAATGCAACATAATAAAACCAGTCAGCAGACCAGTTTTTTCTCCTGAAGTATCCATTAGTTAAGAAGTCAATAAATACGAGCAAGGTGAGCAGAAAATAAAACAGAATGAATATGCCCACCACACCAGCGAAATAGGTGTTTTTATTCATAAATGGGCTGAGCCACTCAATAAAGTAGATGAACGAGAAAATGAAAGAAGCAAATCCGATTAGCGTTCCAAAAAATATAAATGAGATACCATAAATAATGGATGAGAGCTCTTCTAACCTCAATACCATTTTTACCAGGGAGCCTGACTTGCTCAGTTCTTTATTAAACTTTCCTTTAAACTTTAAAGAGGTGGTGTCAATCCCCTTTGGAAAAACATAGCTAAGGCCTACGGATGCCACCCAAACCCCTCTCACCAGGATATGCAGGATGTAGCCAAAACTTAAAAGCCGAACAGCAGTTTCAACCATCCTAAAGAGCTTATGAAGCTCACTTCCACGCTCAAATGATTTCAACGCCCATTGGTTTAGAAAATCAGGAATTTGAAAAAGGGCGTAGAGCACCAACGCAGATATCAGCAATTCAGCTTCCCAGCTATTTAATTGGATGGTTTTTAGCCAGCGAGGAGTTTTTTCTTCCAGCGGCTTATTGGTTTGTTTTTCTTCCATGGGAGATTGTAGCAATGGATTTAGTGATTAGTGAAACTCCTTGCAGCCCTAATAAGAAAAAACCTGCCGGAATGGTCGATTTGATAATCCACCGTGCAGGCAATCCACCAGGTTGGGGGCTTGTTTCGTTTAATAAGAATGAACTTTTAACAAAGGAGAGTGACTCCCAAAAGGCGACCGCACAAAATGGCAGAAGCAGTAATGCTGTTCCAATCAGGTTTACCCACGCCTGAGATTTTTCAGAAAATCGATGATAAAATACATCCACTCGTACGTGCTTGTCTTCCTGTAGCGTAAAGGCAGCACCCAATAGAAAAATTGCCGCAAACAAATGCCACTCCAATTCGAACGATGCAGCAGACGTCATGCTAAAGGTATAACGAAGAATCACGTCTACCACAATTACCAACACCAGAAGAGTGGTGAGCCATGAAACGGCTTTTCCTATCGCTTTATTTAGGTTGTCAATGAGGGTCACTTCAACGAAAATAGTAAAAGAACCGAAACCTTCTTCATACCTTTGCAATATGAAGGATATCCGGAAAGAGTCGTTGGAAAGTTTAACCACCTGGTTTGAGGAGAGCGGAGAAAAGAAATTCCGAGCAAAACAGGTGTGGGAGTGGTTGTGGACAAAATCTGCCAGGAGCTTTGATGAGATGTCCAATCTTTCTAAAGACCTCAGAGATCGGTTAAAGAAAGAATTTGTCATCAACCACATCACGATTGACAATTCACAGCTCTCCAACGATGGCACCATTAAGTCGGCCTTCAGACTTCATGATAAGCACTTAATTGAGGGCGTGCTAATTCCAGCTGATGACCGGATGACGGCCTGTGTGTCTTCACAGGTTGGGTGCTCACTAAGCTGTAAATTTTGCGCGACCGGATACATGAAGCGAGAGCGAAATTTGGATGGTGGAGAAATTTACGACCAGGTAGTGGCCATCCGCGATCAGGCGGAAGAGCATTATCAGAAGCCACTGTCCAATATTGTGTTTATGGGCATGGGTGAACCACTTTTGAATTATAAGGGGATGATGGAAGGCATTGACCGGATCACAGCGGAAGACGGACTGAATATGTCTCCGAAACGAATCACGGTTTCTACAGCTGGGATTGCCAAGATGATCACGAAACTGGCAGATGATGAAGTCAAATTCAACCTGGCCCTTTCCCTGCATGCAGCGGATGACAAGAAGCGTGATTCCATCATGCCGATCAATGAGACAAACACATTGGAAGCATTGCTTAAGGCTTTGAATTACTTCTACGAAAAGACAGGTAACCGAATTACATTCGAGTACATACTGTTTTATGACTTTAATGACTCAATAGAGGATGCTGACAAGCTTTTGAAATATGCCCGTAAAGTGCCGGGTGTTCGAGTGAATATTATTGAGTATAACCCTATATCAGAAGCCTCATTCACCAAAGCTGATCCGGAAACCATTGATCGCTTCGCTAATCATTTGATCAAAGGAGGTATTCACACCAGCGTCCGCAGAAGCAGAGGGAAGGACATTGATGCAGCCTGCGGTCAACTGGCCAATAAGTCGAAAGTAGCATGACACATGTCTAGTATTAAAATTTTCATCGTCTCATTTTTATCTATATTTAGCTCACCTTTTTAACCGAGTGAGATGAAATTTTTTAGTTGCCTACTTGCCATATTATTGGCAACACCTGGTTCCATACAATTTTTCCATAAACAAAAAGTCATTGCAACCATTACGGATAATCGATTGATAGAGGCCTCCGGACTGGAGGAATCACACCTGAATCATGGATATTTCTGGACGCACAATGATAGCGGTGGTGATCCCGCCCTTTACCTGGTAGACCAGTCAGGAGCAATCAAGATGGAGGTAATGTTGGAAGGAATTGAGAATAGAGACTGGGAAGAGATTATCACGGTAAAGGAAGGAGATAGCTCATACATTTATGTAGCTGAGATAGGTGATAATAAGGCTGTTCATGATTATGTAAGTCTTATCAAGCTAAATGAGCCTAAGCTTGGAAACGAAAGGATATGTGTCAACAAAGAGGAGTTGACAATCATGAAATTCCAGTTTAAGGAAGGCGCTAGAGATTCTGAAGCAGTATTTTTTGATTATGCATCGGATGAATTTGTACTGATCACTAAAAGAGAAAAGAACCCACTCATTTACTCATTTAAGTTCGAAGAATCGAGTAAGCCGTTGACAATAGAGGCAAAAGGAACACTTCCAGCAGCGATGTATACAGCCGCTGATATGAATGAGAATGGAGAAATTCTATTAAAACATTATGCAGCTATCTACTATTGGGAAGCATCAGATATACCTGCTGTGGATCGAATATTGAAATGGGCTCCTGTTTCTATTGAATACTCACCAGAACCTCAAGGTGAGGCAATTTGCTGGTATCAGGGCGATTTTTATACGATTAGCGAGAAAAATACAGGAAAGCCGCAGGAGATGCTGTTTTTCCAGCGGTTGAAATAAAACTCAGCTTTCAATTGATTGGCAGTTGCCTGAAACACAAGTCATTTCAGGAGCGGTGACTACTGAACAATCTGATCCCAGATTATTCATTTCGTTATACTTAGCATTCAGCTCATTGTATTCCTCTATAAGTGCATCCAGCCTGGTTTGGTCTGTTGCATCAGAGTGTACAATGAATCGAGTAGGCCCACCACAAGGCTTAACACCAATAGGAGTGGCTAAACATTGATTGGAAGCCTCACATGAGGTATGAATGAGATTTTCTATTTCAGCATCGATGCTGCTCATCTGTTTAAGCAGGTCACCTGACGTTGGTGCGTCTTCCTTGCAGCTCAATACCAGCAACAAAGGGAAAACCAATAAGTATTTGCTCATAGCTTTGAATTTATATACCTAACAGCTAGCAAATCTCGTGCTACTTCTTACTCGCATTGAAAAGCTTCTGCTTTTCGTCCTTGGTCAGACTTTCATATCCGGATTCGGAGATCTTATCCAGGATGGCATCAATTTCTGATTGTGGCGTTTGGTCGGCCCCTTTTGAAGTGCCAGATTTCTTTTTAGACCCTGATGGTCTCCGGTTTCCTGACCGATGGGTTACCTTGATTTTGGGTTGAGGTTTGAACAGGCTTTTTACAAAGTGGATAAAGTTGATCACCCATCCACCCATATCTGAGCCTTTGTTGAGCTGAGAAATATACAGCCACCCTACCAATGCACCACCCAGATGTGCAATCTCTCCTCCGGCATTCGCACCGGTCGTTCCAATGAAAGACATGAACACATAAAAGATGGCGATGTACTTGATTTTCACTGGTCCGATGAAAATCAAAAAGAACGTATAGTTGGGCATAAAAACCGCAGCTCCAACCACAATGGCATATACTCCAGCGGAGGCCCCTAGCATCATCGAGTCAGTCACGCGATCAGCGTAGAAAGGGAGAAAGTTGTAAATGAAAATGTAAAGCAACCCCCCGGCGAGCCCGCCGAGTACATACAATGAAATCACTCGCTTGCTATTCAAAAACTCCTGGATGATTCGTCCAAACCAGAAGAGGAAAAGCATATTGAAAAGGATATGGAAGAAATCGAAGTGTGTAAAGAAATATGTCACCAGGCTCCAAGGCTGCAGTAGCAAGCTACCCACATCTGCAGGAAGCTGCAGCTTTCTGAATACCCAAAAGAATGTGTCTGTTGCACCGCTTAAGTCAAAGAAAACTTTGAAAACACGGGCCGCTACAAACACAATCAGGTTGATCAGAATGATCTGAACTACTGCATTGTTCGGTTTGCTCCAGGCGTTGCTAAATTCCTCTTTAATTCCTCCGTTCATCGTCTAATAAAATCTTCGGGTGTCGTTTTTCCAGAGTTTCAACAAAATAAATGCAATTAGCATTCCACTCAAATGAGCTAGGTGAGCCACATTGTCTCCGGGCATCCGATTGAACTCAGCGTATAGCTCATACATCCCATAGAAAAACACCAGATATTTGGCCTTTATGGGGATCGGTGGGAAGAGCAAAAAGAGCTCAGTATTGGGGAAAAGGAAAGCAAACGCAAACAATATCCCGAATACGGCACCTGAAGCACCCACCATGGTTCCCCGTGTGATCACACCTGTGTAAATACTTTTTACAGCCGCTACTGTCTCCGATTCATAGGCTGGATTTTCATAGTAGAGGTCCAGCAACTCACCACCTCTTGCAACATTGATGAATGATTTATTCTCGATGATAAATTTCTCAAATGCCTCAGGACTTGGATTTTCAATATAAGCCTCAGCAGAATTTTTTAATGGTAGTTTTTCAACTGCATCGGCTACCCCATACAGCACCCCTGCACCAATACCACAGACCAGGTAAAAGATCAAAAAACGTTTAGATCCCCACACCATCTCGAGCATCGGAGCAAATACCAAAACAGCGATCATGTTTCCAAACAAGTGCCACATGCCACCATGGAGCCACATGTAAGTGAGAAACTGGTAAGGGGCAAACTCAGATGAATAGATCACTCGCAATCCAAACCACTCATTCAATGGGAGGTTTAGGAAGGAGGATAGTAGCAGGATTGCTACGTTGATGATCAAAATATTTTTTGCGACAGGAGTAAGTCTTCTAAACACGTTCTATTTAGCTTCTTTTAAACCATTCATTTATTTGCTCTAAGCTAACCAAAACATACGTGGGATTTCCATCCGGTGTATAATTTGGCTGCTCACAAGCGAAGAGTCTGTCCATCAGGTGATCCATCTCTTCTTCTTTCAATTTGTTGCATCGATTACCTGCTGTCCGCTTGGCCAATGCTCTTGCCAGGCTTTCATTTTTCGGCAGGTTCAGCTTTTCAGCATTGAACTTGTACTGCTCTATCAGACCTTCAAACACTTCTTTCTCGTTGCAGGGTGCCAGCTCTGAAGGGATCCCCTGAATCACAACAATGCTTTCACCCATCTGTTCAAATTCAAAACCAAGCTGATTAATTTCGTTTTTGAGCTCCATGGTCAGTGCGAAATCCGATGGATTTAAATTCACCTGCTGTGGAAACATGCACGACTGTGAGGTACCTGATCCACTTTTCATCGATTTCTGGTACTGCTCGAAAAGAATTCGCTCCAAAGCAGAAACCTTGTCCAGCACCACCATTCCACTCTTCACCTGCCGAAGCAAATAACGTCCGTGAAGGTGATAAGTTGGCTTTTTTTCTTCCTGCTCCGCAGGTTGATTCATGGAACTACTGAAAGTGGTCTGCACCACGCGCTCTTTCTCCGCTTCTTCAATGGTGGCAATTTCCTCCTGGGAAGCAGAGGCATAGAGCTCATTGAGTTTGTTCAGCCTTTCCTGATTGCTTTCCAGTGATTTGAAGGAGCCATAGTCACGATCCTTTTTATTAGAAACCGCCTGATTTTCCCGTTGAATATTTAGATGCTCAAAGCTGACATCTGCTGAAAAATCCAGGGATGGTGTGACATTGAAAGAGGCCAAAGCCTGACGAACGGCTGAGTTTATTACACCGTACAACATCCGATCGTCATCAAATTTCACCTCGGTTTTTGTAGGGTGCACATTGATGTCCACATGCACAGGGTCAATTTCAATGAACAATACATAGAAAGGAAAGTAATCTTCTTTTAGTAATCCTTCGTAGGCTCGTGTCACCGCATGATTCAAATAGGCATTTTTGATGAAGCGGTTGTTGATAAAAAAGAATTGCTCACCCCTGGTTTTCTTGGCATTTTCCGGCTTTCCAACATATCCGGTCACTCTTACCAAATCTGTCTCCTCACTGCACGGTACCAGCTGTTGCTGATAGTTTTTACCGAAAAGTTGAACGATGCGCTTGCTTAGCTTGCCGGCATCCAGCTTATACGTTTCCAGGTCGTTTTGTACCATGGTAAAGGCAATCTCCGGATTAGCCAGTGCCACTCTTTGAAATTCATCATTTATGTGACGAAGCTCCACCGGGTTTGATTTCAGGAAATTCCTACGAGCAGGGACGTTGTAAAACAGATTTTTTACACAAATGGACGTTCCCTGATTGTAAGCGATAGGTTCCTGGCTTTTCACCTCAGATGACTCAATAATGAGCTGTGTACCTAGTTCGTCATCCGTTTGACGTGTTTTTAATTCTACCTGCGCCACCGCTGCAATGGAGGCCATTGCTTCTCCACGAAAACCCAATGTCTTGATTTTGAAAAGGTCGTCTGAAGTGCGGATTTTGGAAGTAGCATGTCGCTCAAAACTCATGCGAGCATCTGTGCCGCTCATTCCACATCCATTGTCCACTACCTGGATAAGTGATTTTCCAGCATCTTTGACGATGAGTTTGATAGATGTAGCCCCTGCATCCACACTATTTTCCAGCATTTCTTTCACAACAGAAGCAGGACGTTGCACAACCTCACCAGCGGCTATCTGGTTGGCAATGCTATCGGGCAATAAGTGAATTACATCACTCATTTACGTTTCCTTAAAGTTTTCAATCTGTAGAGCAGATAAATCGGTACAGCAACCCACAGCAAGTAATAGAAGACTTCATTTCCAAACTGGAGCCAGCCCAAAACCATGACTCCAAGTAGCGCCGCAATCCCCAATTGAAGCATGGATGTGAAGGGTGCTGATTTCGTTTTCCTTTTGAAGTTGATTTTGGAAGCACGATAATCACTGGTTTCTTTTCCTTCCATTTCTTCCTTAATTCGCTCAGTACGTTCCTTTATTTCTTCTTTCACCGGATCGTAATACCTGGGTTGTATTCGAAATTGTTGGTGTTTTGGTAGACGAAAAAGGGATGGAAATCGCATTGGGTATAATTATTGGTCGAATGTTCGTGTTAATGAACACGACTTGTTTGAAAAATTGTTCAAATTTAATGTCATATTACCGTTTATGAGAGGTTATCTCTTAATAGTATTTGTCTTTATTGGCACATCTGCCTTTGCGTCTGATAATGAGGTGAAAGAGGAGGTGTGGATAGACGGTGATTCCTTTTATAAATCCATCCGACACACAAAAAAATCTACCATCTATTTTAAAGAGTGGTCTGGATACGTTGACCAGTTTTTGAAAGATGAGAGTTACTACGTTGCATTACAGTTGGATGATCAATTTGATCCACTACCAAAAGATGCGATCGAACTTCCTTCATTGGCTACCATAGCTGCTATCGGCGATGATGAGTTAAAAAAAGACTATTTCCGGTTTCTGGAAAGATTTGGGAGAACGCATGGTGTAAACCACATGGTGCTACCGGACACCAGCGAATATTCAGGAATTGAAAGGGAGGTAATCAAGCAAGCAAACGTGCAATCCCCCTTTTATTTTCTTCATAGATCATCGCTATCAAGGAGTATCCCTGACTCCAGAAAAGAGTTTGAAGATGAGGCTATATCCAAACCTACCATTTGGCTTGCGGATCAGGGGATGAACACGAGTAAGCTGAATCGGTGGAGCAATAAGTTGGAGAATGGTCATCGAGCTTCTTTTTATGAGCAGCTTAGAGAGGCAAAGCAAACATCCTTTTTCCCGGCCTATGAACTACCTCAGTCACTAAAAAGAGATGTTTTCATGGCCAGCACAGTGGCAGTCGATTCCAAAAGTACCTTTCCTCTACGGGCTGAAACAATCACATACCTGGGGCTGGATATCCAATTAAAGAATCGTTTAAAGCAGTATGTAAAGTTGCTTGATTACAGAATGCCAGGAGTTCCGTGTTTGGTTGACTTAAGAAATCATGAGGGACAGATTGAGGAGGATGACATCATTCTTCAGGTAGGCATGAAAAGGCCCAATCACGCCTCTTTGACATTACCGGAAGTATCAGTAGCTGAGCAGGATGTCCTTATCGCAAAGATGCTGTTTGGTGCACATGAAATTGTCGGGAGAAGTTTGCACCCCTTCACTCGAAGGATAGAAAACCCTCGGTTTATTGGCTATTCCGATCTGGAGCACGCTGGCCTGGATCGCAATCATTTTCAGTGGGTTGATTCGATTGCTGCTGAAGCGATTCAAAAGTTTGCTACTCCCGGGATGCAATTGGCGGTAGTTAAAGATGGTGACATTGTTTTTGAGAGGGCTTATGGACACTATACCTACGACAGCCTGAGAGAGGTCTCAACCGAGACGGTTTATGATATTGCTTCAGTCACCAAAGTGGCTGGTACACTCCCTGCCATCGCTTTACTCATTGATCAGGGGAAAATCAGTCTGGATGATTCGGTGAGCACGCATCTTTCCATATTTGAAAAGTCTAATAAATCCAGTGTTACAATACGCCAATTGCTGGCTCATAACGCTGGCCTGCGATCCTACGTGCCATTTTGGAGCATGATGATGGATGGCGATCGTTTGGATGCCTTTTACTATAAAACGGCGGAAGATGAAGCAAAAGACATCAGAACCTATGGATTGGAACCACACCCAGGTATGTTGGATTCCCTGAAAAGTTTCATTGTAAAATCTAAACTGATAAAGGATCCCAAAGCATACAATTACAGCGACCTGGGGTTTATGATCCTTCATTTGATAATTGAGGAAATTTCAGGACAACCATTCGATGTGTTTTTAAATGAAAATTTTTATCAGCCAATGGGGTTGAGAAGCACTACCTTCAACCCGATTAGAAACGGTATTTCACCCAAAAACATCGCACCAACGGAATACGATCAGCGATACCGAAACTATCAGGTGTGGGGTGAGGTTCATGATCGGAATGCACTGGTTTTTGGTGGAGTGGCAGGGCACGCCGGACTGTTTTCTACTGCGGGCGATTTGTCCAGAATGATGTCCATGTTTCTCAATGGAGGCTTCTATGGCGGTCGTCAGTACATTTCTACGGAGACGTTAGACTTACTTAATATTAGATATTTCGAAAATAATCGAAGGGGCCTTGGCTGGGACAAAAAGGATGGTGAAAAGGACTCAGCTTCATCGCTGGCCAGTGACGAAAGTTTTGGCCATACAGGCTTTACCGGCACCATGGTATGGGCAGATCCTAAACACAAGCTTATCTATGTTTTCCTATCAAATCGTATTTATCCTGATGCAGATAACTGGAGACTTGGCACGTTGAATACACGCACACACATTCACGATGTAATTTATCAATCACTCGAAAGTTCAAAATTGCGAAACTAAAAGTTTACTATCTCGGTTTAAATCCCTTGAAGAAAAAGCCTAACAAAAAATGAAGGTAGGAATAGTATGTTATCCAACGTATGGTGGTAGTGGAGTAGTGGCCACAGAGCTAGGTAAAGCGTTAGCCAAGGAAGGTCACGAAATACACTTCATCACCTATTCTCAGCCTACCCGGCTAGACTTTTTCAATCCCAACCTATACTATCATGAGGTAAGTGTTAAGTCTTACCCGCTTTTTCAATACGCCCCGTATGAGCTGGCTCTGGCAAGTAAAATGGTAGATGTGGTTTTGAATGAGAAGCTTGATCTGCTTCATGTGCACTATGCCGTACCCCACGCATCTGCTGCCTACATGGCACAGCAAATACTTAAAACAAAAGGTTATGAAATACCTTTTATAACCACCCTTCACGGAACGGATATTACAATCGTAGGAAAAGATGCTACAAACGAGCCAGTCGTGACATTTTCAATCAACGAATCAGATGGGGTGACAGCTGTATCGGAAGATTTGAAAAATGATACGCTAGAGCACTTTGATATTTCTGTGCCTATAGAGGTCATTCCAAACTTCATTGATCTGGAAAGATTCAAAAAACAACCAAAAGATCATTTTAAGAAAGCCATTTGTCCTAATGGGGAGAAGTTGGTGGTGCACACCTCCAATTTCAGAAAAGTGAAAAGGGTGGATGATGTGCTGAAAGTATTTTGTGAGCTTAGAAAAGTAGTTCCATCAAAACTACTTCTTATCGGCGATGGACCGGAACGGAAAAAGATGGAGGATACGGCAAGGGAAATATGTTCAGAGGATATCCGATTCCTTGGCAAGCTGGAGGCAGTGGAGGAGGTTCTCTCAGTCAGTGATCTTTTCTTAATGACTTCAGAGAAAGAGAGCTTTGGCTTGGCTGCCTTGGAAGCCATGGCGTGCGAAGTGCCGGTGATCTCCTCAAATGCAGGAGGACTGCCCGAATTGAATAAAGAAGGGGTTTCGGGTTACGTTTGTGATGTTGGTGATATAGATACGATGGTCAAGCGAGCCATTCATATTTTGGACAATAAAAATCTGGATACTTTCAAGCGAGGAGCCCTGAATCGAGCCATGGAATTTGATATTAAAAATATTTTACCAAAATACGAGGCTTATTATCACGCCGTTTTAGAGAAACATCAAAAGTCTTTATCAGAGAGTTTGTGAAAAATTAGGGTTTCTTTTCCCTAATTTTGCCCTTGAAGAAAACGAAGCAATGGAATTAAAGAATAAACCACACGCAAAAGGAACGAAGGCACTTTTTAAGAATAAATTTCTTGAAAAGCTAACTCGAACGCACATCGCTATTCCTTTGGTTGTGTTCTCGATCATTTCAACAGGTCTCATGATCTACGGATTTCAGGAGTCTTATCTCACTGGAATGAGCGCAGTGCTTTTATTTGTTGGAGGCTTTATGTCTTTCACTTTGGTAGAGTACCTGATGCATAGATTTGTTTTTCACCTGACACCCACAACAGAGAAAAGAGAAAAATTCGCTTATACTGTTCATGGTGTGCATCATGATTACCCGAAAGATAAAGACAGACTGGCTATGCCGATCCCATTAAGTCTGGCATTAGCTACGGGCTTTTTCTTTTTGTTTGAGCTCTTCATGGGAGTAAATGTCTACGGCTTTTTGCCGGGTTTCCTGATCGGGTATGCTGCCTACCTATGGGTGCACTATATGGTACATGCATTTCAGCCACCTAAAAATTTCTGGAAAGTGCTCTGGGTACATCATGGCATTCACCATTACAAAGATCCGGGAAATGCCTTTGGTGTGTCCTCACCGTTCTGGGACCTGGTTTTCAGAACTATGCCGAAGAAATAATTACTTTTCCTTCTTCTTTTTCTTAGCAGCTTTTTTGGCAGCCTTGGCTTTACGCTTTTCAGGGGAGGCAGGCTCAAGTGTGGCTCTAAACAAAAAATCCCTCGTTCCCCAAAACAAATTGGAGACTAATGAAGCGAATATGGGTCTTCTGCCAGGCATAATAAGGTGATTCTATAACGTTAATTTAACGCAAAAAATTCTCATTTCATCATCTGATGAAATCATTCTTGGGGGATTTTAGTTAAGTTAATGCTATGATCGGATACCGATTTACTGAATTCATTCCCGAAAAAAATCCTGAGCAAAATACGTTCGATAATTTGCTTAATATTTTTCTGCAACTACTTGTAATCACCTCCGGTGATGTAAACGAGGCTCTAAGCTGGCTTACCAACCTGGATCGCGAACATGGTATCTCAAATGCAGAGTACGGTATTGGTGATTTTATAGATGATCTAAGAAATAAAGGATATATCGATGATCGTAACGAGAAAGGAGAATTCAGGATCACCGCCAAGAGCGAACAGGAAATTCGAAAAAGTGCACTAGAGGAAATCTTCGGAAAACTGAAAAAATCAGGAAAGGGAAATCATCGCACGGATCATACTGGCATTGGGGATGAGATCACTTCAGATTATCGGGAGTTTCAGTTTGGCGACTCGCTTGAGCAAATAGAGATGACAGAAAGTTTGCGAAACGCCCAAATCAATCACGGGCTAAATGATCTGACGCTCACAGAAAATGATCTGGAGATTCGTGAGCGTGAGTACAAAACGCAAACATCCACCGTGCTAATGATTGATATTAGCCACTCGATGATTTTATATGGGGAAGATCGAATTACCCCAGCCAAGAAAGTGGCAATGGCGTTGGCAGAATTGATCAAAAGGAAGTACCCGAAGGATACTTTGGATGTGATTGTTTTTGGTAATGATGCCTGGCAGATTGAAGTAAAAGATCTGCCATATTTAAATGTGGGCCCATATCACACCAATACTGTAGCAGGCTTGGAGTTGGCTATGGATTTATTGAGGAGAAGAAAAAACAAAAACAAGCAAATCTTCATGATTACGGACGGAAAGCCCACCTGCCTGAAAGAAGGAATCAAATACTATAAAAATAGCTTTGGGCTTGACCCGAAGATCTTAAATAAAACCTTGAATCTCGCTGCACAGTGCCGAAGAATCAATATACCTATCACTACCTTTATGATTGCCTCGGATCCATACTTGCAAGAGTTTGTCAGGGAGTTTACCGAAGTGAACAATGGAAATGCATACTACAGTAGTTTGCAGGGGCTGGGCAATCTCATTTTTGAAGACTACAGAAGGAACAGAAGAAAAAACCTTTAGGCTTTACCACCTTAATTTATACCATTAATGAACTATAGAGACTTATCTACGGATCAGAAGCTGAAGATTTCCACACTGGGAGAATTGAAAGATTCAGGGTATGAGCCCATATCGATCAAAGAGGAATTGAGAACGAACCTGATCAAAGCAAAAAAACAGAATAAGAATGTTTTTGAGGGAATCTGGGGCTATGAAGATACGGTAATCCCGGATGTGGAGCGAGCGATTCTTTCCCGTCATAATATCAATTTTCTTGGATTACGAGGACAGGCAAAAACACGAATGGCTCGAATGATGACAGGCTTGTTGGATGAGTACATTCCTGTAGTGGAAGGAGCCCCCTTGAATGATGATCCTTTAAATCCCATCTCAAAGTTTGCCAAGGATAAAGTCGCGGAGTTAGGTGATAAAACACCTGTTGGGTGGATGCACCGAAATGAACGTTATACCGAAAAGTTGGCGACTCCCGATGTGACCATTGCGGATTTGATTGGTGATGTGGACCCTATTAAAGCAGCAAGTTTGAAGTTACCCTATTCGGATGAACGGGTAATTCATTTTGGACTGGTTCCAAGATCGCATCGTGGAATTTTTGTGATCAATGAATTACCAGATCTTCAGGCGAGAATTCAGGTTGCGCTTTTTAATATTCTGCAGGAAGGCGATATTCAGATCAGAGGGTTCAAACTGCGAATGCCATTGGATATCCAATTTGTGTTCACGGCCAATCCTGAGGATTATACAAACAGAGGCTCGATTGTTACTCCATTGAAAGACCGTATCGATAGCCAGATTATCACCCACTACCCTTCATCCATCGATATTGGGAAGAAGATCACCCATCAGGAGGCTATGCTTTCTGATGAACAGGAGGCAACCATCGAGGTATATGACTTGGCAAAAGACCTGATTGAGCAAATAGCTATGGAAGCCAGAGATAGTGAGTATGTGGATGCGAAGAGTGGGGTTTCGGCTCGTCTTACCATCTCAGCGTATGAAAACCTGGTAAGTGCCTGTGAGCGACGCATGCTGACGAGTGGTGAGGAAAAAACGAGTGTTCGCGTCACAGATTTCATTGGAGTAATTCCAGCAATAACAGGTAAGGTGGAGCTGGTTTATGAGGGTGAGCAGGAAGGACCGGGTATTGTAGCCAACAACCTGGTAGGGAAAGCCATCCGTTCGCAATTCATCAGCTATTTTCCGGATCCGGAAAAAGAAAGAAAGAAAGAGAAAGGTAACCCTTATGAGCCCATCAAAGAATGGTTTGAAAAAGGGAATATGGTTGACCTGATTTTCAATGCGAAAGAGAAAGAATATCAGAAAGAGCTAAAAAACATTACGGGTTTGGAGAAGCTGGTTGAGAAATATCAGAAAACTTCCCACGAAGGGTTTAAGTACTTTTTGATGGAATTTGCGTTATTTGGATTAGCAGAGTATAGTATGCTCAGCAAGCATCAACTGGAGCAAGGAATGCAGTTCAAAGATTTATTTACCAGCATGTTCAACATGCCTGAGATGGGGGACGATGAATGAGCAAGTCAAAGAGGCACTTAAATTAATTCGTGGAGGAGAAGGGCAGTTTGTAGAGTTCAAGAAAAAGGCCAATCATCCTGAAAAAATCATTCGCGAGGTGGTAGCGTTTGCCAATAGCACCGGTGGCCACCTTTTTATTGGTGTAGATGATAATGGCACCCTGGCTGGCCTTAAATATCCCGAAGACGAAGAGTACGTTTTAACAAAAGCGATCAACGAATTGTGCCGTCCTGCCATTCTGTTTTCAGTAGAAGTTTTGCAGGTCAGGGAAGATGTTGAAATTCTTCATTACCGCATTCCAGAGAGCGTGCACAAGCCACATTTTGCTTTTTTGGAGAAAAAGCATCGCTATGGCAAAGCATTTGTGCGTTCGGATGACCAATCGATCCAGGCCAGTTATGAGGTAAGGCAAATATTGAAAAGAAGTAAGCGGGCTCACCAGCCCATAGAATTTGAAGAAAAGACACGGCAATTATTCAAATATTTCGAAAATCATCCCGGAATCACGCTTGCAGAATACACCCAGTTAAGTGGCCTTAATAAGAAGCTTGCTTCTAATAAGTTAATTCATCTGGCTTTATCCGGTGCTTTAAAAATAGAGCCGAAGAATGGCGGAGACATCTTCATGCCTGCCGAATAATTTTTCGTCAAATTCCTTTCGTTTCACTTCTTTTTTTCAGGCGAAACTCCAATATTACAGATGATCCTTTTCGGAGAAATGATAAACCCACCGACGCATGGCTAAAAGCACCAAGCAGAAGAAAATATTTGTATTAGACACTTCAGTAATTCTTTATTCACACGACTCCATTTTGAACTTCGCAGAGCATGATGTGGGCATTCCCATCACGGTTTTGGAGGAGCTGGATCAGTTTAAAAAAGGGAATGACACGAAAAACTTTGAAGCTCGTGAGTTCATTCGTTTGTTGGATCGTCTGGCCAAAGATCACAGCTTACAGGACTGGATTCCACTGAATGGAAAAACCAAAGGGTGCTTCAAGGTGATAATGGACTCTGACAGCACACTGGATGCTACACAGATTTTCAATGACGGCAAGAATGATCACCGGATTCTAAACGCAGCTCTGACGATCAAAGAGCAGGAACCAAAGCGAAAAGTCACTTTGGTTTCGAAAGACATCAACCTTCGTCTAAAAGCAAAATCTTTACAGCTTCCGGCCGAAGATTATGAAACGGGTAAAATCAAGAATGTCAATACCCTTACAACAGGCAAGACAGAGCTTGATGACATCAATTCTGAGCACATCGATGAGCTCTTTAAAAACAACGTGATTGACAGGAAGAAGGCTTTGAAGCGCAAAAAATTTCCAGCAAATAATTATTTCATTCTCAAGAGTGAGAAGAATTCTGTGCTTGGGTATTATAATCCAATCGAAGATACGATCGAGAAAGTGGACAAGCAGACGGTTTACGGTATTAAGCCAAAGAACGCAGAGCAAACCTTTGCGATGCATGCTATGCTGAATCCGGAGATTAAGCTGGTGAGTATAAATGGAGTGGCAGGTACAGGAAAGACACTTTTGGCTCTTGCTTCCGCACTGGAACAACGGCGAAATTTCAAACAGATATACCTGGCACGACCGATTGTTCCTTTGAGTAATAAAGACATTGGCTATCTGCCCGGCGACATTAAATCCAAGTTGAATCCGTACATGGAGCCGCTATGGGACAACCTGAAGTATATCCAACATCAGTTTAAGGAAAATGACAAAGAGTTTACCCGAATTACCGACATGGTAAATCAGGAAAAACTGATGATCACACCCTTAGCTTACATTCGTGGAAGGAGTTTGTCCAATATTTTCTTCATTGTGGATGAAGCGCAAAATCTGACCCCACATGAAATAAAGACAATTATTACCAGGGCAGGTGAGAATACGAAGATCATTTTTACGGGCGATATCTATCAGATCGATACGCCATACCTTGATTCACAGTCGAATGGTCTTTCATACCTCATCGACCGAATCAAGGATCACCCGATGTTTGCACACATCACTCTTGAGAAGGGAGAAAGATCAGAACTTGCCAACCTGGCTAATGAGCTATTGTAATGCCTTATATTGAAGTAATTCAACCGGAAGAAGCAGAAGGAAAGCTTAAGGAGATTTACGACGGGCTGGTAAAAAGCCGAGGGAAAATTGCTGAGGTACACAAAATTCAATCGCTCAACCCTGAGTCGATTATGAATCACATGGATCTTTATATGACGATCATGTTTGGGAAGTCTCCACTAAAAAGGGTGCATCGGGAGATGATGGCGGTGATTGTTTCTATTTCCAATCAATGTGAGTATTGCCAAATACATCACCTGGAGGCAGTGAAGAACTTTTGGAGAGATGAGGAAAAGCTAGCTGCCTTTCAGGAAAATTTCGAAAGTGTCCCTTTGGATGAAAAAGAAAGGGCCCTTTGTAGGTACGCTAAAGAATTAACTGAAAACCCAGAGAAATCTAAAGATGCCGGATTGATTAACCCTCTGAAAAATAAAGGGTTGACCGACAGAGAAGTATTAGACGCAACATTAGTCATTTCCTATTTTAATTTCGTGAATAGAATTGTTTTAGCATTAGGTGTTGACCTGGAAGAAAATCCAGGTGGCTATAAGTATGAATAGGCATCTAAATTCATCGGATTTCGTTAGGTTTAGCTGGTCAAAAATTCTAGTAAATGATAAAACTACAAGACGTTAGCAAATTCATTGAGTCCAAATATCAGCGGACATTCATTCTGAAAGGAATTGATCTGGAGATAAATGAAGGTGAATTTGTGAGTATAATGGGGCCATCCGGTTCCGGTAAATCAACCCTTCTGAATATTGTAGGCATGCTGGACAAGCCATCCGAAGGTGAATATTATTTCATGGATGAACCCGTACACAAGCTACGAGAGAAACGAATTTCGAGAATTCATAAGGAGCATATCGGATTTATTTTCCAGGCCTATCACCTGATCGATGAACTAACAGTTTACGAAAACATTGAGACACCCCTGATTTACCGAGGGATCAAAGGAAAAGAGCGGGCTAGCATGATTGCAGAGATGCTTGATCGTTTCAACATGGTAGCTAAAAAGGATCTGTTTCCAGAGCAGTTATCGGGAGGCCAGCAGCAACTTGTCGGGGTAGTAAGAGCGATCATTGGTAAACCAAAACTACTTCTGGCTGATGAGCCAACGGGCAACCTACATTCATCTCAAGGTGAAGAGGTAATGAATATACTAAAACAGCTCCATGATGATGGAATGACCATTATTCAGGTAACTCATAACGAAAAGTTTGCCGAGTACGGTTCACGCATTATCCAACTGGAGGATGGTCGAATAGTTGACTAGCTCATCTTTTAGGTTAGATGGGTTACTAAAATCCTTATATTTGGATTAAGAGAAGATTATTTTTAACAAAACCTATCTAACCTATGAATATGCCCGAATATTTAGAAACCCTAGTGAACTCCGTCAATGATTCTTTGCCGGGTGTGCTTGGTGCTGTTATAGTCTTTATCGTTGGCTGGCTTTTAGCCTTGCTGGTGAGAAGGATTGTACATGGCCTAATGAAAAAAACAGAATGGGATGAGCGCCTATTGGGGAATACCATTGTAGACACCAATAAATTCATTGCCAACTTTGTATACTACATCCTGATGTTCATCATCTTGTTGGTGGTGCTCGAAATACTTGGCGTGAGCTACATTCTGGATCCAATCAAAGGGATGTACCATGGCTTTATTGAGTTCATTCCAAAAATCATTGTCAGTATCATCACATTCTTCGTTGGGTATATCGTTGCTAAGTTCCTTTCGAACATTGTGAAAATGGCAGGTAGTGTCATCGATAGGCTGGCCAACAAGATCGGATTCAAAGAGACAGACAAGCTGGTTTATTTCATTCAGCAGGTCATTTTCATTATCGTACTGATCCCATTCATCATTCAGGGATTGAATGCATTAGAGCTCGATGCGATTACGACACCTGCTAATAATGTCCTTCACGAAATGCTGGACTCTGTCCCGAATATCATCGGAGCAATCCTCATCATTTCCATTTTTGTAGTTGGGGGAAGGTTCATCACTTCTTTTGTGAAAGATCTCTTGGCGAATGTTGGTTTGGATAATCTGATTGAAAGGTTGCAGCTAAAGTCAGTCCTGGGGGATCAAAAACTCTCAGGTATTGTAGCTAATATCATCTTCTTTTTCATGGTATTCTTTGGTGTGATATCAGGTGTAGAAATGCTTGGGCTTGATCGTTTGGCAGAGGTATTACATACCATTCTGAATCTTTCCGGCAATGTGCTATTTGGGTTGATCATACTTGTCATGGGTAACTTCTTAGGCTCCATCATTTACAAATCAATGAACAACTCAGGGGAGAACGCATTTGTGGCGGGAATTGCCAGGGTAGCGATCATTGGATTGTTTTTGGCTATCGCATTGCGAACAATGGGTATTGCCAATAGCATCGTTGAGTTAGCTTTCGGTCTGACGCTAGGGGCGATTGCAGTAGCCGTGGCGCTTTCTTATGGTCTTGGAGGACGTGAGGCTGCAGGCAAGCACATGGAAGAAATTCTCAAGCGCTTTAGAGGAAAAAAATAATATTTCAACTAAAAGAAAAGCCCCTCGATAGAATCATCGAGGGGCTTTTTTTATGTGAAGCAAGCTACTAATATCGGTTGATACTGCCTGCCAAACTTGCGATAGCACCAGTCTTTGAGCATCACTACTTCCTCCGGAACTAACGCCTTAATGGCCTTTTTTAGCTCCTTTTCAAATAGCCGCTTATCAAAGCTAACTTTCGATAAAATAGTTTTAAAGTACTCTAACATGTGAATAATTGTTAATGATCAAACCCCTTCCGTAAATTTGGCGTTTTGGGTTTGGTGAATGTTTAACTTTAACATTTCGTTTGAGTAAATAAATCAGCAGTCGAGTTCTCATCAGTTGAGAACTTTGCGTATCGCTTTGAACAACAATACACATGAGATTAACGAACAAGTTCTTGATTGGTTGTGCAATAATCTTAGTATTTGCCACTAATCTTTTTTCTCAAGATGTGTCCATTAAGATAGGCAATAATGAGATAGGAATCAATCAGTATTTCACGATTACCATTCAGGTAGAGAATGACAGATTAAAACAATACAGTGACTTCCCTGAAATAGAAGGTTTTATAAAAAGAGGTACCTCATCTTCCACCACTACCAATTATGTGAACGGGAGGATGTCCTCTACTCAGGCACTCACTCAAAACTATCAGGCCACAGAAAAAGGAACCTTTTTACTGGAGCCATTTTTCATGACCATCAATGGTAAAGAAGTGAAGTCAGAGGGCATGCAAATTGTAGTTGGAGATGCGGTCCAAAGACAAGCACGACAAAGTCCTTTTAGTAGAGATCCATTCGAAGAGTTTTTTGGAAACAGATCTGCACCTGAAGAATTTGTAGATATAGAGGCAGATGCCTTTGTAGCATTAACAGTGGATAAGGATGAGGTTTATGTGGGAGAGGGCTTTACAGCAACATTGGCATTTTATGTGGCAGAGGCAAACAGGGCAGAAATGCGATTCTATGACCTGGCGAATCAAATCACTGAGATTGTGAAGACCGTCAAACCACCGAATTGCTGGGAGGAAAACTTTAGCATCGATCAGATTTCGGGAGAGCCGGTAAGTATCAACAGCAGAAACTATACACGTTATAAAATTTATCAGACAGCCTATTATCCTTTGACATTGCAGGATATCGAGTTTCCATCCATTGGGCTTAAAATGATCAAGTACAAGGTGGCTAAGAATCCTTCTTTCTTTGGAAGAAACAGGCAGGAAGATTATGAAACCTTTTACTCAAAACCGAAAACTGTAAAGGTCGTTGACCTACCACCACATCCACTCAAGGAACAAGTAGCTGTTGGTAATTATACCCTGGAAGAAAACATAAGCACTAATGAGCTGGCTACAGGCCAGAGCTTTAATTACCAATTTGATATTGTTGGGGAAGGGAATATCAGTTCCATAGAGGCCCCAGCACCTCAGGAAAATGATGTTTTTGATTTTTATGCGCCCAATGTAACTCAGCGTGTCAATCGTGCAGGAGGCAAAGTGCGAGGAGTGAAAAGCTATGATTTCTATGCGATCCCCAATGAACCTGGAGATTATAAACTTGCAGATTATTTTTCATGGGTGTTCTTCAACCCAAGCACAGATTCGTATGACACACTCACATCAAATTATTCGATTCGAGTGACAGGTGAGAGCAGAAAAAATCTTTCCATCGCATCAAATGACCCGGGTGATTTTTATGATGAGATTTCAAATGCAGATAATACGCTCTCATCCATCGATGGTAATAGTTGGGTTACCATCATAGTTAATATCTTTATCGCGATAATCTTAGGCTTTACCGCTTACCTGCTGTTCAGAAAAACAGCATAATTGCATGGGAAATACACTTGGAAACATTTTTAAGATTACCTCATTTGGGGAGTCACATGGGGCAGGAGTTGGTGTGGTCATTGATGGCTGCCCTGCAGGTATTGATCTGGATGTGAACTATATCCAATCTGAACTGGATCGAAGAAAACCCGGTCAATCACGGATCACGACCCAGCGAAAAGAAGCAGATGGGTTTGAATTTTTTTCCGGGGTTTTTGAAGGCAAATCCACAGGATCACCAATCACAATCCTGATCAAAAATCAGGATCAGAAAAGCAAGGATTACGATCATATCAAGGATATCTACAGACCTTCTCATGCTGATTTCACCTATCAGGAGAAGTATGGAATTCGTGATTACAGAGGCGGGGGAAGAAGTTCTGCACGTATTACTGCAGGATGGGTGGCAGCAGGAGCCATTGCCAAACTGGTGATTGATCAATTGGGTATAAAATGCCAGGCCTATGTATCCCAGGTAGGAGATTTGAAGCTGGAAAAGGATTATCAGGATTTGGATTTATCTAACACAGACTCCAACGATGTAAGATGTCCGGATGATCAGGTGGCAAAGCAAATGTTTGAGCTGATTGACTCAGTGAGAAAAGATCAGGACACTATTGGCGGAGTAGTGACAGGGGTTGTGTCTAATGTTCCTGTAGGTCTGGGAGAACCACTTTTTGACAAGCTGAATGCTGCATTGGGCCATGCCATGCTTTCGATTAATGCGGTTAAAGGTTTTGAGCTTGGAAGTGGTTTTGAAGGAGTGAAGATGAGAGGCTCTGCCCACAATGACATCATAGAAAATAAGGGTAACAAAGCACAAACAAAGACAAACCATTCAGGAGGTATTCAGGGTGGGATCACCAATGGAGAAGACATCTACTTTAATGTGGCTTTTAAACCTGTAGCTACCATCATGCAAGATCAGGATTCCATAGATAAAGAAGGAAAAGAGGCGACAGTTAAAGGAAAAGGCCGACATGACCCATGTGTGGTGCCCAGGGCTGTACCAATTGTAGAAGCTATGTCTGCTCTGGTAATGGCTGATTTCTGTTTATTGGCACAAACCAATAAATTGCGAGGCTAAGTCTAAGAGAAAACATTTAATTCAACAGCGATTCAACATATATGAAAAATTTACCTCTTCATGTAAAAATCATCATTGGCCTGGTGGCCGGAGTAGTGTATGCATTTGTCTCCAGTGCCCTGGGTTGGAATGAGTTTACCATCAACTGGATCGATCCCTTTGGCACTATTTTCATTCGTTTGTTGAAGTTCATAGCCGTACCGTTGGTATTGTTTTCCATCATCAGTGGCATCAGTGGACTAAGTGATATATCAAAGCTTGGTCGGATGGGAGCCAAAACAATGGGCTTTTATCTTCTTACTACTGTTATAGCCGTGGGCTTAGGACTGCTTTTAGTAAACACGGTGAAGCCAGGCACACACCTGGATGACGAACAGCGAGTAAAGAATCGTATTTCTTATGAGTTATGGGCAGAGTCTGAGGGAGTGGAAATGAAAGACCGAAAAGATTTTCTGACAAACCCGAAGTATGCGGATTATGTAGAGGAAGTTTCAGGGCAGCCACAGGACTTGAGTGAAAAAGTAGCAGAAGTAAAAAGCAGTGCTGAATCAAGTAAAGAAGCACCACCGCTTCAGTTTTTGGTGGATATTGTACCGGAAAACCTGGTGTTTGCCATTTCCAATAATCGCCTGATGCTGCAGGTCATTTTCTTTGCCATTTTCTTCGGCATCTCCATAGCAATGATTCCAAGAGAGAAAGCACAGCCAGTCATTGATTTTATCAATAGCGTTAATGATGTGTTTTTGAAGATGGTGGAAGTGGTGATGAAAGCTGCACCATATTTTGTTTTTGCCCTATTGGCAGGCGTGATTGCAAAAATGGCTAATACACCGGCAGAAGTGCTTGAGATTTTCAAAGGACTTGGATCCTACACATTGACCCTTTTCTTCGGACTGGCATTCATGATATTCGTTTTTTATCCGGCCATTGTAGTGCTTTTTGTTAAGAAGATGTCCTACAAAGAATTTTTCAGAAGGATAAGCCCTGCTCAGTTGATGGCCTTTTCTACCAGCTCAAGTGCAGCAACCCTTCCTGTTACTATGGAATGCGTTGAAGATAATCTGGGTGTTTCCAGAAACGTTTCCAGTTTCGTGCTGCCTATTGGAGCAACAGTAAATATGGACGGAACAAGCTTGCTACAGTCGGTCGCAGTAGTATTTATGGCACAGTTGCATATGGTAGACTTAAATCTCGGTCAGCAGCTGACCATTGTATTGACTGCAACTTTGGCCTCCATCGGAGCTGCAGCAGTGCCAAGCGCTGGATTAGTAATGATGATCATTGTATTACAATCGGTTGGCTTAAACCCTGCCTGGATTGCGATCATCTTCCCCGTAGACCGTATTCTGGATATGTGCCGTACGGTAGTGAATGTAACCGGAGATGCGACAGTCGCCACCCTGGTAGCCGGTTCCGAAAATGAGCTTAATCCCAGAGACCTAGGCGAGCATTAAAAAGGAAACATACACAGAGAGACCTAGAGCTAACATGATGATTGTTGCTACGATAGATGCTTGAATTTTTTTAGTTACCATGACTTTTGTGATTTAGGATGAAAAAATAGGATTATAGAAGTATGGTAACTATATAACGTTCTTCCCTCAGCTTCTTTCGAACTTTTCTACGAACTTTGCGATTGTAACGCTAAACGCTAAAACTATGCAGATGACTGAGGAACCAAGAGTGGTGAATATATACACGGAATCAAACCCCAACCCTAATTCATTGAAGTTCGTGGTGAACTTTATGTTGATGCCGGAAGGCATTAGTAGGGACTTTCCATCTTTAGAGAGCACCAAAGAAGCTCCTTTGGCAAAAGCTCTTTTTGAAGCGTTTGATTTTGTGACTGGAGTATTTTACATGAGCAACTTCATCACAGTAACGAAGAAGGAAGAAACGGAGTGGTTTGAAGTCAAATCAAAGGTTCAGCAGTTCATCAAAGATTTTCTGATGGAAGGAAAGGAAATCCTGACTGAAGAGATCAAAGATAATATTGATGAAGAGCTTACCGGAGATGATGCAGAAGCCAAAATCAAGGGAGTGTTGGAAGAATACATTAAACCCGCTGTTGAGATGGATGGAGGAGCCATAAAGCTTGCATCTTATAAGGATGGAATCGTCACAGTGACACTTCAGGGTTCGTGCAGTGGATGCCCTTCTTCTACCATCACACTTAAGAATGGTATAGAAAACCTGCTAAAGCGCATGGTGCCAGAAGTGAAAGAAGTGGTTGCAGAAGAGGTCTGATTTTCTGATCTTAGGAGAAAACTCAATTCTCCATGAAATATATCTTTTTTTTATCATTAGCTGTCTTTTTGCTATCCGCATGTGAAAAGTCAACTGAATCTAATGGTGGGGCTGCTGTTGATATGACTGAATATGACTCACTGTTAGCAATGGAGACGGGTGCTGATGCATATGGCATGCGCAGATATGTGATGGCACTTCTTAAAGCCGGCCCGAATAGAGAACAAGATTCTACCGAGTCAGCTGAGCTTCAACAAGCCCATTTAGACTATATCAATCGAATGGCAGAGGATGGCAAGCTGGTTGTTGCCGGTCCTTTCTTTGATGATTGGGAGGTCAAGGGCATCTTCATTTTTGCAGTTGAAACAGTGGAGGAGGCTGAGGAGCTAACTAAGACTGACCCAGCTATTCAGGCCGGAAGGCTAGAGATGGAACTACACCCGTGGTAAGGAAGTGCTGCGCTAATGAAAATGGGAGAGATGCATGTAAAATTAGCAAAGGAGTCTATATGATTGCGATTCGTATCAAAGTCACAGGGAGAGTGCAAGGAGTATTTTTTCGAGCTTCCACCAAAGAAAAGGCTGATGGGCTGGGCATCAGAGGTTGGGTTAAGAATGAGCCGGATGGTTCAGTTCTGATAGAGGCTGAGGGAAATGAAGACAAATTGAATGAATTCAAGCAATGGTGCACCATTGGGCCATCTGCGGCAGTGGTAGAAGGAACAACTGTAGAAGAAATACCCGTTAGTAAACACGCCGATTTTGAAATAGCTTACTAGATCATTTTTCGTCCAGTACAAATGAAATAGGAAGGTGGTCGCTAAATCCATCAAAGTCTGGCTTCTCCTGACCAAACCTTACAGGCGTGTCATACCTTCCAGAGACCATTCCATCAAAGATTTCGAGTTTCACCTTTTTCTCGTCTAGGCTAAACTTACCCGACTTTTTGGCGATCCCTTTCGAAACCATAAACTGATCGATCATCATTGGGACTCCACCGTAAACGTAGCTGGCTTTCCGCTGGCCGAGCAAAGGCCACATCATATTATATAGATATGGATTTCTTCCATATACCACTTTATCCCTATCCATCACACTGAGAGCATAGTCTGTCAATGAGCGATTATAAGGATCATCATTAAAGTCACCCATCACAACTATTGCAGCATCATCTCCTTTTATTTCCTGGATACGCTCAATAAAGTAACTCAGAGTTTCTCCTGTAATAATCCGGTATGGTTCAGATTCATATTGCCCTGCAGATCTGGATGGCCAGTGGTTTCCGATGAGAACAATTTCATTACCCGAACTTTTATTCACTATGGTAGCCTGAACAATTTCCCTGGTTGGATACCTTTTTACAACTGTATGGTGGAAAAATTCATCAGTATTGAAGTCGAATTTATCCTTGTCATATATGAAGGCCACATCAATGCCCCGTTTGTCACCCATGTCATGATGGATCAACCCATAATTACGATTGGTGTTCAGCGCATCAAGAAGGAGCTGTAGCACATGGGCGTTTTCCACCTCGCACACCCCCATGATATCGGGACCGGTACTTGCATTCATCTGAGAGATCACCCAGGCTAGCTTTTCGATTTTTTTTGCCAAAACATCAGAAGTCCAGTTTTTTAAGTCAGCCTTAATCTTTCTGGCTAGGTCATCAGGTCTTCGAGAAGTGGGGGCATCTTTTACATCAAATAGATTTTCAAGATTCCACCAGGAAATGTAATGAGAGGTCATAGCGAATTCTTTTTATAAAATTCGCTAATAACCCTTTGATAGGCAATACCCAGAAAGGGGTAATTATTTACTAAAATTCCTTATGTCTGATTCGGTAAGATTGTCAGCATCCAGGATATCAGGGTCGGTCCCAATTTCTATGGCATTGGCTTTCCAGCTAAAGCTGGATGGTTCGATAGATTTGAGAGGCAGCCCACTGGAGAGGAGCATATAGGCAACAATTTGAATGTCTTCAACTGCCACATTCGCTCCGTAATACATCACATTACTTCCGAGTCCTTCTGTCTCAGTTGCTTCTTTTTCATGTATGTAATATCCCAATTCTTTGAGAGAATAAACTTTATCACCATCCTGATCGTGACGATAATACCTGATCACTACATCTTCACGTAGCTGACCAGGTGGTAGATTGGCAATTTTAGGAGCCAGGTAAATATTTTTCAATTCATCTAAGCCACTGTATGATCGAGTAGTAGTGGTTTCATTTGCAAAATCACTCTCAGAATCAGAAGGTTGCGAGTCGAAGGAACTGTCACCCTGATCAAAACCTGCTTGTTCAGTAGCCTCATCTGCTTGTTCTATTGTCCCGAAATCACTCTCTAATGAGTCGCCTTCTGTCCGACCCAAAACAGGTGGAGCGGTTTCCTTACCTTCCTGTGATGAATTAAATGCAGCGTCTTTTTTAGCTGGCTTGAAGATATCTTTTGAGAAACTTGCCTTTTTATTTTTTGTGTATTGCTCCGCATCGAAAGCTGTAATCTGCAAGAGTTTGATTACACCGATGAAAACAAGAGCAACAATGGCATATACTGGATATTTACCCATTAGTTTTTTAGTGATTTGGTAGCCTGAATTTAACTAAAATACTTATTGGGCACAAAAAAGCCCTCATCTGCATGTTGAGCAAATAAGGGCTTTGATTATCATGCTAATCGAGTCTTAAGTTTTTGCCTCTTTCTTGTTAAGGTCAATCACTATTGGCGTAGCAATGAAAATGGATGAGTACGTACCAACGATGATTCCCACAAGTAAAGCGAATGAAAATCCTTGGAGTACTGCTCCCCCGAACAAGAATAGAACAATTACAACAATCAATGTTGTGATCGAGGTAATGAACGTTCTACTCACCGTGTTATTCAGTGATTCATTGAAAACAGGGATTAGCTCAGATCCGGATTTGATACCCATGTTCTCTCTGATTCGGTCGAATACAACCACCGTATCGTTGATGGAGTATCCAATTATTGTAAGAACCGCGGCAACAAAGACCTGATCAGCTTCAAATGATATTCCAGCAAGATTTGCGATCGCAAAAGCGGAAAGCACGAAAAGTGTATCATGGAACAAAGCAATGATCGCTCCGAGTCCAAACTGCCACTTTCTGAATCGGAATACGATGTAAATGAAAATACAGATTAGTGCAATGATTCCTGACTTATAAGATGAATTCTTAATGTCATCGGCAATGGTTGGACTCACTTTGGATGAACTGGAAATGGTGAAATTACCTTCCGCAAGCTGTGCACCGTCTTCTATATAGGTAAGTCCAGTTGTTTCAGCCAACCCATTGATTAGCTCTTCCCTTACCTGCAAATCTGCCTCATCACTCTCATCATCAATTTTATATGATGTCGTGACTTTCAGGATGTTATTCGCACCGAAAGTTTTCACTTCCGTACCAGCATTCTCAAAGTAGTTGCCAAGGGAAGTTTTGATTTCAGTAGGGCTCTTTGGCTCATCAAACGTGATTACATAAGATCGTCCTCCCTTGAAATCCACACCAAGTGTGATTCCTTTCACAACCATTGCTACAATACCGATACCGATGAATATGCTACTGAAAGTATATGCGAACTTACGCTTACTTAAGAAGTTGATATTCAGGTTAGACAATGCATTTTTCGAGAAGGCGTTAGCAAAAGAAATTTTTGCGCTATCTCCCTTTTTAGAGAATGCTTCCACAATCACCCTCGTGATGAATACTGCACTGAAGAATGAGCAAACGATACCAATCATAAGGGTAATTGCAAATCCTTTCACTGGCCCTTGTCCTAACGTAAATAGAATGAATCCCACAATTAGTGTGGTAACATTCGCATCAAAAATGGACCAATATGCTTTCGAATAACCAGATGAGATGGCGGCTTTCAAGCCTGCACCGTTTCTCAGCTCCTCTTTGATTCTTTCAAAGATCAGTACGTTCGCATCGATTGCCATACCGATGGTTAACACGATACCTGCGATACCAGGTAATGTCAAAGATGTGCCAAACTGGGCAAGAATACCCATGATAAAGAATACATTAAAGAAAAGCGCCAGGTTGGCAATCAGTCCACCTTTTGCATAGTACACAACCATGAATACAATCACGATAATCAAACCAACCAGGATCGAATTTAACCCTTGGCTTTGAGCGACTTTACCCAATGTAGGGCCAACTACTACATCTTCTACGATAGTTGTTGGAGCTGGAAGTGAACCTGCCTTCAGGATGTTTGCAAGATCTTTTGCTTCTTCAATCGTTTGGAATCCTCCGGAAATAGATGAGCTTCCGTTTGGTATTTCACCTCTTACGGTTGGTGCAGAGAATACATAGTTGTCAAGTACAATGGCTATTTGCTGACCGATGTTTTCTCTGGTCATTTTCGCCCATGTGCGAGATCCGCTGGCATTCATCTGCATAGTCACTTCCGGTTCAGCACGCTCATTAAGAGAAGCGGTTGCATTTGAGATGGTCTCTCCCGTCAAGGAAGCTTTCCCGTTTCTATTTGTTTTAATCGGGTATAGTTCCAGCAATTCAGGACCAGTCAGGTCATCTCCTCTGTCTTTAGGTTTTACATCCCATAAAAACTTCATGGTTGCAGGGATGATCGCTTGCACATCCTCACGCTCTAAAATACGATTGACCTGAGCCGTATCTTTTACATTATATATTAATCCTCCATATTGTGTATTTACAAGCAAATCAAACAGTGGTGACTGCCTGGTATTGATCAAAGAGTCAAGTGCCTCGTTCTTGGTTGAATCTCCTTCTGCAGTTGCAAGGGAATCAGCCTCACTGCCGTCACCCAAAAGAGCGGTTATATCATCCTTTATTTTTTGATCTTCCTCTGTTTCTTCAGATACAGACGAAGGGTTGTTCTTCATTTCCTGAACGATCAGGGAGTTAATAGAAGTAAGCACCTGCGCAACCTCCTGCTGCTGGTATACTTCCCAAAATTCTAGCTTAGCTACACCTTGTAAAAGTTTTCTTACTCGTTGAGGGTTGTCTACTCCTGGTAGCTCAATCTGGATTCTTCCGGTTCCCTGCAGTCGCTGAATGTTTGGTTGTGAAGTTCCGAAACGGTCAATTCTTGTTCTAAGGATATTGAATGACCGGTCAATCGCACTTTCAACTTCCGTGTCAATGATCTCAAGAATTTCAGCATCTGTACTTTGGAGGCTGATTCTGCCTCTGTTTGCAGCAGTGGCAAAGATTTGAGAAAGCTCCTTACCCGGTGCTCTTTCTTTGAATTCACTGTAAAATTCATCTACAAAGTTGAGTTGAGTGCCTTTGATGTTTTGCTTTGCCTGATCCAGTGCCGCAATGAAATCAGGATCAGTGCTGTTTCCACTTAGACCCTTAATGATATCTATTGGAGATACCTCTAGTGTCACGTGCATCCCTCCCTGAAGGTCTAGTCCGAGGTTTAGCTCAGTTTCTTTTACTTCTTTGTACGTATAGTCTATTCCAAAAAGGTTGTAGACAGGCTCATTCCAGATGGAATCAAGATAACGTTGCTTTTCGGAAACATCTATGCTACCATCATCATTCGCGGTGACAGATGTTGCCTCCTTTTGAATGTTTTGAGAAACATAGGTAAATGATAGATAATAGATACAGAGCAATGAGATCAGTATCGTTAGGAAAACAATAAATCCTTTGTTTTTCATGATAATTTATAGGTTTGATCTGTAATGTTTACAGTCGTTTGGTTTATTAAAAAGTTGTTTTAAAAATTGATCGCCTGAAGTAGGGTTTACTCAGGGTGCATTAGGAGAAATGATTCTCCTGAATAGTATCTTCAATGCCTTCTGTGCAGAAGGGATTATACGTTCTATTGCTGGTGATTCGCCTTCATCTCCATCCTGAAAGAAAACTTCATTCAGAAGATATGATTGATAGTCGAGATTGATTTGTAATGAGGAAGTAGGAACAAGCGCTGTTTTCGAAAACTGCTGCGTCTCTTTCTTTTCATTATCTGCGTCACTTTGCTCTTGCTTATCGAAATTATGCTCCTGCACATAGATTGATTGTGTTAACACAAAAAGTGCAAGCACCAGACCAAATCCAGTTTGGAGAAATTTTTTCGATATGAAACGATTTTTCATCAAAGTGGGGCAAATGTAGTAAAATCACTGATTAAGAAAAGCAGTTATTACTTTAAGTGCATTTTCGAAGTGTTCATGATTGGGTATGATCAAATCTGCATAATGCTTTGAAGGCTCAATATACTTTCTGTATGCAGGGGTTACGTGGTGCTCATACCGATAAAGTACGTCATCTAAATCATACCCTCTTTCTTTAGCGTCACGAATAATCCTTCGTTTCATCATCAGGTAATCAGGCGCTTCGATGTAAAGCTTGAGATCGAGTAATTCACGTACTTTCTCCTGATGAAACACAAAAATTCCTTCAACAAGAATTATTGGACTGCTTTCAACCTTAATTTTTCGTGGGTTCGGATTGTCACGGTCATTGTTGTATGTGTACTCCGTTAGTTCAATCGATTCTCCGCTTATTAATTTTTTTAGGTCTTCAGCAAATTTGTCTAAATCTATGGACTGAGGGGTGTCAAAATTCTCAATGCCGGACTTATCCTTGGGCTGCTTTCCTTTCTCTATGTAATAATTATCCATTGAGTGAAGAGCAGCTTTTGGAACCTGCTGCATTAGCTCATTCATAAAGAGCGTCTTCCCAGATCCGCTACCACCAGTGATGCCTACAACGATCGGTTTACTCATGACTCTTATGAAGATATTCTAAAAATTTTTGTACTGCCTTTGCACGATGCGAAATACGATTTTTCACATCAGAAGAGAGCTGGGCGAATGTTTCGTCAAATCCCTTTGGTTGAAAAATAGGATCATAGCCAAATCCATTATTGCCCCTTTTTTCTTTAATTATTTGCCCTTCTACCTTTCCGGTGAATTCATGGTTTTTACCTGTCTCATCAATGTATGAAATCACTGTGCGAAACTCAGCTGACCGATCTTTTTTTTCAGATAGATTTTTTAGGAGTAGATCCATGTTTTTTTGATCATCTCGTTCCTCACCAGCATACCTGGCCGAGTATACTCCTGGCTCACCATTTAAAGTGTGAACGATCAGGCCACTGTCATCTGCAAAAACAGGGATTTTATGTTTTTTATAGACATAGGATGACTTAATAGCAGCATTTTCCTCCAATGTCGAACCTGTCTCGGAGATATCCTCCGTTATTCCTAACTCATCCAGCCCTATAAGGAAAATACCATCAGGCATGATCTCGCTCATTTCCTTTACCTTGTTTATGTTATGCGAGGCAAAGCAAATCCGCATCCTATTGTTTGGTTAATTCTATTGGCATCAATTCAAATGCGATTGGGGTATTTGGAGCTATCAATGCTCCTGACCCATTCGAACCATAAGCAAGCGCCGAAGGAATCGCTATGATAGCTTTTCCTCCAACATTCATTTTATTAAAAGTTGTAGAGACTCCATCTGTAAAACCACTTATGAATTGGCCTTGTATTGTCCAGCCAGATGCCGAGTACGTTATTTTCAAAGGATCATAGGATTCATCTTCTGAGAAAGTTGCAAGGAAAATTTCGTGAATATCCTTGTCTTCCAAACCGACACTATCTTCCAGAAAATGAGTTCTAATGCTATCACCAATCGACTTTACTGATGTATCGAAAATGGTATCGCTGAGGAGCATCCCGGTGTAATCAAAGGTTACAAAATCACTCTCATCAATGGAAGCGCCTTCACCTTCTTCAATAACGAAGTACCTAACACCTGATGAGGTGGTTAGATAATTTTGGTATCCTTTTTCATTCATGTACTCAGCAATTGCAATACTATCCTTTTCAAGTTGAATATCAGGATCAATTTGTACAACTACATTACCATCTCCACATGCATGCAGAATGAACCCAACAACAATTGCTAAAAATCCTTTTTTCATTTTTTTATTCAGCTACTTCTACCAACTCTACGTCAAATACTAAAATGGAGTTCGGCTTAATAAGTGGACCAGAACCCCTACTGCCATAACCAAGCGTACTAGGGATGTAAATAGTTGCTTTTGATCCTTCATTTAAGAGCATGATTCCCTCGTCCCAACCAGCGATAACTCTGCGCTGTGCAATAGGAAATGAAAGGGGAGTGTAACCACCAGGTCTGTTTTCATTATAAATATTTTGTTCTTTCGCTACTGATTCAATGCTGGTATCAAAATACGTTCCATCAAGAAGTCTGCCCGCATAGTTAACTTTCACGCTCTGTCCGCTATCAGGCTTAGGACCGTTTCCTTCTTCTGTAATAACGTATCTCAAGCCGCTTTCAGTTTGTTGCGCGTCGATATCATTCTCAGCCAGGTAATTATCCAAAATTTCATTGTCGATAACGATCTGCTTAGCTGCTGCTTCCTCTGCTCTTTTGGCCACCATTTCATAATATCCTTCTTCTGTTAGCTGATCAACATATGCAATCTGAAACTGGATTTTGCTATCTGCAGCTATCGAATCCGGTCGAGGAGCTCTGAAAGTTTTCTCAAAAAGTTCAGAAGCTGTTAGTGCGAATTCCACACTATCGCCAGTTGTGAGCTGGGTCAACACATTAAAAAGCTCACCCTGATCCATCTGATTGTTTGGGTCGATCTTGAGTGGCATAGGCTCGTCAGTGTCCATCATCAACTCCCCTTCTTCAGTGGTGTATTTGATTCTAAACATCGATACAAGGCTATCAACAGGCGCCTCACCGTTTCCTTTTTTTAAATAGGTAACCGTAGTTCCAGCTTCGGTTTGAAATGTATTGGACCCACATGCTGTGAATACCAATGCGATAATGATGTATCCTAATTTTTTCATTTGATTCTTGTTTTTAAAATATCTTTTCCGATTAATTCTTTGAATTTCTTTTCTGTTTCTTCTAGGGATAATTCTGACATCCCCCCGGAAGCATTTTTATGTCCACCGCCACTGAAGTATTCTTCCGCGAATTTATTCACTGCAAAGTCCCCTATGCTCCTGAACGAGAGTTTTATTTCATTATCTCTTTCTATGATAATAGCAGCAACCACTATGCCTTTAATGGACAGGGCATAATTGACTAGTCCCTCAGTGTCCCCCTGTTTTAGTCGAAAGTCCTTGAAATCTTCCTCTCCGATAACAAAATAGGCCACTCTGTACGACTCATCTACTTTTAATTTTTCTGCCAACGCATGCCCTAGGAATCTCAATCTGTCTAATGAATTCGTATCATAGATCAATCGACTCACTTTATTTACATCAGCACCTAAGTCAATTAGGTCTGCTACCATTCGATGCACTTTTGATGTCGTGGATGGGTGCTTAAAAGACCCGGTATCGGTCATGATGCCGGCATAGAGACACTCAGCAATGTTTTTATCAATAACCTCACGTCCACTAAAGTCAACAATGAGATCATAAATTAATTCCGCTGTAGCTGCTGATTTATCATTCCAGAAATTGAAATCAGGGACGATTTCAGGATTTAAATGATGATCTACTAGTGCCACTTTAGCAGATACGCTTTCAGCAGCCTCTTTCATGTTTTTTATCCTGCCAAAACCTGAATAGTCGAGACAGAAAAGTAGATCGGCTTCTGAAAGAAGCTTATCTGCAGCCTCCTGCGATTTTTCATAATTAATGACTAAAGGATTCCCTGGCATCCACTCCAAAAAATCAGGATAGCTGTTAGGGACAATGGTATTTACCTCGTGCCCCAGCCTGACAAGGAAGTGGTGTAGACCCAAAGAAGACCCTAATGCATCCGCATCTGGGTTTGCATGAGTGGTTATGACGATCTTTTTTGGGGATTGTAAGAAGTCCTTTAGCGCCTGTGTGTCCTTCATAAAAAATGCCCGAATCGGGCAAAAGTGAACGGCAAAATTAGTAACATTTATAAAACCTAATAATGCTGAGCAAACTCTTTATGATTCCCTTATTTTTGCGGCGATTTTAAGAAGCGTAAACAAAAACGAATAATGGCAGGAAAAAAGACATTTACCATGATCAAGCCGGATGCTTATGCAGCAGGCAACTCAGGTGCAATCATTAAGATAATTGAAGAAGCAGGATTTAGAATAGAGGCTGCTAAGCTGACGAAGCTTTCCGAAGAGCGTGCAGGTCAGTTTTATGAAGTGCATAAAGAGCGACCTTTCTACAATGACCTGGTTGCCTACATGTCATCAGGACCGATCATCGCGATGGTATTGGAGAAGGAGAATGCTGTAGAAGACTTCAGAAAGCTAATTGGAGCAACCAACCCGGAAGAAGCAGCAGAGGGAACAATTAGAAAGCTGTTTGCTAAATCTATAGAAGCAAATGCTATCCACGGATCTGATTCTGATGAAAATGCAGCGATTGAGGCTGGTTTCTTCTTTTCAACAACTGAGAGATTCTAATCAATCGAAACGATTTGAAAAGTTTGAAAGCCTGTGAATGTTCGCAGGCTTTTTTATTTGGCTTCAGCTATTTTGGACTCATCTCTCCGCTCTATCCAAAAATTATTAAATCCTTCTCCGAGTGATATGACGATTTGTTTTAGCTGCAGAAGCTCTAAAATGGATAGGAAATTAAAAATAACCAGAATTTTATCCGGTTTTTCCTGAATCATATCAGCAAAAGAAAGCTTCTTTCCATACACCAGTCTTTCCATCAGCTTGGCCTTCTGCTTTTCTATCGTATATGGATATTGCACTACCTGATGAACAGGCTTTTTTTGCTCAAATTCATATCGCTTCATCACTTTTTGAAAAACCTTCATCATCTTGTACAGGTCAAGATCCTGTAGTTCAGCCTCAACATTGATGGTTTCCGAAAGGTGTCTGATTTCTTTTTTAAGGTTCCCTCTCTTTTCCCTGTCTAATCGATCGGCCTCCATTTTTGAAAGGGTAGAAACCACAGATTTGTATTTTTTGTATTCCAGGAGATGCTTTACCAACTCCTCTCTCGGATCAATTTCATTCCCTTCTTCATCAACTACAGGACGCGGTAGTAGCATTTTTGCTTTAATGCGCATCAAAGTAGCTGCAACCAGAATGAATTCACTGGCGATCTCTACATTCATTTTTTCCAGATGCTCCAGATAGTCCAGAAAATCATCTGTGATTTTGGAAATGGGAATATCATAGATATCCAGCTCATCTCTTTCAATGAAAAAGAGTAATAGATCGAAGGGACCTTCGAAAAGTGGAAGTTTTATTTCAAATTTTTGATCTGTAGTCACGAGCCAAAATTACCGACAATATGGAATTTTACTTCTATTAATTTACCTTTCAGTCTAATGCTTACTTTTGCAGACTGTCTTTTTTATAAGGCTGCCTTTCCAAACAATCATACAGTAAAGAGCGTTTGGAAGAAATATTGATAGAACATGGAGATCAAACCAGGACCACTTTTAGCTAAAATTGACTCACCTGAAGACTTGAAAAAACTAGACGTGAGGCAACTCACACAGGTGTGTCATGAACTTCGTGATTTCATAATCGACAATGTTTCAGTTTATGGAGGGCATTTTGGCGCGAGTCTGGGGGTAGCGGAGCTCACGGTGGCTTTACATTACGTTTTCAATACTCCAAAAGATCAGCTGGTTTGGGACGTAGGGCACCAGGCGTATGGTCATAAGATCTTAACTGGCCGTAAAGAATCTTTTCACACCAATAGAAAATACAAGGGGATTTCCGGGTTCCCTAAAAGAAGCGAAAGTGAATATGATACATTCGGAGTAGGTCACTCATCTACTTCCATTTCTGCTGCTTTGGGTATGGCAGAAGCATCCAGGTTGAAAGAGGAAAAGGACAAGCAGCATATTGCCGTTATAGGAGACGGAGCAATGACCGGGGGAATGGCTTTCGAGGCAATGAACCATGCTGGAGTTAGCAATTCCAATTTGCTGATCGTACTCAATGACAACTGCATGTCCATCGACCCGAATGTTGGTGCTCTAAAGGATTATCTAACTGATATCACCACAAGCCAGACATACAATAAATTTCGCGACGAGGTTTGGAAATTGCTGGGTAAAATCAGCAAGTTCGGGCCTAATGCACAGGAGATAGCAGCCAAGGTTGAAAGTTCAATGAAGAGTTTGTTGCTAAAGCAGAGCAACCTTTTTGAGTCGTTGAATCTACGGTATTTCGGTCCGATTGATGGGCATGATGTGAATCACCTGGTTGACGTGATGGAGGATCTGAAAAAAATTCCCGGGCCTAAAATTTTACATTGCCTTACTGTAAAAGGAAAAGGCTATGAGCTGGCAGAGAAAGATCAAACCCTATGGCATGCACCCGGCACCTTCGATAAGATCACAGGTGCTATCAATAAGAAAAAACACGACACCCCTCAGCCACCCAAATTTCAAGATGTATTTGGTCACACCTTGGTGGAGCTGGCTGAAAAGAATAAAAAAATTGTTGGGATCACTCCTGCTATGCCATCTGGATCTTCAATGAAGATAATGATGGAAGCATTTCCAGATCGGTCATACGATGTTGGAATTGCTGAGCAGCATGCTGTCACGTTCTCAGCAGGGCTGGCGACCCAAGGGATGGTTCCTTTCTGTAATATCTACAGTACGTTCATGCAGCGTGCTTATGATCAGGTTATTCATGATGTCTGCATTCAGAATCTACCTGTCGTTTTCTGTATGGATAGAGCAGGTGTGGCAGGAGCCGACGGGCCTACCCATCATGGAGCTTATGATATCGCGTACATGAGGTGCATCCCTAATATGGTGGTTTCAGCACCTATGAATGAATCAGAGCTTAGGAATTTGATGTTTACGGCTAGTGAGCACAAAGGTCCATTTTCTATTCGATATCCAAGAGGTACAGGCGTAATGCCGGAATGGAGAACCCCACTTGAGAAAGTGGAAATTGGCAAGGGGAGAAGATTGGTACAGGGAGAAGATTTAGCAATTCTTTCCATTGGTCAGGTTGGTAATTATGCGTTGGATGCAGCTGATGAGCTAAGAAAGGAAGGTTTGAATCCTTCCGTATATGATATGCGATTCGTCAAGCCATTGGACGAAGAAATGCTCCATGAAATTTTCAAAAATCACAATTACATTATCACGGTAGAAGACGGATGTTTAATTGGAGGTTTCGGATCTGCAGTGTTGGAATTTGCTGCAGACAATGATTACAATGCTTCCGTTAAACGACTGGGTATTCCTGACCGAATAGTTGAACACGGTGATCAACCACAACTGCATCGTGAGTGTGAGTATGATGCGGAGGCCATTAAAAAAACAGCTTTTCAATTCGTCGCGAATAAGGAGTCGGTAGTCTAAATTAGAACGCACCCATTTTTTGTCAGCTATCTTATTACAGATATTTTGCGTATTTTAAGAAATGATATGCGTTTTCATTTCAAGACCACCGTACTGACTTTCGCCGCTATTTTGTCTGTTGCGTCCTGCAAGCAGTCAACATCCAGCCAGGCTAATAATGACTATCCCGAGCGTGAGGAGTTCATCGTGGATTTGGATTTGCCAAAGATCAAAGAACGTGGTTACATTACTGCGATCATGGACAACAGTTCTACGGGCTTGTTTGTCTACAAGGGCAAAACGATGGGCTATGAATATGAATTGCTGAAATTGTTTTGTGAGGACCAGGGACTGCAACTACGAATTAATATCACCCAGAATATTGGCGAGGGGTTTAATAAGTTGAATACCGGAGAGGGGGACATCCTAGCTTATAATCTAACAGTAACAAAAGAGCGAAAGAAACGCATTGCCTTCACCCATTATCACAATCTTCAACGGCAAGTTTTAATTCAGCGGAAGCCTGAAAATTGGCGACAGATGAAACTTCATGAAATAGAGAAAGAACTCATAAGAAATCCTGTAGAGTTGATCGGCAAAGAGGTAGTTGTACGAACACATTCATCCTATTATGATCGTATGGTAAATCTCTCTGAAGAAATCGGAGGGGATATTTTAATTGTACCCGGGGATACAAATGTGGAGACGGAACAACTGATAAAGCAAGTTGCCGAGGGAAAAATAGATTATACCGTGGCAGAAGAGGACATTGCGTTGGTAAATTCCACTTATTACCCCAACTTAGACATCAAAACACCGGTGAGTTTTTCCACGCAGATTGCTTGGGGAGTTCGTAAAAATGCGGATCAGTTGTTGACTGCTTTGAACGACTGGATTTTGAGAATGCGGAAGACCACTGATTATTACGTTATTTATGACAAATATTTCAGAAGCTCAAAATCCGCTTTAAGAAGGTCCAGGAGTAAATATTCATCAATTAATGACGAGGGTGCCATTTCCCCTTACGATAGTTTAATTCAGAATGCTGCTGCAAAATTAGGCTGGGACTGGTTGTTGCTGGCAGCTCAGGTGTTTAGAGAATCCAAATTTGAGCAAAATGCAGAGTCTTGGGCTGGAGCGGTTGGCTTAATGCAGGTAATGCCAAGGACAGGGAGGGAATATGGTGTTACTGACCTTCATGATCCGGAACAAAATATTTACGCTGGTATGCAACATTTACAATGGCTTCAGCGACAATGGGAAAGAAAAATTGAGGATGAAAATGAAAGACTGAAATTTGTACTCGCCTCTTATAATGTTGGCCTTGGACACTTACAAGATGCTGTTCGACTAACGGAAAAGTATGGAGGAAATACTCAAAGCTGGCAGGATGTGAGTCAGTTCCTTTTGAAAAAATCCAGATCGAAATATTTTAATGATCCAGTAGTAGAATATGGCTATTGCCGTGGGTCAGAGCCTGTCGAATATGTCGATCGAATTTTAGACATTTATCAGAATTATAAAGAAATCTTGCAGCAAGAAAGCCAACTTCAGGCGATTGCACAGTAGCAAGTAGCCGTCATCTGAAAAAATCATTTTATACTTATACTGCGTATCTGTCGAAACAAGCTATCTTTAAGACGTAATAACTCACCCCGTCATGAAAAATCAGCACGAGACATTACTTGAGGAATATCATAAAGTAAGAAAGTCCGAGCTCAGTATTGATCAGTTCACCTACATTTTAAAAATTTACCCATCACTACTTGTATGTATGAGTGATGGAAAGTTAGATAAAGAGGAATGGGATGGTGTCTTGAACATCTCTAAAGGACTTGCACTTCTTTATCTCGATCAGATGCCAAATACAAACGCAGAAAAAGTAGAAAGTCTTTTCAGAACCGAGTTTCGATATCTACTTGAGAACATTGATAAGTGGGAAAAGAAGTTTCTTAATACGTTAAAAAGCTACCTGGAAGAGCATCCGGACGAGCGTGAATTTGTCTATGAGGCGATGTATTTGTTTGCGAATGCAGCTGACGGTATTTCTGCCGATGAACAACGTGCCATCGACTCGTTGACTAGTCGACTTTCTTTAGAGTATTAAAGCGGGCAATTACTTCACTGAAGTCGATCTCCTCGCTCTGATTCAAAAATTCATCCATGACCTTTTTCTGGATTTTACCCAGTCTCAATGCCTCTGAATATGGTAAATCAGAGAACGTAACCATACTATAGAGGGGAATCCATTCCTGGGGATATTGCTCCTGAATTTGCGCTTCAAGCTTTTTTCTTCTCAGAAAATCAGGATCACCTACATGATCCCTCATTTCAATAAAATTATGAAGGGCAAGCTCTGAAATCGCATCAGCATCTTTTTTTCTGGCTGAAGAATAGTGTGGGAGTATCTTCTCCCAGTCCCAATTCATTGCTTCAGCCATCTCAACGAAGAGCCTAACATCCTCAAAGCCGGAGTTCATACCCTGACCATAAAAAGGAACAATCGCATGAGCTGCATCACCCAGAAGGATTGTGTTGTTTTTATGCCACGGTTCGCATTTGGTAGTGACTAAAGAAGAGGTGGGGTTGGTAAAAAATTGATCAGCTAAATCTGGAATTAAATCCTTTGCATCCCTAAAGTATTTGTCAAAGAAAGCATTGACTTCTTCTTTAGTACTCAACTCCGCAAATGAGGGACTTCCTTCAAAAGGAAAGAAGAGGGTGCACGTGAAGGTCCCATCATTATTAGGAAGAGCAATGAGCATAAAATTCCCCCTGGGCCAGATATGGAGGTAATTTTCCTCCATCTGAAATTTCCCATCTACAGGCTCTATACACAGCTCCTTATATCCATGTTCGATGTAGTGTTGAGAGAAATTGAACCGATCTGTGAATTGTAATTTTTTTCGGATAGCAGAAAATGCTCCATCTGTCCCAACAATCAAGTCCGACTGAACAGACTTACCATTCTGAAAATGAAGCACACTACTTTCAAAATCTACATCTGTGCATTTATGATCAAAATGAACTTCCACCCCAGCTTTTTCTGCATTTTCGATCAATAGCTCATTTAGCTGAGCTCGAGAAACAGAGTTGATAAATTGACCCTCTTTCCCGTAAGGTTGAAAAGTAAGTTCGCCAGCTTCATCATGCATCATCCGCCCCTTCATAGGGATCAAATACGGCTCGATGGTGTCGTAGACCCCCGCCTTTTTTAGTGGAAGAATCCCTCTCCGACTCAAAGCAAGGTTGATTGAGCGACCTTCAGCCACTTCTGATTTTCGTGGATCTTTTCGCTTTTCGAAGACCTGAACATTAAACCCTTTTTGCTTTAAGATTACTGCTAACAGTGAGCCCACCAGTCCGGCCCCTACAATGCTGATTTTATCCTTCATTAGAAATAGCTTCTTCAAGAATTTTGACAAAGTTCACTGTATCAGTGAATGAATTGTAAAGCGGCACTGGAGCCACGCGAATGACGTTAGGCTCTCGCCAGTCCAGAATTACCCCTCGTTCAATCAGATACTCAAACACACTTTTCCCGTGATTGGTTAGATATATCGAAAGCTGAGCTCCACGTTCTTCCTGATTGGAAGGAGTTAGAATCTTTATTTGATTGTTGAGCACTTCAGAATTTAAAATCAATTCCTCCATAAAGTCCGTCAACCTCAGGCTTTTGGCTCTCAGATTTTCCATGCCTGCCTCTTCAAATACCGAAAGGGATGCAAGGTGAGATGCGTGAGAAAGGATATTTACATTACTCAGCTGCCATCCATCCACAGTAGGAATTGGATTGATCTGATTAGCCATTTTAAACCGAGCTTCTGCATCGTGCCCCCACCAGCCGGACAAACGCGGCATTTCTGTATTCCTTCCATGCTTTTCGTGAATAAACAAACCCCCAACACCACCGGGTCCGGAATTCAAATACTTATAGGTACACCATACTGCAAAGTCAGCTTGATCTTTGTGGAGGCTTAGCAGCACATTTCCTGCAGCATGAGCAAGGTCAAATCCTGCGAATGCACCCACTTTATGAGCAACCTCTGTGATTTTTTTGATGTTAAAGAGCTGACCAGTGTAATATTGAATGCCGGGAAACATGACCAATGCCAACTCATCACCAAGTTCTTCAATGGTCTTAATGATTTCTTCAGTGCTTAAATAATCGGATCCATCCGAGGGCTCAAGCTCTATAAGATTTACCTCAGGGTCATATCCACTTACCTTAATCCGGGAATGAACAGCATAAAAATCGGATGGAAAAGCTCCTTTTTCAATTAAGATTTTTGATCGCTTTCCATGGGGTTGGTAAAAGGAAGCTAGCGCGAGGTGGAGATTTGTGGTCAGGTTATTCATGGCCACTATCTCATGTTCATGGGCACCTACAATTTTTGAGAGGTATGGCTTAGCGTTTTGATGATAGCTCACCCACGGTTTATCCCCCGTAAAATGTCCTTCTACACCCCATTTTTGCCACTTTTGAAGCTCTTCATTCACAATTTCAGAAGTTCTTTTTGGCTGCAGGCCTAAGGAATTTCCACACAGATAGATACAGTCTTTTCCATCTTTTTGTGGAAAATGAAACTCTGATCGAAATTTGGCTAGCTGATCCTGCTCGTCTAGTTGCCTGGCTTTTTGTAATGCTTCTTCCTTCAAAACGTCCTCTTAGTCAGTAAATCGTGGATCCGTTTCCATGATTTCACCGCAATTATCGCAAGTTCTTAACTCTTCAGAATTGAAAAACTCTCGAAATCTTGGAAGAAAGTCTTTTTCAATATTCGTGAGATGGAAATAAGTATCATGCAGCTTGTTGTTGCAATTGTCGCAGTACCAAAGCAACCCATCCTGATGTGTTGGCTCCCTTTTTCGCTCGATTACAAGCCCGACCGTATTAGCAGGCCTGGCTGGAGAATGGGGCACTTTTGCTGGATGTAGATACATTTCACCTTCTTTTATCGGAATTTTCACAGCCTTTCCATCTTCTTGAATGGTTACCTCAATATCACCTTCCAGCTGATAGAACAATTCTTCTGTTTCATTATAGTGATAGTCTTTACGGGCGTTAGGACCACCCACAATCATCACAATGTAGTCACCAGCGTCAGCATAGAGGTTTTTATTGCCTACCGGAGGCTTAAGCAGGTCACGATTATCTTCAATCCACTTTTGAAGGTTAAAGGGTCTTTTTATCGCCATGTCAGAGATGTTTATTTTTGAAGAAAAGTTAGAAAAAATTTATGGATTTAGACCTGAAAGGAAGAAGAGCTTTGGTTTGTGGTAGCTCCCAGGGAATGGGACTGGCAATAGCAAAGGAGCTGAGTGAGATGGGAGCGAACGTGACATTGTTCGCTCGAAATGAGAATTCTCTTAAGCATGCGGTGAATCAGCTGGCACCCGGTGACCATGATTACCTGGTTGCTGATTTCGACGATTTGGAAGCGGTCAAAAATGCAATCGATGTGGGGTTGGCAAAAGCGCCTTATCAAATCCTAATAAATAATTCCGGCGGTCCAGCACCGGGACCATTGGCAGATGCCAGTCTTTCTGACTTTGATGTTGCAATGAAAAGACACCTTCATGTGAGTCACACTTTAGTTCAGAAACTACTGGAAGGCATGAAAGAAGCAGGATACGGGCGAATTGTCAATATTATCTCAACCTCGGTGAAAGTGCCAATAGCCGGCCTGGGTGTCAGCAATACTGTTAGGGGTGCCATGGCATCCTGGGCGAAAACGTTGGCCAATGAGTTAGGTGGGTATGGAATCACCGTGAATAATATTTTACCCGGATTTATCAACACGGCTCGTATTGAAAGTCTGGTAGCAGGAAAGTCTAAAAAACTTGGTAAATCTGAAGAGGAAGTAGAAGAGGATATGAAAAAAACGATTCCTGCCGGTCGCTTCGGTGAACCTGAAGAAATCGCAGCATATGCTGGCTTACTCTGTAGCAATAGCGGAGCTTATATCAATGGAACTAGTTTACGAATAGATGGTGGCCGCACAGGCTCAATTTGATCATGCAAAAAATCCAAAATTTCATCAATGGCGAATACGTAGACCCATCTAAAGGTCAATATATAGACAATGTAGAGCCAGGTACAGGAAAAGTATTTGCTCAAATTCCAAACTCAACTCAGGAAGATTTAGATCAGGCTGTAGAAGCTGCTAAGGAAGCGTTTCCCGTTTGGAGCACCATGTCAGTGGATAAGCGTAGTAAGATTATGCACAAACTCGCTGATCTCATTGAAAAAAATCTGGATGACTATGCGCTGATGGAAAGCCGCGACAATGGAAAACCATTGTGGCTTGCCAAAGCTGTAGATATTCCCCGAGCGAGCACCAACTTTCGCTTTTATGCGTCTGCAATAGTCAATTTTTCTTCTGAGGCACAGGTCTCAGAAGGTTTCATGGTAAACTATACCCGAAGAGCACCAATAGGCATTGTGGGATGTATTTCACCCTGGAATCTACCACTTTACCTCTTTTCATGGAAAATAGCCCCGGCCCTTGCCATGGGCAACTGTGTGATTGCCAAGCCTTCAGAGCTCACTCCAATGACGGCCTTTTTGCTTGGGAAACTTGCTAATGAAGCCGGAATGCCACCGGGTGTTTTAAATATTCTCCATGGCGAAGGAAAAGGGATAGGACAGGCAATCGTAGAACATGAGGCCACAAAAGCCATTTCCTTTACCGGAGGAACAACTACTGGTAAGATTGTAGGAGCTACTGCGGCTCAGCAGTTCAAGAAAGTTTCGTTAGAGTTGGGAGGGAAAAACCCGAATATCATTTTTGCCGATTGTGATTTGGATGAGGCAGTCAAGACGAGCGTAAAAAGTTCATTTACAAATCAGGGGGAAATCTGTCTGTGTGGCTCACGGATTTTGATTGAAGAATCGATTTATGATGAATTTAAAATACGATTTCTGGAGGAATGTCAAAAACTAGTTGTAGGTGACCCAATGGATGCTAAATCCATAATGGGAGCGCTTGTATCGTCTGATCATCTTGATAAAGTTGACTCGTACGTCAAGCTTGCTCAGGAAGAAGGAGGAACCATCCTGCACGGAGGTAAGCGAATTGACAAAGAAGGTTTTTACTATGAACCGACGGTCATTGAAGGCCTGGATGCAAATTGCCGAACAAATCAGGAAGAAATTTTTGGCCCGGTTGTAACATTGAATCCATTCAAGACAGAAAAGGATGCGATAAACATTGCTAATTCTACCCGATACGGACTATCATGCACCATCTGGACTACTGACTTGAAGCGGGCTCACCGTGTTTCACATGCGGTGCAATCCGGGATCATATGGGTTAATTGCTGGCTCGTTCGTGATCTTCGAACTCCATTTGGGGGAATGAAAGATTCCGGAATAGGAAGAGAGGGAGGTAATGATGCCCTTCGATTTTTCTCAGAACCTCAGAATGTATGTATTAAACTCTAAGAATAAAAAAACCCCTGGTTTATCACCAGGGGCATATTCTCTATTCGGTTATTGAATATCTTATGCAGTCTCGCCAGCTTTAAGCTTAGCGATTTTGAAAGATTTTCTTTCCTTGTGTCCACAGTACCCACAAGCATAATATTTCATTAGCTCGCCTTCTTCGGTTTCTGAAGCAGTTTGGATTACTTCTTCCCTTTCCACTTTCAATGTCTGGTAGTTACAGTTGTTGCACTGTAGCGCATGCAGTCTACCATTGTATTTTTCAATTTTTGTAAACCCTGATTCCTCATCAATCCACACATCATAATCAACAGAGAATGCATCTTCCTCTGCCTGCATACCTTCATCCAGGTATACATCTTCCTCTTCCTCACTCAAAAGCTTCATTTTTCTGCCATCAGGAGAAGTTCTCGGTGTATATCTCAGTTTCTTCAGACGCTTCTCAATGAAAAACGGATAGTAGAACTTCAATACGTTTTGAATAATCACTCCAAGGATTACTGCAAACATTGAGCTCATAAAGAGCCTTACAAAGAACCACAACCAGGTAGACTCTGTAAACATCGTGTTGAAATAAAGCGTGCCTCCGATGATGATAAGCAAAGCTCCATTCCACAACATGTTTATTTCATGCATGTTTATGTAATCGTACCTTGTTTTGTAATCGCCTGTAGCTAGAAGCTTAAGGTAATGTCCCAACAAAATCAACACTCCAACTCCAGCCACAGCCATGGCCAGATATCCTCCGTAAGTGTTCCAATTAGTCAGTAGTTCAGGTGAAATAGGGTCAGTCATAGCGTCTGTTTATTAAATAGGAAAATCCTTCCTATACAAAAATGTTACATTTTTTTAAAAACCAACGAATCAAATTAAAATAAGAAGTACTTAATTCCGTCAAATTTTCCTGTAAAATATCAAAAAAATGTAATACCGGCAATCATATTTTGTCCAAGGATTGTTGTTATTGCATTTGGTATTTTTGTCGAAATCAAAAAATTTCAAACACAATATGGATTTTTCACTAAGAAAATTAAGCTCATTATTTCTTCTTTCTGCTTTAATAATCGGCTGTACAGTGGCTGAGAAGGAAAAAGTACACTATACTGCCATGTCAGATGAAGAGCTGGATACAGTAGCTGATTCTTTGGCTCACGCATACATTATCGTTGATGGTCATGTGGATTTACCTTATCGAATGAATGTCAAAGGATTCATGATTACTAAAACGGTAGAAGATGTTTCTGTGGAAACGACCGGAAACTTCGACTACCCCAAAGCAAAAAGAGGAGGACTAGATGCCCCGTTCATGTCAATTTATGTTCCATCACGATACCAGGAGACAGGCGGAGCTAAGGCTTTCGCAGATTCACTAATTGATATGGTTTCTCGCCTTCCGGAGACTTTTCCATCAAAATTCGCTTTAGCTGATTCTCCTTCTGATATAGAGGTTGCTTTTGAACAAGGCTTGATTGCACTACCAATGGGGATGGAAAATGGCGCGCCAATCGAAGATGATATCAACAATGTAAAATATTTCTATGATCGGGGAATCAGATATATTACCCTGACTCACTCAAAAGACAATCAAATCTGTGATTCGTCTTATGATACCACCTACACATGGAATGGGGTTAGTCCATTTGGCGAGCAGGTAATTGCTGAAATGAACAAATGGGGAATTATGGTGGACATTTCACATGTGACCGACAGTGCGGCATTTGATGCGTTACGTTTAACAAAAGCACCGGTGATTGCTTCTCACTCTTCGTGCAGAAAATTTACTCCGGGATGGGAAAGAAATATGCCTGATACACTTATCAAGGCAATGGCTGAAAATGGCGGTGTGATTCATATCAATTTTGGCTCCAGCTTTCTCTCTAAGGAGTCGCAAGACAAATTTGAAAAAATGAGGGAAGATCTCACTAACTACAGAGCAGAGAATAATCTATCCCCAGAAGATTCGATCTATAAAGCATATGCTAAGCAATACGCGCTTGATAACGATGTTTATGAAGATGTACAGAAAGTAGCTGATCATATCGACCATGTGGTGAGCCTGGTTGGTGTGGATTATGTTGGATTAGGATCTGATTACGACGGAGTAGGTGATAGCCTTCCTAAAGGACTGAAGGATGTTTCTACCTATCCAAACCTGATCAAAGAACTACTTAAGAGAGGATATTCTCCTGAGGATATTGAAAAGATTTGCTACAAAAATACTTTCCGTGTTTGGGAAAGCGTGCAGGAAGTAGCTCAAGGACTACAATCGAACAACTAGATAATACTAATTCTTTCGCTTGAGTGAATTGATAAAATTTGCCCAGGCGAAAGGATTTAACAATTGATTCTGCGGCGGTGAATAGCGGTTGATATACGCCTGGCGCTGCATTTGCATATAGTATTGATGATTGGCATTTGGTGAGGCGGGGATGTCAAGGTATGCCTCTGACATGTATTGTGCATTCAGCCATTGATAAATATTTGCATATTCCTTTTGATCCGGAAGCTCCATGGTAATTAGGGCCTCCTTAAACATGCTTTCAGTCGGGTAGGGACGGATCTCCACCTCTTCCAAAAATTTAATATCATCCTGTAATGCAATAATTACACGCAAGCTGGACTCCTTGTCATGCTTTGGTACAATGAAGTAAGCCCTTTTAAATCCAACGGCACTAAAAATTACGCTATCGCCTTCAAGTACTGGCAAAGAGAAAAACCCATAAGGGTTGGTAGTCGTGCCTCTTCCAGATTTTGGAATGTATACGTGCGTGCCGGGTACTACTGATGTACTGTCAGCTCCGAAAACCACACCAGTAAATTGGATCACTTTTTTACTTTGATCTTGTGCTGACGTTTCCGATAGTGAAAAAACAAAAAATATGAATATCAGTATATATCTCAAATCAAGTTCCTTTGTCTAATAAAAGAGTTTTAGCCAATAAAAGTTTAACTTCGGTAAAAGTAGTGAAAAAATGAGGCTCAAGAATTTCAATTTGACTTTTGGCACCCAGATTTTCAAGTCGTTTTCCGATGAGTCTCGCACGCGCATCCTACACTTACTTTATAGGCAGGAAGAGCTTTGTATCTCCGACCTGGAAGCTATTTTAGATTTTACACAAACCAAAACCTCTCGTCATATAACGTACTTAAAAAACGCTGGTTTGGTCACATTCCGAAAATATGATCAATGGGTTTTTTACAGTATAAAGGAGGAGGGTTATGATATGGTCAGTCAGATATTTGAGTTTCTAAGCAAAGACCCCATCTTGCGGAAAGATCTGGAAGTTTACAAAACAATGAATGCAAACCTGGCGTTAGCCAAAAATAAGATAGAGGCGAAAAAATATAATCGGTGAAGGGAATCAGACACATTTTCTTCGATCTGGACCACACATTATGGGATTATGATCGAAGCGCTCAGGAAACATTATTGGAAATATTCGTGAATCTGGAATTGGCCAAGTCCGGGATCACCGAAAAGAAATTTGTCAACACATTCTATGAAGTCAATGACAAACTCTGGATGAAGTACAATGATGGTCTGGTAGATCGTGAATACATTAAAAATGAGCGATTTAATGAAGTTTTTCTTACCTCTGGCATTGATATGGCTAAATCCAAGATGGCCTCAGCCTATTTTTTGAGCAACTGTTCACTGAAGCCATATCTCATGACTGATGCAATTACAGCGCTTAACTACCTTGATAAAAGGTACGAGCTTCATATTATCACTAATGGATTTTTGGATGCTCAAAACCGCAAGCTGAGCAGTTCCGGCATTGCGAAATATTTCAACGTAATGGTTACTTCTGAGTGTGCCAATTCACGCAAGCCCAGCCCGGAGATTTTCGAATATTCCCTCAGTGAGGCCGGAGCAAGTAAGGATGATAGCATCATGATCGGAGACAATCCACGAACCGATATCCATGGTGCAAAATCATTTGGAATGAAGACCATTTTTTATAATCCCTCAGGCAGAAAGAAATCATTGGCAGATTTCACCATCCAATCACATATGGAGCTACTAAAACTGTTGTAGTATACAGGGTCAGCGTGCGCATTTCGCTATCACTTTTGAACTATTCGCCTTACTTTTGCGCTCCATTCATAAACAACAACAGAGATGCCAAAAGGAAATTTTTTCGTACCAGACCCAATTAATGAACCTGTATTGAGCTATGCGCCTGGCACAGCCGAGAGAGAAGAGCTGCTAGCGAAGTACAAAGAGATGTACAGCCAAAAGATCGATGCACCTATGTACATCGGTGATAAAGAGGTTCATACTGATACCAAAATTCCTATGACCTGCCCGCACGACCATCAACATGTGCTGGGGCATTTTTCGGAGGGTGATTCAAAACATGTGACTGAGGCAATAAACGCCGCGCTAGCTGCAAAGGAGCAGTGGGAGAACATGAGTTGGGAAAACCGCGCGAGCATCTTCTTAAAGGCAGCAGACTTACTAGCTGGCCCTTACCGCGCTAAGATCAATGCTGCGACTATGTTGGGGCAAGGAAAAAATGTACATCAGGCAGAGATAGATGCTGCATGTGAGTTTATTGACTTTTTGCGTTTCAATGCATCTTTTATGCAGGAGCTGTATATGGAGCAGCCGATCTCATCCGATGGTGTTTGGAATAGAATGGAATATCGTCCGCTAGAGGGATTTATTTTTGCTATCACTCCTTTCAATTTCACTGCTATCTCTGGCAACTTACCTGCAGCTCCGGCGATGTTAGGAAACACAGTAGTTTGGAAGCCTAGCTACACCCAGGTGTATTCCGCACAGGTAATTATGGAAGTATTCAAAAAAGCCGGTTTACCTAATGGCGTAATTAATCTTATATATGTAGATGGACCTGTGGCAGGTGATGTGGTTTTCAATCACCCTGATTTTGCTGGACTTCACTTTACCGGAAGTACCGGTGTTTTCAAGACACTTTGGAAAACGATAGGAGCAAATCTGGATACATATAGGACCTATCCTCGAATTGTAGGGGAGACAGGAGGAAAAGATTTTGTTGTGGCTCATAAATCAGCAGATGCTACAGAAGTAGCCACCGGGCTGGTTAGAGGAGCGTTCGAATTCCAGGGTCAGAAATGTAGTGCAGCATCTAGGGCATACATCCCATCAAACCTTTGGCCAGATGTTAAAAAGTTCATGATTGAGGACCTCAAGTCCATTAAAATGGGAACACCTGAAGACCCTTCCAATTTTGTGAATGCGGTGATCGATGAGCGCGCATTTAAGAAAATCACTGGCTATATCGACGAGGCAAAATCTGCTAAGGACGTTGAATTGATCGCAGGAGGAAATTACGACGGATCAAAGGGTTGGTTTGTAGAGCCGACCGTTTTTGAAGCGAAAGATCCAAAATACAAGACCATGTGTGAGGAGATTTTCGGCCCGGTACTTACCATACATGTGTATGAAGAGAACAAGTTTGAAGAAATTCTAGACGTAGTGGATGGTACTTCACCATATGCATTAACGGGTGCTATTTTCAGTAAAGACCGTTATGCAGTCGATTTGGCCACTTACAAACTAAGAAATGCTGCTGGAAACTTCTATATCAACGATAAGCCAACAGGTGCCGTAGTAGGTCAGCAGCCATTTGGTGGAGCCAGAGGTTCTGGAACAAACGATAAGGCCGGAGCAATGATGAATCTGATGAGATGGGTGAGTGCGCGAACCATCAAGGAAACATTCGTATCTCCGACTGACTACAGATATCCATTCCTGGGCTAATGGGGTTACGACCTTTCCATCTCGCTGTACCTGTAAAGGATCTGGACGAAACCCGGTCATTTTATCGAGATATAATGGGCTTTGAGGAAGGTCGGTCATCCGATCGCTGGGTTGATTTTAATTTCTTCGGCCACCAGTTTGTCATTCATATGGTGGATAAAAAGGAAGAGCTTGAAGTCAACCCCGTGGATGGTCATGCAGTACCAGTCCCTCATTTCGGAGTGGTGCTTGACTGGAACGACTGGGAGTCACTCTCAACACGCTTAAAGAAAGCCAATACCAAGTTTATTATTGAGCCTTACATTCGGTTTGAAGGAGAGGTTGGTGAGCAGGCCACCATGTTTTTCATGGATCCATCTGGAAATGCGCTGGAGTTCAAGGCGTTCAAAAACGATTCACAAATTTTTGCTAAATAAGAATGTAAATTCTTTTTTTAACGAATTCTTCCCTACATTCAAGGCCTATTTTTCCGCAGTATGGGCACTTCTAAAGAGCAGAGTTTGGAGTCGATCATGAGGCTCTCTAAGTCAGAGTTGTTACAGGGAGGTAAGTTCAAGGACTTTCTGAGCGAACTTATACCCATTGCATGCCACTCTTTAAGTGCATATAAGACCTCTTTTTGGCTTTACCGTTCAGAAAAAGATGAATTTGAATGCATCCAGAGTTTTGATCAGGAGATAAACAATTCCTCAACGGATAAAGCCCCTGTTGCTTCCGAGTTTCCCTCCTTTTATAAAAAATTGAAAAATGAGCTATTTATTCATGTAAGCAGTGCTGATGACTCAGAAGAATTGGAGGATTTTGTTGTGGATTATTTGCTGAAAAAAAGATTGAGATCGTGGACAGGCATTCAGGTTTGGAATGACAGCCGGCTTTTTGGCATTCTCGCTGTGGAGTGGAAAGCCAACAAAGATTTCGTAGGGCAGGATCAGCTGGTAATGTTGGCATCAGCTTCAATGATCAGCCAGTGCTATGATGCCTTGCTGAGACTGAAAGAAGACTTTCTTCATAGAAATGAGGTAAATACGCTCAAAATAGAGGAAAAAGAAAAGGAAAAGCTGGCGAAAAAACTTTCTGATCACGCATTTTACACTTCACACAGCATTCGTCATCCATTGTCCACCATCCTTGCACTGATTGATTTGATTAAACTAAACTGGGAAAGCCGTGAGACGTACGAAGAACTTTTACAGCAACTGAAAATAGAAACCATGAACCTGGATGATGCGATTCGTGTGATGACCGCAAAAATTGAATTAGATTAGTTGCTTTATCTGCACCAAGTATATTTTAAATGACCAGACCACCTAACCGAGTAAAAGAAGTAATTCTTCGCCGAAGTTCTTTCATCATTTTTTTGATTTTGATTTTGGGAGCATTTGGGTTGCTGAGGATAGTCACTACGCACAAAGACATAGATGATGTGGCTAACATCGATCTCCCAATAATAGAGTTGCTTACTGAAATTGAGACCAATCAACTTGAACAGGCAATAAATTTTGAGCGTGCTATTCGATATGCTGAAGAGCTGGATAAAGGAAGTGACGCTGCTTTGCAAGGCTTTGCAATCGCTGACAGCACATTCAGATACCTGGCGCAATTAGTAGATATTTTATTGCTGGACGCTGAACATGAAGTTTCAGAGGCGCTCAAACGAACCAATCAGGAGGCGCAAAGAATTAAGCTTAAAGGGCTTTTGCTCTCAATAAAGAAGCTGGAAAGTGATCATACAAGCTATGAAAATCACGCCCTTGAGGTCATGGATCTTTTGGAAGAAGGAAGACTTGAAGAGGCTGTTTTTGCGTCTGAAAGAGTTGAGGGAGAAGAAGATCAATTCAATAAGCAGGTTGAAGGGGTATTGATGAGACACGAAATGTTCACAGAAGCACTTGTAAAGATTGTTGAGCAGGAGGAAGTGCTGTCTATGAAGTGGATTGTGACTCTGACACTTTTGTTTATCATTCTTTCTCTATTAGCTGTGTATACATTTAGCTATAAAATCTGGAGACCGCTTGAAGATATCAGAACAGGGGCGGAACGTATAGGAGGAGGCAACCTGGATGCCAGAATTAAGCTTAGTTCCAATAGTATCACTAGCGATATTGTTGATTCATTTAATGAGATGGCCGATAAGCTGCAGTATTCTCAAAAAGAAATTGATCAGTTCGTTCATTTTTCATATAGTACAGCCGATGATTTGAAAGCACCGATCACAAACCTAGGCTCACTTTTAGATATGCTTGGGAAGGATAATATGAACGCTTCCAACTTCAAAGCAATATTGAATAATGCGCGTAAAACAAATCGACAGTTGGAGAAAACGGTTGATTCACTCGTGGAAGTAAACAAGGTACGTGAGGAGCTTGGTAAAGAACCCGAAGAATTAGATATCGATGAAGTGTTAAAAGAAGTGGTGGCAAGCTCAGTGGCGAAAATTAAAAGCGCAAACGCCACCATAAAAAAAGATTTCTCAGAATGCCCGATGATGAGTTATCCCAAATTTCAGCTAAAAGTCATTTTTAAGCATCTGCTTTTGAATGCTCTTTCTTATCGGGATCCGGAGAAACCACTTCAGATCAGGATCAAATCAAAAAAAGTGAATGGGCATACCACCATTATCTTTAAAGACAATGGACTGGGGTTTGATTCCATTAAATTCAAGGAAGAGATTTTTAGACCCTATATCCGACTACACTCACACGTAGATGGTGCTGGATTAGGACTCTACATTATAAAAATGATTATAGACTACCACAGAGGAGGGATAAGAGTTGAGAGCGAACTTAGAAAAGGTGCGACATTTGCATTAAGGTTAGACTAGTTCGTTTGCAAATAACTTTCATAGATAGTCTGAAGTAGCTCAGGAGAGAGGGGCTTGGATATGAAGGCGGTGATCTGCTTTGACGAGGAGGCTCTTTCTTCATCTTTGGCTGAAATTGAAGAAGTCAACATGACCACCTTGGTGGAGCCATTCATTCCTAACTTTTCGTATTCTTCCATAAAATCCCAACCATCTTTATCTGGCATATTTAGATCCAGAAAGATTACATCAGGCCGATCATCCGAATCTTTGGCTTTGCTTAAAAAGTCAATCGCATGTGTCACATTATTAATGGATTCGACCTCATCAGCAAACTTGGCATGTTTGATAATTACTGAATTTATTGAGTTGACGATATCATCATCATCTACCAGTAAGACTTTTCTGAATTTTTCCAAGGTTAGTGATGGTTTGCATTAAAATTATAAAAGGCGAAAGGATTTGCAGCGTTGACGCATACTTTTTTATAGAAAATTCGATTGAATAATGATTACAGCTAATAAATGAGAGACAATCGATGTACTCACGTTTTGCTCTCCCTCTTGGGCTCGATCGGAGTGGCGTTCCACCCAAGGACCCTTCATTGGTTAGATTAATAGTGTTGTTTGTCTGTAAACGAAAAAAGCCCGGCGATTTGCCAGGCTTTTGCTCTCCCTCTTGGGCTCGAACCAAGGACCCTCTGATTAACAGTCAGATGCTCTAACCAGCTGAGCTAAGGGAGAAGATTTCCTAAAAAGGAGTGCAAATGTAAGCATCCATTAAACAATTCTCAATGGCACCTGTCAAAAAAATTTTCATTCACGAAATTTTTATAAAACAAGACATAATGGCATTATAATTCGTTTACAAAATACAAAACCAGACATAATGACATTAAAATGAATGCATTTTGGTGTTGGTATGGATTTCGATCATGTGTCAAGCGAAAATATTGGAATTGTAAAACTTAAAAACTTAAGAAAAATGGGACTTATAAAGTACAACACAAACGATTACAGACCGACAAGCTTTAGAAGCTTCGTAGACAGGTTTTTTAATGATGAATTTGTTGGGGGATCAATGCCAACATTTTCACCGAAAGTGGATATAGCTGAAACAGACAATGAATACGAAATTCAGCTCCATGTTCCAGGTATGAAAAAAAGTGATTTCAACATCGACTTAAACGACGATCAAATCACTATTAGTGGCGAACGAAAGTTTGAGAATGAGAAGAAGGAGAAAAACTTCCATAGTGTAGAGAGCTACTATGGAACATTCAGCAGGACCTTCTATCTGCCAGATGTAGTAAACAGAGATAAGGTCGATGCTTCTTATCAGGATGGAATCTTAATGATTACCCTTCCGAAGGATGAGAAGAAAGTAACCAAGAAGCAAATAGCAGTTAAGTAAGTGTTTTGAGTAGGTGATTGGGGTGTCCCGCTAAGGCGGGATGCCCTTTTTTATTTGTTAAGAATGGTTAAGGTTGGGTGGTATTCAACAGCTAAACCAAAACCAATTGGTCACTTTTGCGGTATAAGAGTTATCATAAAAAGGATTTAACGATATGAGCAAGAGAAGTTTAATTTTAGCGATGGCCTTTTCCTCCCTTTTTGGAGGTATAGTAGCCGTCGTGGGTTATTCTTATTTAAACCCTAAAGAACAGATTATTCAGCAAACAGCTGCTGTTAATCCGGTGAGCCTGACCAACTACGTATTCGACTCTGCAGATTTTGTGGTCCCAGAAGGACTGAATTTTGTCTTTGCTGCGAAAAACGCCACTCCATCAGTGGTTCATATAAGGACGTCCTATCGTGACGGGATGCGAGCAAACAGTCCGTTCAATGAATTTTTCAAAGACTATTTTGGTGAGAGATACGAAAGACACGGAGGCCCGGCCAGAGGAGCAGGTTCCGGCGTGGTGATCTCATCAGATGGATATATAGTAACGAACAATCACGTTATTGAAAATGCCGATGAAATAGAGGTGGTGCTTAACGATAACAGAAGCTACCAGGCCAAAGTAGTTGGGGTTGACGAAAATACGGACTTGGCCGTATTGAGTATTGATGAAGAAAATCTGGCTGCTATCAACTACGGCGATTCGGAAAAAATAAATATTGGTGAGTGGGTGCTTGCCATTGGGAACCCCTATGAGTTTAGGTCTACAGTTACAGCAGGTATAGTAAGTGCTAAAGGAAGAAACATTAATATCCTAAATGGCAGTTACAGGATTGAATCATTTATCCAAACAGATGCAGCTGTGAACCCTGGAAATAGCGGTGGAGCACTGGTAAATTTGAATGGTGAACTGGTGGGAATTAATACCGCCATTGCTTCTCCTTCGGGAGCTTTTGCAGGCTACTCGTTTGCAGTGCCAGTATCATTGGTAAAAAAGGTGACGAGTGACTTGATTGAATATGGAGCTGTACAGCGAGCGCTATTGGGTATCCAGATTGGGAATGTTGATGCGCGATTGGCTGAAGAGTATGATCTTGATGTGCTGAGGGGTGTTTATGTAAGTGGAGTTGTGAATGGTGGTGCTGCTGATAAAGCAGGAATTGAAGACGGTGATGTGATCATCGCTCTGGATGAGAAGCCAGTTAACAATGTAGCACAGCTTCAAGAACAAGTTGCTATTAAACATCCAGGTGATGAGGTGAATGTTACCTTCATGCGTGATGGCAAGAAACGAATGGTAAAAGCTAAGCTACGAAATGAAGAAGGCACTATGGACATTGTGGAGTTGGCGTCAGATTTTAGAATCGAAGGGGCAACATTCGTCGATGTTTCTGATGAATTGAAAGATCGATTAGATATTGATGGTGGTGTGCAGATAAAAGAGCTTGGAGAAGGTAAATGGCGAGATGTTAGGATGAAAGAAGGCTTTATCATCACGGGAATTGATAATGAAGACATCCGCAATATCCGAGATCTGGAAAATTACTTTAAGCGTCCAAGGAGGGATGGTATTCTGATTGAGGGTGTTTATCCGGACGGTAGCAAAGCACATTATGGTTTAGGACTGTAAATAGCAAAAATTCATATTTTAAGGCTCGCTTTACTGCGAGCCTTTTTTTATTTGATATTTTCGATCAGTGAAAGATGTAATCATCATTGGGGGAGGACTGGCTGGTCTTACAAATGCTATTTTGCTAAATCGTGCAGGTTTGTCTGTACAGTTGTTTGAAGAGAAGAAATATCCCTTCCATCGTGTGTGCGGTGAATACATCTCCAATGAAGTAATTCCATTTCTTAAACAACACGATTTATTTCCGGAAGAACTGAAACCTTCCACCATTTCTCAGTTTCATCTGTCGTCAGTATCAGGGAAAAGCCTGAAAATGTCCCTTGATCTAGGTGGGTTTGGGGTAAGCCGATATGCATTTGATCAATGGTTGCTAAAGAAAGCTACTGCGGAAGGAGTTCAATTTGTGAATGATCGAATCACGAATGTGAAGTTCAATAACGACGACTTTGTACTAACAGACAAAAAAGAAAACCATCATGAATCAAAAGTTGTGATTGGCGCTTTTGGTAAAAGAAGCCTGATCGATAAAGAACTGCAACGAGATTTTTTGAAACGCCGCTCTCCATATATCGGCGTAAAGTATCATTTAAGAACCGATGAAGTCAGCAATCAAGCCATTGAGCTTCATAATTTCAAAAACGGATATTGCGGGATCAGTCGGATAGAAAATGGGGTTTTCAATATGTGCTACCTCTCCCATAGATCGAATCTGAAAGCATCGGGATCAGTGCAGGAAATGGAAGAACAAATACTCATGAAAAACCCTCATTTAAAGCGCATCATTTCCAATAGTGAAGTGCTTTTTGAGCGGCCTGAAGTCATCAATGAAATTACGTTTGAGAAGAAAGAACCCGTTCATAATCATGTACTGATGTCAGGAGATTCAGCTGGTATGATCACACCTCTTTGTGGCAATGGAATGGCCATGGCCATTCATTCGGCTAAAATACTAAGCGAGATACTCGTGGAGAGTTTCAGGAGAGGCTTTGATCGAATGGAAATTGAAAAAGATTACATCAATGAGTGGAATGGGATTTTTGCCAGACGATTATGGGCCGGAAGAAAAATTCAGAAGCTTTTTGGCTCACCCATTATTTCAGAAGCAGCTGTTTCATTAGGAAAATGGATACCCCCCTTTTCATCCTATCTTATGAAACAAACCCATGGAGAGCCCTTTAACTGATGGCCAGATAGATAAAAAAGCCATTGAGCATGAGTGATGAGATAAAGTTGAGTCGCATGGTCGATTCAAAATCAGCTGCATTTCTATCCTTTCTGACTCTTAAATACCAGAGGGAGAAATATAGTAAAACCGGTCCCATTGCAGCTAAGAAGATGAGTCCGTCCATTATGGAAAATTCCTTACTAAAAAAGTAGAAGAAGCCAGTACTAGATATCAAAAAAGAAATGGAGGTAAAGTGGAAAGTACCCAAAATACCCAGCTCTTGGCTGATAGTGATATCGCCGCGCTTCGCATCCTCTCTATGTTGATAAATCTGTGTCATGGGGTAGGAGCCCAATAGTAATAGGGTACTAAGCACTGCAGGAAATTGAATTTGCCATTTTAGTGTGTCAATAATAGAAAGATCGTTAATGGCAATGTAACTCAGCAAGAAAGTAAAATACCCCTGAAAAATACCAGCCGCCAACCAACCTGTGATAGGGAATTTCTTTAGTCGGATAGTAGGATGACTGTAGGCCTTGGATATCAAGCCATAAATCAGAATCATCACCGTAAACTCCAGGGAAATAAACCAGCCAATGATAAGTCCGATCAAATCCAGAATGATTGAAACATAGTAAAGTTCTTTACTGACAGTTGGAGGATTTTTCAAACCACCAATACTCTCCTCATCTTTGTCGAAATAGGAATTATACCCATTGCTGGCCGGGTAAATCAAAAAATGCAGTACAAAAAATGATAACAAAGCATTTTGTGTGTTAATGCTTTCAGAAACTGCCAATGCCAGCAAATAGACTGGTAAAAGGAAGAGGGAGAATGGGATACGTAGATGTAAAAGCGTAGATTTTTTCAAGTGGAATTAATCTTCTCGGCCAAAGTTTGGTTAATATTAATGAACTACTCGCAATGCCCACATATATAAACACGATAGAAACTGCGCTACCCGCAAATTTGGCTGATCAAAATCAGATTGCTGATTTCATGGTGGATCACCTGGGACTGGATGAAAGGGAAGAAAAAAAATTGCGTGTTTTGTATCGCGCAAGTGGGATTAAACAACGCTACTCAGTCTTACGGGATTTTGCTGAAAACCTGAATGGACAAAGCTTTTTCAAAGAAGATGCCTTCCCTTCTGCTAAGCCTCGTATGCTAATCTATCAAAAACATGCGATAAATCTGGCAAAGCAAGCCAGTGAAAAGGCCATTGGCGTCAGTGACATTGAAAAAGATCAGATCACCCACCTGATTGCTGTGAGTTGTACTGGGATGTATGCACCAGGGCTGGATATTGAATTAATCGAGCATTTGGGATTGTCGACATCCACACAGCGAACTTCAATCAATTTTATGGGATGTTATGCCGCATTTAATGCAATGAAAGTGGCTAACAATATCATCTCGTCAAACCCGGATGCTAAAGTGTTGATCGTCTGCGTAGAGCTTTGCAGCATTCATCTGCAAGAAAAAAAGGACGATGAAAACCTGTTAGCCAATGCCATATTTGGCGATGGAGCTGCAGCGATGATTTTAACGTCAAGTTCTTCGTCGAAATCATTAGAAATGAGGAATTTCTTTAGTGATCTGGCTCTTGATGCACGTGATGAAATGGGGTGGTATATTGGTGATCATGGATTTGAAATGCACCTCAGCAGCAAAGTACCGGATGTAATCAAAGACGGAATTGGCGAGCTGACTAACCGCTTACTGGAGAAGATTCAGCTTGAGGTCGCTGATATTGATTTCTTTGCAATCCATCCCGGAGGGAAGCGCATTTTAGATGTTATTGAAGCCAAACTTAGTATCTCCAAGGAGCAAAATGCAGCTGCACGGGAAATTTTAAGAACACACGGAAATATGTCCTCACCAACGGTTCTTTTTGTCATCAAAAAAATACTTGAAGGAATGACTCCCGATGATAACCAGAAGCACCTCTTAAGTTTTGCCTTTGGTCCGGGATTGACGATGGAGAGTGCTGTGCTAAAAACACATATTGATGCTTAAGCACCGGTCGGATGAGGTAGAGATCATGGATGATCTTTCCATTTCCGGAGAGGTGGTTAATCAAACGTTGAGAGAACTAAACACAATCAACAGAAGATTGGGTGGTAATCAAATAAGTGTTTCCGCCTTTAAAAAACTGACAAAGGGAAAGAAGAAAGTATCCCTTGCTGACTTGGGCTGTGGAGGTGGAGATATCATGGTGCAAATGGCTAAGTGGACTAGAAAGGAAGAAATTGACGCTACTTATGTTGGGATAGATGCTAATAAAAACATTGTCGAGTATGCCACAGCACATACGAATGCATACCCTGAAATAACCTATCAAACCATCAATATCTTTAGCGATGAGTTTAAATCTCAATCATTCGATATCATTCATTGCTGTTTATTTGTTCATCATTTCACAAGTCAGCAGTTAGCAAGCTTATTTCTACAGTTTAGGAAACAAGCGAAGGTTGGAGTGATCATTAATGACCTGCACAGGCATCCACTTGCATATTGGAGTATCACATTACTCACATCTTTATTTTCAAAATCTCTGATGGTGAGAAATGATGCAGCTATTTCTGTGGCTCGTGGATTTAAGAAACGAGAGTTGAAAGAGATATTAGAGCAAGCAGGAATTACGGAGTATTCCTTGAGTTGGAAATGGGCCTTTCGATGGAAGCTGGTTTTTTGATTATCGCCATTCACCGAAGATCAGGTTGCCTTTCGCCTCAGCGTCACCGGACTTAAAGAAATTGTTGAGCCCCTCGACCATCTCATCAGCAGAAATAAATTTATCATCGTTGGTGTCCAGTTCTTCAAAGCCCTGGATGGCCATTTTTTGTGGGATGTTGTAAATAGTGAGCATATTGGCATATTCCTCCTGTGAAATCAGCTTATCCTTATTCATATCGAAAAGGTCAAAAATATGCCTTGATGTCCGCTGGATGTAGTGATCCAAAATGCCCTCATCTTCGGATTCTATCTGGTCTCTGAAAAAAGCGATCCAATCCCAAAGTGTAAGACTGAGCTCAGGATTGTGTAAGTCTGTCAGTAGTTGCACAAATAAACGGTGTGATCTGAGTAAAATCATCCGGGCACTTCGTGACTCTTCACTCAGACCCAATTGCGTAACAATCTTTTTCCCAACGTTTACAAAATCGTTTGGCTGAAGCTGCCCATTCCGATCGATATCTAACACATTAAAAAGGTGATGAACCTTTCTTTTTTGTGTCTCAGAAAACACGAACCGGGGGCTATTAGGTGTTGTGGTGGTAGCACTCCCCATTTTATCCTTTACAATTTACAAAAATATTTCCACCCTTCAGCTCATTTCTTAGCTTTGCGATCCAATTTTAACAACAACACAACATGTCCCAGGATATTCAGAGTATTTTAAAAAAGCTCCAGGTAGAAACAGATAACAAAGGAGCAGCCATTGGAAATAAGTGGCTGAGCACTTCCGGTAAAAAGCTGGCCTCTTACTCTCCGGTAGACGGAAAAGTGATTGCCAATGTTGATCTGGCAGATGAAAAAGCATACGATCAGGTCATCACAGAAGCACAGGAAGCATTCAAAGATTGGCGTCTACTTCCCGCCCCGCAACGAGGAGAAATCGTGCGTCAGCTTGGCAATGAGCTTCGTGAGTACAAGCAGGAGCTTGGATCCTTAGTTTCGTACGAAATGGGTAAATCCCTTCAGGAGGGACTTGGAGAAGTTCAGGAAATGATTGATATCTGTGACTTTGCCGTGGGGCTATCCAGACAGCTATACGGACTGACCATGCACTCTGAGCGACCTTCTCATCGAATGTATGAACAGTGGCATCCGCTAGGAGTTGTAGGCATCATTTCTGCCTTCAATTTCCCTGTGGCAGTGTGGTCCTGGAATGCGGCGATTGCCTGGGTGTGCGGAGATGTATGCGTATGGAAGCCATCTGAGAAGGCTCCTATCTCAGCTATTGCTTGCCAGAAAATTGCGCAAAGAGTATTTGAAAAGAACAACATTCACCCAGGCGTATGTGGCCTGGTGATTGGAGATGCCGAGATTGGTAAAAAGCTTGCGGCAGATGCAAGAGTGCCTTTGATTTCTGCTACAGGTTCTACCCGAATGGGTAAGGCAGTAGGTGAGGTGGTAGGAGCCCGATTGGGTAAACACATCCTTGAGCTAGGAGGAAACAACGCCATCATTATCTCAGAGCATGCAGATCTGAATCTGGTTATACCGGGAGCCGTATTTGGCGCTGTAGGTACGGCGGGACAAAGATGTACTTCTACCCGAAGACTAATCATTCATGAAAGTGTATACGAAGAGGTAAAGGAGAAACTAAAAAACGCTTATGCTCAATTGAGAATTGGAGATCCATTGGATGAAAACAACCATGTAGGACCGTTGATTGATACCGATGCTGTGAAGATGTACCAATCAGCGATTGAGAAAGTGAAAGCTGAAGGTGGCAAAACAGTAATCGATGGAGAAGTGCTTTCAGGGCCTGGATATGAGTCTGGCTGCTATGTGAAGCCAGCTATTTTTGAAGTGAAGAATGATTTTGAGATTGTTTGCAACGAAACATTCGCACCGATCCTTTATTTGATCAAGTATTCCACAATCGAGGAGGCAATTGAAATGCAAAACGCAGTGCCTCAGGGATTGTCTTCGGCTATTATGACTACCAATATCAGAGAGTCTGAGCTCTTCCTTTCACACGCAGGATCTGATTGTGGCATAGCCAATGTAAATATTGGAACGTCCGGAGCAGAAATTGGTGGAGCGTTCGGTGGAGAAAAAGAGACTGGAGGAGGACGAGAGTCCGGATCGGATGCATGGAAAGCATACATGAGACGTCAAACAAACACAATCAACTACTCTACCGAGTTGCCGTTGGCTCAGGGCATTAAGTTTGAATTATAGAGAAAACAAAAACACGTTTTAATAATTGAAAGGTCTGCATTTTGCAGACCTTTTTTTATTAGTCTTATTTGATCCCCGTCGCAGAACTGATTTTTATCACTTTTCTGCTCAAAATATGTCACGTTAAGGGTTGCGAAAGGTCATAAGTATCTGTGAGATTGGTCATAATTGCCCCCCTTTTCTGCTTCTAATTTAGCACCAGAAATCATTACTGAGTAGTTATGAAATACTTATTTATACTGGTTGCTATTGCGGGATTTTTCAGTTTTGGGCAAATTAATCTGAATGCTGAAAAAAGTTCAATGATTATAGCTGGCACATCTTCCTTACATGACTGGAAAATGTCTGTGGAGGATTTTGATGTAACCGGATTGATCAATGATAATGAAGTCCAAAACCTCAAGGTGACTGTGGTTGCCAAATCAATGAGAAGTGGGAAATCTATCATGGATGGCAAGGCCTATGAAGCTGTAAAAGCAGATGACTATCCAACTATTTTATTCTCTGCCAAAACATTGAACATTCAAGGTGACAAGGTTACCGGAAATGGAACGCTTGAGATCGGCGGAGAGTCACGTGCTATTGATTTTGATGCTAAAATTCTAAGGAATCAAGATTCTGAGATGCAATTGACAGGATTGGTTGCACTGAAGATGACAGACTTTAATATCTCACCTCCCACAGCCATGTTCGGCACGCTGAAAACAGGAGATGAAATCACAATAAACTATGACATTTTAATAACTAAATAATTTATCTATTAAACAACCTGAATTATGAAAAAATCAATTTTTAAACTAATACTGGCAGGTGTGATGCTATTTGGAACAATAGCTGTTTATGCTCAGTTGCCTTCTATCCAATACTATAGGTATAATGATAAGAGGGGCTTGAATGTCTTCGAGACAAGTAAGGAAGACACAGTAAAATTCGAAGGAATGAAACTCCGAGTAGGTGGTGATTTTGCCATGCATTTTCAAGGCTTGTCACAAAGTAACGATTTAGTAGGGGACACGCTGGTAGAGTTGGCAAATAACTTCTCTCTTCCTACTGCGAACTTAAACTTTGATGTGCAATTTGCAGATGGTGTGCGTATGCACTTGAGAACGTATCTGTCTTCCAGGCACCATCCGGAAGCGTGGGTTAAAGGAGGCTACCTCCAAATGGATAATCTTGACTTCATCAGTGAGGGATTTCTGGGAGGTTTTATGGAAATGGCTACAATTAAAGTGGGGATGGATGAGATCAATTATGGCGATGCTCACTTTAGAAGATCAGATAATGCACGTGCGATATACAATCCATTTGTAGGCAATTACATCATGGATGCTTTTACAACAGAGCCTCATCTGGAAGTAACCGTTCAAAATAATGGAATTATAGGTGTGATTGGTATGTCTAATGGAAGGCTAAACCAAAGTCCTGTAGCAGGTGACGATGGACGAGTGATTTATGGAAAGCTAGGCTATGACAAGCAAATGAACGATGACCTCCGTTTACGTTTGACAGGCTCTTTTTATAGTAGTTCTGAAAAGAGCACACGAGATTATTTATACAACGGAGACAGGGCTGGAGCCAGGTATTATAGCATTTTAGAAGGAGAAAATGACTCTAGAGTGAGTGACTTTTTGCCTCGATTCAATCCGAGATTTGCGTATCAAACGGCCTTCCAGATCAACCCATTTGTTAAGTATAGCGGTGTAGAGCTATTTGGAATTTGGGAAATTACTGACAATGGTGATAGTGATGTTGGAGGTAGTTTTAAACAAGTGGCAGGTGAGTTGATCTATCGATTTGGATCTACTGAGCAACTATGGATAGGCGGCCGTTATAACGTAGTACGAGGTAAGACTTCAGATGTAACAAACATGCAAAAAATCACTAGAACTAACCTTGGGTTCGGTTGGTACATGACAAGAAACATTGCGCTTAAAACAGAATATGTGACAAGTAAATACGATGAAGAAGGCTGGGACGGAACTAAGTACCAGGGAGCAGAATTCAACGGGATTAATATAGAAGCTACTATAGGGTTCTAGGATTAATGGATCTATTGTGGATGATAGCCGCTCTTTTTAGGGCGGCTTTTTTTATAATGAAGAAACTCGCATACTGATTTCAAATGCAATGGAGATATCATTTGTTACTTTAATCATTCCAAACATCCTCGTAGGTGGTTCAATATAAAAATCAGTCATTAACAAGTCTTTGTCTCCTATCAGCGTCATATGAGCGGATGAATGATTGATCACTTTTCCTCCTTCAATATTGATTTTTTTTCTCACACCAGCCAGCAACACCTCAACTTCAGCATCCACATCCAGTTCTTCGAAAGCATCATTGTGAGGGTGAAGGGTAATGGATTTTAACTCCAGGTATAAGTATGGTTCTTCTTCAGCCTTTAAGAGTTCCTGAAAGTCACTATTCATTGCGGAAATACCGCATTGAAATTGATCCACCCGATATTTCAAAATAAGACCTTCGAATTCCAGGGTTTTGTTTAGCCAGATATTTTTTACAACAATGGAATCATTGAGGGCTGGTTGATCCATGCTGCAGTTAAACTTGTTGATATTGGTCTGACCGTGAATGGTAATTGAACTGGCCGTAATAGAAACCTGATGATAATTGGCAGAGCCATTTTGAGCAGCCACCATAAGCGACGCTAAGATCAATGTAGCTACTGTGAACCCTTTACTAGAAATCATATATAATGTTATACAATACTAAAGCATTAGGCAATCATCTTGCCAAAAGGGGAGCTTAGAACAATCCTGAAATGTTTCCTTTCTCATCGATATCGATATTTTCAGCTGCAGGAATAGCGGGTAGTCCCGGCATCCTCAACATTTTACCTGTTATTGGGATGATGAAGCCGGCGCCAGCCGCAATTTCAACTTCTCTTACATTCAAAGTGAAATTGGTGGGTCGTCCGTATGAAGTAGCATCATCGGAGAATGAGTTTTGTGTTTTGGCCATACATATAGGAAAGTGGGAGAACCCTAATGTTTCGGCGCGTTTGAGTATGGCATTTGCGCTAGCAGAATAGGAAATTTTGTTTGCCCCGTATATTCGTTCAGCGATAGATTTAATTTTATCCTTGAAAGAGTCCTCTAAGGAATATGTGGGTTTAAAAGCTTCGTTACATGATTCTGCAGCATCAACTACCTTTTCCGCCAATGGCTCCATACCAGCACCACCATTCGCCCATCCATCGGATAGTGCTACCTCTACCGCATGTGCTTTACACCTGTCCACGATTCGTTTCACTTCGCCATCGGTATCTGATGTAAATTTATTGATAGCTACCACCACAGGCACCCCGAAAGATTTGATGTTTTCTATGTGCTTCTCCAAGTTTACAAGTCCCTCTTCTACGGCTTCCACATTGGGATTTTGCAGATTCTCCTTTTTTACACCACCATGATATTTTAGCGCTCTTACAGTGGCTACAAGCACCACAGTCTTAGGGCTGATTCCTCCCGCTCTACATTTGATATTAAAAAACTTCTCTGCCCCCAGGTCAGCACCAAATCCTGCTTCTGTCACAACATACTCGGATAAAGACAAGCCCATTTTTGTTCCAATAAGTGTATTGGTCCCCTGGGCGATATTAGCAAAAGGACCACCATGAATGATAGCAGGGTTTCCCTCTAATGTCTGCACAAGATTAGGTTTGATTGCATCTTTAAGTAAAGCTGCCATTGCACCATGTGCATGCAGATCTTTGGCAAAAATGGCCTCTCCATTAAAGGTATCACCTACATAAATATTACCCATGCGTTCTTTTAGGTCAGAAAAATCTTTTGCCAGGCATAAAATCGCCATGATTTCAGAAGCAGCAGTAATATTGAATCCGGACTCCTGAAGGAAGCCTCCTTGTTTGCCTCCAAGGCCTGTTATAATATGTCTTAATGAACGATCGTTCATATCCATAGCCCATCGCCATTTCACTGTTCGAGGGTCTATCCCCAGGTTTCTTGTACGTCCATAGATATTGTTATTAATCAGGGCGGATAGCAGATTATTTGCTTTTTCAATAGCAGCAAAGTCCCCGTTAAAATGGAGGTTGATGTCTTCCATTGGGATGAGTTGAGAGTATCCGCCTCCTGTGGCCCCACCCTTGATCCCAAAAACGGGTCCCAAAGAAGGTTCACGCAAAACTGCAATTGCGCTTTTTCCAATACGATTTAAACCGTCACATAGGCCCACAGAAACAGTTGTTTTACCCTCTCCTGCTGGAGTAGGAGTAATTGCCGTGACAAGGATCATTTTATTTTTCTTGACCTGGTCTTCCTGAATATACGAGAGAGGAATTTTTGCCTTATAGCGACCGTATTGTTCAACCTCACCATTGGTTAGATTCAGCTTTTTGGCAATTTCTGCTATTGGTCTGAGGGTGGCAGCCTGTGCGATCTTCAGATCAGGACTTTCTGTAGTCATTTTGGATCATTTGATGTTTTGCGTCAGCAAAATAGGACATCAAACTTATAAAGGACATGATGATCGTCATTATGAAGACTGTTAATCGTCCGCTTCATTTTCACTCAATTGCCTCTGCAATTTGGATCATATGGCGTTCTTCATGCACCAACAGAAACTCAAAACACTCTGGAATAAAGAATTTCACTTTTTCACCTAAAGCTGTTGGGATCTTTACATTTTTTAGATTTTTGGTTCTGGCATCTTTGATCAAATCATTGAATATTTCTTTGTTTTGAAGGTAGGTTTCAATGATGCCATGTAATTGTTTCGGGCCAATAGCCGGACGAAAGAAATCAAATGTTTTCATTTTAAATCGACGCTTTTTTCTCTTTGGCTTATTTGTATAAATGGATAACCTGCCTAATAAAGTGCGTCTCATCTGCGGGGTTTCATTTGGCGAAAGATCATCTGCAGCGTCTATTGCTTTTCGAAAATTATCAAGATATACATCGTATACTTTATTTAAGTGTTCTATGACCTCAAGTGCAGACCATTTTTTTTCATTTTCTTTTTTCGTAAGAATGCCTTCATCCAGGTTAGCAATATCTCCCTTGATGTAGTTTTTGATACGATTAGAATCCTGCAGCATTTTTTCGTAGTTGGCTTCCATCTCTCTAATTGTTTTTGACGATTCAAAGCTGCGGCTTTTGGGAAACAAAAAAATTGATATGGATCAATTAATCCCGTAAAGCCCTCAATCGACTAAATGTTTCTGGAGTCATATTCAGATAGCTAGCCAAGTATTTTTGGGGAATGTCAAGTAGTTCGGTCGGGCACCTTTTTACAAATGCATCAAATCGCTTTTTTGCTGAATAAGTAGAAAGCTCAACTTCCCGGGAGATGCGACCCAAAAGAATGTCTTCCATAAAATGAGCACGCCAGCGGTAAAACTCAGGAAAGCGATTAAAAAGTTCATCAAAGTCTGGTTTGGTAATCCCAATCACCTTAGAGGGTGTAAGTGCCTCCAGAAAAAAGTTGGAAGGCTTTTGCCGGATAAATGAATCAAATGCTCCTGATGGCGAGCCTCTAAATGAAAACCCGAAAATTACTTTTTCACCTTTTTCATTTAGTAAGTAAATGGCCTGTACACCGGAAAGCACAAAATAGAAATAGCGCGCATACCCGCCACTTTCTACGATCATTTCCCTGGCAGCATATTCCTTAAGCTTGAATTTTTGAAATAGAAACTCGTTTGCTTCATCGCTGAGAGTGATGTATTTACTAAAAATAGATTGCAAGAGGTGTGCACTGCCAGCGCTCATGTAATGACCAATTAGTTTAACAATTTCAATGCAGTACTCAGATGCAAATCATTTCTCATCCGATTGCTTATATCAAGCTTTATAACATCGTTGTAGTTTGCCTGTGTCTGGTCAATAAAGTAATCGGGGAGTATTCCATTACTTTGCCATGAGACACCTTTAGGACTGTACATGGCGTTTGTGATAAACTTCAAACGATAGTCATTGCTCAAAGTGAAGGTGGTTTCTATCACACCTTTTCCGTAGGTCTTTTTCCCAACCAATACTGCACGGGAATGATCACGCAAGGCGCTGGCTATTATTTCTGCTGCAGAAGCTGTTTGTTCATTGATGAGTACTACAATGTTTATGTCATGGAATTGGTCAATCTCAGCAACATAATTAGTAATACCATTTGATCGTGCCTGGGTTCTAAGCACTATGTCATTTTTCTTCATGAAGAGTTTGGCGATGTTTACACCTTCGTTTAATACCCCTCCGCTATTGTTTCTAAGGTCAAGGATTATATTATTAATCCCTAAAGATTGAAATTCCGATAGTGTCACCTTCAAATCTTGCGACATTCCTAAGGTTATTTTTCTCAATTCTATAAGTGCAGCTTCCTTATTAGGAATTTTAGTTACAATCAGGTTGTTCACCTTTAGGGTGTCCCGTGTTAGTGAGACATCAAATACTTTGATATCCCGAACAATCTTTAGGGTAGAAACCTGGTTCAACTCTCCGTCAATGAGTTGATTCACTTCATCGATGCTTTTCCCTTTCAGGGGTTCATCATCTATGCGTAATACTCGATCATTTACACGTAATTTTTTTTCTGCTTCTGACCCTTTAGTTAAGTCTGTCACAGTGAGGCTGCCATCATTGGAATTGAAAGTGCTGTTAAACCCCAATGAAACTTTCACACCCTTCAGTGAGTTAAGGATTTTTTCATATTCTTCATCGGTCCAAAGCTTGGCTAACTCGGGTGATTCGGGAGGTGAAATGTGTCTCAATATTCCCTCAACAGCAGCCCAATTGAGGTCGTCAATAGTAAGCCCATCAAAATAGTAGTTCTCTAAAATGAGTTGCTGGACTTCTTCTAGCGTTGCTTTTGAGTTGGCAGGCTTATCATAGGAGACATCAAATAGTGGCTTTTGCTGGGCTTGTATTGATAGCCCGGAAGCAAAGAAAAAGAGAAATAAAAGTCTTTTCATTTTAGTCTGAGTGAGTATCAAAATTAATAATATAAGTACGGGAGGGTACTAGATTTTTTCACCGGAGTTAGTTTTGTATACATGCTGGATTTTACAAAGCAAATCACCGTCACCAAAGATCATCTTGATTTCAATGACCATGTGAATAACCTGGTGTACATGCAGTGGGCTCTTGATATCTCACGTGAGCACTGGCTTTCAGAAATCAGTAAGGAGATCAATGAAAAATATTTCTGGATGGTTCGCTCTCATCATGTAGAGTATAAAAAGCAGGCATTCCTTGGGGATGAAGTCACCGTAAAGACATATGTAGAGGGTTACAGAGGGCCCTTTTCAGATCGTATTGTGAAAGTCTTTAAAGGAGATGATCTGCTAGTAATGGTGAAGTCCAACTGGTGTTTGATTGAGCGGGAGACTCAGAAGTTGAAAAGAGTACCTGAGGAGATTCAGGCACTCTTTCAATAGTGGAGCTAGCCGGTCTCGAACCGGCGACCTCTACACTGCCAGTGTAGCGCTCTAGCCAACTGAGCTATAGCCCCAAGAGTGAGCGAAAATAAATAAATCCTATTTAATCACCCTCCTAAAATTCTTTACGTTCTTTTTGTAATACTCACTGAGCAAGTTCGATTCAATAACCCCATGAGAGGAGGAGGCATGCACAAATAAGATTTTCTCTTTTCCCACATACGTAATCATGCCGCTATGGTACCACTTGCTTCCTTTCTTTTTGAATTTGAAATAAACCAGATCACCCTCCCGGATACCGTTCCAACCTCGCTTATTCCCTGTTTTTGATTGTTCTTTTGCGGTTCTTGGCAATGAAACGCCAATAGTTTGGTATGAGTTGTAAATCAGCCCGGAACAATCAATACCTGATAGAGACATGCCACCCCACTTATAAGGAGTGCCAATGTATGATCGCCCGGTTTGAATAACAGACTCAATTTTTCTCAGTTTCTTCTTGTTCTGAGCAGGGGCAGAAATAAAAATACCTGCTATCAAAAAAGCTGACAGCAGGTATTGGAAATATTTAATTTGATTTATTCTCACTTACCTAACCACGAATTGAACATCCATTGGGTTTTCTCTTGTGCGTTCACAAGACCAATCATCATATCTTCCGTCTCATTGTCCTCTGCCTCAACGGCCAGTTCCTTCACTTTATTTTCCTGAGCAACTAATGTTGTAAGATTGCTCACAATCATTTTTACCAGTGCTTCATCACTCGACTCGTCTTTTACAGACTGAATATTGGATTTCTCAAGGTAAGTTTCCAAAGCATGATCAGGTCTTCCACCAATAGTCAAAATACGCTCTGCTATCTCATCAATATTTTCTAAAGCTTCGGTGTATAGCTCTTCAAACTTGGCGTGTAATTCAAAGAATCTGGGACCCTTGATGTTCCAATGTGCACCTCGTGTATTTTGATAATACACATGAAAGTCTGACAATAATTGGTTGAGTTCGTTTATTAATTTATCGTTCATTTTCAGAATAAAATTTTGATTCCACTTCTATTTAGTTATTAAACAGAATAAATCAAGGTTTTGTTCGTTCTGATCTCGTAGGTTGAAATCCTCTACAGTGATGGATTTTACTAGTTCATCACCCGTCTTTTTTAGCTTGTTTCGGTTCATTCGGTTGAGGATGTCATAGGGTATTCGTAACAAACCTGAAGGAAGCCTGTGTTGCAAATCGAAGATATCAAAACGCATGAGACGCTGTATAGATACACGATTCCTCTCATGGTACTCCATCACTTTATCATTACCTGCAATACCCTTCATTTCTACCTTCTCAAAATACTTTTTACACAGTGCTGCTAGTTCATCCCCGGTATACTCTCTTTCATGCCATGGATTTCTTGAAAGTGTCATTTTGATATTGGGAGTAGTGATCAAAGCTCGTCCTCCGGGTTTAAGCACACGGTGAATTTCCTTGATAAAGCCTTCGTCATCTTTCACGTGCTCAATCACCTGAAAGGTTATGATGGTATCAAAGGAATTGTCTTCAAAAGGGAAAGGTGGAAATACACCACTTAGGAATTTATAATCAGGAAACTTTTGTTCCAGATTGTCAATGACGGATTTGATTTTATCTATACCAATGTAGGAATCTGCCAGCGGGGCTAGTAATTCTACCCCACGGCCTTCACCACAGCCCAGTTCCAGCAAATCTCCTTTGATATAGGGTTTGGCCTGATGGTAGGCAGATAATAGTCGCTGATGAATGACATTGTCTGAAGGAATTTTATCCGAGGCGATCTCAGTGGTATATACACTCATTAGAATACGGGTCAGTATATGATTTTTTAATTAAAGAGCACAAAGAAAATCAATTATATGGCTAATTTGGATACCTATGAGAAAGCATGTCCTAATATTCAGCTTAATTGCCTTTTTGGTTGGATTCTCAGCTAGTGCAATCAATTTCTCTCGTGTCAATGTTGCCTGGCAGTATGATGTGAATTTCAACGTAAAAATGGCACATCGTGTGGTGAGTGACGAACGTGAACTGGTTGTATTTTTACGAATTTCAGCGGATTCCATTAACTCCTGGCAATACGAATATTTGATCCAAGATGGATATGAGTCAGAGACCCACCGCTCCATTCAGTCAATTGCCACAGACACCCTATTGGATGTAGCCTCTCAGGTACTGTTGAAAATTCGTCTTCCAAAACCTGACGAAAATCTTTTGGTTATTAAGTTTTCAAAGCCAGAGCAATTTTACTATTACGACATCCCTTTAAGAATTGGTTCACTTTCATTTCCATCTATTTATCCTGTGGATGATCGGGGGCTACCTATACTGGAAAAATACGTCAACCGATCAGGACATAAGTGGATGGGGAATGATACGATACTTATCATGCAATACGCAGAAAATTTTCCTCCGGCCGATCCACCAATGGCCGATATGAAGCCTCTAGCACCTCAGGTGGATATGGATACTGCATTTATGGTCTCCAATTCTCCCATTTTTGAGGAAAATTATTTTTACACGGTTCGAAAGGACTCATTGGCAACTGTAGGTGTAACCATGCTCAGAGTGCCACCATACTATCCAGAGTATCGGCAGCTCCGAGAGCTGATTGAGTCCATGCTCTACTTGACAAGTGAACAGGAAAAAAAGGCGATGCTTAGATCTAAAAATCCCAAACAGTCTTTTGACTCATTCTGGATGAACACGTTTTCCACGAAAAGTAGAGCCAGGAATGCCATTAGGAAATATTACAACTGGATTGAAAACGCGAATAAACTTTTCACAGATTTTAAACCAGGCTGGAAGACAGACAGAGGTATGATGTATACCGTTTTTGGTAAACCAGATGAGGTTTATCGAACAGGAAGCTTAGAAGAATGGTACTATGATGATGGTTCAGCCTTTGAGTTCACGATAATCTCGACTTTTTTTGCGCCCAAAACTTATTCACTGCGAAGGGATATTGAATTTGAAGAGCAGTGGTACAATCAAATAGCGACGATACGTCGTGGCATTAAATGAATAAAAAATCGGACATTATTTACGGGATACGAACAGTTATTGAAGCTGTAAAATCTGGCCAGCACCTGGAACGGGTGTTTATCCAGAAAAACCTGAAAAGTGATCTTTACAAGGAGTTGATGACTGAGCTTCATCAAACACCTACACCCATCTCCAAAGTGCCGGTTGAGCGGATCAACAAGTTCACCAAGAAAAATCATCAGGGGGTGGTAGCATTGATATCGCCTGTGCAGTATCATACCCTTGAGCATCTGGTTCCACAGCTCTATGAGGAGGGTAAGAATCCATTGTTTTTAGTTCTTGATGAAATCACTGACGTAAGAAATTTTGGTGCGATTGCTCGTACAGCCGAATGCCTTGGAGTTCATGGGCTTGTGATTCCTTCTCGCGGAGGCGCGCAGGTTAATGAGGATGCTGTGAAAACTTCCGCTGGAGCGTTTAATTATTTACCCGTATGCAGAGAAAAAAACCTACTCGATGCGGTGAGGTACTTGCATGAGTCCGGCATCAACTTAATTGCCTGCTCTGAAAAAACGGACAAAACCCTGGATCAAATGAACTTTACCCTGCCAACGGCCATCATTATGGGTTCAGAAGATCGAGGCATTTCAACTGAGCTAATTAATCTAGCCAATGAAGTAGCTAAAGTGCCAATGTCAGGTTCTATCGAGTCCCTTAATGTAGGGGTTGCAGCGGGCATGGCGCTTTACGAAGTACAGCGACAAAGAAACGGCTAAACAAACTTATCCCCTTTCTCTGCTTTTACATCGGTGATGAAATCTCTGAAAATAGAGGAGTCTTCCTTTTTACAAACAAGCAAGACATCATCAAAATCAGCGATAAGCATACCTTCACATCCCTGGATGACGGTCACTTTGCCCTTCTTGGATTTGATGTAATTGTCTTTCGAGTCATAGGTCATCACGGATCCATCGATCACATTTTCATTTTCATCTTTGTCCTTGATCTCATGAAGGGCATTCCACGAACCTAAGTCGGACCAGCCAAATTCACCAGGAACGACATAGACGTTACTTGACTTTTCCATGATTGCATAATCAATCGAAATATTCTTACACTGGCTATACGCTTTCTTTATGAAGGCACGTTCATTTTCGGTGAAATACTCATTGAGTCCGTCAGCGAATAAGCTGGCAATTTCCTCTTCATGCATTTCAAATGCTTTGACTATTGAATCAATGGACCAGACAAAAATCCCGGAATTCCACAAAAAGTCTCCGCTTTCTAAAAATTTAGTAGCCAGGTCAGCCTTTGGTTTTTCAGTAAATGTCTTCACTTTTTTAACAGGTACACCAGGGTCGCTTAAGTACTGAATGTAACCATAACCTGTTTCCGGTCTGTTGGGCCGAATGCCAATGGTTATCAATTTTTCATCGCTAGCTGCACTTTCTACAGAAGTGGAAATGACATTCTGAAATTCTTTTTCCTTGAATATTGCGTGATCCGAAGGGCTAACAACAAGAACGGCATTCGGATCTTTTTTCATGATCTTGTAAGCCGCATATGCGATGCAGGGGGCCGTATTTCGTTTCTCAGTTTCTAATAGAATCTGATGTTCCTCAAGTTCTGGAAGCTGATCATGGATCAGCTGATCATATTTTTCATTAGAAACAACCCAGATTTTATCCTCAGTGGTGATTTCTTTAAATCGGTCAAAGGTCATTTGAAGTAGTGATCTTCCTGTACCCAAAACATCCAAAAATTGCTTTGGTCTTGCGTCTCTGCTGTAGGGCCAAAAGCGGGTTCCACTTCCGCCAGCCATAATCACTACATAAATATTTGTACTCATAAGATTTTGGTAAGAAATTCGCGTTAGTATTAACCTTGGCAAATATAGCTTATCATCTTGCGTTTGAAATAGACGCACTCACCCAATCACGATTTGTTTGCAATCAAGGTTTTGATTAACTTTTTACTTTACATCAACTGTAGAAATGGAGACAACTGCCGAAGTGAGTCTTAAGGAAAGCCTCAAGCGTGTTTTTGGTTACGACAAGTTTAGGGGTAAGCAAGAGGATATCATTCATAATATTCTCGAGAGGCAAAATACGTTTGTGATAATGCCTACTGGAGCTGGGAAGTCTTTATGCTACCAACTGCCTGCTATCGTTCAGGATGGGACCGCCATCGTTATCTCTCCCCTAATCGCGTTAATGAAAAATCAGGTGGATCAAATGAACGCTGTAGGAGTTCATGCTCGGTTCTTGAATTCGACCCTCACTAAATCAGAAAGCAATCGAGTAAAAAAGGATACCATCTCAGGAATAGTGAAGCTCCTATATGTAGCTCCGGAATCATTGACTAAAGAGGAGAACGTACAATTCTTGAAGCAGGCCAAGATTTCATTTGTTGCCATTGATGAGGCTCACTGCATTTCGGAATGGGGACACGACTTTCGTCCTGAATACAGGCGTATTAAAGATATTATAGGGCAGCTCGGTGACATTCCAATGATTGCCCTTACTGCTACTGCAACCCCGAAGGTGCAGTTGGATATTCAAAAAAATCTATCGATGGATGGGGCTCAGCTTTTTAAGTCTTCATTTAATCGAACAAACCTTTATTACGAGGTTAGACCAAAGCAAAATGCAAAAAAGCAATTAATTAAGTTCATTAAAGAACATAAAGGAGAAAGTGGCATCATCTACTGCTTGAGTAGAAAGAAGGTGGAAGAAATTGCCGAGTTCCTCCGTGTTAATGATATCAATGCCGCTCCCTACCATGCTGGGATGGAATCTAAAGAACGGATGAAAAATCAGGATGGGTTTCTCAATGAAGATATAGATGTCATTGTTGCTACTATTGCATTCGGAATGGGAATAGATAAACCGGATGTGCGCTTTGTCGTTCATTATGATGCACCCAAATCGATCGAAGGATATTATCAGGAAACGGGAAGAGCAGGCAGAGATGGCATTAATAGCAACTGCCTGATGTTTTATTCCTATAATGACATTCTGAAGCTTGAAAAATTCAATAAGGACAAAGCTGTAACAGAGCGGGAGAACGCACGATTCCTTCTGGAAGAAATGGCATCCTATGCCGACTCAGCCATATGTAGAAGAAAGCAGCTCCTTCATTATTTTGGAGAGGAGTTTGAAAAAGACAATTGCGGGCAGTGTGACAACTGTGTCCATCCAAAAGAACAATTTGAAGGAAAGGAAATTATCGAATTGGTGATTCAGGCCGTGAAGCAAACCAATGAACGATTTGACATCAATCACCTGGCGGCATTGCTGGTAGGTAAATCCACACAGCATGTAAAAAGCTATGATCATGATAAGTTGGATGTGTTTGGTAAAGGAAAAGACACCAATGACGATGAAAATTTTTGGCGCTCTGTGATCAGACAAACGTTGCTACATGAATTCCTGAAAAAGGACATAGAAAATCCAGCAGTATTTAAAGTATCCAAAAAAGGGACAAAGTTCCTGGAAAGCCCATACTCTCATAAGCTGACCAAAGATCATGACTACACTACAGAGGCTGATTCAGAAGAAGAATCCGATAGGGCCCCCGTTAATGTAAGCGCCTACGACAAGACCCTTTTCGGCATGCTGAAAAAGCTGAGAAAAGATATTGCTCACCAGGAAGACATCCCTCCATATGTAATCTTTAGTGATCCATCTATGGAAGAGATGTGTACGGTATATCCTACTACCATGGATGATCTGAAGCAGATCGTGGGTGTGGGAGAGAGCAAGGCGAAGAAATTTGGTGAGCCCTTCTTACAGATGATTGATGAATATGTAGAAGAGAATGATATTGTCACCGCCTCTGATGTATTAGTTAAAACATCAGGTACCAAATCGAAAAACAAAATTTACATCATTCAGCACATCGACCAGAAGATGGATTTTGAAGAGATAGCAGAAGCACGAGGGATGAAATATGAAGAGGTGATCGCGGAGGTAGAGAATATTTGCTATTCTGGCACCAAGCTGAATATCGATTATTACATCGATCAATTGCTCGATGATGACCGACAGGATGATATTTATGATTATTTCCTGAATGCAGAAACGGATGACATTGAAGTGGCCATGGAGGAGTTGGGGGAGTATTATTCAGAAGACGAGGTGCGTTTGATGCGGATAAAGTTCATGAGCGAGTATGCTCATTAACACCTTCACTTTGAAAAAAGAAGGAATACGGTGAACTTAGCCACCTATTTGCAAAATCATACTCAATGAATATTCTAATTCTTGGTTCCGGTGGTAGGGAACATGCGCTAGCCTGGAAAGTAAAACAAAGCCCCAAATGCGGTAAAATCTTTATAGCCCCCGGAAACGGTGGCACTCACAAGGTTGGCACTAACCTGGATCTTGATCCAAAAAATTTCGACTCGGTTGCTGAAGCAATCAAAGAAAATGAGATTGATCTGCTTATCGTCGGTCCGGAAGATCCGCTGGTGAATGGTATCGTTGATCATTTACGTGCTAATAAAGATTTCAAAAAGCTTCGTATCATCGGCCCAAAAGCCAAGGGAGCTATGCTGGAAGGCAGCAAGGAGTACGCGAAGGAATTCATGAAGAAATATAAAATTCCAACCGCAGATGCCCGGACGGTAACCAAGGACAACCTCGAGGAAACAATCAAATACATGGAGCGTCTTGAGCCACCATATGTTTTGAAAGCAGATGGGCTTGCTGGTGGAAAAGGGGTGATCATCACCGAGGAGCTGGAGGAGGCACGAAAATCGTTGAGAAACCTGATTGAGGATAAGAAATTTGGTGCGGCAAGTGAAAAGGTGCTGTTGGAGCAATTCTTGAAAGGCATTGAGGTGTCCTTCTTCGTTATTACCGATGGAAAGGATTATCGTATTCTGCCAGAGGCAAAAGATTATAAGCGTATTGGTGAAAAAGATACTGGACTTAACACCGGTGGCATGGGTGCTGTCTCACCCGTGGTTTTTGCAGATAGGGCATTCAAGGATAAAGTGAATAAGCGAATCATCAAGCCGACTATAGATGGACTTAAAAAGGAGAAGATTGACTACTGTGGATTTATTTTCTTCGGTCTGATCAATGTAGGAGGAGACCCATATGTGATTGAATATAATGTACGAATGGGTGATCCGGAAACGGAAGTGGTGCTCCCTAGAATCAAGACAGATTTTCTTGAGCTATTAGTAGCTGCTGCTGACAAAAACCTGATCGATACGGAGATAGAATATGAGCGATTTACTGCTTCTACAGTCATGTATGTGAGCAGAGGATACCCAGAATTTTACGAAAAAGGACATGAAATCACTGTTGGCGACATTCGAACAGTGCTCCCTTTCCACGCTGGAACAGTCATGAAAGATGGCAAGCTGGTTACTAACGGCGGACGAGTAATAGCGCTAACAGGACTGGGTAAAAATTTAGGAGAGGCTTTAAGCAAGTCATATGCAGGGGGCCAGGAGATCAACTGGGAGGGTAAGCGCTTCCGTGGAGATATAGGCTTTGACTTAAAAGCATTGGGCCAGTGATTTTCATTAAATCCAGAGTTCAAATTCCTGAAGATATCCATTAGATTACGGAAATATGGGATGTGCTAGTTGCGGTACCAGTGGATCGGCCGGATGCAAAAACAACGGTCATTGCAGCACAGGAGGTTGCAATAAACTCAACGTGTTTGATTGGCTATCAAATATGGACGTACCCGCTATGCATCGATTTGATGTGGTAGAGGTTCGATTTAAAAGCGGACGTAAAGAGTTTTACCGAAATTCCAAAAAGCTTGATATTGTGACCGGAGACCCGGTTGTGGTGAATGTTCCAAATGGGCACCATATTGGATATGTCTCATTGCAAGGGGAATTGGTTCGCCTGCAGATGTCGAAGAAAGGCATAAAAGATGACGATGAAGTAAGGGAGATTTATCGCAAGGCGACCTCCCGTGATATGGAGCGATGGGATGAGGCACGGAATCGGGAAGATTCTGTGATGTATCGTACGAAAGAAATTATACAGGATACCAAGCTGGAAATGAAACTGACAGATGTCGAGTTTCAGGCAGATGGAACAAAAGCCACTTTTTTCTACTCGGCTGAGGGGCGGGTAGATTTTCGAGAGTTGATCAAAATATTGGCGAGTGAGTTCAAAATCCGCGTAGAAATGCGACAGATCAGCGTTCGTCAGGAAGCAGGGCGCATTGGAGGTCTGGGTGTTTGCGGAAGAGAGCTATGCTGCTCCACCTGGCTCACAAACTTCAAAAATGTTTCCACTTCTGCAGCCAGGTATCAAAATCTGTCATTGAACCCGAGTAAATTATCAGGGCAGTGTGGGCGACTGAAATGCTGTCTCAACTACGAGTTGGATACCTACATGGAGGCGCTCAAAGATATTCCAGAGGTAGAGGAACCTCTCAAGACCCAAAGAGGTGTCGCAAAGCTTCAAAAAACCGACATCTTTCGTAAGATCATGTGGTTTGGTTACGACGATGATAATAACTGGCATGCAGTAGGCGTGGAACGAGTGAAGGAGATTCAGTCTTTAAATAAAAAAGGCAAAAAGCCGGTCACACTCCAGGAGAATGAATCCGAAGTGGATGTTGATACGTCCTCCATTAACAGTGATCTGGAGGCTATGGATAAAAAATTTAGTGGGAAAGGGAAAAAGAAGAAAAAGAAAAAGAAGCGTAATAAATTTAGAGGCAAAAAGCCACATCAGAAATCTGAAAAATCATAATATGAGGCACCTGTCTGTTATTTTACTTTTTCTATTTATCTCGGCATGTGACTCTAGCAGGGTCTACGAAGATTATAATGACCTGGAAGAAGCTTTTTGGCACCTGGATTCGATTCAGACTTTCCCGTTTCAAATTGAAGATACCACACGAGCATACAACCTGAAGGCTACTTTTAGAAACGCATCCTCTTACCCGTTTTACAACCTTTATTTTCAGTATACACTGAAAGATTCCAGCGGTAATGTGCTACAGCAGCAACTAAAGGAAGTTGATCTTTTTGATCCCAAAACTGGTGAACCGTATGGTAGTGGTTTAGGAGATTTATTTGATCATTCGTTTGTGCTTGAGGAAAACTATAAATTTCAAAGTACAGGAAAGTACGCTCTTTCCTTTGAGCAGTACATGCGAAGAGACACCCTTCCTTTTATCCTTTCAGTTGGAGCGAGAGTCGAATTCGCTGAGTGATTTGGGCCCCTCTTTCATTTTTCGGTTGGTATCAACGATAATGCTTTTTCATTCTAATTCGAATATAAAAACTTCCTCATTTTTTCTTTAGCGGCATCAATGTCCAGCCAAAATTCCCGACTGTGAAACCGCACATGCGGCCAATTTTTCATGATCAGATGGAAGTGTTGGAAGGCGTAAATCTGCTTTGGTGAAAGCGCTTGATAATAGCGTTCATCATCCGTGAGTATCAGTCCGGTATAGGTATCACCTTTCTTTACCGATAGATCAGCAAATGGAAGTTCCTTGGCCAGTTCGAACTCATTATACTCATGGAATGATTGATCCTTGATTCGATTTCTTAAAAACCAATCTACATGGTGTTCCTCATATTCTGGTATATGCGGCGTATACTTCCCTACACTCACATTCCATGCATATTCCAGGTATTTTTTCAGCAGTTTTGGTCCTTCATTTTTGGTGTCATCGGTCTTGAGTAGTTGAGGTAATATGCTACTCACAATAATTACCTTTTCTCTTGCGCGAGTTACTGCAACGTTTAGCCTGTTTTCACCACCCTGTGCATTCAGGCTTCCAAATTGGAGTTTTAACTTTCCTTTTTTATCTGGAGCATAGCCAGTGCTGAAAATGATTATGTCACGTTCATCTCCTTGTACATTTTCAATGTTTTTCACGAATAATGAATCGGGTAGAAGTATGCTCCTGTTGGCCGATTTCTCCTCCAGCAGATCCTGAATGAGGCCTTGTTGACGGTAGTTGAAAGTGACTATTCCGATCTCCTTCTCCGGATATTTTTTCAGTAAGCTGAATGTCTGCTCAATCACCTCATTAGCCTCTACTTCATTCTTTCCATCATCCCAGATTCCTTTGCATTGAACATATTCAATGGAGGGTTCTTTCTTATTCACATAGGAGTAATCCGGGAGCAAACGCAGCTTGCCCTTATAGAAATGTTCATTGGAGAAGTCAATTAACTCCAGCGACTTGCTTCGATAGTGACCTGCCAGACTCACCTCAGGCAAATAATGTTTAGTGAGATCAAGCAACGAGTCAATGGCCAGTTCGGGCGTATCATCTTCTTCATCGTCCCACCGCACTCTGTAAAGATCACTTGGTTGAAGTTGCATGCTGTCACCCGATACCACAATTTGCCTTCCACGATACATAGCCGGAATGCCCCTTTCGGCAAAACACTGAGAAGCCTCATCAAAAATGACCAGGTCAAAGTTTTCTCTCATTGGAAAGATCGCGGACGCACTTTCTGGAGAACACATCCAGCAGGGCAGAAGCGTAAATAACTCTTCTGAAAACTCTGAGATGACTTTTCTGATCGGCCAGATTCTTCGCTTTTTCGTAACTTGATGTTGAAGATCCCGATAGGTTATCCTGTTTTTCAGCCGATTGTATTCAATATTCTCGTAAGTTTTTTCGCGAGATTTCAGCAGTAAAATTTCCTTACTTGCTTCGCGCTTGGTCTCTATCTGGTCTCGGAGTTCACTGGCCAACGCATCCAGCTTCCCGGAAGCTACAGTTCTTAGGTTCGGATATTTAGATTCAATGTGATCGATCCAGGCGAGCGATAAGCTGTTTTTAAACAAAGCAATCCCCTCCTCAATCGAACCTGCATTACTGGACGTTATTTCATCCAAAACTTTAGACTCTTCTGAACTTAAATCCGACTTCAGCTTATGATACTCGCAGATTGCATCAAAATCCTTTTTCAGAAGTTTTTCCAGCTTATGAGGATCTTCCTTTTTCAGGATAATGGCCCGGATTTGATGGATATTCACATACCTCTTCCAAAGTGAAAGCTGATGAGGGATTTTATGAACCAAAGAAACCAGCTGATCCAGACGCTTGTGATAACTTTTGTGATCAAGTCGCGATACAGGGAGATAATCATTGAGAGACCGGATGGTTTGTGCCACAGCAAACATATTGAGCCCCATTTTTTGCCAGTAAAACCAATCCTGTAAATCGATCTTTCTGAATCCAGAAGGAAAATTATGTAGCCACGGATTTTCCTGAATTTGAGAAAGGGAATGTTCAAAGTTCAGCCGATTATCAATTCGTTCAACCAGAATGTTAAATCCCCGCTTATTACTCTTCAGGTCATTTGCAACCATAACTCTCTTTAGGAAGGTTTTTTCTTTAGAAAACAGTCGCCACTTTAGCCAGCTAAAAGGATTCTTTCGTGCTTTCATAGCGGATCTGAGAACTTCCTGAAATCGTCCTAAGTTTTCAGCTTTCAATGTACTCTCCAGACCAGCGCCCCGAAAGCAAGTCATCATGATTCGCTCGGTTTGCGAGAGCCAGTTTAGATCTTTGGTGGGCTTGTCAGCATTAAGTTGTTGATACACCTTGTAAACAACCCCCTCCTTTAATCCTTCGAAAAGTTCAATGAGTTCAGGCAGTTTATTGGCTAGGTACTCACCGGTTTCAAAATCTACTGGTTGGGAACAAAACTCCTTTGATGTAGCTAACAGTTTTTCATTAAAGGCTGGAACTTCATAAAGCACTTCCTTGAGTTTTACTAAATCCTTGGTTTGAAAACCAGCAAAGGATGGTCCCTTGGCCCAAAAGTGGGTGCGCTTCTCAAACTTATCGAAGTACTCCAGATAAGTTTTAAACCTCCTCATGGTTTCATCCAGTTTAGTGAAATGAAACGCCCGATACTCCAGGTTCATACTAAAGCTGGGTTGATCAGGGCTGCTCGTGAGATAAAGTTCTTTGGCGGATTTACCACATTCCGATTCATCAAACAATACATCCCTAAACTCCTGTAGTTCTTCAACTATCTGATCAATTCTCCTGCTGGCCTGCAGGAAACCGCGCTCCAGTTGGATGGCATCTAAGCTATTGTTTTTCTTTTCATAAACCTCTACCGATTCTATCTGCTGATCGATTTGTTCATAGATCGGTTTGCGATCATTTTTAAAGTCATGAACCAACGCCACAAAATCGTGCATCTCTTTTTCTTTGAGCCTTTGATACACCACATCCAGAGCTGCTTTTTTCTGACACACGAGAAGCACGTTCTTACCTCTGGCAATGAAGTCACAGATGAGATTACTTATTAGCTGTGATTTGCCCGTTCCGGGAGGTCCCTGCACAACAAGTGAATTTCCTTTTTTTATTTCCTTAAGTGCGTGCTCCTGGTACGCATCTAGGGGGAACGGTGTGAACGTGTTTTCTTCGTTGACCCGATCAAAAAGAGCAAGTTGATTCTCGTTTTCTTTCTGAATTTTTTTTACAAAGAATTCTTCCAGATCTGTTTCATTCTGATCTTCCAGAAGCTTTACATAGTCAGGAACGAGATAGGAACCGGATTGAGGAAAAATACCCAATACAGCCTGAGGAAACATTTTGAGCGAACCGGTCTTTTCACTGGATTCCAATTGGGATTTTTTCATATCCGCAAATGGCTTTAGCTCATCAGCAAAATTCTCCTGATTGAAATTCAGTTCAACACCACTATTCTTCAAAAGCTCATAAAGCTGAGTCCTAAAAACCGTGGCATCACGATCATAATCATCGATGACCGTCTCTATCAGCTCTTCATCCAGTGGTATTTGGTTGTAGTATGAATAGGCTAGCAAGAAAGTCTTGTTTAAGGTGATGTTCACATCATCCCTGCGAGAGAGAAACCACTCGTTTCCATTTTTTTCAATGGATACTGGGAAAAAGATCAGAGGACACCTTACCGGAGTTTCATCCGAGAATTTTCCTTTGATAAAGGGCCACCCAATGTACAGGTCCTTCGCGCCCCGTTCTTCGAAAATGAACTTCTCTATTCGCTGAATTTTTTTTAGGCGTTTGCTTAGATCATTGGATGATTTACTTCGGCTGTCCACCTCGCTGCAGAGAGGAATTTTCTTTCGCTGCTCAATAAGGTTTTTGATGATGTTGAAGCTTGCTTCATTTTCTGCATAGTCAAAATCATGAACATCAATGAATTGATCCTTCAGCAATCTTAGCAATAGAAGTGAACGATTGTTACCGGATAGATTACTTAACCTCCTTAAATATGACTTGAGGATTTTCTGCATAGCCTAGTCCAAATATGGCTTTAATCTCAGGAAAGTACGTTCATCGATCGCTTTTATTTTTAGCAGTTCTTCCGTGGACGTTATATCACCGTGTTGCTGGCGATAGTTGAGGATAATTCGAGCCAGGTCATAGTTGATGTATGGGTGTTTAGAAAGTACTTTCAGCGAGTCTGTGTTAATCTCAATTGGGTTTACATCAGACATAATTTGGAAGTGTTCTACTAGCTCTTTAATTGTCTCTGTCGTCAGTCCATATACTTCATTTAGTTGCGTGGTGTCTGCGAAACCACCAAGGAGCTTTCTGTATTTTACGATTCGTTCTGAATAGGCCGGGCCAATACCTTTTACAATTTGTAACTCTTCCGCAGTAGCTTTATTTAAGTCTTTTATTTCAATTTTGACAGCTTCCTTTTTAGGCGAGCTACTGGCATTTTTTTTCGCTCTTTTCTCGTAAGGTTTTTTAGTCGGGAGGTAAACTGATTTATCAAATGTTGATTTAGATTCCTTTTTGACTTCAATAGAAGCCTGTACTTCTTCCATCCATTTAAGTGCGGTACTATCTGCGACAATGGGCGCTCCTTTTTTGATGTTTTTAATTTTCCAATTAGTCAATAAAAGGCCTACGAGAATGATAATAATCAGCACCAAAGCACCTCTAGATTCGGTCTTGGTGAAGCCAATCGCTCGTGATATGGTATCAGTTAGGTATTTCAACATTATTTAAAATGATTCTAAATAAGGAATTGCTGATTTTTATCACAACCAATATACACAAGGCGCTGTTATTTTTGCCTTCGCAATTGATTGAGATGGAAGGATTTAAGGCTTTAGGACTGTCGTACAAGAATGCGCCGATCGAAATTCGGGAGAAGGTAGCTTTTAGCGAGCAAGAAGCAGGTCAGTTTTTACTGAGTCTGAAGGACATGTTCGAGATTGAGGAGGCTCTTTTGGTTTCCACTTGTAACCGAACCGAGCTTTATTATACGTCTAGTCAAATGCAGCATGATGAAATTATTCAATTGATTTCGTCATTCAAGTCAATTCCATCTGATAAACTTTCAGGGTTTTTCAGAACATACGACTCATCTTCAGCTTCCCGACATCTTTTTAGAGTAGCCTTGGGTCTGGAATCTCAGGTTTTAGGAGATATCCAGATCAGCAATCAGGTAAAAAGAGCTTATCAGCAAAGCGCTGATTTAAGTCTGGCTGGTCCTCATTTGCACCGATTGATGCACACCATCTTTTATGCTAACAAACGAGTGGTTCAGGAGACGAGTCTTCAGGATGGTACTGCTTCCGTAGCGTCTGTGGCTGTTGATTTGATTGGAGGATTCATTCGAAATATTGAACAGCCGCGAGTGGCATTAGTAGGCCTGGGGGAAATCGGTCAGAATGTGCTTGAAAACCTAAACAGCGATGAGGCTACTATAACATTAGTGAACAGAACAAAATCTAAGGCAGACAAGCTTGCGATTGGAAAAAATATTAAAGTCAGCGATTTTAATTCACTTGATCAGGTGATAGCTGATAATGATGTGATTATCTCAGCAATAACTTGTACCGATCCTATTATTTCTGCAGATAATCTTGGGCAGGGCTCTATCCATAAGCTCTTAATAGATCTTTCAGTGCCAAGAAGCATGAATACGGATCTGGAAAATGTTCCGGGTATCTCTCTTTACAATGTAGATCAACTTACAGAAAGAACGTTGAAAGCAAGGAAGGTGCGGGAAAAAGCCATTCCAAATGCGGAGTGGATCGTTGAAGAGGAGTTTATAAACTTTTCTAAATGGAAAAGTGAAATGGAGGTCTCTCCAACCATTCAAAAACTAAAAAACGCACTGGATCAAATCAGGAGAGAAGAGCTTGCCAGGCATAAAAAATTGTCCGATGAGGAAATGGAGTTGCTCGAAGTGGTGACTAAGAGCATGATCCAAAAAGTAATCAAGCTGCCTGTGCTACAATTGAAGGCAGCATGCAAGCGAGGGGAGGCGGATACATTGGTAGGAGTTCTCAATGACTTATTTAACCTAGAAGCCGCAGTAGTAGAAAAGAAATAGACCCGCTTTATATTTGTTTGCGGGGAGTATGCGGTATCTAACTTTAATTTTATTCATCTTTTGTTTTTCGGCTGTTCAGGCCGATCAATTCACTGTATTCGAAAAAGACGGGTACTTTGGCGTAAAAGACGAAACGGGCAATGTGACCGTGCCAGCTGTTTATGAAAAACTAGGATGGTCAGATGGATCCACGAATGTCGTAAGTGGTGTTATCGGATTTAAAAAGAATAACCTTTGGGGACTTATCAATGTGCGAAACAAGTCGCTGACAGGGCAGAAGTTCTACACCATTCAACCCATCGCCAACAATTACTTTAAAGCTTCGATAAAGGGAAGGTTTAGCAATCATCTATTTCATGGAATATTAGATGAAAAAGGTCGGACTATCATCAGCTTCAATTATTTCACTATTGAGCCTCTAGGCGCAAACTGGCTGGTAAGTGATTTTGATGGAAAACGTCAAAATTTTGGGGTAGTGTCTTTCCAGAATGAAATAATTATACCTTCAAAATATCGGCATATCATTGAGCGCCATTCATTATACACAGCAAAAAGATCTGGAGGTGAAATTGACCTTTACAACACCCGAGGGACGGTACTTGAACTAGGTCTTGATTCTCTCAGCTTTAACAATGGCTGGATTGCATTCCGGGACGGATATGCAGGATATCTCTCCAGAGAAGGAAAAAGCATTCATGATTTTAAATTCAAAAACATTCGGATTTCCGAAGGAGAAGCTCAGCCCATTGAATTTCCAGAATGGACGATTTATGAAGGAGATAGTGTATTGATGCAATGGGAATGCGACTCACTCACTATAAGTAAGAGTGGTCTTTTAATGGCCTACCTAAATGGAGCTCATCATCTCCTACTAAAAAATGCAACTTTACTCAACAAACATGAACTCGTTCTCAAGGAGTTTATTGACGATCATCTGATTGTTCAAAACAGCAAGACACGTTTATGGTCAGTATTGGATGAAGATGGTAACCGATTGTTTACTGGTTACGATTCTATTCATTTTCTGTCTGAACATTATGCTGCTATTGATAAAAAAGGCTGGTGGCTGTTCAATAAAAAGGGAGAAAAAGTAAATCGACTTCCTTTTCAAATGTTGATGGCGGGCAAGGAAAATCAATTCATAACAAAGCGAAATGAACATTGGGCTGTTTTTGATCCGAGAGAAGAAGACACGACGTACAAATACGACAGCCTTTCCCTTTTCTCAGGAGGCTACATTGTTAATTATCTAAACAGGTGGGGTGCCATGGATGAAGCTGGCAATTGGATCATCCGATCAGAGTTTGATGAAATTATTTCAATCGGAAACTTTCTCATCGGCCGGAGAGGAAAGGGGTACTCCTACTTCAAAAAAGGTGAACTAGTGTATAAAACCACCTCTTCTCCTGTTAGAATTTTGGGTTCTCACCTCCTTATCAAAGATGTGGAAGGCTATGGATTACTCAATTCATTAGGTGAAGTTTGGGTTCAGCCTGAATATGACACCATTCGAATGATTGGGGGGCAATTTGAACTAAGCCATGATGGAATGATTACCCTTAAGTCCCAATCAGGGAAAGTACTACTTCATTCAGATGAGGGCTACCAGCAGGTTCTGGATTATAGTGAGGGCTATTTTTTGATTGAAAAAGAAAACAGATGGGGCTTTGTAGATGACCGTGGAAGGCTGAGAATCAGCAACAGGTATGATGCCGCAGGAGCCTTTCATGAGGGTCTCGCTCCAATTATGCTTCGAGGCAAATGGGGGTTTATAGATAAAAATGAGGTAATTAAGATTCAGCCCTACTATGATTCCGTCACACCTTTTTTCGGCGGAGCTTCAATCGTTTTACAAAATGAAAAATATGGTCTTTTGGATAAAGATGGTGATGAAGTATTAGAACTTATTTGGAAATCTGTTTACCGATTGAGTACAGGTAATTATATTGTGCAAAATATGGATGATCAGTATGGTCTTGTTAATGGAGATGGCAGTTTCATTTTAAGGCCGGCTTTCGATTATCTGGAAGATTTTGGAGACCGGGTTTTGGTATCCAAAAATCGGGCCTGGGGTGTTTTGAACTACACCGGGCAACAAGTGTTTAAGATTAACCATGAGAGAGCAAAGATTGTGGGTAATTACACCATGATTAAAAATTAACTTTGCACTTCTTTAAAACAAAAGGGTAGGCCAGCTAAGTACCCAGAATATTTGTATGAATTTTAACCAACTTCTGGAGTCAGTAAACCAGAACATTAGTGAAGCCGTTTTTCGAAGTGACAAGAATGGATTGATCTATGTGAACAAAGCCTTTGTTAAAATGTTTGGTTTTGACTCAGAAGATGAGGTTAAAAACATTCCCATCATCTCAATGTACAAAGATCCTCGTGATAGAGATAGACTTCTAACCAGGTTGAATGATGATAATTCATATGAAAATGAAGAAGTTGTTTTTCTAAGAAAAGACAAGTCAGAATTTACTGGGCTGATGAGCACCACCATGCATAAAGACGAAAAGGGAAATTATTATTGGGATGGTGCGATCAGAGATGTGACCAAAGAGCGTGAATTTTTGGATAGTATTCGCACACGAGAACAGTTGCTTGAAAGCATCAACAAGAACATCAACGAAGCGATATATCGAAGCGAAAGTGAAAAAGGGATCATCTATGTCAATGATGAATTTGTAAAGATGTTTGGGTATGACACTGCTCAGGAAATCATGGACATGGATCCAATGGAATTATACAAAGATCCCAATGAACGATCAGAAGTTGGGAGGGAGGTCTTAGAGAAAGGATCCATTGAAAATAAGGAGGTAGAATTCCGAAGAAAAGATGGGAGTACATTCTGGGGTTATCTCAATTCAATCAAAATTGAAGGTGCTGACGGCAAAATGTACTTTGATGGGGCGGTGCGAAACATCACCAAAGAGAAGGAGGCTGAACGGGCACTCATGAGATATGCAGAGATGCAACGTATTCTGATAAATCTTTCTACAAAATATATCGACTTACCATTGGCCGAAGTAGAGCAGGCGATCAATGATTCGTTAAATGAGTTGGGTGAGTTTGTGGGTGCGGATCGATCCTATGTTTTTGACTTCAATAAGGAAAAAGGAGTTTGCAGTAACACCTACGAGTGGTGTGCCGATGGTATCTCTCCTGAAATTCATAACAATCAGAATCTTCCTTTGGAGATCATGCCTGAGTTGGTGAACGCTCACCTAAAGGGTAATCCTTTGATAGTGGATGATGTAAAGAAGGTGAAGAAAAAGGATTTTAAAGAGTTGTTGGAAGATCAGCACATTAAAAGCCTTATGACCATGCCCATGATCCACAACAAGGAATGCGTAGGCTTTGTGGGTTTTGATTGGGTGAAGATCCATCATAAGGCAAATGAAAAAGAAGTGTTGCTCTTGGAGTTGTTTTCTGAAATGCTGGTAAATATCCGAATCAGATCACACAATGAAAGAGAGCTGCACAAGCTATTCAGCAAAACGATCGAGCAAAACCAACGACTGAAGGATTTTTCTTACATCACCTCTCACAATTTTAGGTCATCAGTAGCAAACCTTGTAGGTCTGCTTACTATCATTGAAGATGATCCAACAAATAAGGAGTATTTCGATATGCTCAAAGCAACAGCCTTGAAACTCAATCTGGCTATTGATGCGATTAATGATTTGTTGAACTTTGAAAAGGATATTTCCATGCTTGAGAAGGAGGAAATAAATCTTTTGGAGGTGGTGAATGATGTGATTCTTCTAAATAGAAAATCTGCTAACGAGAAGGAGATTGTGTTTGATGTAGATATTCCTAAAGACCTCACGCTCAGAATTCTACCGGCTTACCTGCAAAGCATCTTGCATAACTTAATTACTAATGCAATGAAGTATGGGGTGACCAAAGACAAACGATTAATCGAAATTTCTGCAAAAAAAGAAGCAAAAGAAGTACTTTTAACAGTGGCAGACCAAGGTCGTGGGATCGATTTAAAACGATTCGGTGACAAAATGTTTCGGCTTGGCTCTAGATTTCATCCGGAAGAGGAGAGTGGGCACGGGATGGGATTGTATATGACCAAGCAGCAAATCGAAGCAATCAATGGTCGTATTGAGGTGGAAAGCGAAGTTAACCAAGGAACCAAGTTTAAGGTATATTTTAATGGGTAATCCAAATAAAATATTGCTTGTTGATGATGACCCGATTTTTCTGACTTTAGCAGAATTGGCCATTAAAAAAGAGCAAGAATCGATAGAAATTTTCAAGGCAATGAATGGTGAAGAAGCCATTAATTTTCTGAAATCACAATCCGTAGATATTATTTTTCTGGACCTGAATATGCCAGTAATGAATGGGTGGGAATTTTTGGATGCGTTTCCCCAGGTGGATAATAGTGGGAACCAGATTTACATTCTCACGTCATCAATAGACCCATCTGATCAGAGAAAAGCGGATGAAAACCCATTTGTGACTTCAATGCTTGAAAAACCCCTTGATAAAGAGAAAATATCAAAAGCATTAACATCTTAATCTGGAAATAACTCCAGCTGACTCGGTAATAACTGAAAGCTCATCCGATGGTGTGGTGTGCTTCCCTTCTCTTTTATTCCATCTCGATGCGCACGTGTTGGATAGCCAACATTGGTTTCCCACCCATACCCCGGAAAATCTATAGCCAACTGGCGCATCAAATCATCCCTGTATGTCTTGGCCAGGATTGAAGCGGCAGCTATGGAAAGATATTTTCCATCTCCTTTGATGATACACTCATGCGGAATATCATTAAATGGTTTGAATCGATTACCATCTATCAAAAGCAACTCCGGCGTAACCTTCAGATTCTCAACTGCCCGGTGCATGGCCAGGTAGCTGGCGTTCAAAATGTTGATTTCATCAATCTCACCTGGAGATGCGACTCCCACGCCCCAGGCCAGCGCATCTTTTACAATGTCTTTTTTCAACCCTACCCGCTGTTTTTCAGAAAGCTGCTTTGAGTCATTCAGTACCTCATGAGAGTAATCCTTTGGAAGGATCACAGCTGCGGCCACTACTGGTCCGGCCAGGCATCCTCTACCGGCCTCATCACAGCCCGCCTCAATTTTTTCTTTTTGAAAGTAGGGTTTAAGCATTGGCGATCAAATTTAATTGAAGCCTTCTTAAAACATACGAATTGTAAGGAAGGTTACTTTGTTGCTTACTTAATAATCCCATAGACCAGAAGGATCGTACATTACTAAAAACTAAAACGATGAAATACATAGTCTTAATCACAGGTTTATTCTTCTTTAATTGTCAAACCCAAGGCAATAATTCAGACAACACGAAAAAGGCTGCCTCCGAACAAGTCAATTATCAGAAATTGGACACAGCCACTTTTGCAGGTGGTTGTTTCTGGTGCGTAGAGGCATCATTTGATCAAATAAGGGGTGTTGCCGAAGCAGTTTCCGGCTATGCTGGCGGCAAAAAGTCCACTGCTGATTATCGATTAGTAAGCTCTGGGAGAACGGGGCATGCTGAAGCGGTCCAGGTTTATTATGATCCTTCGGTGATTGACTATGAAACCTTGCTCGAAATATTTTTTACAGCACATGATCCTACTCAGCTGAATAGGCAAGGCCCGGATGTAGGTGCACAGTATCGATCTGAAATTTTTTATCATAACGAAGGCCAAAAAAGAATGGCCGAAGCGAAAATGAAAGAGCTTGCACCTGAATTTTCAGACCCCATAGTGACCAGATTGAGTAAACTGGAGGCTTTTTATATGGCTGAGGAGTATCACCAGGATTATGAAAAAAAGAATCCGAACAATAGCTACATCGTGAATGTCTCACGTCCCAAAATCGAGAAAGTGGCCAAAAAATTTAAAGACAGACTGAAAAATAAATAAGAACGTCATGCCGGACTTGATCCGGCATCTTCTTTATTTGAAAAGAATTTTTCAATCGCATCTACAGCACACTTTTTACGCTCTTCCTCTATTCCTGACACAAGAGCATATGGAAGCTCGTGTTCTTCCAGGTAGTTTTTGTAAACTTCAAAAAAGTGTTGTCTCAAATTTGGGTGCTCCCGTTGTGGGTCTGGTCTCCAAGGGATGTCAATGTTTGAGAGCAGGTAGAAATCATACCTTCTCTTCTGGAGCTGGGTTTCGATCCAGGGATCAGTTTCTCCATATTTATGATCACTCCATATTTTGATCACAATTAAGTTGGTATCACAGATCAGGTAGTTGTTGGCATATCCTGCTTTCTCGTCTTCCCAGGCCAGTTGCCCCTCAGCAATAGATGTTAAATCTTGCTGTTCATAATCCCGGTCTAGCCGATCGATGTAAAAGCGGGCATACTCAGGTACCCACTCTGTATCGTAGTGTCTCGCAAGATGCTGGCATAGTTCACTTTTGCCTGTAGATTCAGGGCCTATTATGGCGATTTTTCTAGGTTTATTGACAATCACTTTTTAATGCTTTCAGTATAGGATGTCATTTCGAGCCTGTCTGCCGACAAAGGCAGGTGAAGCGAGAAATCTTTAAACCTGAGGTAAAGATTCCTCCTTCGTCGGAATGACACAAAAAGTATTCATTTCTCACCCATCAACAACTTCCTTCTCCAGGAAATCCACCCCAAAACAGCTATGTAGGTAAATACTAAAAATTGGAAGCTTGTAAACGGAAGTCCCTTATAGATATAAAGAGGTATAGCAATTAAATCACAGGCGATCCAGAAAATCCAGTGCTCTATTTTCTTCAGTGCCATCAGATACATGCCCGTTACAGCAAGTCCGGTAGTCATGGCATCTAAAATAGGCACATCACTATCGGTGAATTTTATGAGCAACAAATAGATGATTCCAAAAGCGGCCAGAAAGGTAGATACATTGAGCACATGGCCCCATCCGGAGCTTTTAGTGATCGGAATTTGGCTTCTTGCAATGTCTTTCGTGTTTTTCCAGTTCCACCATCCGTATACACTCATTACGAAATAGTAGACATTGATACCGGTTTCGGCGTAGAGTCCGTACTCGTAGGTCAGGTAGACAAAGATCAGTACGCTGACGATTCCGAATGGGTAAACCAAAATGCTTTCCTGCTTACTAAACCAGACGCTTAATATGCCGCATATCACAGCAATAAACTCCAGCCAGGTAGTTTCCAGCAATTGGTCATAAAACGAATTCCATATCTCCATAACATTGAAATTGAAAAGGGCAATTTGACACAAATCAACAGTTTGTTGTTGATTTGACTCAATAATAAAAATAAGTCATGCTTATCCCACTGTGTAAAAATATGTCTTGTCATAGTACTTATTCTAAGTAACCGACATAATTTTGCACGGCAAATAATCATAACAGTTCAGTATTATTTGCCATGACGACAAACGAAAAATTCCTCTTTGAAGCACTTACCTACGATGACGTGCTTCTTCTCCCCGGTTATTCTGAAGTACTTCCCCGTGACACTGACACTTCTGCACAGATCACTCGAAATATCCGATTAAATATTCCTTTGGTTTCCGCTGCAATGGATACCGTTACCGAGGCAAAGCTTGCTATTGCTATGGCACTGGAAGGAGGAATTGGGATTATTCACAAGAACATGACCATCGACCAGCAGGCGATTCAGGTGCGTAAAGTAAAACGATCCCAAAGTGGTATGATCCTGGATCCTATTACATTGGACATTGATGCCAAGGTAGGGGAAGCTGAGGCAATCATGCGCGAAAATAAGATCGGTGGAATTCCTGTCGTGGATAAAGAGCAAAAGCTGATCGGGATTGTGACAAACCGGGACCTTCGTTTTGAAAAAATCATGAAGCGACCGGTGAAGGAAATTATGACAAAAGACAACCTAGTTACTGCAACGGCAGAAGTGGGGTTGAATGAAGCAGAGGCAATTCTTCAGGAACATAAAATTGAAAAGCTTCCGATCGTTGATAAAAATGGAAAACTCACGGGGCTGATCACATACAAGGACATTCTTAAAAATAAAGATCGTCCTAATGCGTGCAAAGATGAGTACGGCAGACTAAGAGTGGGTGCTGCAGTGGGTGTAACACCGGATATTGAGGATAGAATCGCAGCACTGGTTAAGGCAGGAGTAGACCTGGTTTCAATTGATACTGCACACGGTCATTCCAAAGGGGTGATTGATATGGCAAAAAGAATCAAGAAGGCATTCCCTGATTTGGAAACCATTGTTGGGAATATCGCTACTCCGGAAGCAGCAAAGGCACTTGTGGAGGCAGGAGCTGATGCCGTAAAGGTTGGGGTAGGACCGGGAAGTATATGCACAACACGCGTAATTGCCGGTGTGGGCGTTCCACAGCTTTCAGCCGTTTATGAATCATCCAAGGCGATCCAAGGCTCTGGTGTTCCTGTTGTAGCTGATGGAGGAATTCGGTTCTCTGGTGATGTAGTCAAAGCAATAGCCGGAGGGGGAAACACTGTGATGATTGGATCATTGCTCGCGGGAACTGAAGAAGCACCAGGAGAGGTGATCTTATATGAAGGAAGAAAGTTTAAATCTTACCGAGGAATGGGCTCTGTTGAGGCAATGGAAGAGGGCTCTAAAGACCGCTATTTCCAGGATGCAGAGGATGATATTAAAAAGCTTGTTCCGGAAGGAATTGTAGGCCGTGTGCCTTTCAAAGGATCTGTTCAGGAAGTGCTTTATCAAATGGTAGGAGGATTAAGAGCCGGTATGGGCTACTGTGGGGCTGGTTCAATAGAGGACTTACAGAATGCGAAGTTTGTGAAGATCTCAGGAGCAGGCGTAGCAGAGAGCCATCCTCACGATATTCATATTACCAGAGAAGCGCCTAATTATAGTAGAAAGTGATGTCGCTCAAGCCGCTGGGCTTTTACTTTTTTCATTGTCAAAAAAGTAAATAAAAAGACTAGTCAAAATCAAACCAGCCTTGGCGCTTGCCATCACGTGATTTTGACGCTCTCCGTTATACGGAGATGAACTCGGCCTTTAAATCATGAACGTTGAGAAAATTGATTCAAGAGAATGATTATGCAAAATCATTGTCTGAGCTGACGCAGGAAGCGAGTTTGATTTTGCGTGTAGGGTCAAATCAATTTTTAGTGAATGATTTACAGCCTTGAATTTTTGTTTCTTTTTCTTCAAGGAAAAAGAAAATAGATAAGCTAGTAACCTTGTCTTCTTAAAGCTTCATCAACTCCATGAAGTAGGAGCTTAACCTGAATCAAGTATCTCTTTTGTCTTGAGCTTTCTTTGTTTGAGAAAGGCATTGGGTCTTTTAAGCGGACAATCATGGCAATGATTTGTTCCACAATAGTTAATTCATAATCATCACTGCTGTACGTAGTTAATTTACTTGCACAATCACGAACCATATGATCATTATATCCAATACCGATCTCTCGAATTTTTACTACTTGTTTTACTAGTCTTAAGTGGTCAAAATCTTTTAACCTTAGCAAACGATCACATTGCTCTATAGCATTCTGAACATACCAACGAAAATCCTTGGGACTCATTTCAAAAAAGCCACTTCCGTCTCCCCACCTTTTGTCAAATCACCAATTTTGACTTTGATGTCTGCATCAAGGGGAAGAAATAAATCCACACGGCTACCGAAGCGAATGAAACCAACGGATGTGCCCTGCTCGACTGCATCACCTACTTTTGGATAGAATGCGATACGTCGGGCGACTGCACCGGCAATTTGGCGCATTAGGATGTTTACTCCGGTCTCTGTTTTAAAACCAACTGAAGTACGCTCATTATCCGTGCTGGATTTTGGGTGCCACGCTACTAAAAACTTACCGGGGTGGTACTGGAAGAAATCTACCTTTCCCTTCACCGGACTTCTATTTACATGCACATTTAGTGGCGACATGAAGATAGAGACCTGAATACGATCTTCTTTGTGATACTCTCCTTCGTAAGTACGTTCTATCACCACGACTTTACCTTCTGCAGGCGCATATACCACGCCATCTTTTTGTGGTGTTTCTACTTTTGGATCGCGGAAAAACCGAACCACAAGAACCATAAAGATAATGGCTGCAGCTGCCAAGATCATCTGGATGATGAAGATCGGTATCAGCCAGTATAGCAATGCATACAGACCACCTGTCAGCACTGCCATTATTGGGATCATCTTAAAACCTTCCTTGTGTATCCTCATTATTAAGTCAATTTTAGAATGTCATTTTGAACAAAGCGAAAGAGCTATCTTCTAAAAAGCAGATACTTTACTGCTCAGAATGACACAAATAAAAGGGCGGCCGCCCCACGGTCTAGAAACCGCCTCGGAATTTGTAAGTCTTAGCTACTTTATCGATCGCAACAATATAGGCAGCAATACGCATGCTTACATTGTACTCCTGCGACGTTTGATAAACCTTGTCAAAAGCAGTTTTCATGATCCGATCTGATCGACGGCTTACTCGCTCTCTGGTCCAGCCATAGCCTAACCTGTTTTGAACCCACTCGAAATATGATACAGTAACACCTCCGGCATTCGCCAGGATATCAGGAACAGCCAAAATGCCTTTTTCATTCAAAATTGCATCTGCTTTTGCAGAAGTTGGGCCATTGGCGCCCTCAACGATCATTTTCGCTTTGATCTTATCCGCATTTGCTTTGGTTATCACATCCTCAATAGCAGCCGGAACCAGTACATCCACCTCTAACAACAGTAACTCTTCAGGGTCGATCTTCTCTGCTCCTGCAAAGCCTTCCATGCTTCCATTGTTACCATTTCGGTATTCAATTGCTTTCTTGATGTTGATCCCCTCTGCATTATAATATGCTCCTGAAAGGTCACTGATTGCGACGATATTCACTCCTCTTTCTTCAAGGAGCGTAGCAGCCCATGATCCCACGTTTCCAAAACCCTGAATAGCACAGGTAGCTTTGAAAGGGTTGATTTTTTGTTTTTCCATTGCAGCCAGAGCGGAGATCATCACGCCTCGTCCGGTTGCTTCTTCACGACCAAGTGATCCTCCAAGTACAATTGGTTTGCCAGTCACCACAGAGTTTACAGTCATTCCCTGATTTCTGGAATACTGGTCCATCATCCAGGCCATCTCTCTAGGGCCTGTTCCCATGTCCGGAGCAGGAATATCACGGTCTTTTCCAAAGACATCATGCATTGCTTGGGTGAATGCTCGCGTAAGGCGTTCCACTTCACCTGCAGACATTTCTCGTGGGTTACATTTGATCCCTCCTTTGGCACCACCATAAGGGATATCAACAACGGCGCATTTCCAGGTCATCCATGCTGCTAATGCTTTTACCTCATCGATGTTTACATCCATGTCGTATCGGACACCTCCCTTGGAAGGTCCCAAAATCGTGGAGTGAATCACTCGATAGCCTTCAAATACTTTGATGGATCCATTGTCCATCGTAACGGGCAAAGACACGATCACCTGCTTGGCAGGGGTCTTTAACACATCGTACACTTCCTGATCCAAACCCAGATGCTCTGCTGCAATCTGGAAGCGGGACATCATCGATTCAAATGGATTGTCTCTGTCCTTTATTGGCGCGGGTTCTATATATGCCATAGGAAATTAATAAATGGGGTTGCTGTTTATTTCAGGCGCAAAAGTAAGTGGAATTCCACATCTCTTTAGAATAATTTCAGGAAAACTACGACGAAAGGAACAGCAATTAACAAGCTATCAAATCGATCCAAAAATCCACCATGTCCGGGGATGGTGGTTCCGGAATCTTTTATCTGAATAGAACGCTTGAAATGTGACTCTACCAGGTCGCCATAAGTCCCCGCAATTACCACAATAATGGAGACACTGATCCACTCAATTGGGTTGAGTCCTTCGAAATAAAAACCAATGACCACAGCCGTTAAAGCAGCAGTAATCGCACCTCCGATACTGCCTTCCCAGGATTTGTTAGGCGAAATACGCTCAAATAATTTTCTTCTTCCGAAAAGGATACCGGAAAAATAAGCGCCGACATCATTGGCCCAGGTAAGGAACAAAAGCCCCATTATTATCTCGAAGGAATATTCCCCGCTGTGAAAAACAAGGAAGTTGATTAGTGCAAATGGTAATGCTACGTAAAGTATACCAAGGTAGAAAAGTGCAATATTGATAAAAGGGTGTACATCGCTTTTTTTGTAGAGCTTGATCAGAAAAACAAATGAGGCAAGAGGAAAAAGCAATACATAGTATTGAGAGGGAAGGATGTCGGCTTCAATGAGAAAAGTAAACACAAATAGCAGACCTCCAATCGTCACACCCAAAAGCCGGATAGGGACATAGCTCTGCAGTCTCATCAGTCGGTAAAACTCCCACATGGTCATACAGGAGATGAACAGAAACACCGCGAAGAATCCCCATTGATTCCAAAGCAACGAAAGAATAATGATCATTCCGCCAATAACAGCAGAAAACAGGCGTGGGGCTAAATCGGGGTACTTACTCAAACTTTATTTCCTCTTTAATAACTTTCAAAGCCCTGATCACCTGATCAGGAGCCACAAATATTTCGAAATTTCCGAAACCATACGCAGAAACTTTTTTATTCACGATCACAGGTTGCATCCCCAGGTCTTCCAGCACTTCCTTCACAATGAGTGCCCGATACTCTCTGCCGTCTTTAAATACGGATTGCCAATCACGCATGATTGAATTTTTTGTAGAACGTCCGGATGAGGAAAAATGAAATTCCTGCAAAAATTAAAACTGCTGGCCATGGAGCCGACTGTTCCATTTGTTCTGGAGAAACTTCCACTACATCCTTTTGTGCCAGGTAGAGTGCTATTAAAGCAAACCCATTATTGACCAGATGGCCAATCATTGCCACACTCAGTTTCCCACTCCAGTGATATAGGTATCCAAAAAGTACACCCAGAAGCATTCGTGGCATCACACCAAAAAACTGCATATGTATAGCGGCAAAAATGAATCCTGTCACCCAAATAGCCACATGATGATTAGCAAATGCTTTTGCAAACATGTTTTGTATCAGGCCCCTAAAGAGAAGTTCTTCACCGATTGCTGGGATAATCGCAACAACAATCAAAGCAATAATAAAATGATTGGTTGAGGTGAAGTCGGTCAAATGTTCTGTCAATACCTTCAATTGCTCTTCTGATCTTTTTGCCCATTCGGCAAAGTCTGAATTGCCAAAGTCCAGGTTCATGTTCCACTCGCCAATGGCGCTATTCACCACCATAAAGCTGATTGAAATCAAAACAGTTAGTCCGGCAGTCGTTAACGACACTTTTGGAAAAAACTCTTTGAAAGGCACCTTCAGTGCAATTCCAATAAACAGCAATGGAACACCAATAAACATGAAAGTGGATGCAATACCCTGAATAACCAACAGAAAGACAGGGTCCATTTGCAAAATCATGTCGGTCTCGACTTCATCACCGCCACTCCCGCCTAGCATCATCACGATTGAGATGTAGGCCGTAAGGCCCAAACCAAACGCCCAGGCACGTGCCCTTTGTTTATCTTCTGTGTTATTTCTGAGAATGTCCTGCATATGGCTAACTTTGCGGACAAATATAACCGTTCAAGGTGGTTAAGATCAGCAACATAGAGATAGGAGAGTTTCCATTGCTACTGGCACCCATGGAGGATGTCAGTGACCCCCCATTCAGGGCGGTCTGTAAGCAGAATGGAGCAGATTTGATGTTTACGGAGTTTATCTCCTCAGAGGGTTTGATCCGGCATGCAGAAAAAAGTGTCCAAAAGCTGGACATCTATGATTACGAGCGTCCAATTGGAATCCAGATTTTTGGTGATAAGATTGAATCAATGCGAGAGGCTGCCGCAATAGCAGAGGAGGCTGATCCTGAGATCATCGATATCAATTATGGCTGCCCGGTGAAAAAAGTGGCCTGCAAAGGAGCAGGCGCAGGCATTTTGCTGGATCTTCCAAAGATGCAAAAGATGACCGAAGAGATTGTGAAGCAGGTCAATAAACCCGTTACAGTGAAAACTCGTCTAGGATGGGATGATTCTACCATTAAAATTCATGAAGTAGCTCATCGCCTGCAGGATGTGGGCATCAAAGCACTGAGTATTCATGGTCGGACCAGAAAGCAGATGTACAAGGGAGAGGCCAACTGGGAACCGATCGCTGAGGTAAAAAATGACCCGGGTATTCACATACCTATTTTCGGAAACGGAGACATTGATTCACCCGAGAAGGCACTGGAATACAAAAACAAGTATGGGGTAGATGGCATCATGATTGGCCGTGCGGCAATTGGTTATCCTTGGATTTTCAATGAGATTAAACATTTCATGAAAACGGGTGAAATCCTGGATCCACCTTCATTGGATGAGCGTGTGAGGATTGCTGTCCAACACCTGGATTTTTCTATTGAGTGGAAGGGAGAGAAGCTGGGACTTTTTGAAATGAGGAGACACTACACCAATTATTTCCGGGGAATTCAAAATTTCAAACCAACACGAACCACGCTAGTGGAGTCAGAATCATATCAGGAAGTGAAGGAAACCTTGCTTCAAATACCTGAGGTTTTTGGGGAGGCTGCTATTTTCAGTAAAGTGGTTAACTGAATGAAGGTTTATTATTCCAGAAAAAGCTGGATTTTAGGTTTTCTCCTGTGGGGGACTATTGGTTTTTCGTACTATCTGGTGGGGTTAGAAAAATTGGGCTTGATTCACATTCTTATTTTAAGTTTCGTAGGATTTCTGTGGTTCGGATTAAAATATGTGATAGAAAATGAAGTCCTTCTTGTGAAAATAGGGCCTATCACAATTTATCGCATTACAATTAAGAAGATTGTATCAGTAAATCGAAGCTTCAATCCGCTAAGCTCCCCAGCAGCCTCTTTAAAGCGGATAAAGGTCGATTTTGGTAGGGATTCTGTTCTTATCTCTCCAAATAAGGAAAAACAGTTTGTAGCTCACTTGAAGGAAATAAATTCAACCATTTATTGTGGGATCAGTTGGGAGAAAGAAAATGAATCAATCTTTACAAGATTTGTTTATGCTATTTTGTAGGTCATTTATTGAATCAAATTAAATGCAAAAAACACCACTTCTGGCCTGGGTGCTCTTACTCACTCTGGCTTTCATTTGGGGCAGTTCATTTATCCTGATTAAAAAAGGGCTAGTCGGGCTTGAACCCCAGGAAGTGGGGTCACTTCGAATCGTAGCAGCTTCTTTGTTTTTGCTACCCTCTGCTATCAAGCGATTCAAATGGGTTGATAAATCACGCATTGTTTATTTGATGTCAGTGGGCTTTCTCGGGAGTTTGGTTCCTTCATTTCTTTTTGCGATCGCACAGACACAGCTTGAAAGTGCCATCACGGGTGTTTTAAATGCCCTGGTTCCAATTTTCACCATCTTGATCGCACTTATTGTCTTTAAGCAAATACAAACCAAGGCAGTTTATTTGGGTGTCATTATAGGGTTTATTGGAACTGCAATACTGATTACTGCTGGTGAAGGAAATTCCCTGAGCGGAATCAATGCCTATGCATTACTAGTGGTTCTTGCAACCATCTGCTATGCTTCCAACCTCAACCTGATCAAGCAAAAATTGAATGACTTGCATGCGGTGACAGTAACCAGTGTATCATTGATTTTGGTGGGCCCTATTGCAGCAACCTATCTTTTTGGGTTCACAGATTTTTGGCCAAAGCTGATGAATGTGGAGGGTACGGGTTTGGCTACTTTCTATATCGTTTTGCTTGGGGTGTTGGGTACGGCCATTGCCCTCATCATCTTCAATAAAGTTCTTCAGATGAAGGATCCGCTTTTTGCCTCCTCGGTTACTTACATCATTCCAATATTTGCAGTGATATGGGGAGTGCTGGATGGAGAGCGACTTTATTTAATGCACTATGTTGGGATGATCGCTGTGGGGATAGGTGTTTACATTGCGAATTCCAACCGGGCAGCTTACAAAAAGGCTGGTAAAACAAAATAAACCAGTACGCTGATTAGTGTACTGGATACAATATTTAACCAAACACCTGCCCGAACCATATCACTCATTTTTAATTCGCCTGAGCTAAATACGATGGCATTTGGCCCGGTCGCAATTGGAAGCATAAATGCACAAGATGCTGCCATTGTCGCAGGTATCATTAGGTAGAACGGATGAACGCCAATGGCCTCTGCCAATGAAGCTAACACAGGCAGCATGATGGAGGCGGTGGCAACATTAGAAGTGACCTCTGTTAAGAAATTCACCGATAGTGCGATGATTAGAATAATTAGGAAAAGAGGAAGTTCTGCTACTCCTGTAAGTTGTAACCCTAACCATTCGGCTAGCTGTGAGCTTTGAAATGCTGCAGCTATGGAAAGCCCACCACCAAAAAGGATGATGACACCCCATGGAAGGTTTTCAGCCTCTGCCCAGGTCAATAATGGTTTTCCCTTTTTTGATTTTGAAGGAATAATAAATAGCGTAAGTGCCGCAGCAATAGCAATTACAGTGTCGTTGATGGCTGGTATAAATTGATCGAGAATGAAAGAACGTGTGATCCATAAAATAGCGGTAACAATGAAGACAATGGCTATTACTTTTTCTTCTTGCCCCATTTTGCCAAGCAACTCCTTTTCTTTCGCGATCATCTCCTGTCCCACAGCCACATCTACTTTGTGAAGCTGAAATACTAGTCGTGTTAAAACATACCAGCAAAAAATCAGCATTACTAAGGAAAAGGGGAGGGCAAATGCAAGCCATGAAGCGAAACTGAATTCCAATTCATAGAGCTGATTGGCAATGGAGACGAAGATTGGGTTTGTTGGAGTGCCAACCAGGGTAGCTACTCCACCTATTGATGCAGAAAAAGCAATACCAAGTAAAAGTGATTTAAAAAACATCCTTCCGGATTCTCCGGTGAGCTCTTTCATTTCTGCGATTAGGGCAGTGCCAATGGTCACCATTAGAAGAGTGGTGGCTGTATTAGATATCCACATGGATAAGAGGCCTGTAGCGAGCATAAATCCGAGCACAATCAATTGAGCGTTAGTGCCCACTGCTGAGATAATTTCGATGGCGATTCTTCGGTGTAAATTCCATCGTTGCATACCAATTGCGATGATGAAGCCACCAACGAACAAGTATAGCATTTTATCACCGTAAGCAGCAGTTGTTTGCGCTATAGGAGCGCCACCGGATAAGGGAAGCAAAACGATAGGTAATAAGGCTGTGGCTGAAATGGGAAGTGCTTCAGAAAGCCACCAGGTTGCGATCCAGAGCGTGGAGGCAAGTACTGCATTTGCTTCTTGGTTAAGCCCTTCAAACGGGCTGGTGAATAAAACGATGCAAAATAAAATGGGCCCGATCACGAGCCCAATTCTTTTTCTTATCATATAAGGAAAAATTAGAATGTCTCTTCTTCCCTTAATTTCTCAAAATCAAATTCATTTAAGAAATTTCTTGCCTGCTCAATGTTTTGGAAGTCGTATTCTTTTACTTCTCCTTTTCTGCCATGAATTTCTATTTTGATAACAGAGATTCGTGCGTCATGGGTAAGCGGATCATCAATTAACTGACCACTAGAGGCATCCTTGATCTTATGTGCCAGCACCACATTTTTACGTTTGATCCGGTTACAGTAGGAGCACTTAAATTCTTTCAGGAGCTCTCCGTCCTCAGTTTCAGTAGCCTCTTTTATGATCTCTTCTTTTTGCAATCTCAGTGTCTGGAATCCGCAACGATCACACTCAAGCGCACTCAAATGACCCTTGTATTTTTCAATTTTGGTATAACCGGTAGATTCATCAATCCACACATCATAATCCACAGAAAAAACATTTTCCTCTGCCTGCATTCCTTCATCCAGATAGGCGTCTTCCTCATCCTCACTTAACAACTTCATCTTTTTCCCATTCTCTGGATTGATACGAGGTGTGTACCTCAGCTTTTTCAGCTTCTTTTCAAGTATACTCGGATAGTAAAATTTTAAGATTAGCTGTGCTATATATCCATAAAGCACCCCAATACACATGGATACAAACAATCGAATAAAAAACCACAACGGGTCAATTTTCATTGTCTCGTATTCCAGTGTATTGCAGAACAGGAATAGCGCGATGGCTACCATGATATGTCCGGTTAGGAGCTTTTTAGACTCCTTTTCACTGGCGAGATCGTACTTTTCTTTGTACGTTTTCTTGGTTGACAATGTGATCTTGTAAAAGAGGTAATTAAGTACCCCAATACCAAGTACTACAAAAACCAGGATGTAGACGATCTCTTGCCATTTGGCGAGAAAATCGAGATAAAATTCTTCATTCATACGGGTGACAAGTTTTAACAAAAATAAAACGATTAAAAGAATCGCTAAACTTTATTGAAAACAGTACGAATTTTTGCCTCCCTAATTATTCGCCGAATTAACTTTTTTTACTGAATCGGAAAGGAGCACATCCAGAATGGAAGCCTGACGTGCGTAAGGATTGATTGAGTCTACCTGCTGAGGTTTTTGGTTCACAGGAAGTAAAGACGCCCATTTAGAAAGCTCTTCTTTTGCAACTTCAGATACCCTTTCTTCTGCTTCCATAAGGAATGCAAATGTGCCGAGTAGCAGCAGTAGCGTTATGAGTTTATTGAGCTTGGGTTTCATATTAGTCTTAGTCCTTTTTCAAAATGAGCGTCTGCCACTTCTTGCTTGAAAACCTAACCTTACTTAAAAGATGTGCAACACCACTAAAAAGTTGCATCACACCTCAAATTTTACAAAATGAGTGTTAATCACATTTAATTCATGCAATCAACCACCCGAATTGTACAGAATGTACTCACGATAGTTTAGAAGGTTACATGGACGCTAAAACTATTTCCAACTCATTGGATAATTTTCGTCCACATACTTGAGTCCGGTTTCGGTTACATAAAGTGGCCCGAAGGTATCCAGCATGACAGCAAGCTCTTCAGTTTCCTTAGCTCCAATACTCTTCTCAACAGTGCCAGGGTGAGGCCCATGTGGCAAACCTCCCGGATGTAAAGTGAAAGATCCACGATCGATTCCTTTTCTGCTCATGAAATTACCTTCCACGTAGTAGAGAACTTCATCAGAATCGATATTGGAGTGATTGTAAGGAGCAGGAATAGCCTGCGGGTGATAATCGAATAGTCTTGGCACGAATGAACAGATCACATAGCCATGTGCCTGGAATGTCTGGTGAACCGGAGGTGGCTGATGGATTCGTCCGGTAATTGGTTCGAAATCATGAATAGAAAGTGCGTAAGGATACAGATTTCCATCCCATCCCACCAGGTCAAAAGGAGATGTTTCATAGTGATAGTCATGGAGCATGTCTTCATGCTTGATTTTCACCAGATAGTCACCTTTTTCCCGTTCAGTAACCAATTCCGAAGGAGGCCGAATGTCTCTTTCACAATATGGAGAGTGCTCCAAAAGCTGACCCAGCTCGTTGCGATATCTTTTGGGCGTTTCTACAGGATGATTAGATTCAATGACCAGTAGCTTCAAAGGTCCTTCATCCCACTCCAGTCTGTAGATGGTAGTTCGTGGGATCACCACATAGTCTCCTTGTTTTATTCGTAGCTTACCAAACTGTGAGTATAGGTAGCCGTTTCCATCGTGTATAAATATCACCTCATCAGCCTGACCATTTTTGTAGTAATAGTCCATTTTTCTGGAGGTTGGGTGGCAGATGGCCATACTCACGTCCTTATTCTTTAGCAATACCTTACGAGCCTCCAGGTAATCATCGCCCGTAGTTTCGACTTTTGAAGTATTAAGATGGGTTTGCTTCAAGGTATAATCTTTGGCTATTTCTTCTTTCCATGGAATGGATTTCCCCACCTTTTCTACCCTTGTAGGTGGATTGATGTGATAGAGATTTGAATAGATCCCGGAAAAGCCGCGAGATGAAACCAGTTCTTCTGCGTACAGGCTTCCATCTGGCTGCCTAAACTGAATGTGTCTCTTTGGAGGTATCTCTCCTAGTCTGTGATAGTATGTCATATTACCTCTTAGCTATTTTGTCCGCCTCATCCATTAACTGGATGGCTTGCTGAAAAATCTCATCTTGCTCATTGAAGATCGGATAGAAACCTTCATTGTCCCAAATCCCTCTTGCAATATACGCTTTAGTTAGTTGTTTTAACAACCTTTTTGATCGATTGAATTCCTTTTCATTGAATTTCAATCCATTATCAGTCGCTACATCTACAAGTTCTTTTAACATCTTATCTGTAACATCAAAAGAGGCTCTAAATGTTTCAAATCCCATTTCTGCCAGCACTTCCCGGTTTTCCTGAGCATATAGAACGGTGTATTCCTGAAGCGAATTTGTATTGAACAGCCGGTTGAGGTAGCGGGTATTTTGGGCGGTATCCAATGGTACGAAATAGTCGGGAGTGATGCCTCCGCCACCGTAAACGATACGTCCTTTGTCTGTTTTGTAAACCAAAGAATCGTTGAATTTGATGCTATCAGAGGAGTAAACCTCTCCATTTTCAAATCGATTGTAAGCCTCAAGGTAGTATTCGTCTAAATCACCGCTCTTGTACATCTTTTGGATGCTTCTTCCGCTCGGGGTGTAGTACCTCGAGATGGTCAATCGAAGTTCAGAACCATCATTTAGGTCGATAGGAAGTTGCACCAACCCTTTTCCAAAAGATCTTCTACCCACTATCAATCCTCTGTCATGATCCTGAACTGCGCCTGCTACGATTTCGGAAGCTGACGCTGAACCTTCGTCCATCATTATCACCAACGAACCTGTCTCAAAATCTCCTTTTTCACCTGAATAGTGCTCTTCTGCATATCGCTTTTCTTTTCCGTCTGTATAAACAATCATTTGTCTGCCAGCGAGTACTTCATCGGCAATTTGTACTGCTCTGTTCAAATAACCGCCTGGATTTCCAGTTAGGTCGATGACTAATTTTTTCATGCCCTGATCTTTGAGTTTTAACAGGGCCTCTTTGAATTCCAAATAGGTGGAGTTGGCGAAACGAGCGACTTTAATATAGCCTATTTTATCATCCACCATGTATGACACATCTACGGAATATTGTGGGATCACATCTCTCTCGATAGTAAAGACGATCAGCTCGTCTTCACCATTGCGTTTAATGCTGACAGTCACTTCAGATCCACCGGGTCCTCGTAGCATTTCTACTACCTTTTGATTGGTCATCCCCACACCGGCAACATTTTCACCATCAACCTTTACGATTTTGTCACCAGCACGAATGCCTAGCTTTTCTGAAGGTCCGCCACTCAAAGGGCTAACCACATGAATAGTGTCTTTGAAAATATTGAACTCCACACCGATACCTTCATAGTTACCTTCCAGGCGCGATTGAATCAGCTCCAGCTCTTTCGCTGGGATGTAAGAAGTATGAGGATCCAGCTCCTCAAGCATGTTAGAGATGGCACTTTCCACTAATTCTTCACTATCCACATCGTCCACATAATCATTCTCAATGTGAGTAAGTACCTGCCGAAACTTGTTGAGGCCCTTCATGAAATCAGAAGTGGGCGTGGAAGTAGATCCAGCCATATTTGCCCCGATCAGTACGCCAATGCATAGTGTAATGGCAATGTAGAGAGGTAATTGGACTGCTCGGGTTGGATTTTTATGTGTGCTCATGAGATGACGATAAAGTTCAAAAATAAAGGTTATTTAAAAGGAATGAACGCATTGATGATCAAACTGTTGACATGCGTCGATTAACGGGTTATTTTTGTATATGGTCTTCGAAAAAACGATCGGTCAGGTAGTCGATGAAAACTATGTGTATGCAAGAGCGCTGCATTACCTGGGCATAGACTTTTTTGAGGCGCCAAACAGGAAGCTCAAAGAGATTTGTGATGAACGGGGGCTGGATCGAAAGCAAGTAATTAAAAGCTTTTATGAATTTGATTCTTGTCATCGTTTTAGTTTCTCAGATTTAGAACGCTACCCGATTGAGCTTCTGACTGAATATCTAAAGTACTCGCATCATATTTTCATTAAGGAAAAGCTACCCTACATCGTCCATTTGGTGAAAAAATGGGATCGAGAGGAGGGTCTAAAGAACCTGCTGCCTGAATTTGTCGAAGACTTTATCAAGCATATCTACGAGGAGGAAGACACTACTTTTAAGTATATCGAACTGTTAGGTGAATGGAAAAAGGGATCAGTAAGTGCTTCTTATGACTTGTTGATTCGATTTAATAATTATTCTCTGGAGGCAGAATTTGAGGAACATCAGGATGAAGACGAATTTGGAGCTATACGAGCACTAATGTCCTCTTTAGAACCTAAGGATTTGCACGATCGCGTGTTAATGTATGAAATCAAGGCGTTCGATCGGGAAATGATCTACCACGCCGAAATCGAGAATCGAATCTTTTTTCCAAAAGCCATTCAGCTGGAAAAGGAAGTGCATCACAAGGTTAAAACCTTATCCACCCTCAACTAATGCCGAGAATTCTGGCGATAGATTATGGCGCCAAGCGCACAGGCCTGGCCGTAACGGATCCTTTGGGCATGATTGCATCACCTTTGGATGTAATCCCCAGTCATACGCTGGAGAACTTTCTTAAAGAATATTTTGAAAAGGAAGATGTGAGCAGGGTCGTGATAGGGATGCCAAAAAACACCGATGGAAGGCCTACTAATGCAACTCCATTGGTTCAGGCATTTATTAATCGATTCAAAAAAGTTTTCCCGACAAGGGAATTAATTTTGCATGATGAGCGCTTTACCTCTAAGATGGCGATGGATGCCATGATTACAGGTGGGATGAAGAAGAAATACAGAAGGAATAAGGGAAATGTAGACAAGGTGAGCGCTACCATAATTTTGCAATCATATTTAGAAAGTAATTCATGATATTTCCAATCGTACTATACGGGGATCCGGTGCTGAAGAAGAAGGCAAGCGAAGTAGAAGAAGGAGACGAGTCTGTTAAGGAGTTTGTTGATAGCATGTTTGAAACGATGTATGCTGCACAGGGCGTAGGACTTGCTGCACCACAGGTGGGGGAGTCTATTCGGATCTTCGTGGTAGATACCACACCCATGGAAGACGAAGAGGAAGGTGGGTTGAAACAGGCCTTCATCAATCCAATAATGATCGAGGAGGAGGGTGAGAAATGGGCATTTGAAGAAGGATGTTTAAGTATACCAGGTGTACGAGCGGATGTAGATCGTAAACCAAAGATCACCATCGAGTACTTTGATGAAAACTGGGAACTTCATGAAGAAACCTTCGATGGAATGAAAGCCCGGGTGATTCAGCACGAGTATGATCACATTGAAGGCAAGCTTTTCACAGATTACCTCACGCCATTCAAGAAACGTCTGATTAAAGGAAAACTGGCGAATATCAGCAAGGGGAAAACGGATGCGGAATATCGGGTAAAGGTGCCGAGGTAAACTATGAGAATACTCAAATGTTGTCATTTCGACGATAGGAGAAATCTTTAAAATTCTCTACCATTCAACAGTATAGATTTCTCGATTCTCTCGAAATGACAAAAAAGAACTTTTGAGATTATATAATCCATTCAAACCATGAAAGATCTGACCATCTCATTGATTCAAGCAAACCTCCACTGGGAGGAAATAGACGCTAACCTCGCGATGTTCGAGGAAATGATTTGGTCAATTGAAGGGGTTGATTTGATTGTTTTGCCTGAGATGTTTACCACAGGCTTTTCCATGAATGCAGAGAAGCTTGCCGAGCCACCGGGTGGCAAAACCTTTAAATGGATGCGTCAGATGGCTACCCAACGAAAGGTTGCTGTCACTGGGAGTGTCATCACCAAAGACCAGGGTAAGTTTTATAATCGACTTTATTTCGTCTATCCGGATGGCTCTTCCAAACAGTATGACAAAAAGCACCTGTTCAACCTGGCTGCCGAAGGGGAAACATATACGCCAGGAGAAGAAAGGGTCATTTTGGAATATATGGGCTGGAAAATTTATCCGATGATCTGCTATGACCTTCGATTTCCGGTGTGGGCACGGTCTAAAAAGACCAAGGAGCAAATCTATGAATACGATCTGTTACTATATGTTGCCAACTGGCCGGATACGCGAGTGAATGCATGGGATACGCTTTTAAAGGCCCGGGCGATTGAAAACCTCTCTTACTGTGCCGGTGTGAATAGAATTGGGACCGATGGACTTCCAAAGGATTACAATGGGCATTCAGGTATTTACTCACCAAAAGGCAAAGAACTGGCTTTTTCAGACAATATGGAAGAAATACTTACTGCCACGCTATCTGCAGAAGAGCTAAAAACCTATCGAGGGGATTTTCCTTTTCAGGAGGATGCCGATGATTTTGAGTTGAAATAAAAAGTCTACTTGCCGACTATTAAACACATTTTCATAACACTTTGATGAGTTGCAGGTTGTATATGATGTGAAATACATTATTACAAATGCCTTTACACTTCTTGTGTTTGCAGCTTTCAGTCAAAGCTTAGGCGAAATACGATCGGAATTTCATTCGGCGGTACTAAATCCCGATGACTCCCGAATTTTCCATGATTTTGTTTCTGAAATCGAAAACGCATCACCTACTGTTCAGGCATATCAAGCAGTATCGGAAGCACTACTCGCTCAAGTGGTTTGGAATCCCTTCAACAAGCTGAAACAAGTGATTAAGTACAATGATCAAATGAAGGAGGTTATTGAAATGGATCCGCACAATGTGGAAATTCGTTTCTTGCGTCTGGCAATAGAGTATAATCTTCCATCCTTTTTAGGCATGAGTACACACATGGAAGAAGATGTGGATAAAATTGTATCTAACCTCTCCAATATCTCCCGAATGCAGGTAAATCCTCACTTTGGAAAGTACATCTTTGGTTTTTTGGAACAAACGGATTTATGCAGTCCCAATCAATTGGCACAGATGAAGCGAAGTTTTGACGGGGTGGTGATTACTGCTGGAATGGAGTGATCATTATTGCAAAAAGTTCCTAAGTCAAGTATGTTAATTCATACCATGGAAATGAAAGGTATATCACCTCAATATGGAGGTCATATAATATTAGTGCTAAGATTTTTCAATCGTAAGGCTTCTTGTATTTGATAACAAATCCCTTTTGTTCAGTCTCTCTTTTAATTGATATATAAAGATTATGTCTAGAAATCCCTAAGAAATCAGCTGCCTCTTGACCGCTTCGAAATGTCTTAACTATCTTCTTGTTTTTTATTAACTCTACCTCTTTTGCATGCTGAGAACAACGTCCTTTTCTATATAATCCGTTAACTCTAGCATGATATTGATTATCGGCATGAGAGACCCATTCTAAATTTTCAACATGGTTATTCAGCTTGTCGCCATCTTTATGATTCACCTCAGGACAATTTTCTGGATTATCAATAAATGACATTGCTACCAGTCTGTGAACATAATAAAGTTTACTATTAATGAGAACAGTTTTATATCCGCTAGATAGCCCTCCCTTTAGCAAACTTTCATGACCTCTTTTTAAAGATTTTACACGCCCTAAAGAAGATATTGAATAATCATCCTCAAATATTTTCCAAAGCTCATTGCTTAGGCATTCTATTTTTTGATTAAGCCTAAGTGATAACATCTTAATTTTCTTTGTTGAAATTCCTTTTGCTTCAATTGCTTTAAGAAACTTTTCAAGGATCGGTCCCGACTTGACGTGAAATACTGTGTTTCCGATACGAATGGATTGGTATAAAGATGATTGATAATCAATTAATCCTGAAGCTACTTTAGACTCAAAACTGTCTGGTAATTTGTCAATGTCACTTGGTTCTTGGATTTTGAAACTTGAAGTTATCATCCATTAAAAATAAAAACCTATGCTGTGACGATATTGATTTTTTTCCAGAAATAAGAAAGAAGGTGAATTTCACTTCGATCCATCTCGAACCCTCTTGGGAGTTCTCATATCATCAGCATAATAAAATGAAAAAGGGCAGTTTGGCATTACTGGCGTGATCCCTTGGGGTGGTGTGTCAAGCAATGGCCCTTCCTCGTTTTGCTCGAAGGTTGTTTTTTATTTTTTTCACTCATTCGAGCAAGCTCGATTCGTTCCAAAACAAAAAACCCTGATGTTTCCATCAGGGTCATTGCTTGCAGAGGCGGAGGGATTCGAACCCCCGGTACCTCGCGGTACAACGGTTTTCAAGACCGCCGCATTCGACCACTCTGCCACGCCTCTGTGATCTCTGCAATTTCTTTGTGAGTAGCTTTCTACTCTTCTTTGACCTTCCGAGGCGGTTCCGCCGCATTCGACGCGGACGGCTAGTCCACTCTGCCACGCCTCTGTGATCTCTTCCTTTTACTTCGCTCTTTGCGAAAATTGGAACGCAAAAGTAGCCGTTTTTCGGAAAGAGACAAATTCAAATCACTCGAAAAATGGAGAAATGGATTCTTTCATTCGTTCAGGCATTTTTACCGGCCTTCCGGTCTCCATATTCATAAATGCTAAGGTGGTTTCTCCAGTGTTTAAGAGCTTCCCTTCTTCATTCCTGATTTCATATTGAAAGATCATTCGTGCCCTAGGCATTTCCGGAATAATAAGCTTGATGGTTAGAAGGTCATCATATTTAGCAGGTCCATGATATTTGATCTTCATATCCAAAACAGGCATCCCCACGCCGGAATCTTCCATTTCTTTATATGGAAACCCTAATGCTCGAAATGATTCTACACGAGCAATTTCATAATACCTTGGATAGTTGCCATAGTAGGCAAAGCCCATTTTATCGGTATCGGCATATCTGACTCGGAGTTGTATTTCGTGCGTGTACATTATCGGTAGATTCGTTCCCTATTCAAGGCTCGCTGAAACTTGCGGGCGTTCACATTGTGCTCACTCAAAGTGCGGGCAAATACATGATATCCTGAGAAATCGGCTTTCGCACAGAAATATAAGTAATTATGGTCTTCATAATTCAAAACCGCATTTAATGCTGGGATACCTGGCAGGTTGATTGGTCCGGGAGGGAGTCCGCGGTATTTGTAGGTATTGTATGGCGAATCAAATTCTTTGTCTTTGTTCAATATTCGGCGAATGCTGAAATCACCTATTGCAAAAACTAAAGTAGGGTCTGCCTGTAGCGGGATACCTCTTTTTAGCCGATTGATATACACTCCTGCTATGGATGGAGCTTCGTCCATTTTATTGGTTTCACCCTGCACAATGGAAGCTAGTGTTGAAACTTCCGTCTGGGTCATTCCAAGGTTTTCGGCTTTTTGCTTACGCTCATCCGTCCAGAAGCGATCATATTCCATTTTCATTCTGTCCAGCAATCCTTTTGGTGTGATGGTCCAGTACACCTCATATGTATTTGGAATAAACATGCTGATGAAGGTCTCCTCCGTGAAGCCATAATGTGCTGCGGTTGTATCGGCTAAAAGAATAGGTGCCAAATCAGCTGAATCAATCTCCAGGCTATGAGTTAAAATTTTCGGAAGCTGCTTTAGCAGTCGGGCGTTGGAGAAAGTGAGCTGGATGGGCGTTTGGGATCCAGACCTCAGCAAATTGATTAGCTCGATATTGGTCATGTCTCCTTTGATCAGGTACATTCCGTTTTTCACGTTCGTATCCAGGTCTTTTAACTTGGCCAGAAAGCTGAATGAAACCAGATCATTGACTATACGTTCCTCAGCAAGCTTATTCTGAAGTTGCTTAAAGGTGGTGCCTTTTGGGATGGCAAAATACCTGTCATCCTGTTCGATCAGCACATTAGGTGTGTATAGAATCTGATAGGTGTAAAAGGCAAACGATGACAGCATCATCGTGAAGACCACAAGAAAAATGGCGATGAAATATTTTTTACGCATGCGTGCAAAAATAATGTTGGAATACGGACTATAGCAGATTTATTGGGAATGCTACAGCACCATAACGTCCATGGTGAGAAATGGATATTTCTTTTTTTGATGGTTCGATAATCGGTAGGTTCAGCTCATCAGATCCGATGTGGTAGTCCAGCCCCTGATCCCTGAAAAATTCGATTACCATGAACCGAATACCCTCACTCCAGTCGTCATCAGATTGCTCGAAAATCTTATGTGTGATGTTTTCCAGATCTCCGCACATAGCCAGTATATATTCATCAGTTATTTTGATTTCACCTTTAATGTCGCCCGATTGGAAGGAGATATTACCATCTGATTCGGACAGCTTTATTGGAATTTTTTTTGGTGCAAAATTCAATGGCTCTCGCTTGCATTTGAAAGCCGCCTCCTTTGCTGACCAGAGAATCCAAAAAATATGAGGGTGCTCAATGGAAACATCATCAGGATTAGAAATAAGGTCGAGTGTTCGGCTATTTCGTTCCTTAAACGACGGGTCTTTGATGTCTACTATGTCTATGCCCAGCATGAAACAAATTTAAGCAAGTGATCTTAGTCTAGCATTATAATACTGGAAACAGATAGATAGATGTTTGTTTGGTCATCCAAATAATACCTGTTGTAGTTGTAGCTAAATATACCTTCGAGGCTAAGGATCATTGAAAAAAGCTTTTTTTGAAGATTTGCGCCCAAAGAGTACTCAATGTCGTGGTTATCTCTTCCCTGCACATTAATGATGAAATAATCTTTGTTTGCTTCAATCCGCTGAACCACAAAACCTAAGATTTGATCTTCACCTTTTATTCGTAGACCAAAAAGCGCGCTGTTTCCACCCGGACCAATACCAGCACCAATGATTTGACCGTCATTGGTATAGCCTTGCTTATTTACATGATGCAAATAAAAGGATGGTGTGGCCCTCCACAGATAGGTGTGGTTGATAGAAAGGTTGGTGTGCTCATAATTGATTATGATTTCCTTACCTTTCTTTGTTTCAAAGACCTTTTCGAAACCAATAGTGTATGCCCTGCTGTGCTCTGGCTCCAGCAAAAACCTTGAAGCAGCACCGGTAAAATCATTTTTGGCGAACTCCAGATAGGCTTTAAATCCGGATTTAGGAAGCTGCCATTCTAACGAAATAGACGCTACCTGATCGAAAGTATCATTGGTGTTAATGCTGTCACCTCGCTCACCACCATCAAATATGTAAATAGGTGAGAAAAGATCTTTGTTTTCAAAGAACTGGGTGTCTTTGTACAACACTTTATTAAATCCAAGGGTCAGCTCAGGTAAAAACTTCGGGCTATAACCGACAAATATTCCATTAAAAAACCTGTCATTGTTTTTGGCGTTTGTGTCAAAGTAGTCTGACTCTTTGAGTAAGCCTGCGATGTAGTTAAATTCCCATTTCCCTGTTTCAGCTTTTCTAATGGTTAAGTCAAAAGGCTCTGTTCCAATTCTCAAGTGAGGGAATCCACCTGCCTGATGACTCAATAAGATGGGGTTGAACATCGATGGTCCTAAAGAATAATTGATTGTCGAAATAGCTGTTTCAAGGACACCAAAGTCCATTTTCAATTCACTTTGTCCAGGGTGCGCTTTCACAAATCCTCCATTACCATAGCGCTGAACCCAATCTATCTGAGCGCCCCCTCTTATGAAGTGGTAGCGAAACTCAGTATTTTCACCTGTTAGGACATCAGCAGTTTCGAATGGTCTGTTTTGTGAATAAAACACGGTAGGGTAGAAAACATAGGATAGTTTCCCTTTTTTCCCTGCAAATCCTCCGTGTAGTTCAAGCGTCAGGCCTTTTCCTTTCCAAATCGGCCCATCATTGTATCCTCTTGGGTAATGAGAATTGAATGAAGTGCCGATTCTGGGGTTTAGGACGTAAAAGTCATCAAGTGGAGTTTTAACTGTTTTATGGAATGTTAAACTAGTAGAGTCTCGAATTTCACTCCATGGAAAATAAGTTGTTCTAAAATTGATTACTTCCTGACCAAGGCTCGTTGAGTGAATCATCAGGCCAAGGATGGCAATATAAATGGGTCTGACACGCATGGAGGATTACTGTTCTTCTTTCTGCAGTTTGCCGTCTCTTAGTTTCAGCAAGTGATCGGCCAGGCCAAAGTACCTGTCATCATGAGTGATAACAATCAAGGTCTTACCTTTTTCCTTTAAGAAAGGAATGATCTTGTTGTAGAAGATATCCTTGAAGTAAGGATCCTGGTTGGCGGCCCACTCATCGAAGAGATAAATTTCTTTGTCTTCAAGAATGGAGCTAATGAGAGAAAGTCTCTTTTTCTGCCCTTCAGAGAGATTCTTCGTGGTGAAGCTACGGTTTTCAATTTTTACTTTCTTGGTAAGCTCCAGCATATCAATGAGCTCTTGTCCCTTTGCTTCTAAAAATTCAGGGTCAATGTGATCTAACTCTTTGAACACATATGAATCAGTAAAAACTGCTGAGAAGCGACTTCTGTAAAACGACAGGTTTTCATTCTTAACAGGAACCTCCCGGTATTCAATGGAACCTCCTTTAGCCTTGTAGAGTCCCAGGATGATTTTTGCTAACGTAGTTTTTCCACTACCATTTCCACCCACGATAAAGACGGACTCACCCTTCATAATCTCAAGGTCAATCGGGCCAAGTTTGAAGTGTTCGTCCTCATCTGCATGATAATAGGTGTGCTCTACCTGTTTAAGACTTACCAGTGGTTTAGACTTATTCCAGGCCTCATTTTTTATTTCCTCGTCATATTCGAATGAAGGCTCCATGGAAATACCTACTTGTTTGATGTGCTTGAATGAGGCTTCAATATTTTTTAAGCTACGCAAAAAGCCGGTTGCAGAAGAAAGAGGCGCAAGCGTAAAAAGAACCAACGTCAAATATTTACCGAAAAATTCGAGTGTTACGAATCCTGTTTGGAAAATGATGACAACCAAAGCTCCCATACCCAAAAGAAGAACCAGGTCAGTAGACCTGTTAAAAATCGCTGCGACCACACTTTCCTTCAAATAATACTTCATTTGAGTCTTGCTGGTGGGAATCACGTGTTCATCAATAAAGGATTTGGAAAAATTCTTATTCAATGAAAGCTCTTTTATACCCAAGATCAATCCTTCAAAATGCGTGAATAGATTATTTAGGTGGCTCCTTGCACTAAATGCATACTTTCTGATCAATGGAAGTGCAACTTTACTTATTACCACAATAAGTGAGAAAAGAAAGATGGTAGCCAAAGAAAGGATTGGTGAGTACCACACCATATAGCCCAGAATACCGATAACTGTAGCTAAGCCTGTTGTTACAGCAGGTAATGTCCTGATGTGCGTAGCTATTTTGTCAATATCACCACTAAGGATCGGGAGGAGATTGGTTTGATTAAACTCAATCTCTTCATAAGGAGCCTGGATGATTTTCCTGGACATTTCTATCCGTAGCTGATGAATGATACGTTGCATCAATTTTGAAACAGCATAAGATGCCACGATCGATAGGGCTCCATAAGCAATCCAAAAGAGACCAAACTCTAATATGAATGAAGAAAGCTGAAAATTGTCATCCTGAATAGCCTGGTGAATGCTCTTAATTACCATGGTAGAGGTGAATCCAGTAAGGACACTGGCAATTAGCGCAATGGTAAAAAGCTTTAAAGAAGACTTGATTAAAATTCGTATTACTACCATGAAGTCGTTATTCAGCCGCGAAGCTAGCTAGATTTGAAACAATCATCTATGAATTTATTGATATGGTCAGCTCTTATAAGGCCTACCATAATTCATCCAAATAGAATGTTTCGGTATAAACCTTGCCTACTCTTCCATCATCTCCCGATTCACGAACAAACTCAACCAGTTCATCATTCCTCATGATATCATATACAATATCCCAGTGAGTATCCAACTGATTGTATGGCTCCTTGCCATTATACAAATCAACTCGTAGCTCAATTGCCCCTTCCTCAACGTATTTAGTAATATCTATTTCTATATTAAAGTCACCAGCCACTGTCTTACTATCGTAGATGACAGAATCATCTATATGCACGATAGCCCGATTGTCGATTTGTCGAAGCACTACTTTATATTGACCGGCTTGATTAGCACCCTTTACGGTTGCATTTTCGGTTTTATCATTTGCCTCTTCTTTGGAATCATTATTGGGGGCTGTGCATCCAATAGAGATGAAGAGAATAATAATCGAGTGAAAAATGTATTTCATATTTTAACTTATTTGAATCCAGATTTTAGTAATGTCATTAATAATAGACCAGAACCTCAAAACTGATTGAGAAAATTTCCGCAAAGATAGTGAGCATTGTCCGGGAACCCTCGTGATCTCAGATTCACGATATACCTTTGCGCCGAAAATCAGAGACCAACTCAATGAAAGAAGCAGTAGTCGCGTATTACGATAGTAGAAATCTAGGGGACGAGGTGCAAACCATTGCAGCCCTAAATCTTATAAATAATGATGAAGCTCTTGTTCTGGATAGGGAAAAGCTAAACACATTTAAGTCTGATGAAAAAGTGAAATTGCTTTGCAATGGTTGGTTTATGCACGAGCCTGAAAACTGGCCTCCCTCTAAAGACATAGAACCCTACTTCACTTCTTTCCATGTTGCTAAGTTTAAAGAGGTAAGACAGAAGCTAATTACGCCAGAGCTTACAGACTACTACAAGCAATTTGAGCCAATTGGCTGCAGAGATCACAATACAGTGGAGTTGTTTAAGTCTATTGGTGTTGACGCTTATTATTCGGGATGTGTTACTCTTACGCTACCGAAGTACGAAGGGGAAAGAAATGATAAGATTGTGGTTACTGATCTTTTTTACGATGGGCTATTAAGTGAAAAGTACGCAAAAAAAGTGGTGTACAAGCTGATTCCCGAAAAGTATCACCATCGCATTCAAATGATGACTCATACCCGGGAAAACAGGGAACTACCTATCGATAAAAAAATTGAGGAAGCACAGCAATACCTGGACACCTATGCAAAGGCTGGATTAGTAATCACTTCCAGAATCCATTGCGCACTACCTTGTTTGGCTATGGGCACTCCGGTCATATTTTTTGACTTTGGCTATGCCAAAAAGTACGATAAATATCGATTTGGGGGGATAAAAAATTTATTCAACACGGTGAGACCGAAATTGCCTTTGCATGAAAACAGAAACATCGATAAGTTCTTTAAAATGCTGGGCGTGCACCGATTGTTTTTTCCATTTATAAAGCCACTTGATATTGATTGGGAAAACCCACCTGAGAACCCAAAAGACTATCAGCCAATAGCTGAGGAGATTAAGCGAAGATTTAAAGAGAACTTTAGAAAAGCCTAAGCCAAATAGCCCAATAATCCGACAATAAGTGCAATTGAAATTGTCCCTACGAAAACCTTCAGGAGTAGGTGAAAGAGATAATTATCCGCAGTTGTTTTTGCCGTCAATGAATTCCAGAATTTAGATTTCTTGTATTGTTTGATTTCCTCTTCTGTAAAGGTCTCTTTCGGGAAAAATTTTAGCTGACTGATAATCTTATAGAGACCATAATAGTTTTTTCCTGGCGCATGAAGAATAGCTGGGTTACTTCCTGTGATGGTACTTTGCAACTTGCCATTTTCATCGATTCTATAGTCATGATCTTCCATGCCCGTTCTTCCTGCCATCACTGCAAAAATCTTTTGATCCGTGTCATGTTTAATAGCAGTCTTATGTTTGGAAACGTATTTCAACAACAAGCTCTGATCATCACCACCAACAACTTTGCTTAAAAGCTCTTTTGCATATCCGGCTCTCCCTATCCAGCCACCGGCGTTGAGGAACCGATACGGTCGTTTTCCTTTAGGAAATTTTAGATAGAAATCAATCTTTTTGAAAAAGGACGCCTCACAATTGAAATTTTGCTCGGCTCCAAACACCATTGGGTGGTCTAATTTTTCAAACGCTTCTTTTATGTAAGATTCATTCTGTAGCAAAACACTGTCATAACCATCTGTGTAGAGAATAATCTCATCTTTGTCTACCGTTTCTAAATACTCAATCAACCAGTCTGTCTTGATGTAATGATCAATATACTCTCTTCCTTCTCCAATTAGCTCCACTTCTATTCCTTGTTTTCGTGCAGAAACTAAGAGTCTCTCGAGATGGTGATTGTGATGAGTCGCGACTGTTACTACCTTCATTTTAAGGGCTAAAAATTAGTGTCGCGCAAAGCTAATCATTGCGTGGAAGGAAATAACATTTGGGGCTCATTTGGTAGTGTTTGTGTCAATTATCTGGTTAATTTGTGCCAGACTTTAAGACCATGAGCAAAAAGCATTTCTTAACCTTTGCTACTAATTTCAAAAACGAAAATCCTTATCTGAAAGATTGGATTGAATATCACGTGAAAGTAGGCGTGGATCATTTCTATTTGTACGATCAGGATGGAAGTGAGGAAGCGAAAGAAATCCTAAAGCCATACGAAGAAAAAGGAATAGTGACCAGACATCCCTGGACACACTTGGATGGTACAAAATACGATGGGGCAACTAAATGGTATCAACGAAATAAAAATCATATGGGCTTTGCTCATGCTGCTAAAACCTATCGTAAGGAATTTCAGTGGCTTATGAAAATCGATGTGGATGAATTTTTATATCCCCTCGATGGAAGTGACAGCCTGCTGACATGGCTGAAGACTGTCGATATAAAGAAGATCAAAGGCATAAAAATTCCTCGAATCAATTTTGGCAATAACGGATTTGATGAGAAGCCGGAAAAATCTGTCCTGGAGGCTTACACGAAGAGAGAAGAAAATTATTCCGATCATAAAGATCTGGGAAACGGAGACTTCCTTTCCAGGAATCGTTTTGCTTACAGCGCACACTGGTGGCACTATAAATGGTATAAGTTTGGTGAAATGCTGACTGATACCAACGAGATTGGCTGGAGAATTAACCATTATTACACAAAGTCACTAGAGGAATACCTGTCTCGTCAGAACGTTTCAGGAGGCAGGCCGGTTGGCAGAGAAGGTTTTGATGAAAAGAACCGAGGCTGCAACGACATTGAGGACACCAGTATGCTTGACTTGCTAAAGCGAATTGGCTGGTAGGCACCCTCTAAACCAATTTTTGATACCAGGGCTTCTTTAGTTTGAATGGACTCATGGATGGCACCTCTTCCATTAATGCTTTTTCATACTCATCTAAATAGGGTTTAAGAAGTGGATCTTCTTCATTCAATATTCCTTGTATGGTATCGGAGGTGAAGTGGATGAAGACCAGTTTGTCCTGACCATTCAGCAGGACTTCTCCATTTTTTTGTGAGCGTGGACTTCCCGTAATGTTCCAGTTAGCGACGTTGCACCCATGGTTTCTAATAATGCCAATATCCTCGAAAATTACCGGAAGCATATTGAGGTGAGACTGATCAACATAGTACCCTGCTTTTTTATTCACTTCACAAACACTGTGACATGCTTTAGCCCACCAATTTAGTGCAGGTATCCCGTTCTTGCTTGCACCAACAAATCCTCCGTTGAAGAGACCATGAGTGTTATTTCTTCCATATTCATTGTAATCTATGGATGGGTCGGAGCACCGAAAGTGGGGGCTTAGTAAAATGCCTTTATTGATGAGCTTTTCAAAAAGGAAGGTGGGGTCATCAAAAAAGAACAAATCGCTATCCAGGTATAGAAGCTGATCGACGTTCTTTTCTAAGAGATTAGCCATGAACACAGATTTAATGGACCAGCGATAGTGATCCATATTTTTTTGATAGTACTTGTCGTAAATTTTTTTGCCAATTTCTGATTGAGTGATGATCTCATTGGTGTAGGCAGAGGCCCCCTCAAGCGTTTTTGGATTTTCACTTTCAGTGGTATCCACGATAAGCATATGCATATGTATGTCAGGCATAAATCTCAAAATTGACTTATGAAGTACCTGCGCATAACGGAGATGGCTTTTTGTAATTATGGTACAAATAGCTTTCATACTAATTGGATCATGGTGTAAAGATTTTAAAGACGCCTACTTTTGTGGCAAAAGTATGTATAGATGAAAACAGTACTTCGGAAAGGGTTATTTATTCTATTTCTCACAGCCATGACTCAAGGGCTGTCTGCACAGGTGATTATTCCGGGAGACTATGCCAGAGAGTACTATGATTTGCTACTATTTCAAGACACCTCTCTGAATAAACCAATCATTCAATATCCATCGATTGTAAGTCAGTATCATTCCGAGGAGGGCCCTTCATGGAATATCTGGGGAGAAAACTTTAAGCTCAATGGTGGCAGCTCAGTGCTTAGCATTGTAGATCCGGTTTTGCGTACAAATTATAATTCACTTATTCCCATAAGCTACAATGACGGGGCACAATGGAATGGACGCGGAGCAAATCTTTTTTTATCAACTGGAGTAGCTGGCAGGGTAGGTATTTTACAATATGCCTTTGTTCCAAATATTCAAGTTTCACAGAATAAAGACTTTTTCATTCCTGATACCCCTGCGGGACGAAGTGAGTATGCCTATCCATTTGATAGCCGCATCGATTGGGTCCAAAAATATGGAGAGGGTTCCTTTACCAATTTTGATCTGGGGCAGTCGGAGATACGATTGATTTATAAAAATGCAACTATTGGGGTTTCCACAGAAAACTTTAGGTGGGGGGTTACTCAGTTTAGCCCAATTCTGATGAGCTATAATGCTCCAGGCTTCCCACATATAGATATTGGAACGAATGTGCCAGTGGAAACCAAAATAGGAAGACTGGAAGGGCGAATATTTTGGGGACGACTTGTGGAATCAGACTATTTTGACAATGATCCTGATAAGGAGACTGGATATATATCTGGTATGCATATCGGCTATCAGCCCTCCTTTTTTCCTCAACTTAGCCTTGGTTTAAATCGGGTATTAAACACAAGGTGGTCGGATGGGGATTTGTCTTTCAAAGATGCGTTTGCATTATTTACTAAAACGAAGGGGAAAGGAGCTCAGAAAAATGATGAGTACGATCAAATGCTGTCTCTTTATTTTGATTTTGCATTCAGAGAGGTAGGTTTTAGAACATATCTCGAATTTGCGAGAAATGATTTTCCTGGTAGTGTGAGTGAGTTATTTCAAAACCCGGACCGATCCCGTGCATTTACACTGGGGTTAATGAAAACATTTGAATTAGGTAATGAGAGGCTCTTGAGTGTCCTGTTTGAGTCGACCACTTTGAGTACTAATCAGTTGCAAAGATTAAGCACAGGAAACCCAACCTATTATATTCACCCATGGTCTGTAAGAGGGTTTACAAACCGTGGACAAATTATGGGTGCAGGTATAGGTCCAGGTTCCAACTCAAATTTTATACGAGTAGACTTATATCAGCCTAAGGGTAAGTGGAGTCTAACGCTTACCAGAGTCAGATTCAATGATGATTACTTTGTGAGAGCGTTTAATGGTCAAAGTGATTTTCCAACCGATTTCGAGCGGACCATAAGGTTGGGCTATGTTGGCTTTTTTAATAAACTCACTATTAACCCCAATTTCTCATATACTTATAGAAATAACTGGTATTATGTGGATGAAAATGAAGCAACGAATATAATGGCAGGGGTTAACCTTTCATTTCGAATTGACTAAACGATTGCAATTTGGAAAGAGAGAGCGAACACCTTTACGCAACTATAGTTGATAGCAAAGAAACCAGCCTTCTTAAGAATCTTTCTAGCAGCATTAGCTCAATTTATCCGAACGCCCGTTTACATGTGCTTTTATTGGGTGGTTCAGGAAGACAAATCAGGAAGCTAAACATTGAGACTAAAGCTGCGACTTTCTATTCTCCTAATGCCATTGTCCCTTTTTATAAGTATCTGATATTAAAACTACGGCTACTTTTTTCATCAAGCAGAGCAATTAAAGGAGTTCTCAAACCGTATTTTCTTCTCTCATTGATCCAAAAACAGAGGAAAGGTGTAATCCTGATTGATCCTGATCTTAAGATTAAGGAACCAATAGCCGAAGCGGTAAATCAATTTTCAGTGTATGATGCAGTCCTTTTCCCTAATAGATTTTCAATGGATCCCAAGACATCCGAGGAAGGATTTATGAAGAATTTTAAAAGAGGGTTTTATACCTCATCACTGATTGGGTTTTCAAAAAATGCAGAAAGTGTTTTAAAGTGGTGGGCTATGGTTTGTACCTATCGATGTAAGAATGATAAAAAAAGAAGCCTTTATTATGAGCAATCGTATTTGAATTTTATCCCTGTAATCTTTGATAAGGTTAAAGTTATGTCCTCAAAATTCCATGTAATTACTGATGATAATAGTGATTATTTAGGCACTGATGATAAGAATGAAGTTGTAGCCGAATCAACTTTGATATGAATGTAGCTTTTTGCACATGTGTCACAAGCGATTATCTGGGATTTGCTCAAGCAACTTTTCAGTCTCTCAATGATACTCTTCAGGGGGAGGCCAGCTGCATTTCTTTGGTGGTTGATGACAATTATGACAGTTCGAAATATGAAGGGTTTGAAATATTAGATTTAGGTAAAATCGATCTCAAAAAATACGGGGAAGAATTGTTAAAAGTGAAAAAAGAAAGTCTTTCGTCTCGTTTTCGATGGATGTTAAAACCAATACTTCTCCAGTATTTGCTGAAAAGTTACGATGCTGTTTTTTGGGTGGATCCTGATCTGTATTTCTTTAATAATATCTCGTCGATAACCCAAAAGTTAGAATCTTTTGATGTTGTATTAAGTCCACACTGGCGCTCTTTTAATCCGTATGTCAATCAAAATGCTTTCTTCAACTATTTCTACCATGGCTTATTTAATGGGGGTTTTATTGGGGTATCCAGGAATTCAAGTGAACTTCTCGATCGGTGGATTAAAATGATGCTTTGGAAAAATGAGAACTCCAAAGAGTTAGGTGTTTTTGTTGATCAGGGCTATTTAGGATTGTTTCCGCTAATGTCTGAAAAATCTTACATCATTAAAGACAGAGGCTATAATCTCGCAGCATGGAACAAGCAGGAGTGCAAGCGAACCCTGGTTGATGGACAAGTACTTATCAACGGGGAACATACCGTGAAATTCATTCACTTCGTTCCTGACACCATTAAGAACATATTGAACGGGAAGGATAAATTATTGCGACCTCACTTGCGAAAATACCTGGAACATATGCTTGAAATAGAACCAGGCATGTCTCAGCTAAGATCTTATGATGTAAATCTGATAAAGAGGAAAACAAGGAAGGCCATGCCTCTAAGGACTACCACTTATCCTTAAAATATTTTAACGCCACTGTATTATTCCTATCAGCGTTATTGCGATTCCAGTTATTGATTTTAGCCAGGCTTGTTGACTTGAAAAAGCTTTGCTTGACAGGTGAAGTATAGCAGTACCTTTTTAATGGTAAAACGAACTTGTCAACTTTTGAATGTGCACTTATCCAAATGTCGTCAACAAATTTGATTTGCTCAGGAGTACCAGAATAGTCTTTGATGGTTTTAAGATCAAAAAATTCAGGCTTTATCAAGTACCCAGAATAACCCTGAATAATATCGGTTTTATATAAATCTTTAATCCGCGTACCTTTTACTGGAGTCGGAGGTATTTTTAACAAGTTGCTTTTTAGTGTGGTCGGCTTATCAATTAAATCTTTTGGCACTCGCCAGCCACTTGCAGCTAATATGCAGTCCGGATGTTCCTTTTCCGTCTGTTCAAATTCCTTTATGTAGTTAGGAGGATACATTTTGTCATCATCTACCACCAGGATCAACTGGTCTTTCGTTGAACTTTCAAGTGTTGGAATGAATTTCGTGGCGGGTCCGTAATCAATATCAACTCGTACAATTTCGACAGCCTTTAGCTCTTTGAGCCACTCTGGAATAACATACTCCTTGTTATTTCGAAATGATTTAAATGGGATATTGATACAGATTTTTTGAGGAAGTCTCCGTTGGTATAGCAGGCATTTGATTGTTGGTTGAATGTGATCAATTCGCTCGGGAATGGTTGTCAACGAAAGAATAACTTCAGAACGATCACTGGATTTGCTCCACAACTCGTCCAAACCTTTCAATGATTTTTGCTTGATTGTCAGAAAGTGCAGAAAATCTCTAATGAGATTTTTGCCTGACAAATGGTTATAGACCAAGACGCCTAGCACTGAAAGAATAAAAATGGAAATTAGGTATATCAATTCCTCGTATAAAAATTAGTACGCGAAGTTGCGAATACTTCAGCTAAGGTTAAAGCTTTAATTGCAATTATATGCCAAGGCATTCATAGAAACCCCCTCAATTACCTTTGATTTTATTTATGAGGACATCTAAAAACCTAAAAAAGTTGAAGTAGTGGAATGCAAGCCAACCTGGATTCAATGGCAGGTAACGAGGAAATCTATTTCTGACACTAACAAACGAAGTAGGTGAGCCAGAACTGATATCCACTTCGTCATTGGTCAAATTCAGCTCTTCGGAGTAGGACCTGCTGGCTAACAAAGATGATAATACAGATTGATCTCCCCGGTGGTTGGATCTATCTGCGCTTTCTGGCAATACACATTCCTTAACCAGGCAAAGGGATTTCCATTCCTCAACAAGTGCTTGAACATGCTTATTATTCGCTGAAAATGCACACGTATTACCTGCTCTGTTTCTAGATTTATATGCAGATGATGGAACTCCAACGAACTCCAATGTCGCTTTCATTGTCCAGTCTGTTAACCGCCCTGAACCGGCGAAAGGGAGGTAGGTTCCTTTTTCACTAATAATTCGCCATAAGGGCTTTAGGTTTTTCAGAATTTGATTGGCACTATCCATCCAGAAAATATTTCCACCGGTTTCCTTTATCAATTCTTCAATGATAATAGGTTTCCACGCCCATGTCATGTAATTCGGTTTGATGAATTCAGGATATTTTTCGAAATCGAAAACACGATATGTCACATGTTCAAACAATGAGCTATTCTTATTTTTGATGTTTTCCGCTTGCTCTTTTTCCAACCCCAGGTCATAAAAGACTATTGTACTGTTTTCAAACTCTCTGACTCTATTGAAACTGTATGCTAACTGGCAGAAACTTTTATAGAACTTGGCGTTGGCGGCAGTGACGATATAGTTGCTATTGTTCATTAAGCAGTTTCTTGCCTGGTGATTTTACCATCCCTCAGTTTAAGCACACGGTCAGCCATGGTGAAGTATTTTTCATCATGAGTGATCACGATGAGCGTCTTGTTCATGTCCTGAAGCAATGGAAGCACCTCTTTATAGAATACCTCTTTGAATTGTGGATCCTGATTAGCGGCCCATTCATCAAAAAGATAAATGTCTTTGTTTTCCAAAATGGAAATGATCAGTGCCAGTCTTTTTTTCTGCCCCTCTGAAAGATTCTTCGTGGTAAATCGATTGTTTTTGATTTTCACTTTGTGATGTAACTCAAACATTTTGAGCAACTGATTACCGTATTTTTCCAGGTATGCTTTGTTTACATTAAGGAATTCTTCAAATAAATAGGAGTCGACGAATACAGCCGAAAAACAGGAACGATATGTAGAAATATTATTCGATGTGATTTCCTGCCCTTTGTAGAAAATTTTACCAGAAATGGGCTCGTACAGACCTAAAAGCAATTTAGCCAATGTGGTTTTCCCACTACCATTGCCTCCTACGATGAAAAGCATTTCTTCATTTTCGATGGTAAGGTCTATTGGACCCATGGCAAAATGTTGATCAACATCATTGTGATAATAACTATGCTCTAATTGCTCAATACGTATCAATGCACTTTCATCTGTAGGATTGTTGAGAGGCTCCAGTCCACTGTTTTCACTATTGCTCAATAGCGTTAACCCCATCTGATCGATATGCTTCATGGATACTTCGATCCGTTTAAGGCTGGCAAAAAAACCTGAGGCTGTAGACAGAGGTGCCAAGGTGAATAAAACCAGAGTTAGATAATGGCCGAAAAACTCCAGGGTAACTATCTGAGAGAAGAAGACAACCAAAATCAAAACGGCCATTCCAAGCAAAAGAATCATGTCTGTTGCCCGGTTCATAATTGACGAAGCGATGCTCTCTTTCAGGTATCCTTCATTTTGTTTGTTGCTCGTAGGGATGATAAAATCATTAATGAATTTACGTTGCGATTGCTTGTTAAGTACCAACTCCTTTATACCAAAAACAAGTGCGTGAAAATGATCGAATAGATGCGTGAGCTGGGTTCTTCCATAATCAGCATACTTGCGAACGTAGGGGAGCATCACTTTAGTAAACAAAAACACAAAAAAGAAAATCAGCACTGTCGCCCCGGAGAGAAAGGGTGAGTACCACACCATATAAGCGAGTATTCCTATCACAGATGCCAACCCTGTGGTAACATTAGGTAGGCGTTCAATAGCGTATGCAATGGTCTTAATATCTTCAGTTAATACCGGTAACATTTTCTTCTGATTATGCTCCATCGTTTCGAAGCTGGCTCTGAGGAAGTTGTTCGAAAGTTTAACCCTCAAGTCATGAATGATGCGCTGAGTAAGCTTGGAAACGGCATAGGATGACGTGATGGACAGGATGCCATAGAGCAACCAGAAAATGCCGAACGATCTAATGAATATTTCAGGAACAAATTCATCGGCTTGTATGGCTTCATGAATGGTCTTGATGACAAGCGTAGAAAATACACCTGTAAGCACACTCGTAAATGCAGCAATCAGAAAAAGCTTTTTGGAGGCTGATATAAGGAGTTTTATGACTCGCATCTATGAATAGTTCTTGGGTTTGATGTTGGTGGGTTAGTTTTTCCGGACAAAGTTACTTCTCATATCCAGACTTATCAGGGTACATTCGATGTAAGAACTCTTGGACAATCGCTACAACCTTTTGGTTTGGATTTTCTCCCTGATCATCATTCAAACAATAGAATTTTGGTTGCTTCTTTTCCAGCCACTTAAATGCTCGCTTTTGCCTTTTCAGGTTGTTAGTAATCTTGTGAAAAGAATGAATTTTTAGTAATTCGGGTAGTTTGATTGCTCTGCAAAGGCCGGACTGATGTTTGAGCGTGAACCACCGGTAAAGCTTATAAGTCATCACATCTGAGCCTTCTCTAAACTTATGCGACTTGATCTCCTTGATTAGTTCCGGGCGGGCATCCTGCATTCCCTGCCACCACTCCTTCCGAATCAAAAGTGGTGAATGCTCGATAAGCCCCAATCCTACAATGTCATTTTTCTTGTTGAAAATACGCCACCCAAGGTTTTCTCCAATGAGTGTCCCATGGATCAGTACCTTTCCATCTTTAGTATAAAAATCTTCGGGATACACCTCATTACCAAATAGGAAGTCGTCGTTGAGATAAATAAAATCATCGGATAGGCCAGGGATTTTATGAATGTAGCTTTCAATCACATTGTAGTTGAATGTGGGGACATCCGGCTCATCAAATACCTCATCATGATGAACCACTGAGATCTTGGGATGATCGACATTGAGCCAATTGGGTTTCTGAGGACGACAGGTGAAAATGTAAATGTGGTTGATCCATGGAGCAAATTTTTCCACTGATCGCAAACTGTATTTCATTAAATCGAAGAGGTCACGATACCGTTCAGGGTTGAGGTCCAGCGGTTTTTCAGAGTATTTATTCACTAGTTTCTGATACTCCAGATCATTGCCATCTACCCATGTGTAAACCAAATCGATTGGCTTATTTATCTCTTGTTTACTCAATGATTCAATTAGTTTGACCGAATTCCCTTTTTTTGCGTCATGATACGCCTCATCCAATATCTCAAACGCGTTGCAAATGTAGTTTTATTCGCTTTGCCCGGTCGATACCGTCAGCGAAAGCTTGCGATTTTGGAGGAGATGTTTCGAAAATCGATCAGTGTCCTAAAAGAATCAGGTGAGCCTTACTGGCTGGATTTCGGCACTTTGCTCGGTTATCACCGAACAGGAGGTATCATCCCACACGACATTGACATTGATGTGGCCATGATGGAAAGTGCTTATGACGCTATTAAAAAGCTGAAAGATAAAATGCCAAAAGGCCTGCGTTTTTATGATACTTCAGCAAATCATGAAGGGCCAAAGGTTTACTTTTCTTATAAAGGCTATGATTTCGACATCTTCTTTTACCAAGATGAAGGCGATTCTGTCCGCACATTTGTAGAGGCCAACTATCCTAATGAGCGTCAGCATATTCCCAAGAAGCTGATTTTTCCATTGAAGGAAGATTCATTCCTTGGAGAAAAAGTAACCGTCCCTGGTGATACGTTAGGCTACCTTGAACTCATGTACGGTTATTTAGGAACCGGTGGATGGAGAGATCAAAAAACGGGACTGTGGCATCCACCAAAATCTTAGTCTAATCTTGGAAGGATTTTCTCCTTAGCTCGCTCCAGGTGATCTTGATTGTCAATTTCACACCAGGCCAGATCATCCAGCTTTAATACGTTTACCTTATGATCATTTGATAGCTGAGAGATAGCAATCTCATAATCCTTTTTGGATCCGTCTTCGGCTTCTTTATGGTGTTGCTTTAATTTCTCTAGCAAACCCATGGAGATTTTCCAGATGCCCACCAGCTCGGCATCCACAGACGCTAATTCCTCTTTTTTCTTGGAAAGATTTTTCAGTTTACCATCTTCAACTTCCACGTAAACCTCATCATTGGATTGAGTGAATCCACTGCATAAAATGATGTCTTTTTCCTCCGCATCAATCAGGCTTTTGATTGCATCAGAGTGATAAAGCAGGTCAGATTCCAGCAAGAGAAAATCTCCTTTGATCAAATCTGAACCATAAATTAAAGTATGGAAGCTTCCGGTTGTTGCATAGTCAGGACTCAAAAATGTTGTCAGCCCTTGTTCTTTAGCAAATTTCTCGTAGTGCTCATGCAGGTGACCGGTTCCTATGATTACATTTTTAATCCCATTTTCCTTCAAAAGCCTGACGGATCGTTCAATCAACCGTTCCTCACCAACTGGCATGAATCCTTTTGGGATATCAAAAGTGTATGGTTGTAGCCTGGTTCCTCTTCCGGCGGCTAATATTACGGCAGTTTCAATCGTTTGCGTCATCTCTTAGAAAATAAGGAGGAGATTCCCTCGGTTTCCAATTACTTTTGCGCGAAGATAGAATATTCTAAATCGCAATAGGTGAGCATAAATTCATAATTAAAAATATTCTGTTTAGGGGTAAATGAATTTACAAACACCTATTAGAAAATTTTCATAGCTAAATGAAGAAAGTATACGTAGGAATGGGGACAGACCTCATCCACCATGGACACATAAATATCATTGAAGTCGCTCGTGAGCTTGGAGAGGTAACTGTAGGGTTACTCTCGGATAAAGCAGTAAGCAAATACAGCCGAACGCCGTTTTTATCTTACGATGAGCGAAAGAAAATCCTCGAGAATCTCAAGGGAGTGAAGGAAGTAATCCTTCAGGAGGATTTGGATTACGAAAAAAACCTGAAAGAACTGAAGCCTGATTATGTCGTTCACGGCACTGATTGGAAAACCGGCCCACAGAAACATATACGGGAAAAAGTGATCAAACTACTCAACGAGTGGGGAGGAGAACTGGTAGAGCCAGAATATACTTCAGGTATCTCATCAACGGGCCTCCGACAGGCATTGAAAGAAGTAGGTACAACCCCGGACATCCGAAGAAGAATGTTGAGACGACTTCTTGAATCAAAAGATATCGTTAGAGTACTGGAGGCACATAATGGTATCTCGGCGCTTATTGTGGAGGAAACAAAAGTGGATGCTGGAAACGAATCACGGGAATTTGATGCCATGTGGGTGAGTTCATTGACGGACTCAACAGCAAAAGGAAAGCCTGATACAGAATACGTTGACAGAACGTCACGATTTAATACCATTAATGATATCCTGGATGTAACCACTAAGCCAATTATTCTGGATGGCGATACAGGAGGAGTTTCAGAGCACTTTGCTTTATTGGTAAAGAATCTCGAGAGACTTGGTGTTTCAGCTGTAATCATCGAGGATAAGGTAGGTCTAAAACGTAATTCACTTTTCGGTACAGAGGTAAAGCAGGAACTAGATACCGTTGAGGGATTCTGTGAGAAAATCAATACCGGAAAGAAAGCACAGGTTACTGAAGACTTTATGATCATTGCTCGTCTTGAGAGCTTGATTGCTGAGCATGGGATGGATGATGCACTAAAAAGAGCGAAAGCCTACATCGAAGCTGGAGCAGATGCCATCATGATCCATAGTCGTCATAAAGACGGTTCTGAAATCATGGAATTTATGAAGCGCTACCAAGAGTTCGAATATAAAGTTCCTGTCGTATCTGTACCTTCTTCTTACAATCAGTTTACAGAGGATGAACTGAAAGAAGCAGGGTTCAGCATTGTCATTTATGCGAACCATTTGCTTAGAGCGGCGTTCCCGGCGATGAAGAAAACAGCGGAATCGATTTTGGAGAACAAGCGCTCGAAAGAGGCTGATGAGTATTGCATGTCGATAAAAGAAATCCTGACTATACTCCCTAATTAAGCAATGCTAAACCCTAAGAATTTTCTAAAATCAATCCGATCGCAGGGCATTGAGTTTTCAGCAGGAGTACCTGATTCATTGCTGAAAGACTTTTGTTCAGTGATGACCGACGAAGGTTCAGATATTATTGCGGCTAATGAAGGAGGAGCGATTGCTCTTGCCATGGGCCATCATCTGGCTACCGGAAAAATTCCATTGGTTTACATGCAGAATTCCGGTTTCGGAAACTGTGTAAATCCTTTGACCTCATTGGCGGATAGCGATGTATACTCCATTCCAATGCTACTAATGATAGGTTGGAGAGGAGAGCCGGGAGTAAAGGATGAACCTCAGCACGTAAAACAAGGTAGAATTTCTGAGGAATTGCTTCAGGCTATGGAGATTCCATACGCCATTCTTTCTGAGGAGGAGAATGAAGCTGAAAAGCAACTCGAAGACGCAGTAAAAACAATGGGAGAAACAAATGCTCCTTTTGCACTGCTCGTACGAAAAGGAACGTTTGAGAAATACAAGCTTCAAACGAAAGTTGAGAATCCATATACAATCAACCGTGAGGAGGTGATCGAGTGGATGCTAAAAGAAATGGAGGAAGAGGCGGTAATTGTTTCTACTACCGGTAAATCTTCCCGTGAAGTGTTTGAGATTAGAGCACGTAACAACATGGGTCATGGAAAGGACTTCCTGACAGTTGGAGGAATGGGGCACGCTTCTCAGATTGCCTTAGGTATTGCTTTGGGTAAGAAGAATCGTCCGGTTTACTGTCTGGATGGTGACGGTGCAATGATCATGCACATGGGAGCAGGAGCGATTGTTGGCAACCAGTCTGTAAATAACTACAAGCATATTCTCATCAATAATGGCTGCCACGAATCAGTAGGTGGACAAGCGACTGTGGGCTTTGCAATTGACTTTCAGAAAATCGCAGAGGCATCAGGCTACAAACAAACCTGGTTAGTAGAGAAGATGGATGACTTACCTGCTGTTTGGGAGAAATTTCAACAAGCAGACGGCCCGGTGATGCTGGAAGTAAGAACCACAGAAGCTTCAAGAGCTGACTTGGGTAGGCCGACAACCACACCTGTACAGAACAAGGAAGCTTTTATGAAAAACCTTAGCAACTAATAAGATGCTACACAAAAAAGAACTTGATCGTAAAATATTACTGAATCCCGGCCCTGCCACTACTTCCCAACGAGTAAAAGAAGCCCAGTTAGTTTCAGACATCTGTCCGAGAGAAAAAGAGTTTGGGCAAGTAATGCATGATATCTGTGATGGTATCCTGAAGGTAGGTAGTGCGCAGAAAACGCATCGAGTTGCACTTTTTGGGGCGAGTGGTACGGGAGCAATGGAAGCATGCATGGTTTCTGCTATTGGGAAAGACGATCATGTGCTGGTCATCACCAATGGAGCATACGGAATCCGAATTAAAGCAATATGTGATGGATACGGATTGAAGAACACCTCCATGTTTGAGTTCGGTGATTACCCGGAACCAGCAAAAATCAAAAAAGCTCTTGCCTCAGGAAATTACACCCACCTGGCGATGGTGCACCACGAGACCTCTACGGGTATGATGGATCCGTTAGAGGAAGTCGCAGAGATTTGTAAAGAGACGGGCGTTAAATACATTGTGGACGCGATGAGCTCCTTTGGGGCGTATCCAATGAATCTAGCTGAACTAGAGATTGACTATTTGTTTTCCAGTTCGAATAAATGCATTCATGGAATGGCAGGACTTTCATTTGTGATCTTCCATAAAGAACGAACGGATGATTTAAAAAGCAATGGTACCGGCTTCTACTTTGATGTATACAAGCAGTGGGACAACCTGCAGAAAAAAGATCAGTTGAGGTTCACACCGCCGGTGCAGACCAGTTATGCGTTCCTCGAGGCAATAAAAGAGCACGAAGAGGAAGGGTTAGAGAATCGCTGGAAGCGCTACCAGGCCAACTGGCAGAAATTATATGATGGGTTTACAGCTCTTGGATTCACACCATTCCTACCATTAGAACAAGAGTCAAAAATTTTGTTAGCACTGAATTTGGATAAGCCCGGATTGGATTTTAACAATTTTCATGATTACCTCTATGAGCATGGAATCACCATCTATCCAGGAGTAATTCCTGAAAGCAAAACATTCCGAGTTGCTGTGATTGGTGATCTCTACGAGGAAGACATGGACTATGTAATGGAGAAAGTTCGAGCTTACTTCAAGTAAATTTAATGGCCTCATTTCCTTGGGAGTTAAGTCGAGTCATGGGAATCACATATGGTGTTTAACTCAGATTGACAGGATTCCCAAGTCTTGTTCGTATCTCTCTCGCAAGGGAATAGGGAAACCTTATTTCATTTCAAATAAACCTCGTTCACTTCTTTCGACACCTCCGCCCAGTCATATTTCTTCACTTCTTCCAGTCCATGTTGGGATAGTATTTCACGTTTTTTAGATGGAATGAGGTTTTCGATGCATGCTACGAACTCTCTCAAATCTCCCGGCTCGGCGAATCCTGACGCCATCTCCGGAGTGATCACGTTTTTGTAGCCAGAATTGGCATATCCAGCAATCGGAGTTCCGACAGCCATTGATTCCAATAATACAATTCCAAAGCTTTCTCCATAAAGGGCAGGTGCCAGGTAGATGTCTGACTCCATAAGTATACGATATTTTTCAGCCTCACTAACAAAACCCAGTAGTTCCACGTCAACCAGTGAGTGGTCTTTGATGTATTGTTCCACCTCAGCTCTGCCATCGCCATCCCCAGCGATCAGAAGCTTCATTTGCGGGTACCGCCCCTTTAATTGATGAAAAGCCTGCAGCGCATGCATAACCCCTTTGCGTGGTTCTAACCGGCCCATGAAAAACATCTGGAAGTAATCATCACTCCGTTTCGACTTCTGTGGAGCGATTTTTTCTATCTCCTCCAAATCGATTCCGTTTGGGATAATATGAATTTTTCTTTTCGAAAAGCGCGATATAAACTGTGATTGACTTTTTGAAACACTAATGATCTGATCCAGAAACTTAAACACTCCCTTAGCAACAGTTGGCATAATCCAGTCTCCCACAAAACGACTTTTGGGTGTGTCATGAAATGTGGCAACCTGTTTGGTTTTCGAGTGTTTTAATACTTGAAAGGGTAGAAAAGGATTCCAGATGGTGTGATAATGAATGATGTCAAAAGACTCGCCATTCAAGAAGTTCTTTAAAGCCTGCTTCTCTTCACCCAGCGCAACATTTACGTCAATCTTTGTGCCTCCAACATTTACAGATCTATTTCGACCAAAAAAGTGAACATTTTTCTCTTCTACTAAATTGGCATTAATATTGGGTGCAATGATTTTAACATGATGACCTATCATTGTAAGATGCTTGGACAAACTCACAATGTGAGACTTAACACCACCGGGGCGTGAAAAATCATATGGACATACCAGTGCAATCTTCATCTAAATCTTTCTTTCGGGTATGGAAGGTGGCAGTGCTTTGTATTCTGCTGATCCTGGCCGGCTTCCAAATTCAGGCTCAAAATAAATCATATCCATTCAAACCGGGCGAGAAACTGACCTATAACATGAAGTTTGGCTGGTTTAATATTGGTGAGGCTGTGGTATGGTTGGATCCAGAGTTTCATTACCCTAAAGGAAAATCAAAACCACATTACCGAATTCAGTTTACAGTTACAACAGCCAGCTGGTTTAAGGTGTTTTCTAAGCTACGGGTTTGTATGGAGTCTCTGATTGAAGTAGATGAGCTTCAGCCGCTGAGATCTGACCGAGATATGGAGGGAAAGGGGATGATAGATATTCGACATGATTATTTTTCTTATGCTGATTCAGTTTCGGTAAAGGCCTATATTGAGGATGTTGACGAATGGAGATACCACCGTTTCCCCAATGGGAATGTCCCTATTCGGGATGCATTAAGCACGTATATGTGGTTAAGAAGCCGTGATAAGTCCCAATTTACACGAACAGTGGAAGTACGCACGTTCTTCTCAAACGACTTGTATGAGTTTAAAATGCTTCCAGGAGAGAATGTTACTCATAGGTATAACAGCCGAAAAGTTCGTGCGTTGGAATTCGGACTTGTCTTCCCCGAGGGTGAATATTTCGATAAAGGCAAGACCGGAAGAGTAGTCATGAGTGATGATCGAAACAGGTATCCCTTACGATTTGAAATTGATATGACTGTAGGATCATTCGTTTTCGAGCTGGATGAAGTGGAGTATATGGACTAGCATCCTTTACCTTTGCACCACAAAAAAATTCATTGGCTAAATCAAACATTTTATTGGGTTCACAAGCCTTTATGAAAAGGCTGGAGGAAGTTGCTGCAAAAGCAAAAGATTCTTTTTATGCCCAGGCAATGACCTTCGAGGGGGACGAAGCAGGTAAGTGGTTGATTGAGGTGATGAAAGCTAGTCCGGCCAGTAAGAAAAAACTTTTGATTGATTGCTATTCCAAACTGGTAATCAATGATCACTTTATCCCATCTCTCAAGTATCTCCAGGATAAAGACTTTAGAAATGAGGTAAAGGCAACTTCTAAACTGATTAATGAAGCCAGGGAAAATGGGATTGAAGTAAAATTCACTAATCCAATTGGGTTTTTAGCTTTGAAGTATCCACTTAGGAATCACAAAAAAATGGTCATCATAGATGGTGAGATAAGCTTTTTAGGTGGAATCAATTTCAGTGATCACAACTTTGTTTGGCATGATATGATGGTGGAGGTATCTGATAAAACCTTAGGCAAAAGCTTGAATGAAGACTTTGAAATGACCTGGCAGGGAAACAATCAATCCGGCAGCTTTGAAACCGATCAAGGTCAATTGTATCTTTTTAATGGATCCAAAAGCAAAGAACTATATCAGTCTTTTTTTGGTCATATCAGGGTCGCCAGAAAGCAAGTGCAAGTGATCTCACCTTATATTTCTGAGCCATTATTAGGGGTATTGCGGTCGATAGCTGACAAGGGTGTAGAGATCACGGTTATTTCTCCACAAGAGAACAACAAGTCGATCTTCAAGAACATCATTTTATCAGAGCAGGAAAAGGGATATTTTCATTTAAAAGAATACCCAGGCATGTCACATATGAAAGCCATTCTGGTGGATGATGAAAAGTTGATTTTTGGGAGTAGTAATTACGATCTGGTAAGCTACTATTTTGAGCAAGAAGTGGTTTTTGTGTCAGAGGACAAAGCATTGATCGATGAATTTCGTGAGAAAGTATTGGCTGATGTTGGTGATTTTAATGCTGAATCTGTTTCAGCATTCGGGAAACGAAAAGCTGATTTATTGATGGGAATGCTCAATACGGTAGGTGGATTTGTGTCAAGAACTTTTTTACGTCCCCATTAGTTAAATTTGCGGTTGATTATGAAGGACTTAGATTTTATACGAAGCGAAGAGAAGGAACCTCACTTTCAACGAAGAAAAGTGATTATGGAGGAGCACCCTGAAGTGAAAAAATTATTTGGGAACGATCCCTCATTGATTTTTAAGACATTATTTGTGGCAGCTCTACAGTTGGCTATACCCATCTTTTTCCTTCCGGAAAATCCGTGGTTATTTGGCTTGTTGGTGTTGCTGGTTGGCACCACACTGACTCACATTATTGTTTTGGCTGTTCACGAAATCACACATGACCTGGCCTTCAAGAAAAAGGTTTTAAATAATTGGTTAGCTATAGTTGTTAATTTTCCGCTGGTTGTTCCTTTCGCAATGGCTTTTAAGGCATACCACGCAAAACATCATTGGCATCAGGGCAAAGAAGGAGTTGATACCGATTTAGCTGTTTCATGGGAGGCAAGATTCTTTAGAGGGCCAATCGGAAAGTTTGTATGGCTGATCATTCAGATACCTATTTATGCCATTCGTCCATTATTTGTTCACCCGATGGTTCCGGACAAGTGGCAAATCATTAATGCAATTGTGCAGGTTGCTGCTATGATAGGCTTCTTCTTCCTTGCAGGATGGGAGGGCTTGCTTTACTTAGGACTTTCCACAGCATTGGCAACAGGATTACATCCCATCTCCGGTCACTTCGTAGCAGAACACTTTGTTTACAAGGAAGGTCAGGAGACGTATTCCTATTATGGCTGGTGGAACAAACTAATTTGGAATGTGGGCTACCATAACGAACACCATGATTTTCCTACCATACCGGGATCTAAATTGCCGGAACTAAAGAAGATTGCTTCAGAACACTATGACAACCTTTATGCTCACAAAAGCTATTCTAAGGTTATCTGGCAATTCTTGTTTGACAACAAGATTTCTTTATTCTCACGGGTGAAGCGAAACAAGTAATCAATGCTCAATTACTTTAAGAGGAGGTATCAAAACCACCTGGATAAGGTATTATCCACTATTAAGTTAATCGATGTAGAAGAGCGCTATGATCTTCATTTTAGCCGTTTCTATGGGCTGTATTTTGCCAATGCAGCTAAATGGTTGAAGATGACACCCACTCAAGTTTCGATTATTAGTTTGGTGATAGGAGTAGTAGGGGGAACCTTGTTTTATTATCAAGATACTTTGTGGATCGTCGCTTTAGGCGCCTTTTTAGTGACCTGGGCGGGCGTGCTGGATAGCGCCGATGGACAACTAGCCCGAATGACCGGTCAATCATCCGAACTTGGCCGCCAGATCGATGGACTGATTGATAACCTGGTCTTTATCTCCTGTTACATAGGAGGTACAATGTATCTCATACCTATTTATGGATATTGGATCCTGCTGTTAATGGTAGCTGCAGGCCTTGCACATAGCTACAAGGCGGGACTTTACGAGTTTTATAAATCCGAATACATTTATCTGGTAGGAAAGTCCCAGGCAGGATATATCCCTTTAACGAAGGATGAAATCAAGCCAACTGGAGATAAGTGGCATCATAAAATCATGCACTACATCAACCTGGACTACACAGGTAAGCAGATAAGCTCAACTACACGATCACCAGAGGAGCGTAGCAAAATGCGGGTACTTGCAGAGAACAATCCTCAGGAGTTTGATCCGCTATATAAGAAATGGAACTTTATAATGCTATTTTGGTGGGCATGGCTGGGTGGAAGCAATACCCACCGAAATGCGATGGTAATTTCTGCGCTCTTTGGGAGATTTGATATTTATCTGGCTGCCAGCCTGATTTGGACACTAGGCTACCTACCTCTAAATATCATGCAGAGGAAATACGATCAAAAATTATTGAAGGAGTTAACCAACTAGATTAGGCAGTTTTTTGCAAAACTACGTCGATTGAATCCTGCACGGTATTCATCTCACCAATCACATCGTCATCGATCATGATGTCGAATTTATCCTCAATATCTAGTACGATATCAACAATGTGTGCAGAGTTAATCATTAAATCATTGATTAGGTGCTTGTCTTCAGACACCTCGTTAGCCATTACATCTTCAGGTAGGTAAGGCTTTATGATGTTAATCAGGTCGGTTTTTACAGTTTCTCTAGTCATCATTCTTTGTATTTCCTTAAAACGAGCGCGCAATTTAAATCACCAAAGCCAAAATTAGCTTTGATAATAGTGTTTACTTCCTTGTCTTGGCAACTCGTTGGGATACAACCCCCAAAAATTTCTGAAGAAATTTCAGGATGAATGTTTTCAACGTTCAAATTGGCATGTACAAAATTCTTTTTCAGCTGCAATACGCTGGCTACTAGCTCCACTGATCCTGCGCCCGCTACTGCATGTCCGATCATGGATTTTGGGGTGTTAATCATAGGGAAATCTTCACCAGATCTTCCAAGTGCAGCTACCCAGTTTCGTATTTCTGCAGGATCACCTTTTGTGGATGTTAGGTGTCCGTTGATTAAATCAATGTCTGTAGGATCAATTCCAGATACCTTGATTGCTCTCTTGATACAATCCTGCACAGCTTCCGGATTTGCAGCAGTCATCGTACCACCGCTGCGCTGGCCTCCGGAATTCACATGACCTCCCAATATTTCACCGTAGATCTTAGCTCCTCTGTTCTTTGCGCTTTCCAGTGTTTCCAGAACTAGTGCCCCGGAACCTCCTGCTGGAACAAATCCAGTGGAGGTATCACTCATCGGACGAGATCCGAACTCAGGGTTCTCGTTTGAGTCCGAGCAGAGTACCCGCATCGCATCAAATGCAGCCCAGATGTATCTTCCATCTCCTTCTGTACTGCCACAAATCATTCGATCAGCCCTGCCTTGCGAAAGGTGTTCATACCCCATCAGTACAGCTTCTGACCCGGTTATACATGCAGATGAGTTAGACTGAATCCGGTTTCCTAAACCTAAAATATTATTGAGATAAGCGGCAGCACCGCTATTCATGCACTCAGAAATAGTTCGAGAGCCGAGTCTTCTACTTTCTCCATTATCGATAGGGTATGCTGGAAACTCTCGATTGATAAAGCTATCAAAGCTAAGGTCACCTGCTCCGAAGATCATTCCTGAGTTATAGTCCGTATTTTCCGCATTTGGTTCAAGACTTGCATCTTTCCATGCTTCAACGCCTGCAAGCATCGCGTAAAGGATGCCCTTATTGGTTATTTTTTCGGCTAGTAAACGCGGTAGGTGATCGCCAAGGTTGACAGAGGAAAGATCAGGTGCTCCTCCTATCTGACATCTAAGTTTGATGTCATCTAATTCCGGCCAATGCTTGATTCCGGATTTCCCTTCACGTAATGCTTTTTCATAATTATCAACACCAATAGCATTGGCGGATACTACTCCAAGTCCGGTTATTACAACTCTATGTTTTTCCAAAATTTACGCTTCTGATTTTACCACCATCCCTGCTAACTCTCCTTTTGCCACGACAGTTCCATCCTCTTTTTTGCAGGAAACAGTGCATTTCAACTTTCCGAAGCGAAAATAGACTTTTTTTGATTCAACAATAAGTTTGTCTTCAGGGATTACTTTGGAGAGAAAATCAACATTGGCGCTGGTGAAGGCAGGTAAGACCTTAGAATCTTCATCTAAATCCATCAAATACATAGCCAAAGTTACCAAGCCGATTTGGCACATGATCTCTGTTAAAATCACTCCGGGAACGACAGGATTTCCTGGAAAATGCCCTTCTAAAAAGGACTCATCTTTCCGGATGGTGTAATTTCCTATAGCACCTTCCTCATTGATGGAGATAATCTCATCCACGAATAGAAAAGGCCTCTTATAAGGAAGTAGGCTCAATATTTTATCGTACGAACTCATATTAAATGTTCCCCACCATCTACATGAATCAAAGCCCCGTTAATCCAGCTCGCCTCTGGTTGTGCCAGCAGATAAACAGTGTTAGCCACGTCTTCAGGTGTGGTGAGTCTTTTATATGGATTTCTGTTTTTCGATTGCTCAATTAATTCTTGAGATCCAGGAATCAATCGTAGTGAGGGCGTATCTGTAACCCCGGCCTGAATGATGTTGACGGTCATTCCTTTGGGAGCAAGTTCGATAGCTAAATATTTCGATAGTGTTTCAAGCGCAGATTTTGCTAGTGCTACTGCTCCATAACCCTCCCAGAATTTATTATTTCCTTCGGAGGTTAAAGTCAGGATGCGAGTACCTTCTCCAATTAAATTTTTATTTAAAAGCTCATCTATCCACACCCTCAGATTGGTCCCCATGGCATCAATCGTAAGAGCCAAATCTTGAGAGTTTAACTTTGGCCCATCAGATATAAAAGGCTTTAAGTTTCCTCTGGAAACGGCATGAAGTAAGACATCATATTTTTTTACTCCATCATTAGCAATTGAGCCGATGCATTCCTGAATTTTCTCCGTATTGGTGGCATCTATGTTGAAGTTGGTAATTGCAATGTCGTGATTGGATTTCAAGTCATTTATTACTACTTCCAGATCAGCCAAACCCTGACGTCTGTCTCTGTGGATGATGGTGATATTACAACCATGAGATGCAAGTTTTTTTACTGTTGCCAGACCGATACCGCTGGATCCACCAATGATCAATGCATGTTTATCTTTCAACTCCATTTAATTATAAAGTAATTCTAGCCTGACAGTAGAAAAAGGCAGGCAATATGCTCATTTCATCACGTGAAGCTACAAAAATTGACTAGAAATGTTTGATGAAACAAGAGCGCTTTATTTTTCCAATGTCGATATCAAACGCACTCCACGTATTCAGCACATTTTTATTATCCTCCAGCATAGGACCTGAGGCCATGTATTTTATCCCGTGTTTTTCATAGACCTTTTGTAGGTGGTCAAAGATAAGCGCATGAACTCCCAGCTTTTGATACTCAGGCTTTACACCAATCAAAAACAGATCGGCTGTATCATTGTAATAAAAAGCTTTTAAGACATGAATGAAGCCTAGGGGGTAAAGTGACCCTTTGGCCTTCTGTAAGGCTTTCGAAAGAGAGGGTAGCGTTAATGCAAACCCAACTACCTCATCTGCTTCGTTTACGACAATACAAACAAAATCTTTGCGGATGAAGCCGAAGTATTGCTCCACATAGTAATTGATTTGTTTTTGCGTGAGTGGGATGTAGCCATAAAGTTTTGAGTATGCTTCATTCAAAACACTAAACACTCCAGGGGCGTACTTTAGAATCTCTTTGGTGTTTTTGAAATCCTTTACTTTCACTTTATATCGATCCTGGATAAGCTTGACCACTCTGCCAATTTTTTCAGGATTTTTGGCAGGAGCTTTCCCTCTCAGCTCTACCCAGGTCGCAGCGATTTCCATATTCCAGGCACGGAAATGATCAATGTAGTATGAGTGGTTGTATATGGTTGCTTGAGTAGCGATTTGATCAAATCCTGAAATCAAAGCACCCTCAAAATCCAAATCTGTAAAGCCCATTGGACCATGGATTGCTTTTGCTCCTTTTGACTCAGCCCACTTTTTAGCCGTGTTCAGCAAAAGTTGTGAGACATCTTTATCATCGATGAAGTCGATCCAACCAAAACGGGCAAGTGATTTTTCTTTTAGCTCAGTGTCTAAAATGATCGCTGCGATTCGGCCAGCTATTTTTCCATTCTTCTCAACAACCCAATACTGCGCTTCTGCATGTTCAAAGGCAGGATTCTTGTCCTTCATCAGTGTGCTCATCTCAAAATCGATGAGTGGGGTGACATAGTAAGGGTTGTCTTTGTAAAGCACAAAAGGGAACCTAATGAATTGCTTTAGCTCCTTTTTGGTGTTGACTTCCTTTATTTCAAGTAACATCAGATGAGGTTGTTTTCCTGGTAGTATTTAAGTGCATCTTTAAATCCTTCCTTCAAAGATATTTCAGGTTTTACTGAAGAGTGTTTCAATTCGGTGGTATGAAGATCCCAATGCTGAGAAATCTCATCAAATTTCTCGAGAGTTATTCCGGGCCTTTTGTTGATGAGTTTGTGCCACACATCAGAAGAACCCATCGAAAACTTGGCCAGCCATTTCGGAAGGGGGAAAGTTCTGATCTTTCTTTTAAAAAGTGCCACAAAAATTTCTACAAAATCTCTGTGAAGATAGGTATGGCCATCATTGTAGTGCAGTGGTCCGGTTTCATTTTGCATATCCTGCACAACCATTCGAGCCAGGTCAGCTCCATGGATCATACTCATGCGCTGCTTACTGTCTGTGATAGGGTAAACACCCATTTTAGCACCTTTAAAAAGGGGCAAGAAAGCTTCATCTCCAGCACCATAAATGGCTGTTGGACGAACCAGCAGGTATTTTTTCATCTTTTCCTGAATTACCTGCTCTGCTTGTAATTTACTGCGACCGTAATGAGAAACAGGCTTTTTCGTATTCGCAGGGCCATGGGCTGCATAAGAGGAAGTATAGACGAAAGTTCCACCTTCTTTTAGTAGTTCGGTTTTAAGTAGCGAATCACATATGGCTGTAGTTAACCCAACGTTTACCTGATAGTACTCATCATTCTTAAGGCTCACGGTCATTCCTGCATTGTGCAGGAAAAAATCTATTTGACCAGCTTCCTTTTTGATATCGGAAAACTGAGAGGTTAAGTCTTGTCTGTAATCGACGTTTTTTACGTAAAGGTTCTTATCCTCAGAAAGGAGTGAAGTGTTAGCACTTGCCCGTATTAAAGCATATACCTCCATCTGCTGACGGAGGCATTCTTTCACCAGGTATGATCCGAGAAAACCATTAGCTCCAGTGATCGCTACTTTCAATTTAAGCCACTTCTGTTTGACGTTTCACTTCAAGTTCGTCAGCTACTTTCAAAATCTTATCGATAGCAATATCGATCTGTTCAATGGTGTGAGTAGCCATCAGTGAGAATCGGATAAGTGTATCAGTAGGGGCTACAGCAGGAGCAACGACCGGATTCACAAATACGCCTTCTTCAAACAAACGCATTGTCATTTTATAGGCTTTTTCATTATCCCTGATGTAGATAGGAATAATTGGTGTTTCCGCATAACCTGTATCAAAACCAAGCTCTTTCAAACGCTTCAATGAGTAATTCGTGTTTTCCCAAAGCTTAAGTCTTCTAGAGTCATCCGATTGCATGATTTCAAGAGCTGCAATAGTGGCTGCCGTAGATGAAGGCGTCATACTCGCACTAAAAATTAATGAGCGAGCCACGTGTCTGATGTATTGAATAGTTTCTTTATCGCCTGCAACAAATCCTCCAAGAGAGGCTAGCGACTTACTAAATGTACCTCCGATTAATTCTACGTCATCAGTTACGCCAAAGTGATCTGGTGTGCCTCTTCCATGATCTCCAAGCACACCTACTGCGTGCGCACAGTCACTCATAACTGAGGCATTGTATTTCTTTGCAAGAGCAACGATTTCCGGAAGCTTGGCAATATTTCCTTCCATGCTGAAGATTCCATCCACTACGATGATTCGGTGGTTGGCATCCTGAAGATTCGCAAGCTTCTTTTCAAGTGCCTGCATGTCGTTGTGACGAAAAACGACAGTGGATGCATCGCTTAGTTTGGCACCTTCATAAATGGAAGCATGATTCAGTCGATCTAATAAAAGCGCATCACCTTGTTTGGCAATGGATGGCAGAACTCCGAGATTAACCTGAAAACCTGTACTGAAAACGAGTGCTTCTTCTTTATTGAGGAATTGGGCAAGCATGTTTTCCAGCTTCTCATGCATGTCGGTAGTTCCATTCAAAAACCTGGAACCCGAACAACTTGATCCATATTTCCTCACAGCTGATTCTGCAGCCTCAATCACCTTTGGGTGAGTGGTAAGACCCAAATAGCTGTTTGATCCAAACATTAAAACATCTTTCCCATTCACCTTCACTTCAGTCTCTTGTTTGGACTGGAAAGTTCGGAAAAACGCATAGTATCCGTTCTTCTTAGCGTCTTCTGCTAACTTGAAGGTTGAAAATCGTTCTCTCAGAAAATTCCCCATTCCGCAAAAATAGTTATATCACTTGGAAACATTTTCGTAACATTGAGATTTGAATCGAAAGCTTCATCATTTTTTAATACGAAAACCAATTCATTTTGAATCTAGTAATACTTGCTGCTGGTAAAAATACCCGATTAGATACAGGCATTCCTAAAAGTTTGGTCTCTTTGAATGGCGAAACCTTGATGTCTCGTCATATCCGAATTTTCAAAAGCCACGGTGTGAAAAAGTTTTGTATCATCAGCGGATATGGAGCAGAGAAACTTGAAGAAGCATTACCAGAACTTAAAAAAACACACAATGCTGATATAACTATCCTTCACAATGAGAGGTTTGATTTGGAAAACGGTTTTTCTGTTTTTCGGGCGAAAGAATGGGTTGAAAAAAATGAAATGTCGGACTTTTTCCTCACAATGGGGGATCATGTTTTTGATCCAGAGTTTGTAGGAGAATTTGTAAAAAAATCGAGTGGATTAGAGAATACACTTCAATTGGCTGTAGATATGCCGGGGGAATCTAATAATCACATTGACATTGATGATGTGACCAAAGTACTTGTAGACGATAACGACTTTATCAAATCGATTAGTAAAACAATACCAGATTACAACAGGTACGATACGGGTCTGTTTAGGCTAAAATCTGAGGTGTTTGATGTTTTTCAACAATCGTTTGACCAGAAAGAGTACACCATCTCTGAGTCAGTCTCAAAATTGATCGACAGCCGAGAGGCAAAATCTGTACTAGTGGAGGGGTACACCTGGAATGATGTAGACAATCCAGATGACCTCCAAAGTACAATTAATTTAATGGATCAAAAACGACTCTGATCAATCGTAGTAATCCAATCCTAAATTCGTAATTAGCGTTTCACCCGCAAGATGGCGAAGCGTATTCTTAAGCTTCATCAGCTGAACAAAGATGTCATGCTGAGGCTTAAGTCCTTTCAATGCTTGCGGCGATTTTAAGTAGAATGAAAGCCACTCTTGAATACCTTTCATTTCAGCACGTTGCGCAAGGTCAAGGAATAAGGCAAGGTCTAGAACCAAAGGAGCTGCAAGAATGGAATCTTTACATAAGAAATCCACTTTGATCTGCATTTTGTAGCCCAACCATCCTTTAATGTCGATGTTGTCCCATCCTTCTTTATCATCACCTCTTGGTGGATAATAGTTGATTCTTACTTTATGATAAAGGTTTCCGTAAAGTGTAGGGTGTAGTTCTGGTTCAAGCACTTGCTCCAACACACCAAGTTTTGAAACTTCTTTGGTTTTGAAGTTATCCGGATCATCCAATACTTCACCGTCTCTGTTACCAAGAATATTGGTAGAGAACCATCCGTCAATACCCAAAGATCTTGCTTTTAAACCTGGTGCCAGAATGGTTTTCATCAAGGTTTGACCTGTTTTAAAGTCTTTTCCAGCGATTGGAGTTCCCGTTTGCTTAGCAAGCTCTACCAGACAATCTACGTCACACGAAAGGTTAGGTGCTCCGTTGGCATATGGTACCCCCATTTTGATGGCAGCATAAGCATAGATCATGCTTGGTGGAATATCAGGGTGGTTGTTTCTTAGCCCTTCCTCGAATTTTTCAATAGTAGAGTGAACTTCCCCTTCCTCGATGTAAATCTCGGTAGATCCACACCACACCATCACTACACGCTCGCAGTTATTTTCTTTTTTGAAGTTTTCAATGTCTTCCATCAACATTTCCGCAAGCTCCATTTTGTTAGCTCCTTTTTTAAAGTAGCTACCTTCCAGTCGTTTCACGTAGTTTTTGTCAAACACTGCCTTCATCGGCTTGATTTGCTCAAGTTCATCTTTCAGGTCGTTCAAAAGATCTTTGTCCAAAACCTTCGCATGCATTGCAGCTTCATAGGCATTGTCTTCGAATATGTCCCAGCCACCAAGAGCGACATCTTCCAAGGCTGCCAAAGGAACAAAGTCTTTAATAAGTGGATTTCGATTTTCAGTTCGCTTTCCCAGTCGTATGGTGCCCATTTGAGTGAGGGAGCCGATAGGTTCTGATAAGCCTTTTCTAATGCTTAGTACCCCGGCCATAAAAGTGGTCGCTACAGCACCCATTCCTGGAGTAAGAATTCCTAATTTACCATTAGGTTTTTTGATTGTTGATTTATCTGACATGTGTTTTTTATTAATCTCGTATCAATCTTCTGTCATAAAAAAGAGGGATCCTCCCCAAAAGTGAGCAGAAATTTTCCGCAAAATAAATTAATCCATAGCGGATAATCTTAACGATTCCATATTTTGATTTTAAAATACTGGTTATTCCATCCTTTTTGTAACTTATTTTGTTCAGATTTAAGCACTAATGGCAGCTGAATTCATCAAATTATATCCAGAGAACCCTGAGCGAAGGAAAATAGTGGAGATTGCCAATGTCCTAAGAGATGGTGGGGTTATTATCTATCCAACAGACACGATCTATGGGCTGGGGTGTGATATTTTCAATCAAAAAGCGATTGAGCGGATCCGAATCCTCAAGGGAATTAAGGGAAAACACCTGAATCTATCTTTCATTTGCTACGACCTGAGTCATATCTCAGAATATGTCAAGCATCTGGATACCCCAACTTTCAAGTTGATGAAAAAATCGTTACCCGGGCCATATACTTACATACTGGAATCGTCATCAAAAGTCCCGAAGATTCTCAACGTTAAGAAAAAGACGGTAGGTATTCGGGTGCCGGACAATAACATTCCTCGTGAAATCGTAAAAGAGTTGGGCAACCCAATCATAACGACATCAGTACATGATGATGTTCAGGATCATGCCACAGATCCGGAATTAATTTACGATGAGTTTAAAAATCAGGTTGATATTGTAATTGACGGAGGGTATGGAGAGGTGCATCCAAGTACGGTAATCGATTGTACGGGAATGGACCCTGTCATTGTGAGAGAAGGAATCGGAGATGTGAACATCATTGCATGAGAAAAATTGTTGTTGAACCGCACTACTTAGGTAGTCTGGAATATTATGCATTACTCATTCAGCATGAGGAGGTGTGCCTCGAGGTATATGATTCGTTTCCCAAACAGACGTATAGAAACAGGGCTTATTTTCTAACGTCAAACAAAATTCAACCGTTGATTATTCCCGTGCGGTATTCCAATGGAAGTCTGACGAAAGATGTTGAAATTGATTACTCTCAACGTTGGGTCAGGGATCATTGGGGTGCGCTTTATTCAGCATATGGCAAGGCACCATTCTTTGAATATTTTGGTGAGGAGTTTAAGGCAATTTGGGATCAAAAAATCCCTGACTTGGTCGGCCTCAATTTAGCATTCATGAAATTAGTGCTAAGGATATTGCAAAAAGGCCTAACCATCTCATACACAGAAGACTTTCAAAAGCAATGTGAGGCAGACTATCGAAATGTAATCAATCCGAAGAAACCGTTTTCTGATCGAAAAATATATGAGCCCTTCACTTATCCCCAGCTTTTTGGTGGTACCTTTGTACCAAATCTGAGCATAGTGGATTTGATCATGTGCGAAGGTCCAAATGCGGCACAAGTTTTACGCAAATCGTATTTGGGATCTAAATAAAGCTTGCAGTATATCGATGCTTAAAAGTATTTCGACGAGAGAATGAACAAATCCTAAACTGCTCACGTTTTTTCATCTACATTGAAGGATATTTCTTCGTATATCCTATATTTTTACTAAAAAGCGAAAGGCAAAACGCATGTCAAAAGAGGCAAAATTTTCAAACAGAGTCAAAGAAGTTATCTCACTGAGTAGAGAAGAGGCCCTACGTTTGGGCCATGACTATATTGGCACAGAGCACCTCTTACTGGGAATGATCAGAGAGGGAGAGGGCGTTGCTGTAAGCGTAATGAAAAAGCTTGGCTTGTCCATGAAAGAATTACGCTCTGCAATAGAGCAAGCCACCAAAGGAACAGCGACCAGCAACGTAAAGAACCTGGCGAACATTCCATTAACAAGGCAGTCAGAAAAAGTATTAAAAATCACATATCTGGAGGCAAAGATCTTCAAGAGTGCATTAATTGGTACTGAGCACTTGTTGCTTTCGATCCTCCGGGATGAAGATAATCTTGCAACTCAAATACTGGAGAAATTTGAAGTAAACTATGATTTGGTAAAAGAGATGTTAGAGTATCAAACAGAGAATCCAATCGCATCTGCCGATACAGATGACCCAAACGATGAAGGAGACGAGCTGTATTCCAGTACTCCTCGTGGGTCAGGCAGATCTTCTGCAGGCAAAGAAAAAGGCAATGAAAAATCAAGAACTCCTGTGCTTGATAATTTTGGTAGAGACCTGACCAAATTAGCAGAGGAGGATAAACTTGACCCGATCATTGGTCGGGAAAAAGAAATTGAGCGGGTGGCTCAGGTACTGAGTCGAAGAAAGAAGAATAATCCGATTCTTATTGGGGAACCAGGGGTAGGTAAAACAGCCATTGCTGAAGGACTTGCGCTTCGAATTTCCCAAAAGAAAGTATCCAGAATTCTTTTTGGCAAAAGAGTAGTTACACTTGATCTGGCATCATTGGTGGCCGGTACCAAATACCGAGGGCAGTTTGAAGAGCGAATGAAAGCAGTGATGAATGAGATTGAAAAATCTCCTGAAGTCATTCTTTTCATTGATGAGCTTCACACTATTGTTGGTGCAGGAGGGGCTTCCGGCTCTTTGGATGCGTCCAATATGTTCAAGCCAGCGTTAGCCAGAGGTGAAATTCAATGCATCGGCGCTACCACACTGGATGAGTATCGTCAATACATTGAAAAAGATGGCGCTCTTGCTCGTCGATTCCAGATGGTAATGGTAGATGCTACTTCTCCAGAGGAGACACACAAGATTCTCGAAAACATCAAAGACAAGTATGAGAATCACCACCACGTAAATTATACGCCAGAGGCTGTAAAAGCGTGTGTGACGCTCTCGGATCGATACATTTCTGACCGGTTCCTTCCGGACAAAGCGATTGATGTCCTGGATGAAGCAGGAGCTCGGGTACACATCAATAATATCAATGTACCGAAGATCATTACTGAGCTTGAGGAGCAGATTGAAGATGTGAAGAAGGAGAAAAACAAGGTTGTAAAGAGCCAAAAGTATGAGGAGGCGGCACAGCTTAGAGATCGTGAGAAGAAATTGATTGCTCAGCTGGAAGATGAAAAAGCTCGATGGGAAGAGGAAACAAGAACAAAGCGATATGAAGTAGGAGAGGATAATGTAGCTGATGTCATCGCCATGATGACTGGAATTCCAACCAAGCGTATTGCTGAGAATGAAAGTGCCAAGCTTTTGACCATGGGCAAAGAGCTTCAGGGGAAAGTTATAGGACAGGAAGAAGCAATTAAGAAACTGGCTAAGGCCATTCAGCGAACAAGAGTAGGGTTAAAAGATCCTAAAAAACCTATAGGCTCATTCGTGTTTCTGGGACCTACCGGGGTAGGAAAAACCGAAATGGCGAAAGTCCTTTCTACTTTCCTTTTTGATAAAGAAGATTCACTCATTCGAATTGATATGAGTGAATACATGGAGAAATTTTCTGTGTCTAGATTAGTTGGAGCGCCTCCGGGATATGTTGGATATGAAGAAGGGGGACAGCTTACAGAGAAAGTAAGAAGAAAGCCGTACAGTGTTGTGCTTTTGGACGAAATAGAAAAAGCACATCCTGATGTTTTCAATATCCTTCTTCAGGTATTAGATGATGGTGTCCTCACAGATGGTCTCGGCAGAAAGGTGGACTTTAGAAACACTTTGATCATTATGACATCTAACATTGGTGTGCGTGACTTGAAAGATTTCGGTGCTGGAATTGGTTTTGCAACGCAAAGCAGAAAAGACAGCATGGATGATATCATGAAGTCTACCATTCAGAATGCATTGAAGAAAACCTTCAGTCCGGAATTCCTGAACAGGTTAGATGACGTGATCATCTTCAACTCTCTTGAGAAAGAAGATATATTCAAGATCATCGATATAACACTTGGTAAATTATTCTCGAGAATTACCGACCTGGGTTACTCCATTGAGTTGACCAAAAAGGCGAAAGAGTTTTTAGCAGAGAAAGGATATGATCCTCAATATGGAGCACGACCTTTAGCCAGAGCAATTCAAAAACACTTGGAGGATCCAATTGCAGAGGAAATATTGCAAGGAGAAATTCAGGAAGGCGATACTTTAGTAGCTGACTGGGACGGCAAGAAGGAGGAACTGACGATTAAGTTGAAGAAAAAGAAGCCAAATAAGTCGCAGGACAAAAAAGAACAAGATAAAAAAGAGAAGTAATTGATAATAAGGGATGGTAATGCATCCCTTAATTTTTTTAAATTAGGTTTATAATGTAAACTTATTTATATTTGATTCGTATTTATAGTAAAAAACTATAAAAATTATGAGTAACAAAGAATTATCAAAAGAAGAGAGCTTGACGCTGATCACAGAGATGATTGGACAGGCAAAGCAGAATGTAGCAAAGGGAGGTAGCTTCTTCTTTCTACTATGGGGGTGGGTAGTAATGACTGCCAATCTCGGACACTATCTAATCGCAAGGTTCGATTGGTATGAACATCCATATATCGTTTGGTTGCTTGTGATTCCAGCGGCGATTGCCTCAATGGTATATGGAGCCAAAATGGGTAAAAGGAGCACGGTAAGGGGGCATTTGGACAGATTATACAGTCATATTTGGATTGCCGTCTTTATTGGGGTTCTTATTATTCTGTTTTTTATGGAGAATGTAAACTACAATGTCAATGCAATCATTTTGGCTTTTGCCGGGATTGGAACTTATATATCTGGTCAGGCTCTTCGGTTTAGTCCATTAACAATGGGTGGAATAGCACTTTGGATTTCTAGCGTAGTGGCTTTTAACCTGAATCCCATTGATCAATACATTGTAGGAGCTGTTGGAATATTTGCCGGATACCTTATTCCTGGATATTTACTTAGAAAAGCAGAAAAATGAGTTTCGCGAAGCTAGATCCATTATTACACTCCCAGCTTCGTCTGGCTATTATGTCTTTATTGATTGGAGTTGATTCTGCTGAATTCGTTTTTATTAAAGAAAAGACGGGTGCAACTGCGGGAAACTTGAGTGTCCAATTGGATAAATTATCAAATGCGGGGTATATCAGTGTGACTAAGTCATTTAAAGGCAAAAAACCACTTACTACGTGCAGCATAACAAAAGTGGGGATAAAGGCTTTTGAGGATTATGTGAATAATCTCAAACAATATATAGAATAATTTTTTTCAATTTATAGTTTATAAAATAAACAACTTTAAATATTATCAATTATGAAAAGCATCGTATTAACGATTTTAATGATGCCAGGTATCTGTTTTCTGGCACAATCACAAAATGAAATGAGAAAATTAGATCCTATGGTTGGAAATTGGAGAGGTGGGGGATGGTACATGGATAAATCTGGAGTTCGGTATGAATTTACGCAAGAAGAAGAGATTACAATGGAGCTGGACGCTACAGCGCTTTTAATCAAAGGCAAAGGGTATTCTGAAGGAAAAATTGTTCATAATGCTATGGCGGTGGTAACGTACGACACAGTTTCTTCTGATTATAGTTTTCATTCTTTTCTTCCGGATGGAAGAAAAACGGAAGCCAAAATGAAAGAAATAGAGAATGGAAAATTTGAATGGGGCTTTAACATCCCAAATGGTCAAATTAAGTACACAATAGATATCGATGATGAAAAATGGGTTGAGAACGGGGCTTTCTCTGCGGATGGTAAAAACTGGTATCCGTTCATATCGTTTGAACTCACCAAACAATAGCAAAAAAGGGGCATTTTAGCCCCTTTCTAATATCCCCCCCAATACTTCCTCAAAAACCATTCAGTAGAAAAAAGCATGAAAATGATCAGGTACCACCACCATGCACGATAGAGCGGCACCAGTTCCTCATCACTTTTAATAATGGACTTAAAGCCTCTGTTTTGAATTTCGGATATGAGCACTTCCAGGTCATCAATGTGTGCATAAGAACCCCCTGTTTTTTTGCTGATGTTTTTCAACAGGCGGTGATTAGCCGTAAGATTTAGAAACTCAGGGTTTACATCCTGAACTGAAAATTCACCCTGATCTGTAAATACCTTATCACCTACATTGACTCGAGCCTGATAGCGATAAATACCCTGTGATAAGATAGGTGCACGAAAAGTGGAATTATATTCAGAATCTGTGAAATTGAAACGATGAGACTCTCCATTTTCTGAAGTGATATTGATTTCTATACCATTCCCGTAAATTCTTTCATAAATATCATTATAAACCTCTACATCAAACAGAGCAGGCTCTGAATCTAAAAAGCTATTTTCCCTCACATCAAATCGGAATTGCTTCTTGTCGTTTTTAACAGAAAGGAACTGAATGGTCTTAGTAATCAGGCTTTCGAAGTGAGTTGCATCGTTATGGATGGCTGCCTCCTGCAACTTCCATTTCCAAATGTCTTGCCCTAGAAGCACAGCGCTTTTCTGAGATCCATCATCATATACAACCATTAGTGGTTTCTGTGTTTTCACACTTCCCAGTTGCTGGTACATCACAATTTCGGTTGGTCCGCTCAATGTGTAATTTCCAAAAGGAACTTCGATGGGCGGATACTCCTCGAATACTGAAGCATCCTCTATTTTGAATTTACTGAAATTCTGATTAAAAGAGCCCACTACTTTATCCGGCTGAGAACCACGTCTTTCAATGTTGATGTAAGGCAATGCTTTGTTTATCGAAGTAATCGAACTTTCATTACTCAAAATATACCATCGACCGGGATTCTCTTTAGGGATGAACTGAACCCCGGATGTAAATGCCCCATGAAACACCACTACATCAAAAATATCGTTGGGTCTTTCATCATGTATTTCAGGAATATAAACTTTGGTGTCGTAGTTACCAGTAGCTTCGAGCGAGCTTCTAATGGCTTTGATGTCCGGGTGTGGTGAACTGGCTACAAATAGCACTTTTTGCCTCCCATCGATGACTTCCATAAAAACATTGGATTGATTGTTTTGCACAGTAGACTCTTCCTCTAACGGTGAAATACTGGCAACCAGGTGCCTAAGACCTTCCTCCCCGGATTTGACTATGAATTCAACTTCTTCGATTGTATTTCTCAGACGAATCTTCTTCTCTTCGATAAGGCTTCCTCCTTCACTAAGCCGCACGGACACTTGCCTGTTATCATATCCTTGCTGACTAACTTCAAGCCTGACCGGTGTTTCATTCCCCTTGAAAGTCACGCTGTTATACAATGTTCTGGAAATACTTATATCCTTAGGTGGAATGGTATCGCCAAGCCCTAAAGTGAAAACGGGCGTGATGTAACTTTTATAGAGTGGCGAACTCCCCCTGTTATAAATACCATCAGTTACGATCAGAAGGGCTGCCAGATTTTCATCTTTTAGATTGTCTTTCGTTTTGTCAATTAAATCGGAAAGACTGGTCGTGGGAGCATTGAAAACCAATGAGTCAGAGAACGTAACCACAGTCGCCTCCATATCCACGTTCCTCAGGGATGCTTCCATTCTTTCGACAGCTTCTAAAATTTCATTTTCTTCTGTCCCCCGCTCTATTACTGACTCAGAGTTGTCCAAAGCAATGCCAATAACAGGCTTTTTTACTGTATTTGTTACGTTTCGAACAGAGGGTGAAAGCAGCAAAAGTAGGATTGCCATTATGCCCAGAAACCGGATGGAAGCCAGTATCCAGTTTTTCGTAATGCCCCATGGTACATTTTTTTTAGCGTACAAAAAATAGGACAATCCTGCTGCTAGTAGCACTACTAACAAAATCCACCAGCCTGAATATTCTAGTTGAAGGAAGCTTCTATCCATGAAGTACTTTTTCGATTCGAATCAATTGAATTTGCTGAACGTGAAATCTAATTCAAAAGGACTATACGAGAGTGCTTTTTGATAGATACTATTTTTTGCTGAGTGGCTAATTCAGATTTCCAGCGATTTCACTGGAAGCCATTTTGTTTAATGTGATCCGTTCAAACCTTCCTGCAACGAAAGTAGTACCCAATATTAAAAGGGAATTGTCTCTGCCTTGCTTGATGGATGCAAATGTGAATGGATTTAAATATCCAATTCGATGCATGCCACTGATCTCTCCAGACGAGTTGTAGAAGTTAAGTAAAATTTGTCTTCCCTTTGTCTCACAGGCAAATATGGAATAAGTGTCACTATCAGTGTAACTAATAATCTGAGCTGGGGTATATGGTTTTATTTCAGCCATGTTTCCTTGAAAAAGGTCAACACTTGAGGAAATCCCACCTGTTGAAAGTGAGGCTGATGCCAGTTGGAAATTAGCATCAAATTGAAATCCTGCCACTGCAAAATCACTTCCGCTTAAAGGCATTACTGCTCTCAATCCGGCATTGCTGGCTTGCCCTTGCACAACACCACTTGGAGTGTCAGCAAAATCTGTGAAGACCAGCGAAAAACTATAGTTGTAAAACCCATTGAAATAATAATTACCAGCTGACACTTCCCCGCAAAAGAATGGGAGCGGTCTTTCGGTGGCATTCAGATAGTGATTAATAATTTCTGCTTCCACATCATCTCCCGGCCCAATGGAGTAACTATTCCCTCCAGCATAAGATCCATCCAGGGAGATTTCTGAGATTTCCGTTTCTTGCGTTAGCGGATCATAGCTCTGAAGCAGAAAGTTTCCGTTGCTCAACACAGCCGATGAAAGCGGATAGTTTAATCCCCCAATTAAAGCCTCTGTTTGTACCTCCAGTTGAGGGTTTACACCAATGAGAACAGCTTCCAGTGAGGTTGGATTCATACCAAAAAAGTAGCTATTACTGTCAGACTCATTCAGGTACATTTTCCCAACTGGAACAACATAATCATCCAAATCTCTTTCATACTCGTAGTTTCCTTCTTCGTCGATTTTGAGTAAACGAATACCCATGAAGTCAGATTTGGATAGTTCCGTTCCGGTCAAAATGATGAAGCCATCAACGGTTTCAACCACATCAATGGGCTTATAGCTGACATCCAGATTTGAGTCATCATAGATTTTTAAAAAAGAAGCGCTTAATGCAGGCTCGTCATCTGCACAGGAAAATATAATTGGGATCACCATTAGAAACAGTACTTTCTTGATCTGGCTTTTTAGCCTTGGAATTAGGTGATATGTTTGATTTGTGCACATATTATTTCAAATAAATGGCTGGGCATCCCATGCCCTAATAGGCTTTGAATTGTTGATCGATAAATCGGAATGGAAATACCAAGCTTAGAGAGACATTGATATCTCTTAGAAAAATTTCATCATTTGTTTCTCCCAAAGATGACAGCTCGTTTTCCTGCGTGTTCGGCTGGGTCGCCGATGTGAGGGAGTGCTTATAGTTCACTTCAAATACCGTTCGGATATTCCAATAATCCAGATTCACTCCTAGTCCACCGGATACTCCTGAAAAAGGCTTGAATGCATCTTTTACTCCCAGGGAGGTGGACCCTCCATCGGAGGTCAATGGGTTGCCTATTGAGTAATCTATCTGGGTGATGTCAACCTCTTTTTGCGCCGAAAGTATCCGTGAATGAAACCCTCCTACCATTACAAACGGACGAATTTTCCCGGATCGGATCACGTCATATTTGATCATCAAGGGGAGTTCCAACACATCCACTCGCTGCTCTACATCATATCGCGTCTCGAATCGATTACCAGATGTCTCACCTCTCCACTCTAGTGCACTATTGTATTTAAACCTACTTCTTTTATATGCAGGCTGAAAGGAGGCAGAAAACCCTTTGTGATAAAAATTCATCTCTAGCCCAACATGAGCACCAGGCAATGCGAAATCGTCATAAGATTTTTGTAGACTATCCGCATTATAGTCTATAGGACTAAACCCGGTATTGCGAGTCTCAGGGAATGCCTGGGTATAATTCATTCCCATTTTGATACCCAGCCAAAACTGCGTATCCAGAAAAGACTCCAATGGATTCTTGTCCGGTTTCTTTTGGGCCATAATAGCTCCAGATAAAACCACAAGCATCAGAAAGCTGATGAACTTATTTACGGATGATGAGTCTTTTCGTATCATCTAACATTTCAGATTTTGCTTTGATAAAATAGAATCCCGGGCTAAACGAATCTAGCATAAAAGAGAAAATATGTTCTCCCGGTGCTACTCTTCTGGTACTTTGAGCCACGATATCTCCTCTAACATTAATCAGTTGCACATTCACATCCTGATAATTGTTTACAAATATTTTTGCCTGAGCATACGTCGAGGCGGGGTTTGGATAAACCGATTCAATTCGGTAGTTCTTTTTTACATACTCCTGCTCTCCAAGAATCACTTCCTTGATCAGATCCATCGGTTCGTAATTTCCTCCCGCCGGGTTTGGTCCTTCAATAAAATCCCGGAAAAAGATATCGTTAGCAATAACCGTACGATCCACACCCATCCATTCATACAGCACATTTGCGTAAATCTGTCGGTAGTCAAACTGCATGCCTACGTTGCTTTGTGATACATCCGGGACTGTGCCGTAAATTCCGGGTTTTACACCTAACCCGAACATCATCACAGGGCCACCTGTACCGTGATCACTTCCATAACTACCATTTGAGCCTACTCGTCTCCCAAACTCAGACATGGTTAGAGTTAACACCCGGTCTTCCAGCCCCCGAGATCTTAAATCTTTCTGAAAGGCATGCATTGCAGATGAAATATGGTAAAGCAAAGCAGAGTGCACACCCATTGTTGGATCATATTCTTCTACCTGAGAAGCGTGCGTGTCAAAGCCGCCTATTTTCACCAAAAACACTTTGGTTTTTACACCACCAGCAAGCAGACGTGCTACCAATTGAAGTTGGCTGCTCAGAGGATTTCTTCGAGAGCCTTCTGGTGCGTTGAAAGGATAAGTTTCGGGATATGTTACTGATGTTTCTGCCGCTGACTCATAGATTTCAGCAAGCCGTTTAATGTAGGTTTCAGATTTGTCTTCCAGTCCCAAAATCCAATCCATCTCCCTACCATAGGGTGAGTTATTCAGAAAACCTGGAGGATTACCACGTGGGTCTACTCCTTCATCCACATACCCCTGAAGCTGATCAATAAGGTTGGCCAGATTTTCCGGACTACTGCCCAAAGAGATGGATGTGGGAATGTTTCCATCCTGATGAAACAGTAGCGAAACATCATTTCCCATTTCCAGGGCCAATGGGTCTGGCATGTCTTCGGTTGGGAAGTCAGACGGGTAGGTAAGGGGCTCATATTCCTTCCCCAGGTATCGACCAATCCACCCTGAGCTGAAATAGTCATCAGCATCTCCACCCATGAACCATATATCTCGTCCTCTGAAGTGAGAGCCATTATTGTTTTCATATGAAACGCCCTGAAAGACAGCCGCCTTCCCGGTATCATATAGTCTCTTGAAATCATGCATATCCGGGTGAAGTCCCACCTGCTCTTCACTTGCCACGGTACTGTCGAGTGGAATCAATGTCCTATTACCTACCTTGTATGGGATCGCGATATTGGCTCTGCGGCTATAATACTCGTCATAGTTTGAAATTGGAATGACGGTATTCAGCCCATCATTGCCCCCATGTAGCTGCATGATAATGAGTACTCGATCATTGGTGCTTTGTTGTGCGATGTGCTGAATCTCCTGATGAGAACCCAATAGCTTTAGCGGCACCCCTTGAAATGCAATGGGAGCACCTGCAGCAAAACCTATTTTCTTTAAAAAATTCCTTCTTTTCATATCACTCCCTCTTTACATTAGCTGATATTCAGGTGATTGCAACATTGCATTTAAGAGATCGACAATTTGATTGGCTCTTGTATTTGCGTCCAGATTCCCGTCCCATCGGGTCGTCCAGGCCGCCTCCGGATCGGCATCAATGGCGAATTCAAACATGGCAGTTTTAAAATAGTTGAGTCGTTCTGTGGTTAACTCTCCTCCAGCCGTATCGAATGATAGGTTATCAGAGTTTGGAAGGAAGTATTCCGCAACTGCGATGATGAAATCTTCGGCAATTCGAATAGTGCCGATATCAAAATTGTTTGTCACAAAGTCCAGTACGTTTACCTGACCCATTTCCATATTTGTGCCATCGGATAGAGCACCTCTTATAAAATTGTACCTATTAGTCAGATAGTTGGTAGTGATCCAGCTTCTGTTAAAGATAGGGAACTGATGATATGCCGCGTACCCTGCCACTTCAAATGGCTCGTAATAATCCATTCCCTGAACATCAATTTCACGGAGCAGGTCAATCGTAAACTCGTAATAGTCATTGAGCTCTGTTTCATAGTCTGGTAGCTGAATCTCAAAATTTCTGGCAAACCCAAGAACTAGATCAACTGGTGATTTAATAATGCTACCAAAATTGTTGTCATCTTCTCCTGCATCAGCTTCATAAAAGTGCTCGCTAGTAAATAGTGCCTCCAATACTGGCTGAATCTTAAATTCATTAGCAATGAATATATCCGCCATGTCCTGGATGATGTCATCCTGCAAGGTTTGATCCACCTGATGATAGACGAAGAAGCGGTAGATTTCTCTGCAAATAGCTCTTGGGGTTTCGTCCTGATCGTAAATCAAATCCACAAACTGACTGATCTCATCCAGTACACTTTCCTCAGTAGGGTTGCCTGCCTGCATTAGGTCAGTATCGGGAGTTACTACTCCATTTCCCATTCTGGAACTAAAAGTCTTCGTTCCTTCTTCATGACTGGTTGCTATGGTTCCACCACGAACAACACCTCGAGGAAGCCCGGTCTCTTCATCAATATTAGAGAAGGTTTGATCTACGTTAAACCCGGATAACACCCGAGCCCCGGCCTGCACATCTTCCTCTGTGAAATAGAAGTAATCTCCCTGAAACTCAGGTTCAGGTACGTTTCCTTCAAGGCCTCTGCCAATTGAGTAAAGTTCTAGTAATTCTCTTGCGTAATTTTCATTTGGACTGCCCTTAACGTTGAATCTTCCATCAAGGAAAACGAGCATCGCATTGTCCACACTAAGTTTTTTCGTAAGCTGTTTGAAATTCCTTGGCACAATGGTGTCAGGGTCCATTGGGTCCTCTGCTGGGATTGTGATATCCTCCTGATCAAATGCAAACAATCTGAATAGAGCTTGCTGGTAATACAATGCTCGAGAGCTTCCAACAACCGATCGTTTTGTAGTGAAATGAGTGTGGAGAAAAAAGACCAGCCGCTCGCGAAAAATGTAAGGGAGCTTTACAGAATCGTCGATCCCATTGCCCAGCATTTGTCCAATGTGCCAGGCCAAAAAATATCTTTCCAATTCAAATCCTTCACTTTCAGGAGCGAATGCACCAGTGATCCATTCATTTCCTGTAAGAGGATCGATCGGTAAAACCGGATCCGGAAGTGTAGCGCTGAACAGCTGGTCTACTGCCTGTGCCGGTGTAAGTGCCGCGAAAGCATCAATTTCTGCAATTGATCCTGCGAAACATGTACGACGAAGCAGGTGAGCAGCTCGCTTTTTTCCTAGTGCGCTGGTTAATTCATTTAAAGGCATTCGGAGCTGTTTGAATATCTAACAGGAAATTTAAATCAATTATTATAAAATAAATGATAAAAAATCTCCAAATAGTTTAATTGATTGTTAAGGCAATAAAAAAACCCGCAACTGCGGGCTTCAATTTAAATTGATTTATTCGTTATGTCAACATTCCACCGTCTACCTGGATGGTCTGTCCTGATATATAAGAAGACATATCTGATCCAAGGAAAACACAGGCGTTAGCTACATCTTCCGGTGACCCGCCTCTTTTCAAAGGAATGGCATCTCTCCAGCTCTGCACCGTTTTTTCATCCAATGCGTCAGTCATTTCCGTTTCAATGAAACCAGGAGCAATCGCATTGCATCGAATACCACGAGATCCTAATTCCAGTGCCACAGATTTGGTGAAACCAATAATTCCAGCCTTAGAGGCAGCATAGTTGGCCTGGCCTGCATTTCCCTTTATACCAACCACCGATGACATGTTAATGATAGAACCGCTTCTTTGCTTCATCATGGTTCGGCATGCTGCTTTCACAGTATTGAAGCAAGATTTGAGATTAATATTTTGGATGGCATCCCAGTCCTCCTCGCTCATTCTCATGAGTAGGTTGTCCTTAGTGATACCTGCATTATTTATAAGGATATCCAGCGAACCGAAATCTTCCACAACGCTGTTGATCAAGTCCTGAGCAGCCTGATAGTCGGATGCATCAGATCTATATCCTTTGGCTTTGACGCCTTTCGCGGCAAGCTCTTTTTCTAAAGCTTCTCCCTTTTCTACACTGGATAGATAAGTAAATGCTACGTTAGCTCCCTGTGATGCAAATTGCTCTGCAATAGATTTTCCTATTCCTTTTGATGCTCCGGTAATGAGTGCTGTTTTTCCTTCTAGTAATTTCATTCCAATAGTTCTGTGTGAGTGATTCAAAATTTTTGAACGTCAAAGATAATGAGAGATAGAAGACTGCTCACCTACTTATTTTCCACAACTTTTCGAGTTAAATTTGCGCCTCAATTTAAAATCTAATACAGCATGGCATCTAAATATGATCTAATTGTAATCGGAAGTGGACCTGGCGGGTACGTAGCAGCTATCAGGGCATCCCAACTTGGAATGAAGGTGGGTGTGGTAGAAAAGGCAGAGCTTGGTGGGGTGTGTTTGAACTGGGGTTGTATCCCTACAAAAGCACTTTTGAAAAGTGCTCAGGTATTTGAATACATCAACCATGCGGAAGATTATGGGATCATAGTGAAGGATGCAAAAGCTGATTTCTCAGGAATGATAAAAAGAAGCCGTGAGGTAGCCGGAGGAATGAGCAAGGGAATTCAGTTCCTTTTCAAGAAAAACAAGATCGATCACATCGCTGGACATGGCACACTGAAGAAAGGTAAGAAAGTAGAAGTGAAGGCCGAAGATGGTAAGGTAACTACCTATAATGCGGATCACATCATACTTGCAACAGGAGGAAGATCAAGAGAACTTCCTTCCATGCCTATCGATGGGAAGAAAGTCATTGGATACCGGGAGGCAATGGTGCTGGATAAGCAACCTAAGAAAATGGTGGTAGTTGGTTCCGGAGCGATTGGTGTTGAGTTTGCTTATTTCTATAAATCAATCGGTACAGAAGTGACCATTGTTGAATTCATGGATCGAATAGTACCGGTAGAAGATGAAGAAGTGAGCAAGCAACTGGAAAGAACCTATAAGAAGGCAGGCATGAAAATCATGACCAGCTCAGAGGTTACGAAGGTTGATACCAAAGGATCAGGCTGCAAAGTGACGGTGAAAACGAAGAAAGGCGAAGAAAAAATTGATTGTGATGTGGTGCTTTCTGCTGTAGGTGTGGCTACAAATCTTGAAAACCTTGGACTGGAAGATGTTGGCGTGAAAACTGAGAAAGGAAAAGTAGTTGTTGATGACTACTATAAAACAAATGTCGATGGCGTTTATGCGATTGGTGACATAGTAAAAGGACAGGCACTTGCTCATGTAGCATCAGCTGAGGGAATCATCTGTGTTGAGAAGATTAAAGGCATGAATGTAGAACCACTTGATTACAATAACATCCCTGGATGTACCTACTGTTCTCCAGAAATAGCATCTGTAGGATATACAGAAAAAGCTGCTAAGGAGGCCGGCTATGAAATCAAAGTGGGTAAGTTCCCATTCTCAGCATCAGGGAAGGCAAAAGCAGCCGGAGCGTCAGATGGATTTGTTAAGGTGATCTTCGATGCAAAATATGGCGAGTGGCTAGGCGCACATATGATTGGAGCTAATGTAACAGAGATGATCGCTGAGGCTGTGGCAGCCAGAAAACTAGAGACAACCGGCCATGAAATCATCAAAACGGTACACCCTCACCCAACCATGAGTGAAGCAGTAATGGAAGCAGCAGCTGCTGCCTATGATGAAGTGATTCATCTTTAAGAAGAAGTTTGAAATTGGAATATTGCCCCTGACAAAATTGCCAGGGGCTTTTTTATGCTACAGTTCTAACCCTTTTACTAACCTGATAACTGTAGCCTTGGAGGAGGCGTTTTAAATCTTCCAGTACTGCGGATCCAGTAGGAAGTGAGCCCGCACCTTTTCCCACAAATACATGTCGCCCGCTTATTAGTGTTTCAACACTGACTGCATTATTCTCAAAATCGACCGAGTAGAGTTCATCATTTGGGCCTATTGTTTCTGGTTTTACTGAGCAAATGATCTCATGACCTGTTTTTTTAAGGGTAGCGACTGATTTTATTTTTCTTCCCTTTGATTTAGCTTTTTTAATGTTCTCTTTGGTGACGCTTTCGATGCTTTCAATCTCAAAACTTTTCATTGAAGGGAGATCACCAAAAGCATGATAACCTAGGATAGATAGTTTATAAGAGGCATCAATTCCACTCACATCTAAAACAGGATTTCGCTCAGCAAATCCCTTCCATTGAGCATCTGAAAGGGCTTTTTCAAACGTCCAATTATTTAGTTGCATCTGAGTCAAAATGTAATTGGAAGATCCATTAAGAATACCTCGAATGGCTGTCACCTCCTGATCATGCAAAAAGCCATCAATAGAATGGACGATAGGTATGCCACCACCGACTGCTGCTTCATATAAAAAAGCCGACGGGTGGATATTGTGCCATCTGGCTACCTCTTGAAGTGATTCGCCAATCATTTTTTTGTTCGCACTAATTGCATCTTTGCCAGCTAATAAGGCTTGTTCAATGTAAATTTTAGCTGCCTCTGCATCATCGATCAACTCAATAATGATGTCAAGTTCAGGATCAGAGAGCAGCTCATCCGGATTATCTGTGAAATAAAGCTCGTGACCGATTCTTGGCAAATCCAATCGCTTCACGCAAACCTTTTCTATGCTCACAGGCAAATGCGGTTGTTTCTTTAGATTCTCGTAAAATCCCTTTCCGACTGTGCCAAAGCCAAATAGACCTATTTTTCGGGCTGACTTCATTGTAATACCTTTTGTAAAATGTCATTAATCTGTTCCGTCTCTATTAAAAATCCATCGTGACCGTAAAGGCTAGATATCAAATGCACCGAGCTGTTTGATATATGTTGAGTCAAAAATTCCTGCTCATGAATCGGGAACAAAATATCAGTATCCAATCCGATGGTAATTGTTCTGCATTGAATTCGATTGAGTGCTTTTTCTACCCCTCCGAAATGTCGTCCTACGTCATGGCTATCCATTGCTTTGGATAAGAAATAATAGCTGTACGGACTGAATCGTTTGCTTAGCTTTTCTCCTTGATATCGCTGATAGGAGGAAGCAGAAAAATCATCCTTTCTTCCATCTTGATCAGTCTGTGTCACCTCATACGTATCGTAATGTCGATAGGAAAGCATGGCAATTGCTCTTGCTGTTTCCAATCCATTAATTGGATCAACTTGTAAGGCCATTCGTTGGGCTTCATTGAATGCAATGCCCCATGCCGAGTGTTTGGCATTAGTTGCTATTGGCACAATTACTTCAAAAAGATCCGGCTCTTGTACCGCCCACTCCAGTAATTGCTGACCACCCAATGATCCACCTATGCCCAGGCTGATTTTCTCTATTCCAAGATGATCTTTTAAACGTTTGTGTGCTTCCACGATATCCCGAATAGTGATCAATGGAAAATCAAATCCTTTTGGTTCTGTGCTGCCATAGCATGACCCAAGCACGTTAGCACACACAATAAAGTCTTTTGCTGGATTGATTGGACTATCCTCAGGAAAGAAATTTTCCCACCATTCGGAAGGGTCACTATTTGCGGTGAGGGCATGAAAGATCCAGACCACATTGGATTTATCCGCACTCAAATCCCCCCACGTGGTGTATTGGATCCTAAGATCCCGGAGCGTTTCTCCACACTCCAGGACCAAAGGTTCCTCAACCTTAAAACCAAATGACTTAGACGTTAGCAGCGTTTGCATAGACTTTTTCAAATGCTTGTTCAAAATCGGATTTGATATCATCGATGTGCTCAATTCCTACGGAGACTCTCAACAGGTTAGGGAAAACACCAGCATCTTTTTGCTCTTCTTCTGATAGTTGCTGATGAGTGGTAGCAGATGGTTGAATGATGAGTGTTTTTGCGTCTCCTACATTCGCTAGATGACTTACTAAATTCAGGTTATCAACGAATTGAGTAGTTTCCTCTTTCTCTCCCTTGAGTTGGAATGAGAATACCCCACCAAATCCATTTGTTAGATATTTTTTGGCGAGCTCATGGTACGGACTGGAAGTTAGCCCAGGATAGTTGACCTTTTCCACCAGTGGGTGCTGTTCCAGCCAGGTAGCTAGTTCCAAAGCATTGTCTACCGTTCGTTGCACGCGCAATGAAAGTGTTTCTAATCCTTGCAGCAATAGAAAGGAATTGAAGGGGCTCAAAGCAGGTCCGAAATCCCGGAGACCTTCTACCCGGGCTCTGATTGCAAACGCAATGTTTGGTAAGCCCAGAGGGTTTCCTTCACCAAAAACTTCCCAAAATTTTAATCCATGGTATCCCTCTGATGGCTCAGTGAATTGGGGATATTTCCCATTGCCCCAGTTGTAGCTTCCACCATCGATGATCACTCCTCCGATGGAGGTGCCATGACCGCCAATCCATTTGGTTGCGGAGGCGGTTACCACGGAAGCTCCGTGCTCCAATGGTCTGAAGAGATACCCGGCAGCACCAAAAGTATTATCAACAACGAGTGGGATATCATGATCTTTTGCAACTTCAGCTATGGCCTCAAAATCAGGAATATTGAATCCCGGATTTCCGATCGTTTCCAGATAAATGGCCTTCGTATTTTGATCGATCAGTCGTTCAAAATAAGAGGCTTTATCTGTCTTTGCAAATCGTGTTTCAATTCCCAGTCGCTTAAACGCAACCTTAAACTGATTGTAGGTTCCGCCATAGAGAAAGGAAGTGGAAATGAAATTATCTCCTGCCTGAAGGATGTTGTTCAACGCGATGAACTGAGCCGCCTGACCGGAACCCACTGCCAGTGCAGCTACCCCACCTTCCAAAGCGGCAATACGCTTTTCGAAAACATCATTGGTTGGATTCATGATCCGCGTATAGATGTTTCCAAATTCCTTCAAAGCAAACAGGTTCGCCCCATGCTCAGAATCCTTGAAAGTATAAGAGGAAGTCTGATAAATAGGCACTGCTCTGGATCTCGTCGTTTCATCGATTTCCTGACCTGCATGTAATTGTAGTGTTTCGTATTTTAATTCTTGTGACATGATATATTCGTTTTAGTTAATTGAAAATGAAATGGGTGTAGGGTTAGACAGATTATCGTTGACGGGACATCTATGAGAGATTTCTTTGAGCCATTGCTTTTTAAGTTCTGGGTCTATCTGTGAGGTGGTCTCCAGTCGAACATCGATTTGCTTGTAGCCTGCCCTTTCCTCAAGAGACTTTCCGAACAGTCGTCCTGGGTTGAGAAATCCATCTATATTGATTTTAAGATTCTCGAGAAAAAAGTCCAGTTCTTCGGCAATGATGTGAGCTACCACATTGATGCATCCTGCATATCCCGCAAGGACATATTCTACTGGATTTGGCGCTTCATTGGTGCCGCCTAAGGCTTCTGGTTCATCGACAGTGAGATCGAAACCTCTGGCTTGAATACGTGTTTTTGCTCGAGATTCACTCACAGAGCTGATGGAAAATTTTATTTCTTGTGACATGATTTGTAATTCTTTGATTAATGAAAATGAGAAGGTGTGGATTTTTCACAAGTAACTGAAAAGTTGACTTATGAAAGGATTTTTCCGGACGAAGACGCACTTCAGTCCTAAGATGATCGCAAACCCTAATGGATCAAATGTGAATTACCTGTTGCTATAACAGCAACACATGCAGATGAAATGGAATATTGATGAGGAAACGCAATTTCCCTGTCTGACCATCTTGTCAGTTACCTTGGGAACGATGTGATTTTGTTTGTTCATAGCAATCAATTTATCGTTCAGGAATTAGCACCGTTTCCGATTTTCGGAGGGTTGCTAGCGCGTCATGGAGCCTGTCTCTCGGCGCTTCTTTATAAATCGATACCTTATCGATTTGATGATGCAAACGTAGAGCAGGATTTTTGGTTTCTCCAAATTTTATTCAGAGAAAATTTCAGTGGGGGATGATAAAAGAATTATATAACGTTATGAGAAATAAATATTTATTGAATTAATTTGTTGATTATAACATGTTGTTAATCAATCCTTAACAAATTTTATAACTAGTCGTATTGCTGATTCAAGTTTGAAGAGAAAAATTTATTTGAAAATCAAAATGAATTTTTCTTAACATACTGTTCTACCTTTGGTTTTGAAATGAAAATTTGACCTAACAGAGAATCATGAGTAAACTTATCATCAATAATCACGAGGAGTTTGAGCAATATTTAGGAAAAGTAATGGGTGAGTCTGAGTACCATCAAATCACCCAGGAACAGATCAATCAGTTTGCGGATGCCACCTTGGATCACCAATGGATACATACGGATCCTGAGCGAGCGAAGGACGGTCCGTTCGGCACTACCATTGCTCATGGTTATTTGACACTCTCACTGATGCCCTATTTGTGGGAGCAAATTGCTGAGTTCAACAATGTGAAGATGTTGGTGAATTATGGAATTGATAAGCTCAAGTTTGGTCAGGCGGTGAAAGTGAATGATGAAATTAAGCTTACTGCAACACTAAAATCACTCGCTAACCTGAGAGGGATTTCCAAAGCAGAAGTGGAAGCTTTGCTGGAAATTAAAGGAGAAAAGAAACCAGCTTTTACAGCTACGATGATATTCTTATATCATTTTGAGTAGACATAAAAAAAGGCCTCTCTGAGGCCTTTTAAGTTCTTTTATTTTAATTGTCAATTATGACAATGCTTTCTTCATCACTGCTCCGATATCAGCCGGAGACTCTACCACGTGCAATCCGCACTCGCCCATAATTCTCATCTTTGCTTCTGCCGTATCATCTTTTCCTCCGATGATCGCTCCAGCGTGACCCATTCTTCTTCCCGGAGGAGCTGTTTGTCCTGCAATGAATCCAACAACAGGCTTTTTATTTCCGTTTTCCTGGATCCATCGGGCTGCATCTGCTTCATATGAACCACCAATCTCACCAATCATCACGATTCCGTCAGTTTCCGGATCTTCCATCAGCATTTGTACAGCTTCTTTTGTAGATGTTCCGATGATTGGGTCACCTCCGATACCGATAGCAGTAGAAATACCCATTCCGGCTTTTACTACCTGGTCTGCTGCTTCGTAGGTCAATGTTCCTGATTTCGATACGATTCCTACTTTTCCTTTCTTGAAGACAAAGCCCGGCATGATACCCACTTTTGCTTCTTCCGGCGTAATTACTCCCGGACAGTTTGGCCCAACAAGTACCGCACCTCTTGATTTCGCATATGGCTTGGCATTCATCATGTCTTTCACAGGAATACCCTCGGTGATAGTCACAATCACTTTAATGCCGGCATCAGCCGCTTCCATGATCGCATCAGCTGCAAATGCTGGTGGTACAAAAATGATGGTAACATCAGCACCGGTTTTATCAACAGCCTCCTTTACGGTATTAAATACTGGCTTTTCCAGATGGGTCTGGCCTCCTTTGCCCGGAGTGACGCCACCTACCACGTTGGAGCCATATTCGATCATTTGACCGGCGTGAAAAGTACCTTCAGAGCCAGTGAAGCCCTGTACGATGATTTTGGAATCTTTATTTACAAGAACACTCATTTCTTTTAGATTTTCCGCAAAAATATACGATTAAATCTGTCTGCCAATTACTTCGTCCATTTGCGGCTCATAAAATCTTGATAAATGGTCTTTCTTTCAGAATGTGTAAAAATATTCTTCTGATTCCGGTTGGTTTTGGCACACTTTTCGCGACTTATTTTAAGTGATCGCATCATTTAGATGATTAAACTTTCGACGAGTGAGCTTGTCCAATAGTTAAAGATCGTTAAATCGCTAAACTTCAGATAGATGCGATCGTTATAAATAGTAAGTAATTAATCCTCTTCATATTTACTTAGGTTTAGAATTAAAGGAGCTTTCGGGCTCCTTTTTCTATTTTCACAGTCTAAACACTAAGTATGCTTTCCTCTGCGCGAACATTTTTTGGCACTGAAGTAGACAACAGTCCGCTGGTACTGTTTAGGATGGTCTTTGGAATGCTGGCAGCTGCAGAAAGTTTCGGAGCAATTTTCACGGGATGGGTTCAGGAAACATTTATCGAGCCTAGTTTCACCTTTACTGTTATTGGTTTTGAATGGCTACAGCCATTGAGCGGTGATGGGATGATCTACTACTTCATTGTAATGGGGGTGGCCGGCCTCAGTATTATGATGGGACTCTTCTACCGGGCCACTACGTTTGTTTTTGCTGGATTGTGGACCATGGTTTATCTCATGCAAAAGTCCCATTACAATAATCACTATTACTTATTGGTGTTGCTTGGATGGGTGATGTTCCTTCTACCTGCTCATAAAAGTTATTCTTTGGATGTGAAATGGGGACTAACCATTTCTAAAAAGACATGTGCCAGAATTTGTCATTGGTTTTTCATTATTCAGGTAGCTATTGTGTACCTCTATGCAAGCTTCAATAAAATGCATGCAGACTGGGCTTTGGCCAAGCCCATTGGGATTTGGTTCCAGTACAAAGCAAATTATTGGTTGATTGGCCCACTCTTACAAGAAGAATGGTTTCAATACTTCATTGCCTGGGGAGGCATTATTTATGATGGAACCATTGTTTTTTTGCTTCTTCATCCGAAGACGAGGAAACTGGGTTTTGTATTGTCAGTTATTTTCAACCTGGCTAATTCTGCCATTTTCCAGATCGGCATTTTTCCTTATTTAATGATTGGTTTTACGGTCTTCTTTTTTCCACCTGAAACGATCAGGAGTATTTTTTTCAGGAAAAAGGAAAAGGTATATTCAATTCAAAAGAAGCTTTCTCTGGGTTGGACATATGTTCTTATCGCTTATTTCAGTATTCATCTCCTTTTACCCTTGCGACATTTTCTTTATAAAGGGAATGCCTCCTGGACGGAGGAAGCACATCGCTTGTCATGGCGGATGATGCTGCGGGTAAAATCAGGATATGTCAAATTCTATGTTTTGGAAAGAGGCAAAGATGAGAGGGAGAAAATTAACTTGAGAGATTGGCTTTCTCGGGAGCAGCGAACAACCATTTTCGGGAAGCCTGATATGATTTGGCAGTTTGCTCAGAAACTCAAAGAAGCCTATGCAAAAGAGGGAAAAGATGTTTCTGTTTTTGCTGAAGCTAAAGTTTCTTTGAACGGAGGACCGAGAAAACATCTCATCGATCCTAATGTTGACCTTGCCAGTGTCAAATGGGAACCATTCAAACATTCCGACTGGATTTTAACTTACAACACCTATGATTGATTTGCGTAGCGATACCATTACCAAACCAACTCCAGAAATGCTAGAAGTGATGATGACGGCTGAGGTTGGAGATGATGTGTTTGGAGACGATCCTACTGTCAATGCCCTGCAGGAAAAAATTGCGGTAATGTTTGGAATGGAGGATGCACTTTACTGTCCTTCGGGAACGATGACCAACCAAATAGGTATGCGCATTCATACCCGTCCTCAGGATGAGGTGATCTGTCATAAGCATTCTCATGTGTATTTATATGAAGGTGGAGGAATGATGTATAATTCCATGCTGTCGCCCAAGCTACTTGAGGGGGATCGAGGGAGGATAACCGCTGAGCAGATTGCTGATAGCATCAATCCGGATGATATCCATTTTCCTAAATCAAAATTGGTGGTCCTTGAGAACACGATGAACAAAGGTGGTGGATCAATTTACGATATCGAAGAGATCAAAAAAATCAGCGGGGTTTGTGGTGACAATGACTTAAAGCTTCATCTCGATGGCGCTCGTTTTTTTAATGCGATTGTGAAAACAGGCGAAAGTCCAAAAGAATATGGGAAACTATTCGATACCATTTCCATTTGCTTTTCCAAAGGGTTGGGTGCCCCTGTAGGATCTGTCTTGTTGGGTACTTCAGAACAGATCAAGGAGGCCAAACGAGTACGAAAGGTATTTGGTGGGGGTATGCGTCAGGCCGGGTATCTGGCCGCAGCTTGTATTTATGCGCTAGATCACCATATCGATCGATTAGCCGAGGATCACCAGCATGCTCAAAAAATTGGCGGAGTTTTGAAAACCCTTCCTTTTATTGAGGAAGTGATGCCTGTAGACACGAATATTGTGATTGGCAAGCTGGTAGAGGGCAAATCTGAAAAGTGGCTGCTAGATGAACTGGAAAAACAGGATGTTTTGGCAGTTGGTTTTGGCAAAGAGTTGGTTAGGTTCGTTACGCACCGCGATTTTACAAGCGAAGATCTGGATAAGTTTGAATTGGCTATTTCGAAGATTTCTTCGTAACTAACCACACACCAACAAACACAAAAAATGCTGCTATAAGGTGCTTCAGTAGAAAAATCTCTCCAAAAAACAGAATAGCTGTTAAGGAAGCAAAAACAGGTTGTAGGTAGATAAATGCACCCACAACTGACGAGTTGACCCTTACCAGGGTCCATGCATTCAGGAAATAAACCACAACAGTAACGATGATTATGGCGTATCCTATGCTCCACCAAACTTTAGGTGGGAGTGTGCCAAAATCAACCTCCAGTGCTTGAAATGATCCAACGGGAAGCACAAATAAAATGGCAATAGTGAAAACCCAGGTAACAACCGTCATGGGCCTGTATTTTTTCATTAGTGGCTTTACAATAACCAAATAGCATGCGTAGCTGGCTGCATTGACAAGCACAAGTATATCTCCTCGCCAGTCACCTGAAGTCACAATAGTGTCTGGCTGATAAAGAATAATCACAGCTCCAATGAGGCCTATAATTACTCCTATGATTTTTGTTCGGGTGATTCTTTCACCAATGAGCAGAGCTGCCCAAATCAATACCAAAACAGGGGTTAAGGTCATGATGATGGAGCCATTGACAGCAGATGTCAAACTAAGTCCTTTATAAAAAAGCAATTGATTAATGGCTACACCGGTTAGAGCACAAAGCGCAAGCATCCACCCATCCTTCTTCCAATTGATTTTCTCTCTATTGAATAAATGGATCATCCAGAAAATGGCAGCAGCGATAATTACTCGGAATACAATGAACCCATATGGACCAATGAAATCAGGGACGATTATTTTTAAGACACTGTAGTTGATGCCATAGAAAAGGCTCACGAGAGTGAGCGCGATGTAGGTTTTAATTGAGTCCCAATTCACTGCGTAAAAGTAGCTGGGGTTTAGTTTACGCTTGCTGCTTTTCGGATTATTTCACCATAGCCAAAGCTGTAGTTTGCTTCTTTGTAAAGCCCTCTTTCTTTTAGCATTTGGTGCATCTTTTTGAAATTATAAGAAGGCACGGTAAAAAGTAGGTGATGCTCCAGGTGGTAATTGACATTGAGTGGTGCGAATAAGAATTTTTCTAACCAGTTTGCTCTAATGGTTCTGGAGTTTTGTAATGGATCTGTTCTATCCTTCACCATACTGTGCTCTGCCATTGATCGAACCCGGAGGATGAACATGTAAGTCGTAAGCATGGCCACAGGCCACAAAAGATATAGCCATGGACTTGCAAATAACCAGCAGAGTCCAAGTATAATTAAGTTCGATGCAATTGGTCCCCAAAGATTCTTGATCCCGTTTTTCCATAAATAACCACGTTGCTCATTCACCACCTTTTCCACATAATTACCCAGATTGTATTTCAGAAAACCAAGATGCATAGCCAATAGTCCGAAATAGTTTTTCATTCCGGAAACACCAGAAAGATCCCTTGAAAACTTACGAATCATGCTCTTTTTGGAGGTAGGGTAACCTTTTGTCAGATTGATATCCGGATCCTCATCTGTGCCTGTAGCCAGGTGATGTTGCAGATGGTATGGACGGTATTGGTTGATATTGTGAATGATTGGAAATGCCCCAAACCAGTTTCCAATGAAGTTGTTGAGACGTTTCGAATGAAAGAGGGTGTAATGTGACGCATCATGCATGATGATGGCGCAACCCAGCTGTTTGGCTCCAATAATGATAAGAGCTATGATAACTGATAGAGCACTGGGCCAGATAACCACAATCGCAAAAGCAAAACCAATCCAGAACCAAACTTTGAATACTTCCCATGCTGCTTTAAGGTCTGACTTTCTTAAAAGTGAATCAATTTCTTCACGTGAGAAATACTCAGATACAATCTGTTGATATCGCTTTGATTGGTTGTTTTTATCGCTGACTCGAACTACTCCCGACATTCTATAAAGATAAAATTTTTCCGAATCAGATTTCTCATAATTTTACTTCATGTTTCAAGACACATCCCCTCTTGCTGAACGTATGCGACCCTCCAAACTCTCCGACCTGGTGGGGCAAGAACACCTGGTAGGCGAAAATGGCGTATTGCGAAGAGCGATTAGTTCCGGTCAGGTACCTTCTATGATTCTATGGGGACCTCCGGGTACCGGAAAGACCACCATCGCAAACATCATTGCCAATGAAGTGAAAAGACCGTTTCATACGCTGAGCGCGATAAGCTCCGGAGTAAAAGAAGTAAGGGAAGTAATTCAGCTAGCAGGTAGGGGTAACAAGGCGATCCTTTTTATTGATGAAATTCATCGTTTCAATAAAGCACAGCAGGATGCCTTGCTTGGTGCAGTTGAAAAAGGCGTGATTACTTTAATTGGTGCAACCACTGAGAATCCAAGTTTTGAGGTGAATTCAGCGTTGATTTCCAGGTCGCAAGTGTACACACTCAACGCTCTCACGAAGGAAAACCTACTAACCCTTGTTGAAAAGGCTTTGCAGCAGGATGATGAGCTTAAGAAGGAGGAGGTAGTCTTAAAAGAAACAGAAGCACTGTTTAATCTTTCCGGAGGAGATGGAAGAAAGCTATTAAACCTGCTGGAATTGGTCATCAAAAGTGATGATGGAAAACAGAAAGTTATCACGGATGAAAAAGTGATCGAGGCAGCTCAGCGTAAGACGGTACTATACGATAAGAAAGGAGAGATGCACTATGATGTCATTTCTGCTTTTATTAAATCCATTCGAGGGAGCGATCCGAATGCTGCGGTTTACTATCTGGCCCGAATGATCGAAGGCGGAGAAGATGTAAAATTCATAGCCCGTCGTTTGGTGATACTTGCCTCTGAAGATATTGGAAATGCGAATCCTACGGCCCTTGTAATGGCCACTAATGCTTTTCAGGCAGTCAATATGATTGGATATCCGGAATCGAGAATCATCCTTTCACAATGTGTGACTTACCTGGCTTCTTCACCAAAAAGTAATGCCAGCTACATGGCGATCAATCAGGCACAAGCATTGGTTCAAAAAACCGGTGATCTTCCGGTACCAATGGCGATCAGAAATTCTCCAACGAAACTGATGAAAGATCAGGGGTATGGAAAGGGATATAAGTATGCGCACGATCACCCTGGAAATTTTGCTGAGATGGAGTTTTTACCTGATGAAATTAAAGGAATGAAACTTTATGAACCTGGACAGAACGCCAGGGAAGAAGAATTAAGAAAATTTCTAAAGGCCAGATGGAAGGAAAAATATGGCTACTAAGCGCCTTTTTTCTTCAGCACCATGAATCCTAAAATGGAAATTAGTAGACAAAGTGGGGAGTAAAAAAGATAATCAGCCTGCGCAAATGGGGTTGAGTCCACTGTTTTGAAAAAACCTATATAGCGGAAGTCCCCGATCGTCCGTATTAAGAAGATGATTGGTATGATCCATCCAAAAGTTCGATTAATCCATTTAGGTATTTTTATGACCTGTGAGGTTTGAAATAAATAGAACAAAGCAAAGAATAAAAGTGTAGCACCAACAATTGCCGAATCAATACTTGTAGGGGCGAGTACAGGGCTGCCGTCAACATTTTTTGGAAGGGCTTGCTCAAGACCCCAGTTACCAAAAAATGCCCAATAGAAATGTAAGAACGAGAGGGCCAGAAAAATGAGAAACAGTGAGTAACATAAATAGTTATGCTTCATTGCTTCTTCCCTTAGAACTTAAAAGCTATGCCGAACTTCAGCATTAAAAGATCAGTAGTTGATTCTCTGGGTTGATTTTCGTAAGCAAGATCTCCAGGAGAAAGATTTTCACGATCGTAATTTTCTGAGGATCCAGTAAACTCTACCGTCCATGATTCAGTATCGTCTCCATCGTAATACTGCGCGCGCTCTCCTTTGAAATAATCAGCCCGGATATCCACAAAAAACTTGGGACCTACTTTAATCATGAAGCCACCACCCCAGCCGTAGCTGAAAATCCAATCATCAAGGACAGTTTTTCTGGATATTACATCACTGTCTTCCTCTCTCGCATATCTTCTGTCGTCAGAGCGGTCCAGTATTTTGGTATTAGTAGAGATGTACCTGAATCCGATTAATCCTTCTACATAGGGTTGCACCAATTCAAATGGTGCCTGAGCTCTGATTAAAGCATGCGTTCCAAAAATGCTATTGGTATTGACAATTCTCAAGGGAATATTGAGTTGATCAATTACCTGACCATTGGCAACTATTTCGGCCGTCAGATCTTCATCCTGTGTATTCCGTCCATACACGATGTAATTTAGGTCCAGTCCGAATGATACTGGAAAGCCTTTTTGAAAAGGGATCCCAAAGGAAAGGTCGGCACCAAATCCGGTCGCGTCGGTGTTTTCTCTGAATTCATTTCTTGGAAGTCCAAAGGTTAAACCAAAACTTCCCCACTGTGCCACGGTACAAAAAGCAAGGAGGATGAAAGTAGAAGTGAGTAGGTATTTTTTCATGTTCAAATGGGTTCGTGGTACATTCGCAAAAATCGTAACTTTTACCATCTTTTCAATTTTCGTACCATGTCTAAATTAATAGGGCCATTTAAGGAGATCATTACACTTGCTAACACCCCACTAAAAGGGGCTATAGGAGATGATAAACTGGATATTATCCAAAAAGGAGGTGTGTTGATCGAAGAAGAAAAAATTTTAGAAGTAGGTGAGTTTGAGGGATTAAGATCGGACGCCTCTACAATAGAGGAGGTAGCAGGCGAACACATTTTGCTCCCTGGTCTTGTCGATTGTCACACCCATTTGGTATGGGGAGGAACCAGAGCAAGAGACTATACCCTTCGAATGTCCGGAGAATCTTATGAGAAAATTCTGGAGCAGGGTGGAGGCATTTTTGATTCAGTGGAAAAGACTCGAAAAGCTTCTGCAGATAAATTGAGGGAGGGGCTGATAAAAAGAGCAAATCGCCATCTCAATGATGGGGTCACTACCATAGAAGTAAAAAGTGGATATGGACTGGATGTAGAGAATGAGCTAAAGGTGTTGAATGTTGTTAAGAATGCGAAAGCAGACGTAGATCCAGACTTGATTCCAACCTGTCTGGCGGCACACGTTTGTCCAAAAGAATTCAAGGATAAGAGGGAATTCTTGACTTATCTGGAAAAAGAACTTTTACCGCAGCTACTGGTCAAAGGACTTGCCAATCGCGTAGACATTTTTGTTGAGCCTTCAGCATTTCCGGTAGAAATCGCTAAAGATTACATGTTGGCAGCTAAGAATCTGGGTTTTGATTTGACCATACATGCCGATCAGTTTCACACAGGAGGAAGCCAGATAGCAGTGGAATTAGGAGCAAAAAGTGCGGATCACTTAGAGGCAAGTACTAAGAAGGAAGTGGAACTTTTGGCAAAATCTGAAACGGTGGCCGTCGCATTACCCGGAGCATCCATTGGTTTGGGGATGCAGTTTACACCTACCAGAAAGTTGCTGGATGCAGGTGCATCTGTAGCCATTTCCACTGACTGGAATCCGGGATCAGCTCCAATGGGAGACTTGTTGGTTCAGGCGGCTGTTCTGGGTATTTATGAAAAGTTGTCTTCAGCAGAGATATTTTCCGGCATGACCTTTCGCGCTGCATATGCTTTGGGGCTGAGTGATCGTGGTAGAATCAAAACAGGTAAGAAAGCAGATTTTATCGCTTACCCATTTGATGATTACCGCGAAATACTTTACAATCAAGGGAAGGTGAAACCAGATATGGTTTGGAAGAATGGAAAACAAGTAAAGCATGTATAAGCCGGGTAATAAATCGATTTGGAAAGGAAGACAGGACCCTGGTTCTATTCGGGATGTTTGGCACCAGGTAGTGGAAGTAGGTGATCTGAATGCGAATGTTCCGGAAGGCATAAATTTTCTCGGGTTTTGCTCCGATTTGGGAGTCAAAAGAAACCAGGGGAGAACAGGTGCTGTGGAGGGACCCGATGCGATCCGAAAAGCAATGGTGAATCTGGCGATCCATTTTGATGATGAAATGCGATTAACGGATGTTGGAGATGTCGTAGTTAGTGGAGATCAATTGGAAAATGCGCAGAAAGAGTTTGCCAGGTATGTTACAAGCATAGTTAAAAATGGATCTTTTCCTGTTTTACTCGGTGGTGGTCATGAGATCAGCTACTCTCACGGAAAAGGTGTTTTGGACGCCTTTCCTGACAAGAAAATTGGAATGATCAATTTCGATCCTCATTTTGACCTGAGGCAATATCCTCAGGGTGCACATTCGGGGAGTTGGGCTCGTCAGCTTTTTGAAGAAAGTGAAAACTTTCATTACCTACCCATAGGTGTTAATGAAGCGGTAAACATTGCTTCAATGTTTGAATTAATGCGGAAGAAAAATCAATCCTTCATTTCGATGGAAGAGCTATTGGAAGAGTCTGAAGAGGACCTTCTCGCTCGCATTGACTATTTCATTAACCAAATGGATAGAGTGTGCATTACTTTGGATTTGGATGTCTTTTCTGCAGGGATAGCTCCCGGTGTTAGTGCAGCTAACCCTTATGGTGCTTTGCCGCATCATATTAAGCCATTGATGAACAAAATTTTGCAATCTGAAAAAGTGGTCAGCTTTGATGTAGCTGAATTGAGTCCGCAATACGATGACGGGCGAACAGCTAAGCTTGCAGCAACTTTTATTTATGATGTTGTCATGAGATAACTGCAGTCGCTTCTATCTCTATTAGCATATCTTTTTCAATCAGGGAACTTACCTCTACCATTGTAGTGGCTGGTTTTATATCACCGAAAAATTCACCATGAGCTTTACCTATAGCCGCCCATTGGTTGATATCAGTTACGTACATACGTGTTCTTATAACATGTTCCAATTTGGCGCCAGCTTTCTCTAAAGCTTCTTTAATAATCTCAAGACATACCTTGGTTTGCTCATAGGGACTATCTCCTACCGTCTGTCCATTACGAACAGGGGCTGTTCCGGAAACTTCTATCGTGTTTCCAATTCTTACTGCTCGGGAGTATCCTACTTCATCTTCCCAGCGTGCTCCTGATGGAATGTTTTGTCTCATTCCTATAAAAATAAAAAAGTCCGATTCGAAAAACCGGACTTTCGCACTTTAATTCTAATGAACTTAGTTTTCTTTATGAACGTGTACATCCATTTGAGGGAATGGAATATTCAATCCTTCTTCGTTGAACTTGTTGTATATCCTTTCGTTCATATCGAATTTCAACGGCCAGTAATCGCCTGCTTCAACCCATAATCTTACTGTAAAATTGACCGAACTGTCTGCAAGCTCAGCTACCGCTATAAATGGTTCGGGATCTTTAAGAATTCGATCGTCTGCGTTGATCAATTCCATCAATGTTTCCCTTGTCTTCTCCGTGCTATCACCATACCCGACCCCCACTGTAAGGTCCAATCTTCTTTTGGGTTCTGTTGAGTAGTTAGTTAAGGATGAATTAGCCAATGGACCATTCGGAATAATTATGGTCTTGTTGTCCGGTGTTTTCAGAATAGTATGAAAAATTTGAATGGCATGAACGGTACCTGAATGATTTGGTGTGTCAATCCAATCACCCACTTTAAACGGTTTAATCAATAAAATAATGACACCACCTGCGAAGTTTTGCAACGTTCCCTGAAGAGCAAGGCCGACTGCCAAACCAGCTGCACCAAGAACTGCTACAAAGCTTGTTGCCTCGATTCCCACCATTCCAATCACCGAAATAAAGAGCATCACCTTTAATGCGGTTGAAATCAACGTTTTAAGAAAAGGCCTTAGAGACGGATCAACATCGCGTTTTACCATCGTTTTTCCGATCCCTCGTGTGATGATGCCAATGATCCAAAGACCAACCAGTAAGGTGACAATTGCAGCGATCACTTTGGGACCCCATGTCATAATAAGATCAATCGCCATCTGGGTATATTTTGATGCTTCAGAAGTTACTTCTTCCATGATGTTAGGTTTAATATTTATAAAATTTCACATTGAAAGATACTTAAAAGGTGCCTTTCAGGACTTTCTTGTCCCATCTATGTAACAGGCTGGATATTGAAATGTTCATTGTGAGTCATGATTCATTAAAAAAGCTATTTTTGTCGGATTGCGAAAATCGAAAAACCTAATTCATGCGAGAACTTAACGAAATACTAAATCAAATCGATGGTGCCATAGGTGGATCTTCTTGGTTCGTTTACTTGCTTCTGGGGACCGGACTTTTCTTTACTATCTACCTGAAATTTCCTCAAATACGGTATTTCAGATTTGCCCTACGCGTTGTAAGAGGAAAATTTGATAAAGCCGATGATGAAGGAGATGCTTCTCACTTTCAGGCGCTGGCAACTGCCCTTTCGGGAACCGTCGGAACTGGAAATATCGGAGGAGTTGCATTAGCTGTACACCTGGGTGGACCTGCGGCTTTGTTTTGGATGCTTGTTACAGCAGTTCTAGGTATGACAACCAAGTTTGTGGAGGTGACACTCTCGCATAAATACCGTGAAAAGGTTGGAGATGGAATTTCAGGTGGTCCGATGTACTACATGAAAAAGCGATTGAACATTACCACTAAATCGGGGAAGGTCATTAAGACCGGATACTTTTTAGGCGGTTTGTTTGCAGTGGCCACAATCATGTCCTCATTTGGAACAGGAAATCTGCCACAAATAAATAACATCGCGAATTCAGTATTCACCACATTTGGAGTGGAACAATGGATAACAGGAGCTGTGCTGGCCGTTTTACTTGCGGCTGTAATCCTCGGTGGAATTAAGCGCATCGTGAAAGTGACGGAGAAAATTGTTCCGTTTATGGCTGTTGTTTACCTCATCGGAGCGCTTTCGGTAATATTTTACAATGCAGGGAATATCCTGCCTTCGATCATTGCGATTTTTGGTGACCTTTTCACAGGTAGTGCAGCTATGGGAGGATTCCTCGGAGCTAATCTGGCATTTGCCTTTAACAGAGGAGTAAACAGAGGGTTGTTTTCAAATGAAGCCGGTCAGGGATCAGCGCCAATTGCACACTCCGCGGCACGAGCACATGAGCCAGTATCAGAAGGAATGGTGGCGATTCTTGAGCCTTTTATTGATACAATTATTATTTGTACAATCACCGGTCTGGTTCTTTTATCATCTGGAGCCTGGGCAAAAAAATATGAAAACGAACTTCAGTATTCAGACATCATCGTCTTTGCAGAGGCATATGATGAGAACAATGAAGCGGATCGACTGGTAGTGAAGAACCACCTGATTCAGGAGGAGCCCGCTCCACTATTTACAGGTGATTTGAATATATCAGAGGGAGTCATTCAAAATCCGGTAACAGTTATTGCGGCAGAATCTTTTGCAGAAAATGTCAGGATGACACTGAATGAGAAGCCTTACACAGGAACCATCGAAATAATCAATGGAAGCATATCTGGTGAAGTGGATGTGACAATAACAGGGAAGTCACTTCTACATAGTGCACCATTGACTACCGTAGCATTTAATGAAGGCTTTTTTGGTGATTATGGTAAATACATCGTTTCGATAGGATTGATCCTGTTCGCGTTTTCTACAGCGATTAGTTGGTCATACTACGGTGGGCGAGCCACCACCTACCTTTTTGGGACTAAGTATATCATCATTTATAAAATCGTATATGTGGCGGGTTTCTTCATTGCCTCATTCGCTGATACCACAATTATCTGGACTTTGGCCAATATCACCATTGCATTGATGACCATTCCTAACCTTATAGGAATTCTAATTATGCATCGAGAGATGAAACAGACAGTAGGAGATTATTGGAAGGACTTTAAACTGGAATGGCCGGATGAAAAGACACCTGAGTAATTTTTGTGCAATGAGCATGATCCTGCTTACTGTCCAATGTAAGCAGGAGTCACCAACTCCTGATACTGTAATAGAAATAGCTAGCTTTTCTGAGTTAGTAGAGGCAGTGATGGAGTCTGACTCTGCTAATCAAGCAGTGTTGACAGAGGGGTTCATGGATACTGTAGAGGCACCTTATATCGAGGAAAAAACAAATGCCTATTTCTTATACTATGGTGATGCGAATAGCGTTCAGGTCGCCGGCGATTTCAATGGGTGGAATCCATCGGGAAGGAGTTTTACCAAACTTGGCAAAACGAATTTGTGGTATAGAAAAGAAACTTTCGAATCAAACGCGAGACTTGACTACAAATTGGTAGTTAATGGCTCAAACTGGATATTGGATCCAAAGAATCCGAATCGCATCGGCGGGGGGTTCGGCCCAAATTCGGAATTAGCCATGCCTAAATACGAGCAACCGGAAGAAATAAACTCAAGAGACGATATTGATAAAGGATTGATTTCAGAATTTCAAATTGCCAGTACCCATACAGGGAAGACTTATGATGTGCACGTTTACTTGCCGGCTTCTTATAATGATTCGAATGAATATCCTGTTGCATACTTTCAAGACGGATCTGATTATCTTACTTTGGCAAGTACAAAGAATGTGTTAGATAACCTCATCGCAGATAACAAGATCACTCCGACCATTGGTGTTTTTGTGGTACCCAAGGACCGAAACATTGAGTATGCTTTTGATGATCGATTCAAATACACGGACTTTTTTGTAAAGGAGTTGGTTCCGCACATAGATGGCAATTATGCTACCATAGCGTCTGCTGCTTCAAGAGCAGTAATTGGCGATTCATATGGGGGTAATATTTCAGCGATTATTGCTTTTCAAAACCCTGAAGTGTTCGGGAATTGCGGCATTCATTCAGGCGCATTTCAGCCCAATAACTACCATACAAATGGGATAGTAATGGATGGCGTGAAAAAGGACATAAAAGTGGCAACCATCTGGGGAACTTATGAAGGAAGCTCATTACCTCCGAATATGCGAAAGGTGAAAGACTACCTCATCGATACAGGCCATGACCTAGTATGGAAAGAACTTCCGGAAGGCCATAGCTGGGGCCTTTGGAGAGCCACCACCGATGATATATTGGAGTTCTTTTTTCCGGCAGTTAACTAAAGTGATTCTTGTACTTTTTTTGGCAATTTCTGTTTAACTAATTGATAAGACTCATCTAGTATTTCCCGCCAATTGTTGTCAGGGATAATTCCAATATCTTCTATTGCTATCCATTTGTATCTGGCCAGGTAGGGTGCAGCTTTCATACCCGGTTGGTGTTGCATTTTCTCAAAACCTTCATTACTTACTTTGAAAGATGCGGTGACAGGTGTTTGATCCAACCCAAAAATGGCAAACATTTTTTCACCAACCATGAAAGTGAGGTGATCTCCCCACTTCATTCCTTCAGTTACTCCTGGTTTTTGAAGGCAATAATCTCTAATGGCTTCAATTTCCATATTTAGGGTTTCCCTCAGCAAAAGCCTTAAAATCATCCATATATGATTGTGTCTGTTTGCTAAACGTCTTCTTCCCCATAAAAAATGCCAATATCTTCATGAAACCGTAAAACTTAAACTCTGTTTCAGATATCCAACGAGTCTGACTGCCTTCATCTTTAAAATAGTTCTTTTGGATGTTTACAACGTTTTTTGTCTGGTAGTTTGCATGAAACTCATCTGGCAGGTTTCTGAAAGTGATGGTCTCAATTAACTCCATCTTTCGTTTTCCAAAATCATATTTAATGATGGATTCTGCACCTGGTTTTCCGGGTTCACCAGAAATGTGCTCGAAGCTGATAAATCCTTTTTGCCAGTACTTCATGTTATCCGGATTGTCGAATAATTTAATGGTCTCATCGCGGGACTTATCGATGACGACTTCATTGGTGTATTTCATTGGTAAGGAGTCTAGGTCAATGGTAGAATCTTTTTTAAAAGTTAGAAAGTTTTTCTAAAAAATCACCTGAAAGTATGATCACTTCTTTTTAGAGGATTTGGCTTCTCTATTGAATTCCAGACATTGATGAACCCACTCACTAAGCTCATCATCGTTATCCCAACCTGCCGGGTTGACGTATAAATATCCTTTCATGGGACGTTTGGTGAAATCCATCACTCGCGCACAGGGCTTATCTAAAAACCTCTGATATTCATGAGGTCCGACTCTGGCCATGAGGTCATCCTTAATAACCCCAATACACATTTTATCATCGACCATGATGCACAACCCTCCCATCATTTTCTTTTCCTCAAAGACGACCTTACGCTCTTTCAGTGACTGACGTAATTTATCAGCTAAGAATTCATTGAATGCCATTGTATAAAGGTAAAAAATGCTTGTTCAATTTTCGGTTGTACCTTGATGCCCAGGTATTCTACATTTGATCCATGATTTCTGCTCTTCCATCTCCTGACGAAATGTACCAGGCCCTTTTGGACAAAAACTCTCAATATGAGGGTGTATTTATTGTGGGAGTGAAAACTACAGGGATATTCTGTAGACCTACTTGTTCTGCCCGGAAGCCAAAATATGAGAACGTAGAGTTCTTCAGTTCTACCAATGAGGCATTGAGCCATGGGTATCGAGCCTGCAAAGTATGCCGGCCTATGAAAAGCTATCAATCAGCTCCAGCGTGGTTAATTCCACTTTTGAAGGCTGTGGAGGAAGATCCTGCAAGAAAATGGAAAGACTATGAATTGAATCAGCTAGGCTTTAGTCCGAGTAGAGTGAGGAGGTATTTTAAGAAAACGCATGGCATCACCTTTCAGGCTTACTTAAGGATGAGTAGAATCAATGAGGCTTTTTTGAAAATCAAAGAGGGTCAAACAGTTACACAATCCGCATTTCAAAATGGATATGATTCACTGAGCGGCTTCTCAGATACCTTTAAAAATATGACAGGATTTTCACCGGGCACGCAAGGACAGCTTATTACCATTAATCGCATTTCAACACCATTAGGACCAATGATGATTGGGGTTACGGACGAGGGGCTGTGTCTTCTTGAATTTACAGATCGAAAAATGCTGGAGACGCAAATTTCCATCCTTAAGAAACGCATGACTTCTGAAATGGTAACAGGTAAACATCCGATGATCGACACAGCAGCTGGTCAACTAGATGAATATTTCAATGGGGAAAGAAAATCATTCGAGGTACCGCTTGTGGTACCGGGTACCGACTTTCAGCAAAAAGTTTGGAATGCATTGGTCCATATCCCCTATGGCGTGACACGTTCGTACAAACAGCAGGCAGATGTGGTAGGGGATGTGAAAGCCGTGAGAGCAGTGGCAAGAGCAAATGGTGAGAACCGAATCTCAATCATTATCCCTTGCCACCGTATCATTGGTTCTGATGGTAGCATCGTTGGTTATGGCGGTGGTATCCACCGGAAACAATGGCTCCTCAAGCATGAGTTTGAAAATCAATAGTTGATATCAGCCTCAATCTGTGTACTTAATATATCCTCTATCGTTTCTCTTCTTCGAATCAAGTGTTCCTTACCATTATGAACAAGCACCTCTGCAGGTCGAGGACGTGAGTTGTAGTTTGAAGCCATTGTAGAACAATAAGCTCCTGCATTTTTGAAAACCAGTAAGTCATTTTTTCTCACTTCCGGTATGATTCGATCAGAAGCGAATGAGTCTGTCTCGCATACGTATCCGACCACATTGTATACTTTCTTTTCTCCCTGTGGATTTGACAGGTTTTCAATGTGATGATAGGCATTGTAAAACATCGGCCTGATGAAGTGGTTGAAGCCGGTATCCAGACCGACAAATGTACAGGAAGTTGTTTGCTTGATCAGGTTTGCTTTGGCCACAAAATATCCGGCATTACTTACCATATATTTCCCCGGTTCAAACTCGAGTGTGTAAGTCTTCCCCTGCTTCTCACAAAAGTCATTAAATGCCTTGCTAAACTTCTTGCCAAAGCGATCAATGTTGGTGTGTAGGTCATCCGGTTTGTAGGCCACTTTAAATCCACTACCAAAATCAATGTGAGTGACCGAATCAAATTTTTCAACTACACTGAAAACCAATTCAGCTGCTTTTATGAAAATATCAGCATCAAGGATGTCTGATCCTGTATGAACGTGAACTCCCATTACATTAATACCTAGTTTCTTTACAATTCGCTCAATGTTGGGAACCTGATGGATAGAAATACCAAACTTTGAATCGATATGACCAACAGAAATATTCTGATTCCCACCAGCCATCAGGTGTGGATTGATTCGAATGTAAATCGGAATATCAGGATGATTGATCCCAAAATACTCCAGCGTATAGAGATTGTCTACATTGATTTTTACTCCAAGCTCGATGGCTTGTTCATATTCCTCAGTTGATATGTTATTTGGAGTAAAAAGAATATCCTCTGCCGGATAGCCTGCATGTAATCCCAGGTGAACCTCTTCAATAGAAACACAATCCAATCCGGCACCCATGGATTTGAAGAGTTTTAGAATGGCCTGATTATTAAGTGCTTTACAGGCATAATGTACCTTGAGCTGATCCACTTTAAACGCGCTGGTGAATTTTTCATAGTTCTCCATCATTTGATTTGCATCGTAGATGTAAAGTGGTGAGCCATGATTAACTGCGGCTCGGATCAGATTAGCATTTTCCATTCTAAATATTTTACAAAAGGTTTAAACAAAAAAACCGAAGCTTGATGCTCCGGTTTTTGAAATATTATTGGTTAAATAAAATCTATTCAATAGCCGGACCTACAGAAATCGTTTTGATTTCTTATCAGATTTTCTCTTTTTATCTGTCCAGCTTTTAAACATGGAGTCAAAAATATTCAAAAAAATTAGTTTGTAGCAAATTCTCCTTTAAACCCGCCTGTAAGTTTGTCTCCGTTTTCCAAAGAGAGGTCAAATTTCACAGTAAAATTCGGACTGGAACCACTGAGGTTAATTGTTCCGTCGTTGACGGTATAGGAGGTCCCATCTGCTTGAATGAGTGAAATAAAGAAAACTTTACCTGCGTCTGGACTTACTACATCTCCTTCCGAATAGCTTCCGGAGCTAAGCGTAGAGCCTAAGGCTACTAAGGTGAAAACAATTCGAATGGATGATGAACTTGAAACTGAAAATGAGGTCTGGGAGATTGACACCTCAGCATCTGCTAAAGCAAAGGCACCTTGCTTTGTCCCTTCCGTTTCTCCAAGGTCAATAAACCCCCCATGAGTAATGTCAAAAGTCTGATCACCAACGGTAATTTGATTGTTTACCGATACTCCGTCATCACTACCACAAGAAGTAATGATGATAATTGAAAGTATCGAAATAGATAATAATAGCTGTTTCATAATGCTTTTATATTAAAGTTAATTTTTACTTAGCAAAAGCCACCGCACGAGTTTCTCTTATCACGGTCACTTTTATTTGTCCCGGGTACTGCATGTCTTTCTCTATTTTCTGAGAGATATTGAAAGAAAGATCACTCGCCTGCTTATCGTCTACATTCTCTGCATCCACAAGTACTCGAAGTTCACGACCTGCCTGAATGGCGTAGCATTTATTTACTCCGTCAAAATTTAGAGCAATGCCTTCCAGGTCTTTCAATCGTTTCAGGTATTGTTCCATGATCTCACGACGGGCTCCCGGTCTGGAGCCTGAGATGGCATCACAGGCTTGTACGATAGGGGAGATCATAGAAGTCATCTCAATCTCATCGTGGTGGGCTCCAATGGCGTTGCACACTTCGGCGTTTTCTTTGTATTTCTGGGCCAGCTCCATTCCTATAATGGCGTGAGGCTTCTCCGGTTCATCCGGCCAAACCTTGCCAATATCGTGAAGTAATCCTGCTCGCTTCGCAAGCTTAGGGTTTAGTCCCAGCTCCGAAGCAAGTGTAGCACAAAGGTTGGCAACTTCTCTGGAATGCTGAAGCAGGTTCTGACCGTATGATGACCTGAATCGCATTCGACCCACCATCTTGATCAATTCAGGATGCAATCCATGGATACCAAGGTCAATAACCGTACGCTCTCCAATCTCTACAATTTCATCACCAATATTCTTAGAGGTTTTGTTTACTATCTCTTCAATTCTGGCTGGGTGAATCCTTCCATCCTGAACCAGGCGATGAAGAGAAAGTCTTGCTATCTCCCTTCGTACAGGATCAAATCCGGAAATAATGATTGCTTCCGGTGTATCATCGACGATGATCTCTACTCCGGTTGCTGCCTCAAGGGCTCGAATATTTCGCCCTTCACGACCGATGATTTTTCCTTTGATATCGTCACTTTCAATGTTGAAAACCGAGACTGTATTTTCGATGGCATGTTCTGTAGCCGTTCGCTGAATTGCCTCGATTACCACTTTTTTAGCCTCTTTAGTGGCGGTCATTTTTGCCTCTTCTACAATTTCTTTGATGTGGGCGGATGCGCTTGTCCTCGCTTCATCTTTTAGTGCCTCCATCAATTGAGCTTTGGCTTCATCGGCTGGAAGGTTGGCTGCTTTTTCCAGGATAGCCACTTGCTGTTTTTGCATTTTCTCAAACTCCTCCTTTCGCTGACGTGCGATCTCCATCTGATTAGAGAGGGTTTCCTTGAGGCTGTTTAGCTCGTCTTCCTTTCGCTTTACCTGTTCAAACTGCTTATTCAGATTAGACTCTTTCTGCTTTAGCTTTTGTTCGTTGGAAATGATGATACTTTTCTTTCGAGCAGCTTCTTCTTCAAATTCACTTCTTAGCTTGAATAGCTCTTCTTTGCCTTCGTGAATTTTATCCTTCTTGATGCTTTCTGCAGTAACCTTCGCCTCTTTCAGGATAAGTTTACTTTGTTCTTCGGCATCTTTTACTTTTTTGCCGGCACTTCTGCCTTGCAACGCCCGACCAATCAGCAAGCCTGCAACGGCTCCTGTTATGCTGGCGATTACAATTAATATTGTGGTGTCCATCTGTGTGTATTTGAGTGATTCAAATAACAGGACAGTCAGGTGTGTCTAAATCAAGGGCGATATAATCAGATCGAGTCGGTTATGAGCTGGTTCAGTTTTGAAATTTCGCCGAGTGCAAAATCATCAGATGCTTCCGAAGATTCTTCTCGTTTTAGTTTCTCTACCAGACAATCAAAAGCTACCATTGCTACCAAATCTTGTGTATCATCGATACCAAACTGGTTTTGGTAATTTTTTATTTTCTCGTTTAACAATTTTCCTGCTCTTCTAATACGTTCCTCATCCTCCGCTTTCACTCTCATGGGATACTCCCTGTTCCCAATTCTGATTTTTATGGATAGTTCTGCCATTCGGATTTCATTTAATTATTCTGCCAAATGGGCAATACATTTATCTATCTCCTTGATGTAGCCATCAATCGTCTCTTTCAGCTGTGCTGAATCCCCATCACTGACTACCTTGTTATTTACTAGTTTATTTATTTTCATCTGATCCTGGAAAGAATTCAAGCTAGCCTGCTGACTATCTATTTTCTCTTTCAGGGTGCCATTTTCCTCTCTGGCGTGATTTAATTCATCTTTCAGGCGCTTATTTTCACTAAGCACCAGTTGAATTTTTCGCTCCAGATTCTGAAACTCACGATATAATTTCTCGCTTGGCATCTTATTTTCTAATGACTGCACCGAGCTCTTTCTCGTAAAGATTCATCAGTGCATTCATGCTCTTTTCTATCTGTTTATCTGTTAAAGTTTTGAATTTATCTTGAAGAAAAAAACTAATTGCGTAAGCTTTTTTTCCTTTTTCGATCTTATCCCCCTCGTACACGCTAAAAAGGTTCATTCTGTTCAATAATTTCTTTTCCTGCCTGAAGGCAAGTTGTTGGATGTCAGCGTAAGATACACTTTTGTCCAGCACCAATGAAAGGTCTCTTTTTACCTCAGGGAATTTTGGGATCGGCTCGTACGCAATGTCTGATTTATAAACGCTAAGCACAGCTTCCCAGTCAAGCTGTGCATGAAACACATCCTGCTTGATTCCATAAATGGAAACCAGCTCTTTCTTCAGCTTACCAAGCAAACCGAGCATTTTACCCTCTTTCTTAATTACCACACCGTAATCATAAAGGGTCCCTTTTTCGGAAGGAACGATCTCCGTTTTTCGGATGCCGGCATATTTTAGCATGCTCATCACGGTGGTGCTGAGGTCATGGAAAGAATTCTTTCTTGGCTCATCCAGCCAGTTTTCTTCCAAGGTGTTTCCTGTCAGATAAAAAGAAAGCCATTCGGTTTCCTGGTATGCTTTATCTTCATTTTTGTAAGATCGTCCAAACTCGAAGAATTTCAGATTCGGATTTCTGCGGTTGATGTTGTAGGCAACAGACTCCAGTGCGGTATATACCGGAGATGTTTTCATGATCGTCAATTCTTCGCTGGAAGGATTCAGCATTTCAACTGGTTTGCCACCTAGAGGAAATTTCTCATGATATTTAGGGTTGGTCAATGAGTTAGTAAGGATTTCAGAAAAACCATTTCCTGCTAAAAACCTGGAAAGGTCTTCCTGCACCCGGTATGGTTCAAATTCATTGAACTCAGCCAGGTAGTCAGCCGAGAAGTCCTCATCCAGCTCTACCTCATTGAATCCATAGATTCGAAGCACTTCTTCTACCAAATCGGCAGGGCGTGTCACATCGCTTCTATAAGCTGGTACTATGGCTTTAAAGCCTTTCTCAGTCACATTTTCTGTTTTGATATCCAGCCAGTTTAGAATATCGAGGATTAGCTTATGGTCCAGCGATTTACCGATTAGCCAGTGGAAATTCTGAAAAGTGATTTCAATTTCCTTTTCTTTAATTGGCTCAGGGTAGATGTCAATCACTTCAGAGGAAACTTTTCCTCCAGCGACATCCAGAATTAGTGTTGTAGCAAGCTTCAGCGCATATACGGTCATTTCAGGGTCGGTACCTCGCTCGTATCTAAAGGATGCGTCTGTGGATAGTGTATGACGCTGAGCAGCGGCTCTCACCCAGTCTGCTGAGAAGTATGCACTTTCCAGGAAGATGTTCTTTGTGGATTCAGTCACTCCTGACTTGGTGCCTCCGAAAACACCAGCAATACACATGCCCTCACTTTTGCCATTACAGATCATCAAATCTTTTTCATGCAGCTCTCTTTCCTTTTCGTCTAAGGTTGTGAATTTGGTTTTGTTAGGAAGTGTTTTCACCAGAACCTTATTCCCCTCAACCCTGTCTGCATCAAATGCATGCATAGGTTGGCCTATCGCATGGCACACATAATTGGTAATGTCTACAATGTTGTTGATTGGTTCTAAGCCAATTGATCGAAGTTTCCATTGGAGCCAGTCTGGTGAAGCTTTTACTTCTACTCCACGAATGGTAATTCCGGAATACCTGGGACATGCCTCGGTGTTTTCAACCACCACTTCAATAGGCTGGTCTACTTCTACTTTGAAATCTTTGGTTTCAGGTAGGGTTAATTCCTTCCTGAAGTATGCTTTTAGATCCCTTGCGGCACCCATGTGAGAAGTGGCATCACCTCGGTTTGGAGTAAGCCCGATTTCAAAGACGTGATCTTCACCGGTTTCAAAGAGTTCGATTGCAGGAGTGCCATTTGGCTTATCAGTGTCCAACACCATAATTCCATCGTGGCTTGTACCAAGACCCAGTTCATCTTCGGCACAGATCATTCCTTCAGAGACCTCTCCTCTGATTTTGGCTTTCTTGATTTTGAATGGCTCACCGTTAGTTGGGTGGATGGTTGAGTTTACGGTAGCGATCAATACTTTTTGCCCAGCGGCCACATTTGGAGCACCACAGACGATATCTGATAGTTCATCAGCACCGATATCTACCTTCGTGACCTTGAGCTTATCCGCGTTAGGGTGCTTTTCGCAGGACTTCACTTCTCCTACAACAATCCCCTTTAATCCACCCGGAATTTTTTCAACTTTTTCAATGCCCTCAACCTCCAGGCCTGTCTGAGTAAGGATGTCACCCAGTTGCTCTGGTGTTTCTTTAAAGTCGATGTATTCTTTCAGCCAATTGTACGAAACCTTCATTCTACTCTATCTCTGAATTTAAGAGAGCAAAAATAAGGAATCTGTGAAGCTGTGGGTTGAGTTTGAGTGCCTAATACAGATAATTCTTTTCCCCGGCTTCAATCGCCACATCCAACAGGTTTTCGCGGGGAGGGAGCGGGCAGGTAAAGTCATCAAAGTAGGCGCAGTAGGGGTTATATGCTTTGTTAAAATCCAGTGTAACCCGATCCGATTTCCCAATTGCTACGTCCAGATAACGGCCGCCACCATAGGTTGTGTCTCCACTGGTACCGTCACCGAATGCCAGTAGGTATTGGTTGCCGAATCCCAGTGCTTTTAAAATTAGCAATGAGCAGGACTGTCCCTTGATTTTAAATTTCACATCCGCAAACTTGAGGTAGGTGGTTGTGGTGCCGTCACTGTTGCCCAGTTTAAGCGTTTCTCGCTTAGAATATCTATCCAATGTGCCATTTACCTTATATTCCGGATTTGGATCGAAGTATTCGACCGATTGGTAGTCAACATCCTTTTGGATAAACGGGCTAGCTTCTGACGTTTTGAAGAAGTCATGCCTGTCTTCCCAAAATTGATTGATCTCCTGAATGTAGCTCTCATCGTTCCCTCCGGAGCGCATCATAAAGAAGACGACTAGTGCAACAGGGATGAGTATAAGCCAAGCCTTTTTCATGATGCAAATTTAGCTAAGTGGGTCATAAAAGCCCCTCATCAGCGAAGCTGAAAAAAGTATGGTCTGTAATAATGAGATGATCAAGTACGGATATGTCAAGAGATTTTCCAGCCTCTTTCAGGCGCTTTGTCAGATTGATGTCCTCCTGGCTGGGTTTGAGGTTTCCGCTCGGGTGATTGTGAGCTAGTATGAGGCCACTGGCCGTTTCTTCCAGTGCTCGCTTAAAAATAATTTTTGCATCTACTATTGTTCCTGAAACTCCGCCCCGGCTCAGCATCTCTTTTTTGATCACTTCATTGTTTCGTTTTAATAAGAGCAACCAGAATTCCTCATGATTCAAATCCATCATATCACCATGAAGCAAGTGAAATGCATCGTCTGATGAAGTGATTTTTACTTTTTTGGAGGGTTCGGATTCTTTTCGTCTCCTTCCCAGCTCCAGAGCAGATACTATGGAGATCGCTTTAGCCTCGCCAATGCCTTTAAATTTTTGTAGATCCTTTACAGAAAGGCGCGCAAGGTTGGCCAGATTGTTTTCGCACTGACTGAGGATGTGTTGTGAAAGCTCTACAGCAGTTTGTTCAGTATTTCCTGATCCTATTAGAATTGCGATAAGCTCTGCTTCTGAAAGTGAAGCCTTTCCTTTTAAAAGGAGTTTTTCTCTGGGGCGATCTTCTTCTGCCCATCGCTTTATCGTCAAACGGTTGCCTTCCATTCCGCTTGTAAAATAAAGCCTCAAAATGAAAAAACCCTGTGCAATTGCTCACACAGGGTAAAAAAAATATCTTGTAACTAAAGCTTAAAGACCAGCTACGTGCTTAGTCAATTGGGACTTAAGGTGTCCAGCTTTGTTTTTGTGGATAATATTCTTCTTAGCAAGTTTATCCACCATAGAGATTACCTGAGTTAAAAGCTCTTCACCTGCTTTCTTATCAGTCGTCTCTCTTAGTCTTTTAATGAACGTACGAGTCGTTTTATGCTGGTATCTGTTTCTCAGTCTTTTCGCTTCGTTGCTTCTGATTCTCTTAAGTGCTGATTTATGGTTTGCCATAACGCTATTCTGTGTTCCAAAATTTTAGGACGGCAAAGATAGGATTTTTCTTTTGAAATGTAAAAGCTTTTCCCAAAGAGAAATTAATGTATTGGGTTATTTATTAAATGAGGTTAGCAGGGTATAGCCCATTAGGTTTCCTTTTTTGTCATAATTCTCATTACGAACCATACCAACACCCTTAGCATACCATGAAGCTGCTGATGTTTCAGTTGTTTTGTTCATGCCCATCATGTTCATTTTCATAATGGTGGTTTGGGTTATTTTGAAGCTCTCAAACGAACCGGCAGGGGTATCCAGTGTTTCCTTCTTTTCCACCTTTCTATCGGTGATGGTCATATCCATGGTGATGTTCATGGCTGCTGAGCTCGTCATTTTAATGGTAATGGTTCCTGTTCCATCCGGAAGTGCCTGACCTGCCTGAAGATTATCCGGAATTGTGATGAAATCACCCTCTACACTTACTTCGGCATCCCCGTATTGATCTAGCATGCCATCAGGAATGAAATTATTGAAATCCATTTTGATGGTGCTGCCTTCACAAATAATCGTGTATTCACCATCTGCCATTTCCTTTCCTTTTTTATCATAATAGACGTTTTTGACGATGGCTGAAGATCCATCCACAGAAATCACTTCACTCATACTTTTTCCTTGTACTTTGTCTTTTTTGTCGTAGGCCGTTTGCTCAAAACTCACGCCTTCAGTAAAAGGAAAGAAAGAATCATCACACTGGGCGAATGTGACAAGTGTGCATCCAATGAAAATTAATGTAAATAGCTTTTTCATAAACTGTGATTTTAGTGATGGCTCAATTTACATAAATATAAATGGATTGAATAGGACATTTCGAAGTGATTCTAAATAAAAAACCCTGACGTTTCCGTCAGGGCTATCTAAATCTAGAATTACACTTGTTAACTATCTCCCGAATTATTCGGGTTAAGAGCCACACATTTCGCAATCGTCCGGATTGTCCAGTGAGCATTGCATTGCTGCCTGCTGGTCAACCTGTGCTTGCGTCTGGCTTGCTGCGCCCGCCTGCTGTGCGGCTACTGCTTCCTTTGGTTGCTCTTGTTTTTCTTTTGATACAGTAAACTTGATTGCGTCAGTCGCTGCTTTCGTTCTCAAGTAGTACATTCCTGTCTTCAGGCCTTTTTTCCAGGCGTAGAAGTGCATAGAGGTCATCTTACCAAAGTTGGCATCCTGTAGGTGGATGTTTAAGCTCTGGCTCTGACAGATGTATGCCCCTCTGTCTGCAGACATATCGATGATTGCCTTTTGAGAAATCTCCCAAACGGTCTTATATCTTTCCTTGATCTCCTCCGGAATTTCAGGAATGTTCTGAATCGATCCATTCTCTGCCTTGATTCGATTCATCATACGCTCATCCCACAGACCAAGGTCGATCAGTTCTTTCATTAGGTGCTTGTTTGCCACAATGAATTCACCTGAAAGTACTCTTCTCAAGTATAGGTTGGAAGTGTAAGGCTCGAAACACTCATTGTTTCCTAGTATTTGAGAAGTTGATGCTGTCGGCATAGGAGCAAGAAGGAGTGAATTTCTCACCCCGTGCTTCTTCACTTTTTGCTTAAGGTCTGTCCAGTCCCAACGTCCCGAATCAGGTGTTACACCCCACATATCAAACTGGAATACACCTTTTGATACCGGAGAACCTTTAAATGTCTCATACGGGCCTTCTTCCTGTGCGATTTCCATGGAAGTCTCCATTGCCGCATAGTATATGGTCTCGAAGATTTCCTTGTTCAGCTTTCTTGCTTCACTTGACTCAAACGCCATCTTAAGAAGCAAGAACGTATCGGCTAACCCCTGAACACCAATACCGATTGGTCGGTGCTTCATGTTAGAGTTTCTGGCTTCAGGAACAGGGTAGTAGTTCACATCAATCACCTTATTCAGATTTCTTGTCACTACTTTGGTTATTTCATACAGTTTTTGATGATCAAACTTACCATCGATCACGAATCTGGAAAGAGCAATAGAGGCCAGGTTACACACAGCCACCTCGTCTTTAGAAGTGTACTCCATGATCTCAGTACACAGGTTACTGGATCGGATAGTACCTAAGTTTTTCTGGTTAGACTTCTTGTTGGCTGCATCCTTATATAACATGTAAGGAGTACCTGTCTCAATCTGAGCTTCAAGAATCTCAAACCAAAGGTCTTGTGCCTTTATGGTTTTTCTACCCTTTCCTTCACGTTCGTATTTTTCATATAGTGCCTTGAACTCATCACCGTATGCTTCGAAGAGTCCGGGACATTCATCCGGAGACATGATCGTCCAGTCACCATTGCTTTCCACGCGTTCCATAAACAAATCAGGAATCCAGAGTGCATAGAACAAGTCTCTTGCTCTCATCTCTTCTTTTCCGTGGTTTTTTCTTAGATCGAGAAAATCGAAGATGTCTGCATGCCATGGCTCTAGGTAGATAGCGAAGCTTCCTTTTCTTTTACCACCCCCCTGATCTACATACCGAGCGGTCATATCAAAGTTTCGAAGCATAGGCACAATTCCATTAGAAGTACCATTGGTACCTTTAATATATGCACCAGTAGCTCTCACATTGTGAATGCTGAGGCCGATACCGCCAGCAGATTGTGAAATCTTAGCACATTGCTTTAGTGTATCGTAAATCCCATCGATGCTGTCGTCCTGCATAGAAAGCAGGAAGCATGAAGATAACTGTGGCTTTGGAGTACCTGCGTTGAAAAGAGTTGGAGTCGCATGCGTAAACCACTTTTCAGACATCAGGTCGTACGTCTTAATTGCAGACTCGATATCCTCACCATGGATACCAACAGAAACTCTCATAAGCATGTGCTGTGGTCTTTCCACAATCTTGCCATCGAGTTTCATTAGGTATGAACGCTCTAATGTTTTGTAGCCAAAGTAGTCGTAGTTGTAATCCCTGTTGTAATCAATTGCGTCATCCAGCCTTTTCGCATTCTTTCGAATGATGCCATAAACCTGCTTTGAAAGGAGTGCGGCATTTTCACCTGTTTTGGGGTTGATGTATTCGTACATTCTCTTCATGGTATTGGAGAATGATGTCTCTGTTACCTTGTGCAGGTTAGAGATTGAAATTCTTGCTGCCAGCTTAGCAAAATCAGGATGACGTGTTGTCATTGTTGCAGCTGTCTCAGCTGCAAGGTTGTCTAATTCAACAGTTGACACACCATCATACAATCCATCAATTACTTTCTTGGCAATTTCTACAGGCTTTACATAGTCTGCGTTTAAAGCATAACACAGCTTCTCAATTCGAGCTGTGATTTTGTCAAATTTTACGGATTCTCTTCTTCCGTCTCTTTTTACAACTAACATAGGCTATCGTGATAAGGTGATTACAAATAATTTAAAAGTCTTCATCTAGGGAGAATTTGTCTTTTCCGCTTTCGCCGTTATCCATTACTCCGGCTTTTTGATACTCACCCACTCGTTTTTCAAAGAAGTTAGTTTTACCCTGAAGGGAGATCATCTCCATGAAATCAAATGGGTTAGTCGAGTTATATACTTTGTCGCATCCGAGCTCATCCAATAAACGATCGGCAACAAACTCGATATACTGACACATCAGGTCAGAGTTCATTCCAATCAGCTTCACTGGAAGTGCGTCGGTTACAAATTCCTTTTCTATTTCTACAGCATCCTTAATAATCTCCTGAACTGTTTCTTTGGGGAGCTGATTATTTACATGGTTATTATATAGCAGACAGGCAAAGTCACAATGAAGCCCTTCGTCTCTTGAAATGAGCTCATTGGAAAAAGATAAGCCAGGCATCAAGCCTCTTTTCTTTAACCAGAAGATGCTACAAAAACTACCTGAGAAGAAAATGCCTTCCACTGCTGCAAAAGCAACTAATCGCTCTGCGAATGATCCTTCATCGATCCAACGTAAAGCCCAGTCAGCTTTTTTCTTCACACAATCCATTGTTTCAATGGCGTTAAAGAGATAATCTTTCTCTTTAGGATCTTTAACGTAGGTATCTATTAGTAATGAGTAAGTCTCAGAGTGGATGTTTTCTACAGCAATCTGGAAACCATAAAAGAATTTAGCTTCTGTATACTGAACTTCAGCGACGAAGTTTTCTGCAAGGTTTTCATTTACAATGCCATCACTGGCAGCAAAGAATGCAAGCACGTGTTTAATGAAGTGCTTTTCATCGTCAGTCATGGTGTTTTGCCAATCCTTAAGATCCTGGCTTAGATCTATTTCTTCTGCTGTCCAGAAGCTGGCTTCTGCTTTTTTGTAAAACTCCCAGATGTCATTGTGCTGGATTGGGAAAAGAACAAAACGATCCTTGTTCTCTTTGAGGATGGGTTCTTCTAAATGTGCTGCTGTGTCGCTCATAAGTCTCTGTTTTTCAAACAGTTTTAGTCTATTTCACAAAACAATAAAATCCCCCTTGGGCGCATCTTTTTTGATGTGCCTTTTTAAAAACTTTTTAAGTCTCGGGATACAGCCCTAAGAGTGGTTTATTTTTCTCGCGGCTTGTCTACAAATGTGTTAAAAACGACGCGAAAATCCAAGCAGTTATTACGGGTGCGGAAGGTGTGATTTGGATATTAAAAATATATTATAACGAATTGTTTTTTAGCTATTTAGGAGTCAAATTTGTAATTGCTACTTTGAGGAAAACACGCAGAAATGGGGGTAAAAAAAAGTGAAAAAAAAATTAAAAATATTTTTATAGCATTTTATCCACACTGCATGTTTGGATATTCATATTAGAATGGTATCTTTGCAATCCTTTTTTCAAAAGAAGACAAAATGTACGCGATAGTAGACATTGCTGGGAAGCAGTATAAAGCAGAGAAAGACAAATTCCTTTACGCTCCATTAATGGAAGGTAAGGAGGGTGCAAAAGTAGACTTTGATAAAGTACTACTTGTAGATAACGATGGCAAAGTGAAAGTGGGAGCGCCTACTGTAAAGGGAGCCAAAGTTTCTGCGAAAATTCTTGAGCATGTGAAAGACGATAAGGTGATCGTGTTCAAAAAGAAAAGAAGAAAAGGCTACCGAGTGAAGAATGGTCACCGTCAGCAGTTTTCTAAAATTTTGATCGAAGACATTAAAGGATAAAATCTCATGGCACATAAGAAAGGTGTAGGTAGTTCGAAAAACGGAAGAGAGTCAGAAAGTAAACGACTTGGAGTGAAAATCTTCGGTGGACAGCAAGCTGTAGCTGGGAATATCATCGTTCGCCAGAGAGGTACAAAGCACCATCCGGGACAAAACGTTGGTCTGGGTAAGGATCATACGCTTTTTGCACTTGCTGATGGTGTGGTAAAATTCCACAAAGGGAAAAAAGACAGATCCTACGTGAGCGTAGAGCCATCTGCTAAGTAATTCCACTATTTATAAGGTTATAATTGTCCTCACTTGATGGTGAGGTGAAGATATTGCGTTTAAGCGATTTTAGGTTAGGTTAGTTAGAGTATTAAAAAAGGGGTTCCATCTGGAACCCCTTGCTCTTTTTAGGCCTTTAAGCCTTTGCTTTATTCTTCTTCGGTCTTCCCGGAAGAACAGTGTCTGGTTTGAAACCATTTTTATATCTCTTCTTCCTGGTCTTCCACACTTTGTAGTTGTTTTTGTTACCCACTTCAAATTGCCATTTCATGTGCTCAGAAGGAGTCATCCACTCCAGATTTTCGAAGTAGTTATTTCTAGGATTATTATCCTTATGAATGATCATGGTTTTTTCAGAATCATTCTTTTTCACAAATACCTTTGCGGTTTCTTTATGCGGATATACGGTTCTTCGTTTACCGTTATCATCAATTAGGTCCAGAAAGTAGCACTTGCATATTTTGTTCCACCGTTGACGCATGAGTTTTCCACGTAACTTCATGTGTGTCTTGCTTCCCTTGTGCCAAACTTTCCTTGTTTTACTCCGGATTTTTCCTCTGTTGGAGATTTCATAATTGGAGAAACCATCGATGGCTCCCCATACCTCCTCTTTTTTTTGATCTGCCATTTAGCTCGCTTTTTTTGGTTTGTTAAAACAAGCCGATTCTTTAATGATTACCAAATGTAATTAAAATCACTTTATCAAATGATAATGTTGAAGCGTTATTTCTCGTATTTCTTAGGAGCATACAAAAAACCGAAAGCCTCGGCCCCTTCTTTCGTGTGTTTTTCATGGTGTACATAGTGTGCACGCATGATTCGCTTCATGTATTTGCTTTTTGCTTTGAAGGGAATTTTGATCCTTCTGTGTACAATAATGTCGTGAAAAACAAAGTAAAAAATTCCATAACACAAGATTCCAATACCTACATATAGGAGCCACCAGAACTCCGTGTAGTTGGCATATCCAAAATATATAGTGATAATTGACGGGATGCTAAACACCACTGCAAACAGGTCATTCATCTCCAATGCATGATTGTGTACCTTATGATGCGATCTGTGCCAACTCCATAAAAAACCATGCATGATATACTTATGTGTAAACCACGCCACCCCCTCCATGAAAAGGAAGGTCCCCGCTACAATTAGAATATTTATTACAACTTGCATCAACTATTTGATTTACACCTTAATAACTCCTGTAAAGCTAGTCTTGTTCATTCTGAAATGAAGTTTAGTTTGTGTAAAAAGTAGCACTTTAACAGTAATAATAATTTTTTGAAGTTAGGAACACGTATTCTTTCCGTCTTGATTCTCTCCGGTGAGAGACGAGTGATTTTTTTGAATAATACCGTATAATAGATGTACGCCAGGTAAACCCCGGCACGCACCCCTTTTGGTAACTTTTTAATCCCCACCAGTGCATTTTTAAACTCCTCCTTGATATCTACTTCAATCTGATTTTTCTCTTCTCTTGTGAATTGATTGAAATCAACACCTGGAAAATACACCCTCCCTCGCTCATTATAGTCACTTTTGAGATCCCGGAGAAAATTTACTTTTTGAAAGGCTGAACCTAAAAGTTTAGCAGGAGTTAACAATTCTTCGTATTTTCCTTGATCCCCTTCGCAGAACACTTTAAGGCACATAAGGCCTACTACTTCAGCACTTCCATAGATGTATTTTTTATACTCAGAATTATCATAATCTTTTTTACTAAGGTCCATTTCCATACTGACTAGAAAAGCCTCAATGAGATTCAGGTCAATTTTGTATTCATTAACTACTTGCTGAAAACTATGAAGCACAGGGTTTAGACTGATACCTTCTTCAATGGCCTGATAAGTGTCCTTCTTGAATCGTCTTAGGAGTTCGCCTTTGTCATGATCATGAAAGGTATCCACGATTTCATCTGCATATCTAACAAAGCCATATATGGCATAGATAGGGGCATGATATTTTTTGTTTAATGTACGAATGCCCAACGAGAATGAAGTGCTGTATGTTTTGGTGATCAGCTTACTACAATCAAAGGCCGTCTGTGTATAAAGGTGCTCCATCAGTCTTTAAAAATAGGAAAATCTTTGGCGATTTCTTTTGCCACTACCTCACCTGAGATAAGTGACGGGGGTACACCTGGTCCCGGAACTGTTAACTGACCAGTGTAATAAAGATTTTTCAATTTCTTATTCTTAAGAGATGGCTTTAGAATAGCTGTTTGCAATAATGTGTTGGCCAGGCCATAAGCATTGCCTTTGAATGAATGGTAGTCTTCCAAAAATTCCCTATGTGCATAGCTCCTTTTGGTTAAGATGTGATTGCGAATATCTTCACCTGTAAAGGCCTCAAGCTTATCCATAATGATGTTAAAATATTTCTCACGTATCTCCTCTGTGTCCTCGATATCCGGGGCTACTGGAATCAATACGACAAGGTTTTCTTTTCCTTTTGGTGCTACCGTTTCATCTGTCTTTGATGTGGCAGATACATATAAAAGAGGCTTACTTGGCCACTTTGGATTGTCGTATATCTCACTTGCGTGTTGTTTGAAATCTTCATCAAAGAATAAGGTATGATGCTCGAGATTTGGAAGCTTTTTGTCTACCCCGATATAGAATAAAAGGGAAGAGGGTGCTAATACTCGTGAGTCCCAATATTTTTTACTGTAGTTCTGAAAAGGTTCAGGTAGAAGATGTTGATCTATATGATGATAGTCAGCTCCCGCGACCACCATGTCACACTCATAGCGTTCAGTTGATGTGTTTACAGAAACTATCTTTTTATTGCTGAATGAGAAGTTGCTCACTTCTTCTCCTAATTTAATATTCACTCCAAGATCTTTAGCCAGTGTTACCATTCCATCCACAACCGACTTCATGCCACCTTTTGGATACCATGTGCCAAGTGATAAATCAGCATAATTCATAAGGCTGTAAAGTGCGGGTGTGTTTTCAGCCGTGGCACCTAAAAACAGAATGGGAAATTCCATCAGCTGGATAAGGCGTTCATCTTTAAAATGCTTTCTGACATGCTTGGCAATAGAGGTGAAAACATCCATTTTCAAGAGTCCAAGTAGCAATTTAATGTCTAGAAATTCGAGCAGAGACCGGCTTGGTTTGTAGACTAGATTTTTTACACCAACATCATATTTGTACTTTGCCTGTTTTAAAAATGACCGAAGTTTTTTGCTACTTCCTGGCTCTATCTGTTCAAAGAGGTTCTCGAGTTCAGACATGCTTGCCGGAATATCGATGGTATCGTTTTTAAATTTGATACGGTAGGAAGGATCTAGGCGATCCAATTGATAATAATCAGATACTGTCTTACCAAAAGTGCTGAAAAATCTTTCAAAGACATCTGGCATCCAATACCAGGAAGGCCCCATATCCCAGGTAAATCCCTGATCTGAATAACTTCTGGCTCGTCCGCCCGGTTGAGGGTTTTTTTCAATAAGAGTCACCTTATAACCCAGCTTTGCTAGGTGGCAGGAACAAGAAAGGCCGGAAAATCCGGCCCCTATCACTACTACTCTACTATGGAAATTCTTAGTTGGCATATACTTTTAATCCTTTCTTGAGCTCTTTTCTTGCTATGTGAATTCTGTTTTTTACAGTTCCTATGGGAATATTAAGCTTTTCAGCAATTTCATGGTATTTAAAACCCCTAAAATACATGGTAAATGGAATCTTATACATATCCTTCAAGGCATCAATTGACGAATTGATATCATTCATCACAAAGTTACCTTTAGCGTCATTCTCGATAACAGTACTGGAAGAGTTGATGAAATGATTGTTTTCAGTTGTATCAATGAAAGTATTTCTTCTCACCATTCGCTGATAGTTGGTGATGAAGGTGTTTCTCATGATTGTATACATCCAAGCTTTCAGATTGGTGCCGTCCTGAAATTTGTCTCTGTTGTTATAAGCTTTGAAAACGGTTTCTTGTAGAAGGTCATTAGCATCTTCTCCATCCTTGGTCAACTTCAAAGCATATGGTTTGAGTGAACTGGTTAGGTTCTCAATTTTGTAACCGAATTCTAAAGCTGTCATATTGTTTAACGTTTAGTTCGAAAAGTTAAACGAAGGTAAGTAAATAATGTTTAATAAAACAAGAAAAAAGTTAAACAAAATTTAATTTTTTACTCTAATCCTTTAAAAAGGCACTTTCAGGTTCATTGAAATGGATTTATTACCCTTCGTTTAGATATCAAAGAAGGAGAACTATAGATTACATTTTTTGTGCAAAAGCTTTCATTTCTTGCATTTCACGAGAGTGATACTCCAACATGTAGAGTACGGCGCATCGTATCCCGATTAATAAATCCGGACGACTTGATATGTTGATTAAGATATTATGATTGGTTGACAGCTACTTCTTCAGTGATTTTGCTTAAATCTTCAAATCGATTAAGAATAGAAGCATTATCAGGTATAGTAATATCCTGCCCAATTACTCGACTTCCAGTAAGACAGATTTTGCACTCTTTAAATTTATTGCCAAGCCGGTCAACATATTTCTGAACCTTGGATGGATCCGGGGCTGTGGTCATAGCAGTCATGATACACTCTGGGTGCAATTTGTAATAAACTTCCTCTAAGGCATCCAATGGGACGCTTTGTCCAAAAAAAATGGTTTTAAAACCTCTGGATCTTAAAATATAATTTGCAAAAAGCAATCCCAGTTCGTGTAATTCTCCTTCAGGAAGAAATAAAAAATAGAGTGGACCATCAGTATTAACAGTAGTCTGGTCAGTAGCAGCAATAATTTTTTGACGTACCAGGTGTGTAATGAAATGTTCCTGTGCTGGGTTGATTGCGTTTGTTAGCCAGAGGATACCAATTTTTCGCATAAAAGGATAGATTACTTCCATCATCGCACGCTCAAACCCATGATGATCGATGTTTCTATTCAGAACATCACTGAATCTCGTTTCATCCAGATCTACCATAGCAAGTGTTAATGCACTGATTTGATCTTCATCGGATTTGTTATCCTTACTTACCTTATGAACTTCCCGTTGCAAGCGCTCAGGCGGCATTTCTACAATCTTGCTGATTTTCATGCCATTATTTTTGAGCGTTGCTATGTTAAGGATGAGCTTAACATCTTCGTCATTGTAATAGCGAATGTTTGTAGCTGTTCTTTGCGGTGAAAATAGATTATACCGCTGCTCCCATATCCGTATGGTATGTGCTTTAATGCCTGATAAATGTTCCAGGTCTTTAATGGAATATACGCTCATGCCCATGATAACCGACAGCCACTTAAAATGTTTTGAAACCTAAGGAAGTTTGTTTTGCGTATCCTTAATTTGCCAAACCTAATAAAAGCACGGATGATTTTATACAATGTTACTGTCAATATAGATGCCGATGTAGAAGATGACTGGATCGGATGGATGAAAGAAACCCACATTCCAGAGGTGATGGATACAGGTTTTTTTAAGGAATATCGGATGATGAAGATGCTGTCTGAAGGTCAGGATGATACCGGAGCAACCTATGCTATCCAGTATATGGCAGAAACATTGGGACACCTGGAAACCTACCTAAATACTGTGGCGCCTAAAATCCAGAAAAAGTCCATTATTCGTTACGGTACGAAAATGGCAGCATTCAGAACGGTGCTCGAAGAGGTTTAAAAGTCAATGTTGCAATTCAGCCAATTGTCTTCAAACCGGGTTTTGTATTTTTTGTAAAAATTTATGGCTGGCTCGTTCCAGTCAAGCACCTGCCACATCATTCCGGTACAATCTGTTTTTCGTGCTATTTCAAGTGTTGCTTCAAATAATAGCTTCCCCGCACCAACTCCTCGCTTAGATTCAGTAACGACTAAATCTTCCAGGTAAAGACGCTTGCCTTTCCAGGTGCTGTATCTGTAATAATAAATGGAAGTGCCAACTATTCTTCCTTCTTGTTCGGCGACAATAAATCCAAATACAGGATGATCGCCAAAGCCATCTGTCGTCATCTTTGAAACAGAATTTTCAACCTGGTCCAAGGCTTTTTCATATACTGCCAATTCCTTGATTAAATCCAGAATATGGGGTAAATCATCCTGTTTGCCTTCTCTTATTGTTATCATTCGATTGATTTATTGGTGAAGGTAATGCTGTTTTCTGACGGATTCACAAGCAATGTGTACCGTGAGAGTAGGTCTCCACCTAGCAACCCATTTGCCAGGCCAGCCAAACTTGAAAGATCTTCATAATATAATTGGCTGGGGGTGACGTTGGTCCCGGCCAAATACAACTGATTGGTCTCTGATTTTAATGTTGCGTCAAGCACAGTAACTGGAGATCCTGTGTCGACAAGCAGGTTAATGGGCTGATCTTCCATTATCGCAGGAATAATTAAATAGCCATCCGAATTGTCGAAAGGAAGCTCGAAATCCACCTTCTTTTCTGGTAGCTGATGAAATAGTATAATTTTTCCGGCTTTGTAGTCAATGGTAAAAGGTTTCTTTGAAACATATCCCCATCCTACAACTGCCTGAAACTCCATCTGAATTTGATTAGAAACATTCTCAATTTCATTTGGTGATGAGTGAAAATGGTAACTCTTGTAATCTTTATCACCTATCTGCAAGTAGGGGATTTCACCTTTGTAGAGCGAATATCTATTTCCATTTATGTCTGAGATTTGGCTTCCTGTATCATTCATTTTGATGCCCATTTTTAGGGCAAAGGAATGCGCAAGCATCAAAGAATGTGGGTCTCCAAAGTCAATCATTGCCTTTACTTTTTCTCCCTTTACTGTTATTTCAGTAAATATTAATCCATACTCTGTTTTTTCGAAAGTCAGGGTGTTGTAAACATGATCATCTCCCTTAAATGTGAAATGACTGAAAAGAATGGAAAGAAAAAGTAAGTAGGTTTTCATCGATTTTTTTTTTCAAAAATCATGTTTATAAAACGAAATCAATATGTTATCAACCTTAACATATGTTATTTACTGTTAATAAAAGTTAAGTGACATTATGAGCTGTTTTCAGGACACAAAAAGGTAAGCCCTTTGCCAGTAGAATTATGGGTTTGATTGAATTTATAAAATGAATTCACATCTTCTTCTTGGCTACTTCGGGAAGTTCAATTCGCTTTACCGTTAAGATTATCACACCATGCCCTGATTGTCAATACAAGTGGATTTCTTCATAGCTTATATATGTGACTATGAAATATAATGATTAAAAAATCAACCCTCTTTATCTCAGAAGCAATTAATGATTACGGATCTCCTTGAATCCAAGGTATGGATGTAGCACCTCTGGCATTTTGATATGGTCATCTGCCTGATTGTTTTCCAACACTGCAGCTATAATCCTTGGTAAGGCCAATGCACTCCCGTTTAGTGTATGTGCCAGCTCTTTCTTTCCGTCACTATTCTTGATCCGGAGTTTAAGCCGGTTGGCCTGAAAAGCTTCAAAATTTGATACCGAGCTAACTTCTAACCATTTTTCCTGAGCTGCTGAGAAAACCTCAAAATCATACGTGAGTACAGAGGTAAAGCCAAGGTCTCCTGCGCATAGCCTTAAAATTCTATAGGGAAGCCCGAGGGATTTAATTATTTCTTCAACATGAACTACCATCTGATCCAGAACTTCATATGATTTAGAAGGCTCCACCACCTGAACAATTTCCACTTTATCAAATTGATGTAGACGGTTTAAGCCACGAACGTGTGAGCCCCATGATCCAGCCTCTCGACGGAAACAAGGTGTGTGTCCGGCGTGCTTGATCGGAAGCTGATCTGCTTTTAGGATCACATCCCGGTACATGTTTGTAATCGGCACTTCGGCAGTAGGAATCAAATACTGGTCATTTGCTTCCATGTGGTACATCTGCCCTTCTTTATCTGGTAGTTGTCCTGTCCCCAAACCTGATGCTTCATTGATTACTACCGGTGGCAATACCTCTTCATATCCTGCTTCTATCGCCTTGTCCAGGAAGTAGTTGATCATCCCTCTAACCAGGCGTGCTCCCTGTTTTTTATAAAAAGGAAAACCTGCTCCGGTCACCTTATTGCCAAGTTCAAAATCTATGATATCAAACTCTTCTATTAGATCCCAGTGAGGCTTTTTATGATCCCCAAGGTTTGGTATGGTTTCATCAGCAAGCTTCACCACTTCATTGTCCTCATCAGTCTTACCGGCAGGCACGGACTCATGAGGAATGTTTGGGATGTTGTATAAGTGCTTAGTGAGCGAATGCTCAATTCCGTTCATTTCTTCACCAAGCTCTTTACTTTTCTGTTTCAGCTCAGTTGACTTAGCCTTAGCTGCCTCAGCTTCCTCTCGTTTGCCTTGTTGAAATAGTTGTCCTATTTCCTTTGCCAGTTTATTTGATTCGTGCAGAACTTCATCCAATTCTCCTTGTACCTTTTTTCTGCTTTCATCCAAGCGAAGAACATCTTTGAGGAGTGATTCGGCTCCTTTAATTCCGCGCTTTTCCAACCCTTTTACACAACGATCAAAATCTTTCTCTATGATAGAAACTTGCAACATGGCATCATGAATTTAATTCGGACGCAAAGAAAAATGATTTTGTTTTGAAATAGCACCCGAATGAATAAAAGGTAATTTTTTAGTTGATGTTTGTGATATTGTGGTGGATGGTCTATCATTGCGAAGCAATCCACGAAAAACTCATCCGGGTTTTTCTGCTTTAACAAAAGCTAACTAGCGATTACCACGAATTCTTCGGAATCATTTTTACAAACAAATTTTGAAACCCACTTTTATACACAGTTATGTACACACTAGATGATCTTAGTGTCATGTTGCTATCCGAATTGAAGGAGATAGCAGAGAAACTAGGAATTAAGAACTACAAGAAGCTGGCAAAACAGGATCTGATCTACGCGATCCTTGACCAACAAGCCAGCATGCCAGAAGGCGAAATAAAAAAAATTAAGAGCGAAACATTGGGAGGTGCATTGGCAGAGGAACCAAAAGCCAAAGAGGAGAAAAAGCCTCGAGCCAAAAAAGAATCACCTAAGAAGGAGAAGCCTGACGCTGACAAGAAAGACGATAAGTCAGATAAAAAAGAAAGCAAAGATCGACCTGATCGTAAACGATCTGATGACAAGAAGTCTGATGACAAGGATAAGCGTGAAGGTGACAGTAAAGAACGTCAGGAAAGAGAAAATCAACGTGCAGAGCGAGAGGAGAGACGAAAAAAGAAAGAAGCCTACAACGAGGAAATCAAAGAATTTGATGGCGTCATTGAGAATGAGGGAGTACTCGAAATCATGCAAGATGGTTACGGTTTCCTTCGATCAAGCGACTATCACTACCTGGCTAGCCCGGATGATATTTATGTTTCTCCGTCACAGATCAAATTATTTGGTCTGAAAACAGGAGATACTGTGAAAGGTCAGATCAGACCACCTAAAGATGGTGAAAAGTATTTCGCTTTACTTAAGGTTGAGTCAGTAAATGGAAAGACAACTGAAGAGGTGAGAGATAGGGTTGCATTTGAATACCTGACTCCATTGTTTCCACAAGAAAAACTAAATCTTAGTACCAAGCCTGATAATTACTCCACGAGGATTCTGGATCTTTTCTCTCCGATTGGTAAAGGACAAAGAGGTATGATTGTAGCACAGCCTAAAACAGGTAAGACGGTGCTATTGAAAAATGTAGCCAATGCTATTGCAGAGAATCATCCTGAATGTTACCTGATGGTACTGCTCATCGATGAGCGTCCTGAGGAGGTAACAGATATGGCCAGATCAGTAAAAGGAGAGGTGATTGCTTCTACCTTTGATGAGCAGGCGGATAAGCATGTGAAAGTATCTAATATGGTGCTGGAGAAAGCGAAGCGAATGGTTGAGTGTGGTCACGATGTAGTGATTCTTTTGGATTCAATTACTCGATTGGCACGAGCACATAATACTGTAGTTCCTTCCTCTGGTAAGATTCTTTCTGGTGGTGTGGATGCGAATGCGCTTCATAAGCCTAAGCGTTTCTTCGGGGCAGCAAGAAATGTGGAAAATGGCGGGTCATTGACCATCATCGCAACTGCATTGATTGAAACGGGCTCTAAAATGGACGAAGTAATCTTTGAGGAATTCAAAGGAACGGGCAACATGGAGCTTCAATTGGATCGAAAACTATCCAACAAGCGAGTATACCCTGCTATCGACGTTCCTGCTTCAGGTACGCGTCGTGAAGACCTACTGATGGATAAAGAAGAACTGAGCCGAGTATGGATTCTGCGTAAGTTCATGGCTGATATGAATAGCAATGAAGCGATGGAATTCTTACTAAGCAAAATGAAAGGAACTGCTAACAATGAGGAGTTCCTTGTCAGCATGAATGGCTAGTTCATCGAACAAAAAATAAATAAAAAGCCAGACTTAGGGGTCTGGCTTTTTTTATGTGCCTATCCAAATAATTACATTCAATCTTTATAAAAGATAATAGGGACTATTATGAAAAAATTAATTACGATATCCATTATTGGGTTATCTGTTTTGACAAGCTGTCAGAATGATGATGAAAAAAATGTGGACCTAAATGCTGAAGAAGCTTCTCAGGTAATCAATGCCTCTGCGGATCAATTATCTAACGATGTGGTATCACTTGTTGAGTCAGAGGGAGTTACAGCTATTACTGACCTTGCCGTATTGATAGAAGGTTCTACGGTAATAGGTGGAAGAATGGACCAGAAGGCCTGGACGAAGGAACGACTAGATTTTATTGTTCAATATTTTGTAAATGGTCCTGCCGTACGAACTGGCAATAACGGAACGCAATCCTTTGATGACTTAAAAGGATTATATGAGTGGAATCCTACCACTCAGGAATTCGATAAGGAAGCATCTGAATATTTCATAGTTAAATTTCCAACGGAAGGATCTGCAACAAATAATGCAGAGTTAAAAATATCTGATCTTCAATTTGTAACAATTACAAAAACGGATGATGGGTTTGTAGTTGAACATGAAGTGCCATCAGTAATCGTTGGCTATTTAAAAGTAGACGATGTTACCTATATCGAGCTGAATTTTAACGTTAACTGGTCTAGTGAAGGCATGCCAGAAGAGGCCGATGTATCATTGTTTGTTAAGCCTTTCACTTTCACAATCAAATTCGATGACACATTTGCTACATCTGCTTCTTTATTAAGCACTATTTACATAGATGAAGAGCTGATCATTGGTATCGATTTGGATGTGCAGTTCGAAGACAATACCAAAGAGGAGCCCGTCTATTTTGAGGGAAGCATTAGTTATAGAACTTTGAAAATTGCTGGAAATGTAGATGTGAGAGAAATCGGAATGGATGCTGATCCCAATGATTTTATTGATTTGGCATTATACAGCAATGACTCCAAGCTTGGAGAAATCATTTTTGAGTTGGAAGAGGTCGATACAGGACATGAAGATTATGTAGCGTATGTACTGTATTCAGATGGATCAAAAGAAAATCTTGAAGAGATTTTGGAGCCTGTTTTGGCTGAAATCGAAGCAATTTTTGCTGAATTTGAAAACTAATAAATGTTAAAAGTTATGAAGGCCATCCCTTATTGCAAGGGATGGTTTTTTATTTTCCGTCTACATAATCTTGCAGATAGCCATACTTTTCTGTTAAAGCTCCTGCCTCGGTAATGGTTGCTCGGTTAATTATTCCTTTATCATCTTTACCCAACAGGTGTTCCACTACATTTTCAAGGAATTGATCTCCGAAGCTTTGGGAGGCATCTCTTGGGAGCTCACATGGCAGGTTATCTACAGCCATCACGGTGACATTACCCTCATCGGTAAGTGGCTGTTCAATCTCATCATCACTTGGGTTGTAATCATAGATCGGGTCATCGATGGTGCTTGGCTTTTTAGTTGAAGGGATTGAACCTTCAATGTCGCATGTGATATCAGCAATTACCTTAATGTCAAAATCATCTTTAATGATATCCTCCCTATGAAATAATACGGGTGCAGCTGGATCCCAAAAAGCACATGCTACAAGGACATCTGTTACTCTGGTGTATTTGAGAAAATCTCCCTCATATAGTTCTGGATTTTTGTAGAATTCATTCCTGTGAAATTCTCCTCCATCTTTCCGTTTATTATAGTCCCGTGAGTTAAGCTGAGTGAAAACGGGCTCATCAAAACGTTTTGTCAAGTAATCGTGAGGAGTAACCTGGCTGATTCCTGCTCCAAGCAATACTTCCATGGCACCTTTCGTCACACGTCCACCCCCCGTCAATGCAATCTTAATATTTGGCAGGTTGATCTTCTTAAATTCTGTTTTTAAATCCTCATAGTCAAAGCATTCGTGGGCACGTCTCAGATTGAACAGGTTGTATCGTTTTCCAAAAGTCCATAATCCATTGTAAGCTCCAACGATTCCAGCCCACCGACCGAAGGCAATCACACGATTCCCGCTTTCATTGGTGAGTGTTTCCCAGTCGATCAGTTTTATGTTTTTCTCAAGAATTGCACGCAGCAGGTCTCGATTATAATCTTGCTTTTTAATGGTGTGTGAAAAGAAGAAATGCGTTTTGTTAGGGATCAGCTTTTCAATCGGCACCTCTTTTACTCCCAAAATGATATCACAGTCATCCAAAGAGTCTACGATGGACAGACCAGCATTTCTGTAATCATCGTCTGTAAAGCATCGAATATCACTTGATTGTACAACTACTTCAACATCGTAGTTTTCTTTTAGTTGCTTTGCCTGTTGTGGGGTTAGGGGAACCCTTCGGTCTATTGGAATTTTACCTTCCTTAATAATACCAATTTTCGTCATATCACCATTTTTAGAATGGGTGCGAAATTAGTCAATAGCAATGGAGGGTAGAAATGTGTTACTCGTCTTTCTTCAGTTCATCCAGATCGTCACGATCTTTCAGTTTTTTGTCATCCACATTTTTGTTGAGGAACTTATTCAGTTTGTCAATGGGCATACTAGACGAAATTTCCCCAAAGGAGTCAACGTTAAGTTCCAGACCATCTAAATCCTTATGTACGCGTGCCTTTTCTTTGTCTTTCTTACTCATAATATATGTTTTAGGTACTTAACGCATCAATAGAAGATTTGATTCGTTCGGCCGCTTTTTCACCTCCTAATATCTCAATGATTGTCATTAAATCTGGACCTGAACCTTCTCCAGTAAGTGTCAAACGAAGCGTCTGCATGAACTGCCCAGGCTTGTATCCTTCGTCTTCAAGGGTTTTCCAGAAAAGCTCTTTGGCCGACTCTGATGAAATATTTTCTTGTTGTGATAGCTTTTCTGCAAAAAGGGTAAGTGCTTTCGGTGTATCTTCATTCCACTTCTTCCGAACCACTTTTTCATCGAATGATTCGGGTGCTTTGAAAATCATCAATCCCTTCTCAACAAACTCATGAGGGAACGTTACGCGCTCTTTTAACAAATCAATAATTTGAATGGCTTGCTCTGATGGACACTCGATTCCATATCGTTGATCAAACGCTTTAACCAGATCTGCTGCAAAGACGTTGGAGTCAGTTGCTTTGATGTATTGCTGATTGAACCACTTTGCCTTATCAAAATCAAACTTGGTTCCTGCTTTATTAATTCGCTGTTCTGAGAATTCATTTACTAATTCTTCAAGAGAGAAAATTTCTTGCTCGGTACCCGGATTCCAGCCGAGGAATGCCAGGAAATTGATCAAAGCTTCAGGTAAAAAACCTGTTTCCTTAAACCCTGTTGATAATTCTCCTGATTCCGGATCATTCCAATTCAATGGAAAAATAGGGAAGCCTGCTTTATCTGCTGCACGCTTACTCAGCTTACCATTTCCATCAGGCTTTAGAATCAACGGGAGATGCGCAAAGCGGGGAATTTCTTCTTCCCATCCTAAAAATCGATACAAAAGCACATGCAAAGGGGCCGATGGAAGCCATTCCTCACCTCTAATCACATGTGTGATTTTCATCAAATGATCGTCTACGATATTGGCAAGATGATAAGTCGGCATTCCGTCTGATTTCATTAGAACCTTATCATCTAATACTTCTGTGTGGACCATTACCCATCCACGAACCATATCATTAAGCCTTACTTCTTCTTTTTTAGGAACCTTAATCCGAATAACATAGGGTTCACCATTGTCAATTCTTCGCTTTACTTCCTCTTCGGAAAGTGTGAGCGAGTTTTTCATAGTTGTTCGCGTAATGGTATCATATTGCGGATTTACAACTCTTTGTTCTTTGAGTCGTTCTCGCATGGCCTCCAACTCTTCAGGAGTATCAAAAGCATAGTAGGCATTTCCTTCTGATACAAGCTTTTCGGCATACTGCCTGTAGATGTCTTTTCTTTCAGATTGTTTGTAAGGGCCAAAATCACCGCCTTGCTCAGGGCCTTCATCCGGATTGATGCCACACCAGTCAAGCGTGTCCTTAATGTATTGCTCAGCACCTTCTACATACCTGGTTTGATCAGTATCTTCTATTCGAAGAATGAACGTACCGTTATTTCTTTTGGCAAAAAGGTAATTGAACAAGGCTGTTCTTACTCCGCCAATATGTAATCCCCCGGTAGGGCTAGGTGCAAATCTTACTCTTACGTTTTCCATCTCATGCTTGATTGGAGCGCAAAAATAAGAATCAACAGGTGGAAAGCTAAGTAATGGAAGTTATTCTTAGAAAGTCGCGATGCAGGAGATTTCCACATTCACTCCTTTGGGAAGGCCACTTACCTCAACTGTTTCCCTTGCAGGAGGGTTTTCCGTGAAATATCGACTGTAAACTTCATTGATCCGGGAAAAATTACCCATATCGGAAACGAAAATGGAACACTTTAGAACATTTTCAAAAGTAAGGCCGGCTTCTTCGAGAATGTAACCAAGGTTTTTCATGACCTGCTCGGTTTCCTCCTCTATTGAGCTTTTAATTAAGTTACCAGTACTTTGATCTATCGGAATTTGCCCTGAAACATAAAGAGTGCTACCAGCTTTAACTGCCTGTGAATAAGGGCCAATAGGAGCTGGTGCTTTGGGTGAGTTGATAATTTCCTTCATGAGTGCCAAGTTATTCTACAGTCACGGATTTTGCCAAATTTCTCGGCTGATCTACATTGGCTCCTCTCATAACAGCTATATGGTAGCTAAGGAGTTGGAGTGGAATAACTGATACAAGCGGCATTAATGACTCATGCGTGGACGGCACTTCAATAGTAAAATCGGCCATTTCAGGAATTAAAGCATCTCCTTCTGTGACGATTGCTATGATGATTCCTTTTCTCGCTTTTACTTCCTGTATATTGGAGACAATCTTGTCGTAGCTGCTATCTCTTGTTGCGATGACAACAACTGGCATGTTCTCATCAATGAGTGCAATTGGTCCGTGCTTCATCTCTGCAGCCGGGTACCCTTCGGCATGGATGTATGATATTTCTTTGAGTTTAAGCGCACCTTCCAAAGCTACAGGGAAATTGTAGCCTCTTCCTAAGTAAAGGAAGTTTTTGGCATCCTTAAACATGTCGGAAATGTGCTCAATCTTATCATTTGATTCCAGTGCTTTTTCCACCTTACCAGGAATAAGACTTAGTTCTCTTAGAAGTTCCTGGTATTTGCTTTCGGTGATTGTTCCCTTATTATGTGCCGCTCTAAGGGCAATCATGTACAGGACAGTCAACTGAGCTGTAAAAGCTTTTGTAGAAGCAACACCAATCTCTGGGCCGGCGTGAAGGTAGGCTCCTTCATGTGATACTCTAGAAATGGATGACCCTACAGTATTAACTACCCCTAAAACAATAGCTCCCTTGCTTTTAGCAAGCTCAATGGCCGCAAGCGTGTCCGCAGTTTCTCCAGATTGAGAAATTGCTATAGCTATATCTCCCTCTTTGATAACAGGATTTCTATAGCGAAACTCTGATGCATACTCAACCTCTACGGGTATCCTGCACAGATCTTCAAAGATGTACTCTGCGACAAGTCCTGCATGCCATGAAGTACCACATGCTAAGATGATAATACGATCTGCATTTTCGAGTGCCTTGGCATAATTCCTGATTCCCCCCAACGTGAGCTGTCCAGTATCAGCATTTAATCTTCCACGCATGCAGTCGGCAATGGAGATGGGCTGCTCGAATATTTCCTTATGCATGAAATGCTCATGCCCACCTTTTTCTATTGCTTCGAGCTCCAATTCAAGCTTCTGTATGTAAGGTGTTTGAGATACGTCTTTAGAGTCTTTGATGGAATAGTTTCCATCTTCCATAACAACAATCTCTTCATCCTTGAGATATACAACCTCATTTGTATATTCAATAATTGGAGTGGCATCTGATGCAAGAAAAAACTCATCTTTCCCAAGCCCCAACACCAAAGGACTACCTTTTCTGGCGGCAACCAGCTTATTTGGATTTTCTCGGGAGATGATCGCAATTGCATAAGCACCTACTACTTTAGATAGAGCAATTCTAAGTGCATCCTCCAGTTTCAACCCTTCACTTTTTTGAATGTCTTCAATAAAGTTGACGAAAACTTCCGTGTCAGTTTCACTCTGAAACGTAAATCCTCGTTTTGTGAGATCGGCTTTTAGGGATCCATAATTTTCAATGATGCCATTGTGGATCATAGCCAGGTTTCCACTATTGGAAACATGAGGGTGAGCATTCACGTCATTCGGTTCTCCATGAGTAGCCCATCGAGTATGCCCAATACCTATGGTTGCCGAATTATCAGGAAGAATGTTTTCCAAATCGACAACCTTACCTTGCTTCTTGTAAGTTTTTAAGTCTCCGTTCTCAATAATGGCTACTCCAGCACTGTCATAACCGCGATATTCAAGTCTTTTCAGACCATTTATTAATATAGGACAGGATTTTTTTTCACCTAAGTAACCGACGATTCCGCACATAGACGTTTGCTTTATTGATCAACTTCCGTATAGTATAATCTTAATATAAGACCATTTTCTTTAAAAATGGTTCGCTGCAGGGTGACATCAATGCGGTTCATTAGAACCATTTCATCAATGGATTTAATTTTTCCATTAGTTGGTACTAAGAACGCCAGACTATCTCCCTTTAAGTATTCCCTGTAAAGCTGTTGATAAAATAGCGTAGATGATTTAAGGATTTTGTCTTTATCCTCATTAAGGACTCCACTTGCCGGATCTGAGTTTGAGCTTAGGTATGCATTGTCTGTCATGACAATGTTTCCAAAAGAATTGCTAACCAAGGCAGGACCAAAAATGCTCTTATCTTCTTTACGCAAGAAGCTTATGAAATTCACTAGTGTATCTCGATTATTTTCTGGTTCAAAATCAAATGAAATAGTAGCATTGTTAATAATGATATTTCTGTTTTCATTAAAAAAATCTTCTAATTCAGTTACAGAATAAGCGGTGCTTAATCCAGACAGAGGATCTATGATGGTTTTTCCTGAGGAAAGCACAAAATCCTCCATCTCACCAATGCCATCAAATTCGGAACCAGATCTGTCTCTGTCTAGATAGGTATAGTTTTTTCCGGAAAACCTAAAATAGGTTAAGTAAGTTGTGTCTTTTGCTTCAGGATCAGTTGGAGAAGAGTAAATGATCATTCTTGAAGTATCGCTGGTAAGATCAAAAGACGCTATACTTTCTGAAGCTGAGCCAGGAATTAATCCTAAAGATTTGAAAGTAGTAGAAGCAATTACTTTATCGGCATCCTTTGCAATTTCACTTATTTGATCAAAGAAACTTTCAGAAAAAGAATCTTCTAACCGGAAACTATAGATAGTATCCAATAGAGTATTTATTGGGCCTGAATACGAACCAATTTCTGTCCCCAGGCTTTGCTTGAGGGTTGAGAGGTAAATTGCATTACTTTCTAAACTATCCTGAAGTTCATACAAAGAAAACTCCTGAAAAGAACTTCCACTCTGAGGAATGATAGCATTTGCTTCAACAATAAAAACTATTGAATCTGGCTTAAGTGTATCTGCGGAATCGTCAACGCCTCTAGGCAATGGTCCTTTCTCATAGAAAAACTGAAAATAACCTTCTGCACTTACTGACCCTGTGAGAGCGTCTGAATAACTTCCTACCAGGATTCTGTTTTCTCCGTCTGTCCTTAAACTATCCAGATAAACGTTACTTGCAGGAAGTGTGAATTCAACAAATTTCACATTGGCGTCAGACCCCAAGTCGTATTTTATACCCAGGTCGTCTTGTGTTTCACAGCCGAAAAAAACCGGGATCAAAAATGTCAATCCCGGTTTAATCATATTTTTTAATGAGAGCTTCTTAGCCAATAAGTTCATTGTATAAGTTGTAGTAAGACTCTTCAAAATTTTCATCCTTCTCAATCGTATCTGTTTTCTTGTCTCCGATATCTGCGATGAGTTTCTTAAAGCTATCTGTGTTCTCCTCATTCGCATTGATTACTGCATCTGCATATTGCATGCCAAGCTTCACGAAACCATCATAGTCTGCCGTTTTTAATGGATCCAGCATTTGGTCGTCAATATCGATCATTTTCACCTTCTCTAACAGGTCATCGCCAAATTTGTGCGAGAACCGATTGTTATAAATTGTGAAAACGGTCTTAGAGTCCTTGTAAATAGGGTCGTTTTTGTAAGTTGTTTTTGTATAGAGAGGAATCAAACTAGTCATCCAGTCATTACAGTGAATAATATCAGGTGACCATCCTAATTTTTTAACTGTCTCTAAAACGCCCTTACAGAAAAAGATCGCTCTTTCGTCATTATCTTCAAAGAAGTTGTCCTCTTTATCGAAGAATACTGATTTTCTATAAAAATAATCTTCATTGTCAATGAAGTAAACCTGAAGTTTAGCATTTGGTATTGACGCTACTTTAATCACCAATGGCTTTTCCTCGTCACCTACCGCGATATTAATACCCGATAGTCTCACTACCTCATGTAGTCTGTTCTTTCTCTCGTTGATGAGTCCGAATCTTGGAACTAAAATCCTGATTTCCATTCCCCGCTCTTGCATAGCTTGGGGCAACCTTCTCACAAACTCCGCTACTTCTGTGGTTTTGAGAAAAGGATTGATCTCACTAGCCACATAGAGGATTCTAATGTTTTCCATAAGTGCTTTTGATTAATTTCTTGATGGGACCTTAAAAATGACCACAAATTTACCATTTTTTTGATTTATTATCAACGCATTCAATAAGTTAGCCGCTTAAATCAATCTACTTTATGCGCACAATTGGCGCCTTAAGCGAGCTTACTGACACAATTTCTGGTTATAAAAGAAATTCTCAATCCATTGGATTTGTACCCACAATGGGTGCATTACACGATGGACATCTGGCTTTAATCAAAAAATCATCCGAGCAAAACGATGTAACAGTCGTAAGCATTTTCGTGAACCCGCTTCAGTTTAACAATGTATCGGACCTGGAAAAATACCCAAGGGTCATCGAGGAGGACATTGAATTACTGAAAAAGTATGATGTAGATCTTGTTTTTATACCCGATGAAAAGATATTGTATCCAGAACAGCCTAAAGTGACGATCAATTTTGGCCCCTTGGCTGAGCGGTTAGAAGGAAAATATAGAAAGGGTCACTTCGAGGGTGTGGGTGTCATTGTTAGCAAATTATTACACCTGGTTGATCCGGTTAGGGCCTATTTTGGACTAAAGGACTTGCAGCAATTCATTCTGATCAGGAGAATGTGTCAGGATTTGAATTTTCCCTGTGAGATTGTGGGCGTAGATACGATTCGAGAGAAGTCAGGATTGGCACTTTCGTCAAGAAATCGCAGACTTTCATCTGATGGACTTAAGATAGCGACAGTTATTAGTAGAGGGTTGTATGAGATAAAAATTGGAATTGAGAATGGAACACCTCTAAATAAACTTCTTGTAGAGTGCCAATCGACTTATCAGAACAAGGCAGGGTTTGAATTAGAATATCTGGAAGCTGTTGATCCCAATGACCTTTCACCTGTCGATAATTATTCAACGCTCAGCGAACTTGCAGTATGTGTTGCTGGTTATGTAGAGGGCGTAAGACTGATCGATAATTTATATTTGCGCCTCAAATAGCAGGGAATGTTAATAGAGGTACTTAAATCCAAGATTCACAGAGTTAAAATCACAGAGGCAGAACTGCATTATGTGGGCTCCATCACCATTGATGAGGATTTGATGGAGGCTGCCAATTTGGTGGAAAATGAAAAAGTGCAGATTGTGAACATCAATAACGGTGAACGATTGGAAACCTATGTGATCAAAGGTGTTCGTGGATCAGGCCAGATTTGTTTGAACGGTCCAGCAGCAAGAAAAGCTCAGGTAGGAGATGTGGTTATTATAATCTCTTATTGTTCTATCGATCAAAAAGAGGCTGGTGAGCACAAGCCTATCGTTATTTTTCCTGATGAAAAGAACAAGTTAGGTTCTTAAGATTAATGTCCAAAAACTTAATTATTCTCCTGAAAACCCTGATCAGTATAGGTCTGGCTGGGATGCTTCTCTATTTAGTATTCAGAAATATAGAGTGGGTGGAATTCTGGGAGAGAGCCAGAACGGTAGATTACACCTGGGTTATTGCTTCCATTTTGTTATCGATTGTGGCTTATGTTGCGAGAGCTTACCGGTGGAATATCCTACTAGAGCCTCTGGGTTACAAGCTAAAAACTTCCAGAACCACATTAGCCGTATTGGTCGGATATCTGGCTAATCTCGCTTTTCCCAGATTAGGAGAAATAACCAGATGTGGAGTGCTGAAAAGAAATGATGATGTAGCGGTTCCATCCTCCTTGGGCAGTGTGGTTACAGAGCGCATTATTGATGTTTTAACCCTATTAGTTTTAATCTTGATTAGTCTGATTGTTGAGTCTGACAGACTCTTCACCTTTCTCAGAACAGCATACAGTGACCTTCAAATTCCGGCTTACGTTGTTATCGCAATGATAGCATTCGCTTCAATTGGTGTCATTGCATTGGTCATTTTTATAAAAAGGCAAGACCAGCTAAAGGGGAAATTCGCTGCGTTGATTAAAAGTTTCATTGCTGGATTTCTTTCACTAAAAGACATAAAAAAGCCTGTAGGTTTCGTTGTTTCCACGATCGTTTTATGGGTGGTTTACTACTTGATGTCTTACATCATCATCTTTTCACTGCCGGAAACTGCTCATTTAGGTCTTGGCGCTGGGTTTATGTTGCTAATAACAGGAGGGATCGCACTTTCGCTACCTGTTCAAAGTGGGTTTGGCACTTATCATGGAATGATTGCCGGCATGCTTTTACTTTACTCCATTGACCAGACTACAGGGGTGTTTTTAGCTACCCTATTACATACATCGCAAATCTTAGCAATCGCACTTTTTGGCAGCATTGCTTTAATAATTTCTTTTGTAATCAGGAGAAAAACGGTCAGGAAAGAGACAAATTGACAGAGTCAAAAATTGGCCTGAAAATGGTAGTAACTTCAATGGATACTTTGTCGTATTCCGATGTATTAAATAAGAATTAAAAGAATAGAAATATGTTATTGGTAATCATTGTTGTGTTTATGATCGCCAGCTGGGCTGTCAGCTCAAGGCTGAAAAATAAATTTAAGAAATACTCACAGGTAACACTGGGTTCGGGCCTCTCAGGGAGAGAGATTGCGGAGTTGATGTTGAGAGACAATGGAATCTATGATGTGAGCGTGACTTCTGTGCAGGGAAAGCTCACAGACCACTACAACCCGGCAAACAAAACCGTGAACCTGAGTCAAGAAGTTTACAATGGAAGGTCAGCTGCTGCCGCTGCTGTAGCAGCCCACGAATGTGGTCACGCAGTACAGCATGCAAAAGCCTATCGTTGGCTGGAGTTTAGATCGGCGATGGTGCCTGTCCAAAATGTTAGCGCCAAAGTGATCAATTTCGTATTCATAGCCATGTTCATTGGTGCATTTGGGTTAAATATGCTGAATACCACAACTGCATTGTTGGTGATCATCGCCTGCTACAGTGTATTCACACTTTTTGCTTTTGTGACACTTCCTGTAGAATATGATGCCAGCAACCGTGCACTGGCGTGGATACAAGATCGAAACATTGTAGATGATCGGGAGCATAGAATGGCCAAGGATGCGTTGAATGCAGCAGCTTCTACGTATTTAGTGGCTGCACTTGGTGCGCTAGCTACACTTCTGTACTATGTCATGCTGTTCCTCGGAAACAGGGATTAAAAAATCAAAATTTTAATTGAAAAGCCCCAACACTGGGGCTTTTTTATTGGTTGATAGTCTGCATGCATAACAATGAATATATTTGCGGCCAATTCTATATAAACCATAATCCAAAGACAGATGAATTTCAACTTTACCGAGGAGCAATTAGCAGTTAGAGATGCAGCAAGAGATTTTGCACAAAAAGAACTTTTGCCAGGAGTAATAGAACGCGATGAGAAGCAGCAGTTTCCTGCAGATCAAATAAAACAACTTGGTGAGCTGGGATTCATGGGAATGATGGTGGATCCGAAATATGGCGGAAGTGGCATGGATACAGTTTCATATGTCCTTGCCATGGAAGAGATCTCAAAGATTGATGCATCTACTTCTGTGTGTATGTCAGTAAACAATTCCCTGGTTTGCTGGGGGCTTGAGAAATATGGTACGGAAGAGCAAAAAGAAAAATACCTGAAGCCATTGGCTAGCGGCCAAAAAATAGGTGCTTTTTGTTTGTCTGAGCCGGAAGCAGGGTCAGATGCAACCTCCCAGCGAACAACGGCCGAGGATAGAGGAGACTATTACCTATTAAATGGTACAAAGAACTGGATCACCAACGGAAACTCAGCATCGTTCTATATTGTAATAGCACAGACAGATCCTGAGAAAAAGCACAAAGGGATCAACGCCATCATCGTGGAGAGAGATATGGAAGGGTTTACCGTAGGCAAGAAAGAAGATAAGCTAGGAATTCGAGGTAGTGACACCCACTCTTTAATGTTCCAGGATGTGAAGGTGCCTAAAGCTAATAGAATTGGTGAAGATGGATTTGGTTTTACGTTCGCCATGAATGTGCTAAATGGAGGAAGGATTGGAATTGCTGCTCAGGCATTAGGGATTGCATCAGGAGCGATGGAGTTTGCGCTAAAATATTCTCAGGAACGAAAAGCATTTGGCGTGGAGATTTCCAAGCACCAGGCCATTCAGTTTAAGCTTGCCGACATGGCTACTCAGATAGAGGCAGCAAGGCTTTTGTGCCTGAAAGCGGCTCAAAAGAAAGATGCTGGAGAAGACTTCTCTCAAGAGAGTGCCATGGCCAAACTTTATGCCTCAGAAGTGGCAATGAAACAAACAGTAGAGGCCGTGCAAATACATGGTGGATACGGGTATGTAAAGGAATACCATGTGGAAAGGCTTATGAGAGATGCTAAGATTACGCAGATTTATGAAGGAACTTCAGAAATCCAACGAATCGTCATCTCACGTGGTTTATTGAAATAGTTCAATAGCTGAAAAACTGGTCACCCTTCGTTTATTAGGTTTTAAGGGCGAATATTATTAGATTCGTCCTATTATTTTACTATTTATTAATAGATTAACCGGCTTTATTTATAAATGGAGGACTACAACAAGATTATTGAGTCATTAGAAATTCGATTCGTGAAGGCTAAAAATATTAATATTTTGAAGCCCGTAACGATTGATAATAACTACGAGGTAGAAAACTACCTGATGCTGGTGACGGGCGGTGAAATCAAATTTGGAAAGGAAAAAGAAGTAGCCTCCGAAGGGGATGTGATCTTTGTCCCAGGCGGGAGACCAGTATCCATGAGTTATGGTGCCGGTGAGCCCACCATCCTATCAAAAGATGATTTTCTGACTAATAAAGACCAGTTTCTAAAGTCCTTCAATGAGCATTCGGTTAGCGATGAGCACTATAGTTATGTGGCCTTCGATGCGAAGGCCTTTGATTCAGTTAACTTCTTTTCTTCACTGGATATTCCACCATTTAAAATTGATGAAAATTATAAGCTCGCAGGATTGATCAAGCAGATCAATGATGAAGTAAAGGACAGCATGCCTGGCAGGGATAGAATCGTGAAGGTGCTGACTGAAAATATGACGATCGAATTGATCAGGTATATTTTAAACAATAGTCTTTTCGTAGAAAAACTGGCAACTAACAGTACTTACTTTAAGGATCCAAGACTCATAGACATCTTCACTTTCATTAAGGAAAATCTGTCGGATGATCTCTCGAATAAGGTTCTAGCAAACGTTGCAAACGTTTCAGAGGATTATGTAGGTCAGTATTTCAAGATGCTTACAGGCATCAATCCGCAAGATTACATCGAGTACCAAAGAATGGAAGCGGCAGTTAATCTCTTACGCACAAGCAAGAAGAGCATTCGTGACATTGGAAAAGAGGTTGGCTACAAGGATACCGCCTATTTCTGTAGACGATTTAAAATGATGTTTGGAATACCGGCTGGTAAAATGCGTCGAAGAGAATCGTTGATGAACGTTTAATCAGTCTCGTGTATCTCTTTTTTCTCAGTCTTATTATCCTCCTCTTCATCATCCAAAACACCATCCAGAAATTTATTCAGGTAGGGTAGAAGTAAAGTTGCGATTCGTGACGTGGTGCCATCACTTGATTTTCTTTTCTCTTTCTTCTTTTTAGGCTTTTCCTCTTCTTCCTCTTCTTCGTCAGAGAAAACATTGAATAGCCAGTAGCCAACAAGCGTTACCAACCCTACTACAAGCGCAATTTTTCCTACACGCATGGCCTTGTCTTTCATTTCATCTGAGTCGCTATCGAGCTGCCTCTTAATTTTTTCTTCCCGCTCGGAAAGTGCTTTCACTCGATCTTCAATGCTTCCTTTCTTGCTCATATTTGGCTTCTTCTAGTTTAACAATGAGTTTTTCAATCCATTTCTGAAGTTTTCTGCTTTTGACCAGCGCAAACACCAAAATAATAACAAGCAGGTAAACCCCTGCTATTATGAGGAATCCATAATATGTACTTTCCAATGCAGCGTTGATCATCTCAGCAAAAGCAAAGCTGAGAAAGAATAAGAAGAAAAAGGAAAGCAATGCTGCTATAGAAAGAGCTAGCACACCAGATAGCATACGAGCGACACGGGCGATAATTCGGAGCTTGATCTGCTCGGTTTTTACTTCGATGAACTCTACTATATTATCAATCACTTTTCTTGCTGAAGAGGCCATATTAGCTTCGTTTGTTCACAAAGCTAATCTTCAGAAGTCACTTCTACAGGGTCTTGCTTGTTTTCAATTGATTTTGAGAAATAGATCAGTGTAAAAGGAAGCAAGAAAAATGCAATAAAGATGTAGGCAAAACCTACCAATCTGATTTTCATCGTGACTCTACCCATTTTCTTGGCCAGGTAGACAGGTATTTTAGAAAGATAGGGAATCAGGAAAAATACCATCACACCGATCAAATTAAACAGTAAATGAACGATTGCCAGACTGATGGCTGCCTCTGATTGAAAGATAGCTGCAATTAGTGCTGTGATTGTCGTACCAATATTGGCGCCTAAAATAAATTGAAAAGCTTTTTTGATTTTCACTTTGCCGGTAGCTACGAGTGGAACAATCAATGAGGTAGTTAATGAGCTTGACTGGGCTACTGAGGTTATGATCAGTCCCCAGCTAAATGCTCTGTATTTGTTCTTGAATACTGCGTTTTCGAATCGATCCTTGGCACGACCTATCAGGATTTTATACAACCACTTAGAAATAAATTTTATACACGTAAAGATCAACACTACTCCGACCAATAGAGAGAGTATGGGCCCTAGGGTTGAAACAAGCCAGTCGGTACTTGTTTCAAAAAGTGAAGTAAACCCATACTCACCAGAGCTGCCAATGCCTGACCTTCCAGTTATGTGGATACTCGATGAAATAGAGGCACTGATCTTCTCAAGAAATCGGTAGTTCACCTCCAGTGGGAATAAAATAAGCACCGTTAGAATATTGAAAAAATCGTGAGAAGTACCAGCTGCCACAGCCCGTCTAAACTCTTTTTGTTTGGAGATGTAGCTCATGGAAATGATGGTACTTGTAATCGTGGTACCCACATTGGCTCCCATGATAATTGGTATGGCATTCTGAAGGCTGATTGCTCCGGAAGCTACAGCTGCCACCGCTATGGATGTGGTAGTGGAGCTACTTTGAAGCAATGCGGTTGAAAGAAGCCCAATGAATAGGCCAATAAATGGATTCGCCGTAACCACCGATATGCTATCCGTAAAAGGCCCAGCCATTTCAGCTAATGACAGTCCCAGAAGTTCTATCGCGAACAGGAAAAATAAGATGGACACTACGATGACGAGTGTCTTTTTCGATATGGATTGATAATTGTATTTTCCCATGTCAGATGACAAGAGTACCTCACTCATCATTCAGCTTCCATCTCTTCCTTTAACACTCTTTCTTTCTCTCCAGTCATGGCTTCAGAAACGTTGATTGCATGATCACCCACTTTTTCGCACAAGTGGAAAAGATCTTTATACCATCCATCTCTTTGTGGATCGTATTTGTCTTTCTCAATGTCTTTAGTGAGATCCTTTCGAAGCGAGTTTCTAAGCTTATCAATTTTTTCCTCTACTATCATAGCAGGCTCTAGACTACCATGTTTTGTTAAATCAAGGTTTTCAAGCATGATTTCCAATGCTTCATCCACAAGAGCCATCATTTCCTGAAGGTTTTTGACCTGTTTGTTTCTGAACTTTTTCTCACTTTTGAGAATACGCTCAACATCTTTTGACATTTGGAAAAAGATATCACCAATTCTCTCCAGATCGTTTACCGCACTTAGAAGGCTGGTAACCCTAATTGTACTTGTGTCGCTCAATGTTCCGCTGGAGGTAACTTTCATCAGGTATTCAGAGATTTCTTGTTCCATTCGGTCAGTCATCTCTTCATAATCCCTCATTTTCTTAAGTAATTTCTTTTGCTTTTTAGGCTTGTCTTCCACAATCAGGTTTTGAAATTGTTTGGACATCTTATTGGTCATACCACCCATTCGCACCGTCTCCTTTCTCGCTTCCTCTATAGAAAGTTCCGCGGTATTCATCATACCGGTACTGATGTACTCCAGCTGGAATTCATCATCGCCAGTGGATTTTATCACTTTCGTTACGGTGTTGGCAATGAAATTGACAAACCAGATAAGGAATAAGGTATTTAAAATGTTGAATGAGGAGTGGAAAAGCGATAGCGCCACAGGTATGCTTGCAGCGGTAACAAACGGAGATGCAGATCCATTGGAGACAAGGTACCAATCAACCAGATTCAATGCTGGCCTTATCAGTATAAGTATCCAAATCACTCCAAAAATATTGAAAATTAAATGAGAGAGTGCTGCTCTTTTAGCGTGAACATTTCCAACCAATGCAGCCAGGTTTGCTGTAATAGTTGTTCCGATATTTTCACCTAGAACCATAGCAGCGGCTAGTTCGAATGGAATCCATCCATTATTAGCCATTACCAGAGTGAGTGCCATTGCAGCACTGGAAGACTGGACAATCACTGTCAATCCAGTACCTATGAGTACAAATAGCAGAATAGATAAGTATCCCAAATCCGTGTACTGACTTAAGAAAGCAAGGATTTCAGGGTTTGATTTAAGGTCAGGTACAGAATCCTTAAGCAGAGCAAGACCCATAAATAGTAATGCAAAACCTACCAGTACTTCACCCCAGAACTTCAGTCTTTCCCTATTAAAAAACATTAAAGGGAAGCCAAGAGCAATTATAGGAAGGGCATAGGTGGCTATTTTTACTTTAAAGCCGACAATAGATATTAACCAGGCTGTGATCGTTGTTCCGATATTGGCTCCCATAATCACTCCAATTGATTCAGTGAGGGAAAGAAGCCCTGCATTTACAAAGCTTACAACCAGTACTGTTGTTGCGGAAGAGGACTGGACTAAACTGGTAATGGTAAATCCGGTAAACACCCCTTTGAAACGATTAGAAGTCATTGAGCTGAGGATGGTTCTCATCTTGGCGCCAGCTACCTTCTGAATACCTTCACTCATCACCTTCATCCCGTAGATGAAAAAACCTAGCGCTCCGAGTAGATTAAGTAGGTCTAACAGTCCGTATTTCATGCGAATTATTTTTATCTATTCAATTCCGCAAAGGTATCGGTTGAATGTTTCGTGTATGTTAAGAAATTGTTTACTCTGGGTGTTGATTGAGAGAAGTTCATCGTTGCATTTTTGGATGCGATTGCCCCTTTTGCAGTGTTAAGCTAATGTTAACTATTTAACATAGGGGAAATAATTAGATAATAATAAAGCCCTAACATTGCGGCTGAATTGAAAGAATCATTAAAAAATTATGAATTTTTCTAAATATTGGGTTTTTCTGGTGTTTTTGATAGGAACAACAGCGATTGCACAGGATGCAACTTCCAGTAAATGGGGTAAGCGCTTGCAGTTTGCTGCACAAGACTCTTCTTTCTACTTAAAATTCGGGTTTCGATTTCAAACTTTATATGATGGTAGATACGACCTGGAAAGCAATGTTTATGAAGATGCACTTATGGTGCGAAGAACACGGCTAAAATTTGATGGTTGGGCGATTGATCCACGTATCGTGTTCAAGCTTGAGTTGGCCGTTTCAAACAGGGATCAACGAAGTGGGCACAATGATGAGTCTGGCAATACTGCAAACATTGTCCTGGACGCTGTAGTGAAGTGGAATTTTGCCAAGAATTGGCATGTATGGTATGGGCAGACAAAGCTACCTGGTAACCGTGAGCGTGTTATCTCTTCCCAAAATCTTCAGTTCGTCGATCGGAGCTTGGTGAATTCCCGTTTTAACCTGGATCGGGATGTTGGGGTTCAGCTTAGACACAAAAGTGCCAATGATAAATTCAGGCAGATTTTTGCAATATCAATGGGTCAGGGAAGGAATGTAATTGCTAGAAATCCAGTAGAGGGGTATCAGGTGACAGGTCGATTGGAGTTTTTGCCAATGGGTAGCTTTACAGGAAAGGGTGATTATTTTGGCTCTGATATTAAACGGGAACCAACCCCAAAGCTATCTATTGGTATTTCAGGAGACCTAAACACGAATGCTGTTCGTTCCAGAGGAAATCTTGGTGGCTTTGTGACTGTCTCCGAAACGGATGATAGCTACCTTCCCACAGACCTTAAATCATTCATTGCCGATATGATGTTTAAGTATAATGGGTTTTCGGCCATGTCTGAATACGTAAAGCGAACTGCTGGGAATAATGAAGAAAGGTATGGAACGGGCACAGGGTTTGTCTTTCAGGCAGGCTACTTGTTTCCATCCAACTGGGAAATAGCGAGTAGGTTTACAGATATCGATGCTGATAATACGCAAACGGTATTCTCGGATCAAAGAGAGTATACGATAGGATTGTCACGATACATTTCAGGACATGACCTAAAATTCCAAACAGATTTTAGCTATCAGACATTTCCTGGCCAGGAAAAAGAATACCTGATTTTTAGATTTCAGACAGAGGTAGCACTTTAAACTAGCTGTTTAACTCATAAACAGCCAGGAATGCCATTAAGCCCATCCCGGTTTTTAGTGCATTTTCATCAATGTTGAATGTAGGTGTATGAACACCAGAAATGATGCCTTTTTCCTCATTTCGAGTACCCAGGCGATAGAAACATCCGGGCACTTCATGGGAGTAGAAAGCAAAATCTTCAGCTGCCATCCAAAGATCCAGCTCTACGACATTTTCTTCACCCATGTATGCCTTAGCTGCTTCTATGTTTCGCTGTGTGTATGCTTCGTCATTTACTAGAAACGGATATCCTGATGCAATATCCACCTCACACGACCCGCCCATAGATGAGGCAATAGCGGTTGAAATGTCTCTAATTTTTTGGAGTGCCTCCTTTCTCCATTTTTCATCAAACGTTCGGAAAGTCCCATCAATTTTTACTTCATCAGGGATGACGTTGTTCACATTACCTCCAGCTATTTTTCCGAATGAAAGCACAGAAGGCGTTTTAGGATTGGCCATCCTACTGACAATCTGTTGCAAGGAAACAATGATCTGGCTGGCAATGGCAATCGGATCTACGAAGTTTTCCGGCATAGCCGCATGCCCACCTTTACCTTTCACTGTTAGATAAACTTCATCGGCGCTGGCCATGTATTTTCCATGCCGAAAACCAACTTTACCTTCAGGGATCAAAGGCATCACGTGTTGGCCCAAAATAGTAGAAGGAGCAGGGTTTTTCAGTATGCCTTCTTTGATCAGTATAGATGCTCCTCCGGGAGATTTTTCCTCTGCAGGCTGAAAAATGAACTTGATGGTTCCTTTAAATTGATCGGTGAGTTCTGAAAGGATTTTAGCAACTCCCAGCAAGCTCGAGGTATGAACGTCATGCCCACAGGCATGCATCACTCCCTCATTTTTTGATTTGTACGGAACATCATTTGCCTCCAGGATTGGGAGGGCATCTATATCGGCCCTTAGCGCAATGGTTTTCCCTTTTTCTTTTCCTTCCAGGCAGAAGGTAACGCCAGTTTCTGCGATTCGCTGTATATTTTGAATGCCGAATGATTTCAGCTTCTCCTCGATAAAATTTGCAGTATTATGCTCCTGAAAAGACAGCTCAGGATTGGCGTGAATGTAATGCCTTATTTCAAGAATTTCCTCAAAATAAGATGCAGACAGTGATTTTATTTGATGAATGAGGTCACTCATATCTTAGAAAAAATCTTTCCGGGATGAGTAATGCGCGAGGAAACTCTTCCTTTACATCTGCATATACCCGATGGGCTCTCAATCGATTAGTGAATTTCCCCGCCTTCACTCTGAAATTTGGTTGATGATAAGACACTTTTGGACTTAATTCAGGAAAATACTCGTTCATCTTGTAGCGCGCATCGTTGGCATCCTGACGACTATTTCCGGAGTAGACTTGAATAACATAACCATCTACGTATTGTCCGTCTTTATTCTGCTCATAGGCCACCTTGGCGATACTATCCAACTCAGCTTTGATGTGTCCGGTTAGCGGCATATACGGTTCAGTTATGACCTCCTGAGTCGTTTCAACACTATCCGATTCTAATTCCATCATCACCGGCCGATGGATACTCAAATCCTCGGAATAGACACTCGTTGAAGTTGGAGTAGTCGCTTTACAAGCCACTAAAAAGCATAATATAATCAGTCGATAAGTACGCATTTATTGTTTTTGATGTCGTCTTCTACGGTTTTGTATTTTACATCTTTCTTCACTGACCCATCAGCGTACTGCACGTTTACACGCTGATTTCTACTTGCAATTTTTTGAGATTGAGCCGGCTGAGTTTGCTGCTGAACCGGTGGTCGGTTTCCACCCTGTGGTCCGGCCAGCGCAGATCGGCTTTCCTCTTTTTGTTCTTTGTAGTTTCGGGCAGTCTTTTGCTTTTGTGCGGCCTGCACATCATCAGCCTGTTCTACCGGAATCTCTGCTTTCATCAGGAATGAGACTGTTTCCTCATTTACCCTTCCAATGAAACGCTTGAACATTTCAAACCCTTCGAATTTATAGATCAAAAGTGGATCTTTTTGCTCATACTGCGCATTTCGCACACTCTGACGAAGATCATCCATCTCTCTCAGGTGTTCTTTCCAAAGCAAATCGATGGTCGCCAGTGCGATCATTTTTTCCATCTCAAGAATCACTTCCTGGCCTTCTGTTTCAACCGCTTTCTTCAGGTTGACAGATGTTCCGATTTGTTTTTTACCATCGGTAAATGGTACCAATACATTTTCCAGGGTAGCACCTCTTGTAAGTTCCAGCTGTTTCAAAATTGGAAGTGCTTTATCCTTTATGATCTGGTTTTTCTGCTGATAGCTCTTAAGCGCCTCATCATACAGCATGTTCACCAATGTATTTTCGTCCCCCTTCTCAAGTTCCTCCTGAGTAATGTTGAAATCCAATCCAAGAATAGAAATCGCGTTCAGCTTCAGGCTATCCAGATCGTTGGTGCCTTTCGCATTGAATATAATGTCCTCACATGTTTCAAGCAGCATATTGAGAATATCCAGCTCGAGACGCTCTCCGTAAAGTGCATTTCTTCGTCGCTTGTAAATGACCTCCCGCTGACTGTTCATCACATCGTCATACTCAAGGAGGTTCTTACGAATCGCAAAGTTGTTTTCTTCTACTTTTCTCTGCGCACGCTCAATGGATTTCGTAATCATTGAATGCTGAATCACTTCACCCTCCTGAAGGCCCAGTCTGTCCATGATTTTCGCAACTCTATCTGACATGAAAAGACGCATGAGGTTATCTTCGAGAGAAACGTAGAACTGAGATGATCCCGGGTCTCCCTGACGACCTGAACGACCCCTAAGCTGTCTATCTACTCGTCTGGATTCATGTCTTTCCGTACCGATAATGGCTAGGCCACCGGCCTCTTTCACTTCAGGTGTCAGCTTGATATCGGTACCACGACCCGCCATGTTGGTGGCAATTGTTACTGTTCCTGGTTTACCTGCTTCGGCTACCACGTCTGCCTCTTTGGCGTGCTGTTTTGCGTTCAACACCTGGTGGTTGATGTTTCGCATCTTGAGCATTCTGCTCAAAAGCTCAGATATTTCAACAGATGTGGTACCCACCAACACTGGTCGCCCTGCCTTGGTTAATTCAACTACCTCTTCAGCTACTGCATTGAACTTCTCGCGCATGGTCTTATAGACCTTGTCATCTTCGTCCTTCCGTGCAATTGGCTTGTTTGTTGGGATGACTACCACATCCATTTTGTAGATGTCCCAAAACTCTCCGGCTTCCGTCTCTGCCGTTCCTGTCATACCGGCCAGCTTGTGATACATTCGGAAGTAGTTCTGAAGGGTCACTGTCGCGTATGTTTGAGTGGCATCTTCCACCTTCACATTCTCCTTCGCTTCAATTGCCTGGTGCAATCCGTCGGAGTAACGACGACCCTCCATGATACGACCGGTTTGCTCATCTACAATTTTCACCTTGTCATCCATCACCACATACTCCGTATCTTTTTCATACATACAGTATGCTTTTAGCAATTGGTTGACGGAGTGAATTCGCTGACCTTTTATATTGTAGTCACGAATGATTTCTTCCTTTTTCTGGAGCTTTTCATTCTCAGAAAGCTCCTCATCTTTTTCAAGCTTAGCAATCTCATCGCCAATATCAGGAAGGATAAAAAAGGTTGCATCTTCCCCTTCGCCAGTGATCAGATCAATACCCTTCTCGGTCAGGTCGATACTGTTGATTTTTTCATCGATTGTAAAATAGAGCGGTTCATCAGCCTCCGGCATGCGTTTTTGATTGTCTGCCAGATAAATGTTTTCTGTCTTTTGGAGGATTTGTTTGATGCCGGTCTCACTCATAAACTTAATGAGCGGCTTATTCTTAGGAAGGCCTCTAAACGCCCTGAATAGCGGAAGCCCTGCTTCGCCCTCTTTACCTTCTTTAATCAGTTTTTTTGCTTCGTTCAGGTAGTCACCCACGAGCTTTCGTTGTGCATCTACAAGCCGCTGAATACGAGGTTTCAAATCGTAAAACTCATGCTCATCACCTTTCGGGATGGGGCCTGAAATAATCAAAGGCGTTCGAGCATCATCAATGAGTACGGAATCGACCTCATCCACCATGGCATAGTGATGCTTTTTTTGCACCAGCTCCTCTGGGCTTCTGGACATGTTGTCTCGCAAATAATCAAAGCCAAATTCATTATTTGTTCCATAGGTGATATCTGCCATATACGCCTTTCTTCGCTCCGGTGAGTTAGGCTGATGGTTATCGATGCAATCGATGGTCAATCCGTGAAATTCGAAAAGTGGTGCATTCCACTCAGCATCTCGTCTGGCCAGGTAGTCATTCACCGTTACAATATGCACGCCTCTTTCTGCCAATGCGTTGAGATAGGCTGGGAGCGTAGCAACCAGCGTTTTACCCTCACCTGTCTGCATCTCAGCGATTTTACCTTGATGCAGTACTACTCCTCCTATAAGCTGCACATCGTAGTGAACCATGTTCCAAACAACTTCTGTTCCGGCAGCTTTCCACTTGTTTTTCCAGGTGGCTGTTTCACCGCTGATTTCTACATTGTCTTTTTTGGCAGCTATTTCTTTGTCGTGTTGAGTAGCTGTAACGACAATTTTCTCATTCTCAGCAAATCTCCGAGCGGTTTCTTTCACCACAGCAAAGCCCAAAGGAAGGATTTCGATAAGCACTTTTTCCAGTTCCTCGTCACGGTCACTTTCCAGCTTGTCTATTTGTGCGAAAATTTCTTCTTTTTGATGAACATCCAGGGACTTATCCTCATCTACTTGCTTGTGCAAGCCTTCAATTTGATCATCTATATCCCTTAACCGTTCCTTTATGATAGATTTTAGTTCGGTGGTTTTGCCACGTAACTCATCATCTGTGATGTTTCTTAGCTTCTCAAATTCAGTGTTAATGAGTCCAACGTAAGGATTAAGTTCTTTTAAATCCTTCTCTGTTTTCGTACCAAAAATTTTGGCGAATCCCTTCGTAATCGAGTTTAGCATTGAAAATTATTATTTGTAGACCCTTTACGGATCGTTTGTTTCCAAATTAGCCTTTTGTAAAAGGCCTTAAAGTTATAATGGTTTCATGTGTATTTTGCCATTTTTCAAATGCACACATGGAATTCTGTCAAAAAATCCATTTACTATTCTTAATAATCAGTTTTTGTATTTTTTGACATTCATTTAATGTAAGAGTGGTCAGATTGTCACACTTCCTTCAAACACTTTTTTAGCCGGTCCTGCCAGCCAAATGTCGGTGAATTTATCACCTTCTTGTTGGAACGAAACACTAAGCGCTCCTCCCTGTGTTTGAACCTGTACGGGACTCTCAAATCCCAGATACCCAGCCATGATGCCAACTGCAGTAGCACCTGTTCCACAGCTCAGTGTTTCATCTTCGACACCTCTTTCATATGTTCTAATGCGCACTTCATCATGCAAAAGCTGTGCGAAGTTGACATTTGTGCCATTTTGGCTGGAATAAGCTTGTTGATTACGAATGTGTCGTCCCTTGGTGACAATATCCTCATTTTCGACATTATTGCTTATGACAATGTGATGTGGAGACCCGGTATTGATATACCATTCCAGATCGTTTAATTTCTTGATCTCATCTACATCAAAAAGCTGAAAGTGGATGAGGTTATCTTGCTCTTTGATTTCATGGACACCATCGGTTGTTTCGAAAGTGGCTGATTTGTCTACCATCCCTAAACTTTGAGCAAACGCAAATCCGCAGCGGGATCCGTTTCCACAAAGGCTTTGAGATCCATCAGGGTTGAAATAAACCATTCGGTAGTTTAAGTCGGGATGGTTTTGAATGAGGATTAGTCCATCTGCACCAATGCCGAATCTTCGGCCGCAGAGTTTTTCAACAAGGCCTGAATTAACTGGAAATGTTTCCTCTCGATCATCGATGAGGATAAAGTCATTGCCTGTGCCCTGGTATTTAGAGAAGTGGAGCTTCATGAGAAGCTAATTTAACAGGATAATGAGCAAAAAAAATCCTGACATGATTGTCAGGATTGAAATTTTTTATTTAGAGGAAAGCTTCTCTTTGATTCGAGCGGCTTTTCCTTTTCTTCCTCTCAAGTAGTAAAGTTTTGCTCTTCTTACTTTTCCTTTTCTAAGCACTTCGATCTTCTCGAGGTTAGGAGTAAGGATTGGGAAGATTCTTTCTACAGCGATATCACCAGAAACTTTTCTTACGGTGAAGGTCTCACCGTTAGAATTTTGGTTTCTAACCTGCATCACAGTGCCCTGGAACTGCTGCACACGCTCCTTGTTACCCTCTTTAATTTTATAGTGAACGTTGATCGTGTCACCTGGTCCAAATGAAGGAAACTTAGATCTGATGTCTTTGTATTCTTCCTCTACTACTTTCAATAATTCTGTGCTCATTTCTGTACTCTTTGCTGAGTGTTTTGAAAAAGGAGTGCAAATATAGAAATAAGTATTGGAAAAAAAGAGATTGCACTAAATAATTCCATTGTTTAGCGCGTATTGAATGAGCTCTGAACTACTATGCAAATCTAACTTCCTTAAAATGTTTTTGCGATGCGTTTTTACTGTATGTTCTGAGATGTAAAGTTCACTAGCGATTTGTGAGCTTGTCATACCATCACCCAGCTTTCTGATAATTTCCAATTCACGATCTGTGAGCGTATAGTTTTGTTTGACCTCCTCTTTTGAAAAGTTTTGAATTTGATCGTAATAGGACTTACCATTGGTTACCCTGGCGATTGCATCTGAAAGTTCTTTGCCCGTATTGTTTTTTAACAAACATCCATCTATCCCAATTTTTACAATCTCTTCAACGAAAGATTTTTGGGCATACATGGTTAAAATGATGATTTTAATGTCGGGATATATGGATTTGATTTTTTTGGCACATTTGATTCCATCCATTTCCGGCATATTGATGTCGAGCACCACTACATCTGCTTTTTTTTGGGATAGAAATTCTAAGACCTCAAGACCGTTTGACGCCTGACCAATGACATTAAAATCTTCCCTGGAACTAAGCACAAGTTTAAGACCATCGATGACGATTTGATGATCGTCGGCTATCAATATATCTGTGGTTTTCATAAATCCTGAATTTCAATGATAAATGTGCTGCCTTTCCCTTTTGAAGAATCGATGGTGAGTTCACCGTCTAACTTTTGCACACGATTTTCTATGTTTTTTAGTCCCATGCCAGATTTAATTTCAGATCGATTGAAACCCACACCATTGTCTTCATAGATCAAGGATAAAGCTTTGCCTACTTGTGTTAATTCCAAATTGACTCTATTACAATGCGCATGTTTGAGTGTATTGTTAACCAGTTCCTGAATAATACGATATATCTCTAAAGCTGCATCAGATGATATTCTGTCTGTCTGGAGTGAAAGATTGAATGTTATATCCCTTGCAGATGCGACTGCTTCTGTCAGTTGGTTGATTGCTGCCTCTAATCCAAAATGCTTAAGCATTCCTGAATCGAGGCTGTGAGAAATTTTCCTTGATTCTTCATTAGCTAATTGGGCAACCTCTGCTATTTTATTTGCTATTTCGGGCATTTCTTTGGGCTGTTTTGTTTGGAGCGCATCTGCATACATATTGAGGGTTACCAGAATGCTACCAAGGTTGTCATGCAGTTCTGCCGCAATACGTTTCCTTTCTTTGTCCTGACCTTCGAGTAGCGCATTCGTAGCTTTCATTTCTTGGTCAGCAAGGAGGTTATGAATTTGCTGGTTTTCCAGATTTTTCTTTATCAGCTTTCTTTGGTAGAGATAGATAAACAGAACGATGGCAAAAGCCAGCAAAAGCATACCCGAGGTTCCAACAATCAAAATCAACTCATTATTGTCTTTGATCTCATTCATCGTTTAATGCAGATAACAAATCCAATAAACAGGAAAATATTTTTAATGGTATTTGCCATGTTATGTAACATCCAGGTTTTAAAGGTTTCATAGCTTAAAAAGGTAAAGAAGGAACCTGAGTAATAAATCAAAAATCCTGTCACAATCCAGAAATGCTCATTCCTTTCAATGAAGAGGCTTTCTTCATCGGAGTATATTTTATAGTAAAAGAATAAACAAAGGGCAATGAAAAATACAGCCGAAACGGAAGTTCCTCTGGTATTAAACTCAAAGAATGATCCCAAAAAGAGTGAGTTAATAAGCAAAAAAGTGAAGAAAAGAAGGCTGGTCACAACCCACATTATTTTTCTCTCAAAGAGATTAGTGAAATAAAAGGCTAATAAACCTCCTTCCAAAATTTGATACCCATGAAACCATGGCATGTTGTTGCCAAAGGTTTTTGCGAGAAAAATTGATATAACATCCGAAATAAAACTCAGAATAGTTAAAATAAATACTGAAATTGTATTTTGAGAAAGGCTCCCTTTCCCTATAGCGTAAGCGCCGGCAAGAAAAGGGAGCCAAACGGAGTAGTTGGATGATACCCTTAGAATATTATCAATGTGATCGCTATTCATTGTTTTTACCCGGATCATCACAATATTCAGGACAAGGATTTGATTGATTTAGGATTAAGCCTCCATCAACAATCCCTGGCCGGAATTTTTCCTCTATATAGACATAGTTTCTTCCACTTTGCTGCACAGGAGCCAGGAACACATCAGTGTATTTAATCCTTTTCCCTTCTGCATTTACCGTATCAATTAGAGCCAGATGAACTCTAATACCAGATATAGAATCTCCCGGTTGGTGGCGGTCGTCTATATTTAATTGATCAATCTTGTTTATCAGCTCTTTGAGAGGATCCAACCCAAATGAATATCCGGAAGAAATAAAAACATTCTTTCTATTCCATAGCTTTTCCTTCCATTCCTTTACTCTTGTCAATCTTTTATTTGCTTCTGAGGCAGATATTGGAGCTCCACGATTTGCGCCAACCTGAGGCCCACTTATAAATGATGCAAAATCATTACGTTCATCTTGGCCTATCTGGCTACTGCTATTGAAATAGAAATAGGCCATTATAAACCCAATAATGATTCCCAGTACAATGAATATTAAGTTTTTCATTTTTCTAAAAGTTTAGGTTAGTTAATTGGTTTACTTAAAAATATTGAATCCAGTTGATGATTCACCTCAGCTTAGATAAAGATCTGACAGAATAAGGCCATTTGAAATACCCATGCAGGGGTATTTAGAAAATAAAAAAGCCCTCCGAAGAGGGCTTTTTATGTGATCTTGAAGGTATCTTATCTGCTATACGTATAAGTACTAGATTGTCCGTTGGATAATGTGCCACTTTGGCTGGCTACTACCCTTCCACCGTCAAATACACGCACCGTCCATGATGCTGTTGTTCCATCATCGTCAAAGTGATCCACATAATATTGATAAGTGCCAGAAGGTCCTCCATTCGGCCAGGTGATATTTTCATCTGTACAGCTGGATGTGCAATCTACATCTAATTCGCCTCCAGACGAACTGGTGGTATTGGTGTAAGATATTGTTTCGCCAGAAGGATCAGTGACATAAAGATCTAAATCAACCCCCACTGGGCTCCAAGTTAGATTGAATCTCGGGTTTCCGTCTCCTCCTGCTGCGCCACAGTCTGGGCCTAAAAGTGCCACGCATTGTGGCTCATCACAACCACCGCAAGCCGAAGCGAGCTGATTAATATTGGCCCTGGACACTTGAAATTGACCTCCACTGCCATCTGAGGTAACAGCAAATTCGTAACACCGAATATCATGACAGATGTCGTTAAGGTTTTCGCAGATATCGGCAGGAATTCCGAAACTAAAATCAAGTGTTCCACTGCTGTTACCATTTGCAGCGGGAATCGGGATCATAATGATGTCCCCACTGTCTCCAAACCGCATGCCAGCATGAGTTACATTACTATTTTGTGCGGTAAATGGAATACTGACATTGACAGTTTGTCCACCAACGACTTGCATTGTACCAGATCCACTGCTTTGGACAGTAACATCATTTGTTTCAGTTACTTGATCTTCAGAAACAGTAAAACTCCCTGGAGGCAAGGTGATGTTTTCGTTGAGATATGCATTTGCATCATCTGGAGCGGCATCACCATCATCATCTCCACCACCGCAACTGGTGATGAAAAGTAAAGTTGAAAATCCAAGCAGTAGGCTCAAGATTTTGAGTGAATTGTAAAGTGTCTTCATGGCTTTAGTGATTTTTCCATAAAAAGATACAAAAAGACGCACCAATAAAATACCTCTTTAGGGGTATTTTTAAATCCCAATAAACGGCTTAATGAAGTAAGTCTGGCCTTCTTTCTTCTGTTCTTTTTAACGCCTGCTCATTCCTCCAGGCTTCTATTTTAGCTTCATGGCCGGATTTCAATACTTCCGGGACTTTCCACCCTTTATACTCAGCAGGTCTTGTATAAACAGGAGGAGCTAATAAGTTATCCTGAAATGAATCAGACAAAGCAGAGGTTTCGTCATTCAATACTCCGGGTACCAATCTAATAAGGGAGTCTGCTAAAACCATAGCGGCAAGCTCCCCACCTGAAAGTACGTAATCACCAATACTAATTTCTTTTGTTACCAGATAATCTCTAACTCTTTGATCTACTCCTTTATAATGTCCACACAGAAAAATAAAATTTTCCTTTAGCGAAAGCTGGTTGGCGATTGATTGGTTGTAGGTTTCACCATCCGGGGTGAGATAGATCACCTCATCGTAATTTCTTTTTTCCTTGAGTTGAGAAATGCACTTGTCGATGGGCTCAATCATAAGCACCATTCCTGCACCCCCTCCAAACGCATAGTCATCCACATGCTGATGCTTATCGGTGGCGTAATCCCTGAGATTATGAATCTCCAGCTCAACTAATCCTTTGTCCATAGATCGCTTCACGATGCTTTGGGTAAGTGGGCCTTCGAAAAGAGTTGGTAAACAAGTGATGATGTCTATTCGCATACTATTAACCACAAAGGGCGCTAAGTTTAACTATAATGAACACAAAGTTAATCACAGAGAGCGCTGAGCTTTAAGTGTTTTAATTTTCAGGAGCGTTAGAATCTCCCTCCAGGTACATGTCCAATAAACCATCAGGAAGCTTTACCGTAAGCCTCTGCTTTTTGATATCAGCAGAAAGTAGAATTTCATCTTTTAGTGGGATCAGAATTTCTTTTCCGTTTGCGTCTACGGAAAGTAGTTGGTTCCCATTTAGGTCAATCACATTTATAGCTGTACCAATTAGCTTGTCATCTTCAAATACTTCACAACCCACCAACTCATGAAAGTAGTATTGGCCCTCATCTAATTTTGGCAGGGATGAGAGAGGGAGAAAAAGTTTTGATTTGACCAGTTCTTTTGCATCGTCCAAAGATTGAATGTCTTCAAACTGCACGAGCGCTTTCTTTCCGTTGATCTGGATGGTATTAATAAAAAAAGGAACCAGTTTTCCGGATTGTTCCAGAAATACTGATTCCAAATTTTGATATTCATTTGGGAAGTCTACATCTAGAAGAATAGAGACTTCACCGATAAGACCGTGGGTCTTGATTACTTCCCCAAGTTGGTAGCAATCATCCTGCCGCATAGCAGATTAACCCTCTTTTTTGTCGTCTTCTTTTTTCTCCTCTTCAGGAGCTTCTTCCTTAGCTTCAGCTTTTGGCTCTTCCTTCTTCGCCTCAGCAGGAGCTTCTTCTTTGGCTTCTGCCTTTGCTTCTTCTTTTGGAGCTTCAGCGGCTTGTGCTTCTTCTACTTCTGCAGCATCTTCAGCTACATCTTCATCACCTTCGGCTCCACCTTCCTTGATCTCTTCAACCAATGCAGCTTCTGCTTCGTGTGCTCGCTTCTTCAGCTCTTCAGCTCTTGCATCACTTACTTTCTTCTCAGCTTCAAGTGCAGCCTTCTTCTTATCTGCCTTAGCCTTAGCAAGCTTTTCTACTTTGCCTTGGATTTTAGATTCTTTGTCTTTCATCCAGGCCTCCAGCTTTTTATCAGCTTCTTCCTGAGTAATAGCTCCCTTGTTCACACCCACTTGTAGGTGTTTTTTCATCATGATACCTCGGTATGAAAGCATTGCTCTAACAGTATCTGTAGGCTGTGCTCCTTTCATTACCCAATCAAACGCCTTATCATTATCCAACTTAATGGATGCAGGGTCAGTGTTTGGATTGTAGGTACCAATCTTTTCAATAAAGCGACCATCTCGTGGTGCTCTACTGTCCGCCACTACTACATCGTACATGGCTTGCTTCTTGCGTCCTCGACGCGCTAGTCTAATTTTTACTGGCATAATTCTTTTTGTTTATGGAACTCGTCCATCAAAAGTTTTAAAAATGGAGCGCAAATGTAGTCTATTTTTCTCGCACTGAGAAAGTTAGAAGTAAAAGAAAACAAATACTGAAGCCATTGTGTTTTTGGTGGTGATTTATCAGTAAAATTTAAATGTACACCCTGCCCCTCTGAATGCTATTTTTTGAAAAATTCAACTAGCTGGTTATCAGTGATTTTTTCTATGTGTATTTGAAAAACCGATTTTGCGGTTTTCAAAGAAACTTTATTGAATATACCTTTGTTTCACAACAAAATTGAATATGGATAAATATTCTTACATCGCCAACGCCCACGGCAATTATCTTGACGGTCTTTATAAATCTTACAAAAAAGATCCTGATAGCATTGATGAATCCTGGAAGAAGTTTTTTGAAGGATTTGAATTTGGGCAGGAACAATATGGTAAAGGAGAAGACCAGCAGCTTGCTACTCCTAAAGAGACCGCAGTTAGAAACCTTATTTACAATCACAGGTCTTATGCTCACCTCGAAGCAGACACCAATCCGGTTCGTGCCCGTCGCAAACATTCTACTCGGTTAGAGCTGGAAGATTTTGGGCTTTCAAAAGAAGACCTTGATACAGAGTTTGAAGTAGGAAGTGAGATCGGTTTAGGAAAAGCTCCACTAAAAAAGATTGTTGAGCGCCTTAAGAAGGTTTATTCCGGTCATATCGGATTCGAGTATAACCATGTTCGTGATTCTGATATTCATGAATGGTTTAGAAACAAAGTGGAGACAGAGGGTGCGAATATCAATCCTTCAAGGGAAGAAAAGCATCGTATTCTTTCCAAGCTGAACGAGGCAGTTGTTTTTGAGAATTTCCTTCACACAAAGTTTTTAGGGCAGAAACGTTTCTCCCTTGAAGGAGGAGAAAATATGATCCCTGCTTTGGATAAAGTGATAAATAAAGCTGCAGAGCTCGATGCTGAAGAGGTGATGATCGGTATGGCTCATCGCGGAAGACTCAATGTACTTGCGAATATCATGGGCAAAACCTATGAGGAGATATTTTCTGAATTCGAAGGGAATCAGGAAGTGGATCTGACCATGGGAGATGGAGATGTGAAGTATCACCTGGGTTACGCTTCCCATATGGAAACCTCAGCCGGTAAAAAGATGTACGTCAAGCTGGCACCAAACCCATCACACCTGGAAGCAGTCGATCCGGTGGTTCTGGGATATTCAAGAGCTCAGATTGACGATGAGTATAAAGGGGATATGGGCAAAGCAATCCCGGTTCTAATTCATGGAGATGCAGCAGTAGCTGGGCAAGGTATTGTCTACGAATGTGTTCAGATGTCTTTACTGGAAGGGTATAAGACTGGAGGAACAATCCATTTTGTTATCAATAACCAGGTTGGATTTACTACTGATTTTGCAGATGCTCGTTCCAGTATCTATTGTACGGATTTAGCAAAAATCGTTGATGCACCGATTCTTCATGTAAATGGTGATGACGCTGAAGCAGTAAACTTCGCAGCGAATCTGGCGGTTGAATATAGACAGAAATTCAAGAAAGACATTTTCATTGATATGCTGTGCTATAGAAGGCATGGCCATAATGAGAGTGATGAGCCAAAATTCACCCAACCGAAACTCTATAATGCAATTGGCAAGCATCCCAACCCACGGGAAGTGTATGTCAAATACTTAACAGAACGAGGTGACCTGGATGACAATGAGGTCAAGAAACTTGATAAAGATTTTAAGCAGCGGTTGCAAAACCGCCTAAACGAAATAAAGGAAAGACCACTTCCATATAAGCCTCAGAAAATTGAAGAGGAATGGGATCATCTGAGACGTTCGGATCCTAAAGATTTTGAAAAGTCACCGGACACTTCCATTTCAGAGGACCTTATTCAGAAGGTAGCCAAAGCAATCACAGAAGTTCCAAAAGGATTTAAACCTCTGCGTCAGATTGAAAAACTCCTGAAGGATCGCAAAGCAAACTTTTTCGAAAAGAATGAGCTGGGCTGGGCGGACGCAGAATTGCTGGCGTATGGTTCGTTGCTGGCAGAAGGCACAATCGTTCGTATGTCCGGACAGGATGTAAAACGTGGCACCTTCTCACATCGGCATGCGTATTTCTTTGATTCCAATACCAATGAGCCGTATTGTGGATTAAATCACATTCAAGACGAACAGCAGCCACTAAGAATTTATAATTCACTGCTGTCAGAGTATGGGGTGTTAGGGTTCGAATATGGGTATGCGATGGCTACCCCAAATGCGTTGGTGATTTGGGAAGCACAGTTTGGTGATTTTGCCAACGGGGCTCAGATCATGATTGATCAGTTCATAACCAGTGCGGAGAGCAAATGGCAAAGAATGAATGGTCTGGTGATGCTACTCCCACATGGGTATGAGGGGCAGGGTCCGGAGCATTCCAGTGCACGAATGGAACGGTTCCTTCAGATGTGTGCCAATGAAAATATCATTATAGCGAATCTTACCACCTCGGCAAACATCTTCCATTTGATGAGGAGACAGGTAGCTTGGGAGTTCAGAAAACCCGCAGTTGTCTTTTCTCCAAAATCACTATTAAGGCACCAGGGAGTTGTTTCGCCAATGAAAGAATTCACTTCCGGCAGATTCCAGGAGGTGATTGGTGATGACTATGTTACCAACAAGAATGTGAAGAAAGTGCTTTTCTGTTCCGGAAAGGTTTATTTCGATCTTCTTGAGGAGCAGAAGAAAAAGAAAGCAAAAGATATCGCGATTGTTCGGATAGAGCAGCTATACCCCTGGCCGCAAAAGCAAATTGATGCTATCCTTAAGAAATACAATAAACCAAAGCTTGTGTGGGTTCAGGAAGAGCCAAAGAACATGGGAGCCTGGAGCTATATCAATATGCGCATCAATATGGATTTTGATGTGATATCAAGACGAATAAGCGCCTCACCTGCTACTGGATTTTCTAAAGTTCATAAAGAAGAGCAGGAGACCCTTGTAAAGCAAGCGTTTGAAATTTGATAAATATCTGGAAAGAATATAAAAACATTAAAACAAGAAGAAAATGAGTCTTGAAATGAAAGTTCCTTCGGTTGGCGAGTCTATCACGGAAGTGACCGTAGCATCCTGGACAAAAAGCGATGGTGATTATGTGGAGATGGATGAGGTGATCTGTGAATTAGAGTCAGACAAAGCCACATTTGAGGTGACCGCAGAAGCTGCTGGTACATTGAAAATAAAGGCAGAAGAAGGAGATACACTTGAAATAGGTGCAGTTCTTTGCGAAATTGATGAAAGTGGTGAAGGAGGCGGATCCACTGATTCCGGCGATGATTCTTCTGATGAAAAGAAAGAAAGTTCGGGAGACACATCATCTGAAGCGAAAGCGACAGGAGAAATACTGGAAATGAAGGTTCCTGCAGTTGGTGAGTCAATTACTGAAGTAACTATTTCCAACTGGGCCAAGGGTGACGGAGATTTTGTGGAACTGGATGAAGTCATTGCTGAGATCGAGTCGGACAAAGCCACTTTTGATCTAACTGCAGAGGCTCAGGGAAACCTACAAATCGTTGCTCAGGAAGGCGATACATTAGAAATAGGTGAGTTGATATGTAAGATTGAAGTAATGGAAGGGGGAGCGCCATCATCGGATTCCTCTTCAGGTGATTCATCGTCAGCAGAATCTTCCAGTGGTTCGGGTGCTGATAAAGAAACCTATGCAACGGGTCATGCGTCACCAGCAGCAGCAAAAATCTTAAGCGAGAAGGGGATTTCTCCTGATGATGTGAAAGGAACAGGTAAGGATGGGCGCATCACCAAAGAGGATGCGATGAAAGCGGAGAAGCCCAAGCAAGAGTCTAAAGCTTCTTCGGAAGACAAACCGTCAAAACCACAGTTTGAAGCTCCGAATTTTGGCGGAGGTGTAAGTCGAGAGCAGCGAAGAGAGAAGATGTCTTCACTAAGAAAGACGGTTTCCCGACGGTTGGTCTCTGTGAAGAATGAAACGGCTATGCTTACTACCTTCAACGAGGTGAACATGAAGCCGATCATGGATCTGAGGAAGAAATACAAAGAGCAGTTCAAAGAAAAGCATGAAGTAGGATTAGGTTTCATGTCATTCTTCACTAAGGCAGTATGTGTGGCATTGCAGGAATGGCCGGCTGTGAATGCTCAGATTGATGGGAATGAAATGGTCTTTAATGATTATTGCGACATCTCCATCGCAGTATCAGCTCCAAAAGGGCTGGTAGTGCCAGTAATCAGAAACGCAGAAGCGCTTAGCTTCGATCAAATAGAGAAAGAAGTGGTAAGACTGGCTACTAAGGCCAGAGACAATAAACTCAGTATCGAGGAAATGGAAGGCGGAACTTTCACCATCACCAATGGAGGAGTTTTTGGTTCTATGATGTCAACACCAATCATCAACGCTCCACAATCGGCGATTCTTGGAATGCATAATATCGTAGAGCGTGCAGTGGTTGAGAACGGTGAAGTGGTAGTGCGACCAATGATGTATGTAGCGCTTTCGTACGATCACCGAATCATAGATGGACGAGAGTCTGTGAGCTTCCTTGTGAGAGTGAAGCAACTGCTCGAAGACCCTACCAGATTGTTGTTAGGTGTTTAATTCTTAAATCAAAAAATCTCCCAATCATAAATCTGTAAATATGGATTATCAAGTAGTAGTAATTGGTTCAGGTCCCGGTGGATACGTTGCGGCCATTCGTTGTGCACAGCTGGGAATGAAAACAGCCATCATAGAAAAATATGATACCCTTGGTGGTACATGTTTGAATGTGGGTTGTATTCCATCAAAGGCATTGCTGGATTCCTCCGAGCATTTTCATGCTGCAGAACACACATTTAAAGAGCATGGAATAGACATCAACAAGCCGAAGGTGAATCTGAAACAAATGATCGGTCGTAAGGCGGATGTGGTGAAGCAAAACGTGGAAGGAATCGACTACCTTATGAAGAAAAACAAAATCGATGTTTTTCATGGGATGGGCAGCTTTGTTGATAAAAACACGATACAAGTTGATGGGAAAGACAAGAAAAAGATCACAGCTGAAAAAGTGATCATTGCAACCGGATCAAAACCGGCAAATCTTCCTTTCATCAAGCTAGACAAGGAGCGTGTGATCACCAGTACTGAAGCTTTGGAACTGAAGGAGGTGCCGAAGCACATGATCGTGATTGGAGGAGGAGTAATAGGTGTTGAGCTTGGCTCTGTTTATGCCAGATTGGGAGCCAAAGTTTCTGTTGTAGAGTATCTAGATAGCCTGATCCCAACGATGGATTCTACTATGGGTAAGGAGCTGCAAAAGTCGCTTAAAGGTCTGGGTTTTGATTTTTACCTGGGTCATAAGGTAACTGCAGTTGAGAAGAAAGGTAAGAACGTAACCGTAAAAGCTGAGACCAAGAAAGGAGAGCAAGTAGAGGTTAAAGGAGATTATTGCCTGGTATCAATCGGTCGAAGACCGTATACGGATAAGCTTGGCCTAGATAAAGCCGGTGTAAAGATGGATGACAGTGGCAGGGTAGAAGTTGATGATCATCTCCGCACAAATGTTGACAATATATACGCGATTGGTGATGTGGTAAGGGGTGCGATGCTTGCACACAAAGCGGAAGAGGAAGGAGTATTCGTAGCAGAAGCAATTGCCGGACAAAAACCACATATCAATTATAACCTAATTCCAGGTGTTGTTTACACATGGCCGGAAGTAGCATCCGTTGGATATACCGAAGAGCAACTGAAAGAGCAGGGCAAGAATTACAAAACAGGTAAGTTTCCTTACAAAGCACTGGGTAGAGCCCGGGCAAGTATGGATACGGAAGGACTGGTGAAAATTCTGGCTGATAAAGAAACAGATGAGATATTGGGTGTCCACATCATTGGCGCAAGAGCAGCTGACATGATCGCTGCTGGAGTAACTGCCATGGAATATCGTGCCTCTGCAGAGGATGTGGCCAGGATGTCACATGCGCATCCTACATATATGGAGGCATTCAAAGAAGCAGCACTTGCTGCAACTGAAAACAGACCGATACATATGTAATGGAAATTATTTGGGAAGGGTGATTTTGAAAGTAGTTCCCTTCCCAAGTTCACTCTCTACATCCACTTCACCATTAAGCCGTTCAATGGCTCTTTTCAAGATGTGAAGGCCTAAACCGGTTCCTTCAATTGTGCGATTAACCCGGAAAAACATGGTGAAGATTTTGTCCACGGTTTCCTTATCCATTCCTATCCCATTATCAGTTGTGGTAATAGTGATATTGGAGCCTTGGTCTTTTATTGTAATTGCGATGTAAGGTTTATTATCCTCAATTCGGGCATACTTAATTCCATTCTCAATCAGGTTTTGCATCACCGTATTGATCAAGGCCCATTCCGCTTCAAATTTGATATTTGGATCAACATCGATTTTAAACTCCACCTTTTCATAGTTTGCCAGAAACTTATATGAAGAGATGCAATCGTAAATGATCTTTTCAAAATCGATCTCTTGTTTACTGTCTTCATTGAATGACATTTTGGTCAGGTTGAGCAGGCCATCCAAAATGTTGTTCAGCCTGTTCGCTTGTTTTTCATAGTCATCAATAAATCTGAGCGCAGTTTCGTCTTTAACTTCCAGTTTCGCCACATAGTTAAGGCTCATGAGTGAAGTGATGGGGCCTTTTAGATCGTGTGAGATGCGATAGAAAAATGAGTCCAGCTCAATTTTTTTCTTTTCAATGAGGTCGGCCTTTTCTTTCTGAGCTTTTGCATCTTGTTCTAGCCTCTGCATCTCATTGATTACATCATAGCTTTCGATTACCTTGGCTGTGCGATCATTAATTACACTTTCTTTCTCATCAATATATTGTTGAAGATACTTTAGCGCCAGTTCATGGTCACCTCTTTTCTTGGCTATTTCATGAAGGAGAAGGTTGGCCTTAAACTTGATAAGGATGATCCGGTTTTTATTGCTGTACTGGAGTGCGTTTACCAATGTTTCTTCCGCCTTATCAAGCTCCCCCATTTCGAGATAAAGCGCCCCTCGCTTGTGCCAACACATGGCGAGCCCCAGCTTTTCACCCATTTCTTCATGAATTCTTTCTGCCTCTAGAAAATCAGTCTCAGCCTTTTCAAAATCTTTGGTGATGGTGTGGATTTTCCCTCTTCCATAGAGTGCAAAAGCTAGCCCCCTGGTATCACCCGTTTCGTTTTTGAAGGCGATTGATTTTTCGATAAGCTCTATTGCCTGACGTAATTTACCCTGGTTCAGATAGATGCCAGATAGGGGATTGAATGCATTGGACTGAAGGTTCTTATCGTCAGCTTTTTTTGCAGATGCTATTGCAGCTTCATAAGCTTTAATCGCACTTTCTACGTCACCAAAGTATTCATATATGGTGCCCATGGATTTCTCAACGCGTGCCTGATTGTGATAGTCCTCCTGCTTCTTGTAAGTTTTCAGGCAGTCAACCAGGTAGGTGAGACCCAGGTTGTAATCGTCAGTTTTGTAAAGAGCCCCTGCTATGGTATACTTTGCATCAGCAATACCCTTTTCGTCACCCACTTCCTCAAAAACTTCGATAGCTTCATTGGCCATATTTTTTGAAAGATCAAAATCACCAATGATCATGTGGAAAAGAGAAAGCTGAGTAAGTGATTGACCAATACATGATTTGTCATCTAACTCCTTGCTAATCTGGAGTGCTTCCTCTGCAAGTTTAATGCTTGTATTTAAATCATTAACTCGCTTTTCATATGCTTCTCTGAGCAGGATATGAACTTTTGTATCAGTGAGAGTTGGTGAGGTTTCCAAAAGTTTTTGTGGCTATGTAATCTTGAAAGATAATTTAGAATGAAGTTTTTTCTTCTGATTTTTTCCACTGATAATGCGCCAGTTATAATATTTAGGTGAATACACCTATGAAATCCATAGTTAATTTGACTATCGCTTGGGTTTTGCGAGTTCATCTAGAATAAGTGCCTCCTGCACAATTTCATCAATGGATTTTTCTGGTATGTTACTGACATTAAACAGATCTATTCCACAGACCATCTTTCGTCCTTTGCAGTTGAGTAACCCTTGTTCATTCGAAAGGCTTTTGCCACTTAAAAATGCTAGTTCAATTCCATTATTTTTGATTGGATTGAGGTAGCACACCCAACTCTTCCGATAATACATGGGTATTTTGAATCTGATTTTTGGGATCAGGTCATGTTGGTTTGTGAGCCGCTGATGTAAAAAAGAAACGATGGCCTTTTGCTGACCATCGAGTCCTAATATGAAATCTTCAACGGTCTTCATCCTTTTTTTACAGCGTATCTCAAAATGGTCTTCAGTTTCTCCTTTGGTGTTTTCCTGGGATCACTAAGATAGATTTCATGATGATAACCAGCTACTTGTAATCCATTGTACTGGATGAACTCCATGATTTTGGCAATGGTTGGTTCCTCTTCATAGTAACTCCCAATGTGCAAACCTTGTACAGATAGTCCTTCATTTATGAGTTCAAAATTCACTTCATCGTCAGACAATAGTTCAGGATTTTTAGCCTTCACCTTTTGAATGGCCCGGTAATAGTGATCACCCTCTACAAAATCCGGCATTCTGATAACGATCTTCCAATTCCATTCATCGGGAGGTGTTTGAGCAAATTTATGTTGTGCTTCTAATCCTCCGTCTACCCACCAGAAACCTTCCATTTTGGGCATTATGAAATCCATATCCTCTGCCTGGCAGATGAACTTGACGGAATATGCAACCGAATAGAGCTTATCAATAGCTTCCATAAATTGATTGGCTTGAGGGTCACATCTTCCAGAAATGGACAGATAATAATAACTATCCAGGTCTCTGATTTCAGGATTTTTCTTTGCTGAGTAATAGACTGGGTCATCTTTTTTTAGATCGATTTTGTCAACTGTTGCTTCCATAATTTGTGAGTGTTTAATATTTATGAAAACAAAGAAAAAAGGCAGAGTGACAGCCCTGTGTCACTGGATTCTGATGGGTAGAAAAATATTATTGAAAATGGATAAAATCCCTCTTTTCAAGGCTTTCGGGAGTGATTTTTTCTCCGTTTATTTCATCAGTATCCCAATCCTGAGCAATTCTCCATACTCCATCGATCTTTTTTATCGCGACATGAAACCTGCCAACGAAATATCTTGGCTGATCCTCAGATCTGTCTGTAATACGGTAATAGCCGACTTCATAGGCATTGTCTCCGTTGGCCGTTCGTGTCTCGAAAGTAAATTCAATGATTCGATCCCTTTTTTGTCCGGTCATCCGTTCAGTATTCCTCTTTTTATATAGGTCACCAACGAGTAATCTGCCGGGGTTGATACGCCAAACATTATCCGTATGTACCGCATTGTATGCCTCACCATCATTAGCTTCCCAGGCACGGGTGAATGGAACCCAAACCTGTTGCTCGATTTCCTCATGAGCGCTTTGACCAAAAACAGAAAGCGAAACAGAAAGAAGTAAAGTAAAAATTGAAGCTTTCATACCTTTTAAGTTTTAACTAAAAATGGAGCGCTGTGATGTTCCAGAAGTTCTTTAGCAAATGTGGCTGCCGTGCCTAAAAGTTCTGATGGAGAAATGATCTCTACCTGGTTTCCATACATCATGAGCCAATGAGCAAAATAGTCGTAGCGAGGAGTTACGAACTTCATCTCATAACGTCCATCTTCCAATTTCTTTTCTTCAGCAAAGCCCATGTAATATTTCTGCTCACCCATAAAACGAGCAACCATGGCAGAAGTACGAATGACAGCTTCTTTAGCGTCTGTGCCTAGCAATGCCTCACTTAGAAACTCCAGATAGTTGGGATGGCGACCTGGATCGAACTCCTCCGGAAGCACATTGACTTTTTGAATTCGGTCTGTTCGGAAATCTCTGAGGTCATCTCTGAGACGACAATGGGCAACCAAATGCCATCTGCTGGAATAGAAAACCATCCCCAAAGGCTCCACCTTTCGCTCGGTGGTAGAATCGTTGTAATGAGAATAATAAGTCATGGAGATGACCCGATTCGTTGCAATCGCTAGTTGGATTTCTGCCAAATGAGAATCAGGTTTCTTCATCGGTACCGGTGTAGGACGTATCGCAATGCGATCTTCCAGGTTATCCAAAAATTCCTTATCTGAATATTTAAGAACCGCCTTGATTTTGTACATCGCCCTATTAAACGTATCGATGGTCTGAGTGTCTGCACTTCTCTCAATGAATTTGGCCCCCATTAAAATAGCGCTAGCTTCCTCTTTGTTAAAGACAACAGGAGGGAGATGATAACCATCAACAATAAAATATCCTTCACCCGCATCCCCGCCAATGGGAACCCCAGCATCCATAAGAGATCGGATGTCACGAAAAATGGTTCTCCGACCTACCTCGAATCGGTCTTCCAATTCTCCAATGGGAACTCTGGGTTTTCCTTGTAAGTGAATGAGGAGTGCGTTGAGTCGGTCGATGCGGTTCATAAGAGAAAATTATCAAATTTTCTCACGTGAAAGCATCAGTCAAGGTTTAATGATTTTCGGCAATCAGATAAACTGTGTCAAGAGGGATGTTGTTTTTAAGAAATTCAAAACCTTCCCAAAAAGAATCAGTACTTATTTCAGTGGCTTTAGCGAAAAGCGGAACATTGTCGTCTATGAAAACCATATGCTGGGGGATTTTACTTAATGTTTCAAGCTGATCCATGGCAAGCATAGCCTCATAATGAAAGTCGTCTTCGGAGCTTTGCCCTTTAAATGTGACATTTACAAGCTCATAAGCACCATTTCTAAATTCAAAATTTTCTGTCCAGGATACCTCATTCCAGACCTTTGAAGAAGCGGTGAGCGGTGTGTATTCTATCCTTACTATCCCATAATACAGTGGATCAATGTAGATTCTACCTTTCACATTTCCATGAGTGCCCTCTGCTGGACTAAACTCCACGATTAATACCGCATAGGAATTTAGTTTTGTTGATCCTGAGTAAGTAAAAACGTAATCATCCCGATTTTTTTCATGTAAAAATGAGTTTGGTCTCCAGATGGATGAACGAGCCATATCGCTGGCGTTTCCAAAGAGGAGCTTATCCTCTTCGATCTCCTTAAATGCCTTTTTTCGAGTTTTGATAGGGTATATCGCGGCATTTTCTGAATGATTCAGGTTGCTTGGTATGTAGATATCTACAATTCCTTCGGCCAGATAATAAATGGAGTTGGAATCTGAGACAGATTCTTTGTAATAGCCCATTTTATGAAGTCGGCTCATCTCATAGTTTGTATGAAAGCGCACAAACACTTTCTCCATGATGGAATTGCCTAATACTATTTCTTCCTTAGCTGTATCAGTCTGCATGGTTGCCGATTCTCCCTTTAGAAAAATCAGCATCAGTGTAATTAGTACAATAAGTCGCATACCGAAACAATTTGGTACGATACAAACTTAGATGGGAAATTGCCACAGTTAACCCCATAATTACGCTCATTTATTCATAAGCATTACTACTAATGGCATCTAGATACTTTTACTTAAAGTGATACTTTAATTAATAAGGCGAATAATCGGTGATTTAACTCAAATGATTCCTTAATGAATCGATCACTTTCTTGCTATTACCTACAAACACCATATCATCAACGATAAAGACCGGACGCTTTAGAAAGGTGTATTCTTCCTGAATCAACTTCCTGTAGTCCGCTTCTGAAAGATTTTTATCTCCAAGGCCCATAGAACGATATTTCATTGCTTTCCGTGAAAATAGAGACTCGTAGGATCCACCTCTTGCTTTCATTTCATCGATTTGATCAAAAGTCATTTGCTCATTTTTGATGTCTTGTTTTTCGAAATCAGCAATTAGATCTCCAAGCTCATCCATGATGCGTTTGCAAGTAGTACATGTGGATAAATAGTAAACTTTCTTCATGCCTCAAATAGACCAAAATGTGATGAAAAACAGAAGCGCTCTATAAGCTATTAAGCAAACTAATATTGCTCCCACACAAAGGATCACGTTAATCAAAGCCCTCCACGGTTTGAATTCATAGAAGTTGCGTTCCATGAAATAGAAAAAGTAGGCTAGCGCCAGGCAGGCAAAGCTTGTAGAATAAAAATTTGTTCCGAGATTTATTGAGCCCAGTTGATTTACAATAATTGCTACAAGACCAAATAATTGAATAATGACAAGAAGTATGAAGGTCATTACTTCAAGACTTACCGTTAGATGGTCTGCAAAATATTTGCGCTTGCTTCCGATGTGAATTGGAACGAAAAGCATTGCCAGCATATATGCAAATACCACTAAAAGTAGCTTAGATAACTCTGTAGTTTTAGCGTTATATACATTACGATATTCTTCATAAGAAACCTTTCGTTCAGATACAATTTCATCCACCCACTCAACGACAATCGGACTGTAGTAAAATGAATTTCTTTGGATGTTCAATGGGGTGGTAAAGGTGTTTATCAGTGGAAATAAGAAATAAATAAGGTTTGCAAGAAAAAAAATGGAAACCGGCTTCATGTATGGTTTTCGCCTCCCCTCAACAAATTCATTTGAGAGTAATCCGGGTTTGCTGAAAATGATCTTTATTGTTCGCCAAAGTTTATTGTCTGCAAATGTTATCACATTTATTAACTCTCCAAAGAAGTGCTTGAGTGTCCGGTCTCTTTGATCTATCACTTTCTCCCCGCATTGATTACAGTACTTGCCTGAGAATTCATTGCCACACGATTTACACGTCATTATAGATCCAGCTGGGGACATTTAGTAAATATCTCTCCCTTTGGTCGAGATGACCAAACAGATGAATATCTTTTTTGAGATATCATTTCCAGTGAAGCAAGAATCCTCAGGTATTCAGTTGACTAAGAGCATTTGTGAAAGACTTAATTCTCTAATTCAGTAAATTACGTGACAACCTAAAATGATAAACACATGAAAAAAACCAGCCTTTGGACTTTACTACTATTGACTTTTATTGCATGCACACCTACTGACCAAACTTCAGATCAACCTACTGCAATGGGTGATATTGCGGAGCGTTACGTCAAGCTCATGCTGGAAATCGGGCAGTATGATAGAGATTTTGTTGATGCCTATTACGGTCCGGAAGAATGGAAACCTGCAGCAAAGAAAGATACGTTTCCTTCTGGTGATTTTATTGAACGAGCCAATAGCCTCATTAGCCAGATTCAGTCGGTAGAAGGTGATAAAGACCGGAAATTCATGCTAGTGAAACAGCTCATTGCCGCACGAACTAAAGTGGAGATCATCAATGGGAAAATTTATTCATTTGATGAGGAGGCTAAACTTTTGTATGATGCGGAACCACCATCATATGAAGAATCATATTTTGATAGCTTATTGATGGATTTAGAGAGTGCTTTGCCAGGAGAAGGAAATTTAGCTGACCGGTATAATGAATTTGTGAATCAATTCATCATTCCAAAAGAGAAAATAGACACTGTATTTCAAACAGCTATTGCAGAGGCGCGAAAACGGACAATGGCAAGGTACGACCTACCTGAAAATGAAAATTTTGTACTGGAATATGTGACTGATAAAAGCTGGTCAGGCTACAATTACTATCAGGGTAATAGCCAAAGTCTGATCCAGATTAATACCGATTTGCCGATTAAGATCAGCCGGGCGATTGATCTGGCATGTCATGAGGGTTATCCCGGGCATCATGTGTTTAATGCTCTTCTAGAGCAGAACCTTGTAAACAATAAAGGATGGGTCGAGTATTCTGTGTATCCACTGTTTTCACCACAATCATTGATCGCAGAGGGGAGTGCCAACTATGGGATTGATGTGGCTTTTCCTGGCGATGAAAGAATACGTTATGAAAAGGAGGTCCTCTTTCCTCTTGCAGGATTAGATGCCAGCCAGGCGGATAAATATTATGAAGTTCAGGCTCTTATTGGTAAGCTGAGTTATGCCGGAAATGAGGCGGCCAGGATGTATTTGAATGAAGAAATAAGCATGGAGGAAGCAGCAGAGTGGATGGTAAAGTATCAGCTAAATGAATACGAAAGAGCATTGCAACGAACCCGATTTTTTGATCAGTACCGAAGCTATGTAATCAATTATAACCTAGGCAAGGATTTAGTTGCAGATTATGTGGAATCCCAGGGAGGTACGACGGATCAGCCGGAAAAAAGATGGGAGGTTTTTAAGGAGCTACTAAGCAATCCAAATACAGCCAGTACCATTCAATAATACCAAATGAGCATCACCCGAAGAGACTGGATCAGGCAAAGCTTATTAGCATCAGCCACCATGCTGGTGGCTGGTCCTCATGTGGCACAAGGGTGCGCAAGTGAGCGACCAGGTGAAATTTTAAGGAAAGATGATTTCATTCTGCTGAATTGGAATGAGAATCCGTATGGTCCTTCAGAAGTAGCGAAACAGGCTGTCGGTGATGCAATGAAGTATGCTAACCGATACCCGGACGAAAAAATCAATGAGCTGAAAGAAAAGCTGGCTAAAAAGAATGGATTAAAGCCTGCAAATTTTTTACTGACTGCCGGCTCAACTGAAGTTTTGAGCTTGCTGGGCCAGCATGTTGGCTTGCAAAAAGGTGAAATTGTCACCCCTTTTCCAACATTTCCAACTGCGCTCCGGTTTGGTGAGCGAGCAGGAGCCACTATCAAAAAAGTGAAGCTGGATGCCAAGGACCGCATTGATTTGGACCAAACGCTTGAGGCCATTACCGATAAAACCACTCTGGTTTTCATTTGTAATCCTAATAATCCAACAGGAACTGAATTAGCGACAGAAGATCTAAGAGCTTTCTGTCGAGAGGTGCATGAAAACGTTCTGATCTGTATTGATGAGGCATATGTGGAGTATTCCAATGCAGGGATGAGTGGTAGTATGGTTGGTTTGATTAAAGAGTTGCCGAATCTGATTATTTGTAGAACTTTTTCTAAAGCATACGGTTTGGCAGGCTTGCGAATGGGATATGCCATATCAAATATGCGCAATATTCAGGCATTAAGGGACCGACACCTTGGTGCTGAGATTTCAACCGGCTGGCCACCATTGGTTGCGGCGAGTGCCTCGCTGGACGATCCGGAGTTCATCAATACATGTGTGGTGAAGAATGAAGAGGGAAAGCAGATTGTATATGAGGCATATGATAAATGGGGAGTGAAATACAATTCCTCGTCTACCAATTTTATCTATGCCAGAGATGAACGTTTCGAGAAAGATCTGGTAGCCAAAATGAGAAATAAGGGCATACTAATAACCAAGTGGCCAACAATGAAAGATCATTTTCGGGTTAGTATTGGTAAACCAGAGCATATGCGAATGTACGTGAAGACCGTGGAGGAGTTTTTGGTATAAAAACTACCTGATCAAAATGTATTAAAACTTGCTGGATGGCCGCACCAGCTGGGCAGATTCAACATCCAGCTTCATGAAATTAAATCCGTTCCAAAAGGAGTCAGAAAAATCATCTGATGCTTCTTCAAAAAATGAATATTGTGAATTAAGCAACCGGTATTCATTCGGAATCTCATCAATTAAAAAACATTCGTTTACTACTAAAAGTGCATGGTAGCTGTACTCATTGTGGGTACTGACGCCATCAAACGAGACACTCAGAAGTTCATATATGCCATCGCGTTTTTCATACTCTTCCGTCCAGGAAACGGATTCCCAAAAAACATAATCCTTTAGTATCGGAAAGTATTCGATTTTCAAAATGGCATGAGTCTCATCATCTACATATATTTTGCCACGAGTATTTCCCTTTTTGTTGATGGGTTCAAAATCCACGATATATACTTCAACGTCACCAATGTTGGTATAGCCCCAATATTGATAGTCGTAATTATATCTATTCTTCGGGTGCAGAAACGAACCCTTTCTCCAAATGGAGGACTGTGCCATATCACTTGCATTGCCACCCAACACTTCACTAATAATATCCACCTCCCTAAGTACTTTTTTGCGGGTACGAATGGGGCGCACCAATGCTTCATTTAGCTTGTCCACGTTGCTGGGCACATAAATATCCATGATACCCTCCGCCAGGTAGTATGTCGAATTATAGTCAGACATGGACTCCTTGTAATATCCTATCATGTGCTGACGGCCCATTTGGTAATTCAGATGAAATCGATCAAAAACCGTTTCCATCAAAGACTTTCCGGTCATAACAACCACCTCATCTAGCTGGATCGTGGAAGGTTCAAGGTAGATGGTGTAGTATTCTTTAATTTCGGTAAGCTCCTCCTGATAGGCATTGTATCCCATGTATGAAATTTTTAGCTCATCTGCATCGGATATTTCTTTCGTTGAGATGACAAACTCACCGTCTATGTTAGTGATATTGATCACATCCCCGACAACCACGTGCGCAAACGGGATCGGTTCATTGGTTTCTTTGTCTTTTATGATGCCTTTGATAGAGGCGGGCTCATGATTGAATAAGCATATGGCAAGCCATAAAAGCTGTGATGAGAAAAACAACATGACGAATTAAGGTGGTTTATCCTATAAAATTAAAGGATAATGGGCTAAATATTATCAATTGATAATAAAAATGAGGAGATGGTTCGTGGAGGTACGAATCAGGGCGAGACCACCGATTTGAATCCAGCACTATATACCTAAATGTTATTTCTCACTAAATTCTATGGTGTCAGGGTGACTTTCTAGTGATATTTAGCTGTTCATTTTATCTGCGTCATCCCGGATCTTCCTGGCCGGTAGGCCGACTTGATTTGGGATCTTTTTACTCACTCACTTAACTAAAACGCCAATATCTCCCTAATCTTCTCACTGATACGATCCGCATTCGGCACTACTGATTCCATCAACGGCACATTGTGTGGGAGTGGAATGTCCGGCATGGCAATTCGCTCTACCGGGGCATCCAGGTAACTGAAGCCTTCTGAAGCCAGTACTGCAGCGATTTCAGCTCCAAAACCTGCTGTTAAAGCATCTTCATGCACAATCAGACACTTGTTTGTTTTCTTAATGGAGTTAAGCACCGCCTCTTTGTCCCAAGGCATGATGGTGCGCAGATCCAGAATATCTGCAGAAATACCGGTTTCATCTACTGCCGCCTCACACGCTTCACACATTGCTCCCCAGGTTACCAAGGTGATGTCTGTTCCTTCTCGGAGGAGGTTCGCTTTTCCAAACGGGACCACAAACTCATCTCCCGGATACGGTCGACGCGCGTAGCGGTTATCGTTCAGATTTCGGTGCTCGAAGAACATCGTCGGATTATCTGATCGCATAGCAGATCGGATCAGTCCCACCGCATCCTGTGCATTGCTAGGGAAGGCCACCTGCCAGCCAATAGCATGGGCAAACATTACTTCATTCGTCACAGAGTGCCATGGGTCACCCACTTTGGCAAATCCTCCCGGCATTCGTACCACAATCGGGGCAGCAAATCGGTTCGCTGTTCTCCAGCGTGTGGTGCCACAGTTGTTGAGTTGCTCCATCGCCGGGTCGGCATATTTTCTAAACTGGATCTCCGCCACCGGCATCAGGCCGGCATAGGCCATGCCCACTGCACGACCGATGATTCCTTCTTCGGAAAGCGAGGTGTCAAACACCCGATCTTTCCCGTATTTAGACTGCAATCCCATGGTTACCGCATGCACACCACCTTTCATTCCCACATCTTCTCCAAAGACCAATACTTTTGGGTTGGTCTTAAGCTCATAATCCAAGGCAAGATTGATTGCTTCACCAATGTTGATTCGGCGCTTATCCGGTTTCGGTTCTTCTGAAGAGGTTGGAAATTCATGTCCTGATGGTCGCAATCCGCCAATACCTTGCACTTCATCCGGTTCTGAGAAAACGTATTTTTTGATTTTTGCAGGATCTGGAGCCGGACGGTTCAGCGCGGCTTCAGCTGATTTATCTACAATTTCCTGAGCTTCTTTTTCCAATGCTTTCCATTCCTTATCTGAAAACATCTTTTTTACTGCTTTCAAGGGGTCATTGGCCTGCTCTTTCTTCACCAGCTTTTCATCCTTATAGGCCTGATTGTCTTGATAGGAGTGACCATTCAGTCTAGGTACTGTTAGTCGAACCAGCGCCGGGCCTTTTCGTGAGCGCACATGATCTGTTCCTGCTTTTAGTAGTTTATATGCTTCTTCAGGATCGGTTCCACTTCCATCCCAGATGTCAAGGTTTTTAAATGAAGCTAAGTTCTCGGCAATGTTTTTCCCAGGAGTCTGGTATTCGCTTGTTACCGAAATGCCATAGCCATTGTCTTCGATATAGAAGAGTACAGGGAGCTTTTGTGTGGTGGCAATTGTCAATGCAGACCAAAAACCATTGGTAGCTACTGAGCCATCCCCACCCAAAATAGCCGAAATCGAATCTTTATAGGTTTTATCTTTTAATGTTTTGGCGTGATACTCGATACTTTGTGCCCAGCCAATTGCGGGTGTATATTGTGAGCCCACATCACCGGCCATTGGCAGTACCACACAGCCACGCTCTGATTTAGGCATGTTGCACACCACTCCAATATCTCGCCCGTCGCTGTATCCACCTGAACGTGTGAGGGGCGCAGAGAGTGCATCTTCAACAGATAAGCCAAGCCCGATCATAAGCGGACGCGAACGATAATAGGCGCTAGCTGCATCTTTTGGTTTATCCAGTAGATCGGCCAGGATCAGTTGGCCTAGCTCATGGCCCCTGGCGGAAAACTGATATAGTACCTTTTTTTCCGGTACTAGCTTGTTTTCTTCCAGGTCGTCCATCGCTCTTGAGATAAGCATTTTCAGCGCAATCTCTTTCCAGTCTATCGCGGAATCTTTCTTTTTTTTGGGTGCTGTTGCTGTTTTTGCCATAACTAATTTTTGGGAGCGCTAAGATACAAAACGCAAAGGTTTGCGACGAAACCGTTTATCAGATCCTGCCAGTCATTTTTAATGTCTGTATAGAAGTAAACATTAAAAAAGTTATTATTTGATGTTTAGAAATATAAAAGGAGGTTTTGGGCCTCCTTCCTCAATCTAATCTGGTGTTACGTACAATTCTCCGTAGAGCATCCGTCATTATTTGGTCTCTTCTTTTATCTCCGTCGCTTGTCTATATAGCTGCCGAACTTCCTCTTCAGTAAAATCTGGAAATAAGCTTTGGACCATGGTTACTGCTGTTTCTTCATTAGGTGCTCTGTCTATTCCTTTGGAGACAATTTCTTTTTCGATTTCACTCCTCTTTTGAGGGCTAAGCTTACTGTTAATTAACGGGAGAGCTAATTCAGAAGCATCTACTATGGCTTGAAGAATCCTGCTTCTGTCTCTCATAAAGGTTATGAACCTTCCAAAATTGTCATAATTCTTTGCCCATAGGACTTGATATTCGGAACTACTTTTCGAAAGTCCTTCAGGCATAGATTGATACTTAAGAGAAGTATCAGTCATTAATCGTTCGGCATGTTCCAATTTTTTTATTTCAACAAAAAGCTCTTGCAGGGCATTATACAATTCAAAATCTATGATTTCTGTGTTTTGTAGATTGATGGCATATTCAATGATCTGATAAGAATATTGTGGTTCGATAAATCGCCAGTTATTGAAATAGGGTGAATAATTTCCCTCTTTACGTATATTTTCCAGTTTTTCTACTTCACCTGCCATGTAACCTGCCATTCCAGGCATTTGAAGTCGAAAGTGTTCCAGTTCAAATTTTAAGGCAGTGAATACTTTTTCCTGCTCTTTTGCGTCTCTGCTTTCTAACGCTTTGCTCTGAATTAAGAAGGCGATATAAACACCAATAATTACGACTAGTAAGTCCACAAAGGCCCACGCCCATTTACCTCTCGTTGATTTAGATGAAAACATGATCAGGTTGTTTCTGGTAAAAATATAAATTTATAATCGCATCAATGTTTTGCTCACTATCATGAAGAACATTGTACTATATCTATTTCTGAGGCTATTTCTTAATATCACCTATGCTCAAGAAATGCCAAAAGACACAGCTACGTTCATTATCAATCAGGTTAAATCGCTTAGCAATGCGACGTATACCTATGATTGCTATCGTCTGAACTTTGAGGATTGTAATCTGGAAATACAAGAAACGAATTTGAAGGATGACTCGAAATGGAAGATTTATGCAGTTTGGTTAATGGATTTAGATGAAACCAAAATGCGAATACTGCCACAACCCAATGGCGAATATGGTTTGATGCTGGAAAGCTCGCTTCCAAGGAAGATTAAGTATTCGAGTCATAGGGATTCTGGTCGAAGGAATTTGATTCCCTTATTTTCAAGTGATCGTCAAAAACTTATCGATTTGGGTCAGGCGATTTACTATGCTACCAAAAAATGCAAGCAATCAGGAAGGGCGAGTGATTATTAAAATTAGAAAAGCCCGATTACTCGGGCTAAATCTTATTTATTCTTGAATTTCTGAATGAAATTCCTGGTGAAATCTGAAAGCACCAGCTTACCACTCATTTCAGCGCGCTCAGCCAATAGCTGATCCCAGTTCTCTGTTCCTTTCCAGAAAACTTTTTTGAGTTCAGCCATCGCCTCCGGATTGTAAGCTGCCAATTTTTCAGCTAATTGATTGACTGCCTTATCTAAAGACTCAACGTCATCATAGAGCTTACCAAAAAGTCCTTTTTGGTGCGCCCATTTTGGATCAAAAAATTCGTCTGGATTCATAGCCATTTGCGACATGGCAGAAAGGCCTACTTTTCTTTCAATGGCAGGTCCTACAACGAATGGACCGATTCCCAAAGCAAGCTCACTCAGCTTAATTGCAGAATGTTTTGAAGCAAAGCAGTAATCAACAGAGGCCGCCAAGCCAATGCCACCACCAACAGCTTTTCCCTGCAAGCGACCAATGATAAATTTTGGACACTTTCTCATTGCGTTGATCACATTGGCAAAGCCCATAAAAAACTTCTTTCCATTTTCAGGACTGTCCACTGCCATCAGCTCATCAAAGCTGGCACCAGCACAGAACGTACGATTACCACCGCTTTTAAGAATGATCACTTTGATGTCTGGATTATTCCCTGCCTTAGTGATTGTGTCGGCTAGTTTTTTCAGAATGTCTCCCGGTAAGGAGTTACTCTGCTCAGTAAAAAATTCAACGTTACCGATTCCGTTTTGTATGTCTAGGTTTACATAGTTGCTCATAGGTGCAAAAATAAGTGCAATCAATTTACATGTAGTCATTATTTGGACGCACTCCTCTTTATTGATATCATTGAAATCTCTACTATCTTTATCAGATGTCCGAAGTTAGCTTTAGAAAGACCCTTGTCACTCTTGATGCCACCCTAATGGATGGATTTGTTCTCGAGTATGTATCCAACTTTTACAAGTTATTTGGAATAAAAGAGATCGTATTTCTGCATGTAATAAAAGAAATCGATACCCGAATTGAAATGGCTGGGTATACTGAAGCTGAGAATGGCGCCTTAGATGAAATTATGGCTAAGTTAAACAGGAAGGTTAGCCAGTATGACTTTAAAGAATGCGATTGCAAAATAGAGGTGAAGCAAGGATCTCCTTCGTCAATCATTTTAAAGTATGCCGTTGAAGCATCTTTTGATTTAATTGTAATGGGCAGGAAACGTTCTCTCGGAGGTTCTGGCATTGTTTCCAGCCATATTGCACGTAAGAGCCCTACTTCGATCTTATTCGTTACACAAAACATGAATCCATCCTTACGGCATATTTTGGTTCCAGTGGATTTTTCTGAACATTCATCCCTTGCAGTTAAGGCTGGTTTAAGGATCGAAGTGCTTTCTGAAGCTAAGCTGTCTCTAATCAATATTTTCGATGTTCCACTGGGTTATTATAAATTGGGCAAGACCTATGAGGAATTCGCAAAAATTATGGAAGGTCATGCGAAGAAAGATTTTGACCTATTCCTTAAGACAAATGAAATAGATAAAAAATATCCCTGTCATTTTAATGTCAGAGGATCCAAATCGAAGATTGATATTGTGTTTGAGCATGCACTTGACTCTAGAAGTGACCTTATTATAATCGGATCACAAGGAAGAACGAATGCTTCAGCCGTTTTGCTGGGATCATTTGCGGAGAAAATGGTTTTTAGAGACACTGATATCCCGGTTTTGATCATAAAAAAAGAAGGAGAGAACATGTCCCTCCTTCAAGCATTACTTTCGTTATGATCGCAGAGATTTAACTCTGATCACGTTTTTTTATCATCGTTAAAATCGTAGCAATTGCCACGGTTTCTCCAGTTTCATCATAGACGTCCACGAGGAATTTCACAATACCTTTAGCGATATCGTCTTTCTTTTCCTGATCTACTTTTTGTTTTACTGTGCACCTAACACCTATGGTCATGCCAGGATAAACGGGTTTAGTGAATCGACATTCCTCTAACCCATAATTCAAAAGAACCGGCCCTTTCTTCGCCTGAACAAATAGCCCGGCAGCAGCAGATAGGATGAAGTAGCCATGTGCCACACGCCCTTCGAAGGTGGTTCCTTCCAGAGAAGTCACATCCGTGTGAGCGTAAAAGTGATCCCAGCTCACATTAGCAAACGTGACAATGTCACCTTCTGTAATGGTTCGCTTTGCTGTAATTACCGTGTCACCAATTTCCAGATCTTCAAAATACTTTGAGAATGGATGGGTCTCGGTATCCTTATACTCACCACCATACTGGTATTGCTGAGTGATTTCGGTCAGTGTCGTAGGAGATCCCTGAATCGCTGTACGTTGCAGGTAGTGCATTACGCCTCGCTTTCCTCCCATCTCTTCACCACCTCCGGCACGCCCCGGACCTCCATGCACAAGCTGTGGCATAGGAGAACCGTGACCGGTAGATTCTTTCGCACATTCCTGATTTAATACCAGGATTCTACCATGGTGAGTCGAAGCTCCAACCACATATTCTCTAGCCAGTTTATCATCTGCCGTGGTGATAGACGAGCAAAGTGATCCTTTCCCTTTTTTGGAAATAGCAATCGCCTCATCCATTGTTTTGTATGGAAGGATCGTACTTACAGGACCAAATGCTTCGATGTTGTGCACTTCTTCTGTGTCCAATGGTTTTTGGTTCACGAAGAGCATTGGCGACATAAACGCGCCTTTTTTCCAGTCCGCACCCATGGCCTCACCCACATTATCCAGTGAACCGTATACCAGCTCAGAAGTTTTTGCCAGTTCCGCAACACGCTTAGTTACTTCTTCGAGCTGTTCTTTTCCAGCCAGGGCGCCCATTCGCACACCCTCCACATCGGGATCGCCAATCGTGGTTTTTTCAAATGCTTTGCCCAATGCGATTTGTACATCTTCTACCAGCTTTTCTGGGACTATGATTCTTCGTACTGCCGTACATTTTTGTCCGCATTTCACGGTGATCTCTTTCCGGACCTCTTTGATAAATAGATCGAATTCCGGTGTTCCTGGAACTGCATCTTCTCCGAGAACCGCACAGTTTAGCGAGTCAGCTTCTAGGTTGAATGGAACTGAATTTTCAACAATCTGAGGAAGCGTCTTTAATTTTTTTCCTGTGTCAAATGATCCGGTAAATGTTACAACATCCTGAGAATCTACATGATCCAAAATACCATTACCATATCCTGCTACTAACTGAAGAGCCCCTTCCGGTAGAATTTTGGAATCAATGATTTCCTTCACCATGGCCTCAGTGAGGTAGCAGGTTTGTTCTGCCGGCTTCACGATGCATGGCATTCCGGCCAGCCAGTTTACTGCTGCTTTTTCCAGCATTCCCCAGATCGGGAAGTTAAACGCATTGATGTGTACTGCAACTCCATCTTTTGGCACCATGATGTGGTGTCCAATAAATGTTCCTTCTTTTGAAAGGCCTACGGTATCGCCATCCACATGATAGGGGAGGTCCGGAAATTGTCTTCTGAGAGATGCATTTGAAAATACATTACCAATTCCGCCCTCAATATCAATCCAGCTATCTACACGAGTGGCCCCTGTTGCTTTGCTGACTTCATAAAACTTCTCCTTATTGTCTAAAAGGTGGAAGGCTAAAGCCTTTAACATCAAGCCTCGCTCCTGGAAGGTCATTTTCCTCAATGCAGCATTCCCCACATTTCGAGCATGATCATAAGCATCTTTGAAATCAATTCCTTCAATGGTGTGAGCAGCTACCGGATCTCCGGTGATGGCATGATGAAGTACCTCACCGTCTCCAGCACCCTCCATCCATTTTCCAGCTATGTAATGTTTTATTTTGGGTATTGACATGAGTTATTTATTCTAGGTTCAGATGTAAAGTTAAGCAGATATCAAAAGCTCTGTTAACTAAAAAGGCCGTGCAGTTCCGTATCAATTTTGAAGACTATGTCTGAGAAATCTTCTGTGTTTTTCACAAAGTCAATTTCTGAAACATCTACGATCAGTAGTCGGCCAGCTTCATAATTATTGATCCAGTTTTCATAATGCTCATTCAAGCCTTTTAAGTATTCGATTCGGATCAGGTTTTCATAGTCTCTGCCTCTTGTTTCTATATTTTTTACCAGCTTGCTTATGTCGGATCTTAAGTAAATAAGCAGGTCAGGTGGTTTCACAAACTCAATCATAGAGTCAAATAATGCACGGTAGTTTTGATAATCTCTTTCTTTAAAGAAACCCTGCTTATAAAGGCTCTCAGCAAAAATGTATGCATCCTCGTAAATCGTACGATCCTGAATGATGGTCTTGTCCCCACGTCTGAGTTTGTTGATTTGTTCAAAACGACTATTCAAAAAATAGATTTGAAGGTGAAATGTCCATTTGTGCATGTCGCCATAGAAGTCTTGTAGGTAAGGGTTGTCCTCTACAGACTCAAATTCTGCCTGCCAACCATAGTGTTTGGCGAGCATCTCTGTCAGTGTAGTTTTTCCAGCTCCAATATTGCCGGAAACAGCAATGTGCATATTTTGATCCGTCATGTAATTAAAATCGTCTATTATTTTGTTTCGTTCCAGGTTTTATATGCAGCTGATGCTATCGGTCGGTCCGGTTCAACCTCCCGTAAAGGTTCACATTCCTTAAGGGTGTCGTAACACTCTTCGGGAAGCTTTTGGTATAGTTTGGTTCCTTCCGTTTTCCAGGCAATCATTTCATCACTCACCTCTTTTACTTTCTTTGCTGGATTACCTACTATCAAACCTCGAGGTGCGAAGATAGAATCCGCTTTGATAAAGGCAAGAGCCCCAACAATGCATTCATCCCCAATCTCCGAATTATCCATGATAACTGCATTCATACCCACCAATACATTACTTCCAATATTGGCTCCATGTACAATAGCACCATGTCCAATGTGTGCACTTTCTTTCAGCGTGATGGTTATTCCTGGAAACATATGGATGGTGCAATTTTCCTGAACATTGCATCCATCCTCGATCACAATTCGGCCCCAATCTCCGCGAATGGCGGCTCCAGGACCGACGTACACATCTTTTCCTATAATAACATCCCCAGTTACAGCGGCAAGAGGGTGGATGAATGAAGAGGGATGGATGACTGGTTTGAGGTTATTGAATTCGTATATCATTGATGCTTAATTACTTAAAAAAATGCTGCTTTAATGCTATTTACTTTTTGTGAACTTATCACTAGCTTGCGTGCAAAAATCAATAACCAACTACTATTATGAAAAAGTTAATTTTAAGTATTTGCGCTATCGCGTTATTTGCCTACACTGCTAGTGCTCAGTTTCACATCGAATTGGGACCGAACTTCAACATGCCACAAGGGGATTTTGCTGATTCTTATAAGTTGGGAGTTGGTTTCTACATCGAGCCAAAATATGCAATGACTGAAAACATCGATTTAGGGCTTTACATTGGTAGCAATGGATTTGCTGGTGAAGATTTTTCATCTGGAGGAGTTTCCGGATCTGCCTCAGCTACAGCTATTGTTCCTGTGCTTGCTACCGGTACATATCGATTTTCAACTAGTAATGTAACACCATATGCTGGACTTGGGTTAGGAATGTATTTTGCAAAGGGTGCTGAAGTAACTTTTGGAGGCACAACTACTGAAGGAGAAAGCTCAACAGAATTTGGTTTTGCACCACGTGCTGGTGTTTATATCGGTAGAATGAATTTGGGTGCAGCCTATAACATCGTAAAAGATGCTAACTACATTCAATTCAACCTTGGAGTAAGAATTCTAAGTAGGGATTAATTCTCAATTAAATAAGTAAATTAAAAAGGGGCAATAGCCCCTTTTTTTGTTGGGGGTTTGTGAATTAAACCTGGCCTTAATAGTAAACCTTGATACTATGAGGGTTCTGGTTTATTCATTGCTTTCTTTAGGATTGGCTCATTTTTCATTTTGTCAACCTTATTCGAAGAATTTTAGCAAGTCCTTTCATCTCCAGGTTGGTACTGGCATTTCTGTAAGTGATGGGGCCTTTGGTCAAGCATTTTACCTTGAGCCTCAGTTAACATTCGCCAATAATAATTCGGTTGGTTTCGAATTAAGCTACAAAAACCTCAAATGGTTGGGGAGTAAACATCATAAACTTAATTCTTTTTTGCTCACTTATCAGGTTAGGAAACGAGGCAAACACATTATGCCTTATTTCAGCGGCCGGCTTGGATACTTTCGATTTCATAAAATGAAAGATCGTGAGCAACCTTCTTACGGAACTTTTGGTGGAGGGATAACTTCTGGCGTATTTATATTTAATGTTAACATTGGCATAGAAATTCACTGGTATTCTAAGTATCAACCCATTGAAAGCGGTGGTGGCATCTTCATTAAGTTAAGATTTTAGCAAGATGAGCGACTTTAATCTATGTTCTCTCCAGAATAACGGCATACCCCTGACCCACACCTATACACATGGTGCAAAGAGCATACTGTTTCCCTGTCTTTTGTAATTGTAAAGCTGCAGAGAGAGTAATCCTTGCTCCAGTCATTCCCAATGGGTGACCAATAGCAATCGCACCTCCGTTTGGATTGATGCGTTCATCGTCATCGTCAAGTCCAAGTGTTCGAGTACAAGCCAATGACTGAGCTGCAAATGCTTCATTCAATTCAATGATATCTATCTGATCCAATGTAAGACCAGCTTTGGCTAATGCTTTCTTTGAAGCCTCTACGGGACCAATTCCCATGATGCGAGGTTCAACACCTACTACTCCGGATGATACTATTCTTGCAAGAGGTTTTAAGCCGTGATTTTTAACGCCCTCTTCTGAGGCCACTAATACCGCAGCAGCACCATCATTTAATCCGGAAGAGTTTCCGGCAGTAACCGAACCATCCTTCTTGAATGCTGCTCGCAGCTTTCCAAGTACTTCCAATGAAGTGGTTGGTTTAACAAATTCATCTTTAGCAAAAATGATAGAATCTGCTTTTCGCTGTGGGATCTCTACCGCAACAATTTCTTCATCTAATCGGCCATTTTTCTGAGCTTCTGTTGCTTTCATCTGAGATCGATAGGCGAATGCATCCTGATCTTTCCGACTGATTTTATGAATTTCCACAAGGTTTTCAGCGGTCTGTCCCATGCCATCCGTACCGTAAAGCTCTTCCATCTTAGGATTGATGAATCTCCACCCAAAACTGGAATCGAACATTTTAGCATCCGTTCCGAATGGTTTGGCCGATTTAGATATCACCCAGGGTCCACGGGTCATGTTCTCTACACCGCCTGAAATAAACAAGTCACCATCTCCTGTCTTAATAGCGCGATTTGCATGAACTATCGCAGACATTCCTGAGGCACACAATCGATTGACAGTTTCACCTGGAACAGAAAAAGGAAGACCTGCTAAAAGCAAAGCCATACGTGCGACGTTCCTGTTATCTTCCCCAGCCTGGTTGGCACAGCCCATGATTACTTCATCGATGGCTTTTGGATCAAGATTCGAATTTCTACTCATCAACTCCTTAATGACTAAGGCAGCCAAATCATCTGTTCGTACCGCTGAGAGCGTTCCTCCAAAATTTCCAATAGGTGTTCTTATTCCGTCAATGATGTATGCTTCTTTCATTTTTTGGGTCTTTACTGTTGCGCAAATATTCAGCCTTCTGGCTAACCTACCAATTAACCACATTACTAATTGAGAAATTCCTTTGCTACCCATCGTTCATACCTTAATTTTGCCGGAATTTGTTTTAACCTGATTAACTCACAGGAAATACACTCATCTCATGCCAAAAAACCCAAAAATTAAATCAGTCTTAATTATCGGAAGTGGTCCTATCATTATTGGTCAGGCTTGCGAATTTGATTATTCAGGATCTCAAGCTTCAAAATCGTTGCGCGAGGAAGGAATTGAGGTCACTTTGATCAATTCGAACCCTGCAACCATCATGACCGATCCGGTTACTGCTGATAATGTGTACCTGAAGCCCTTAACTAAACAATCGATTCGTGAAATTCTGGAGGAGCACCCGCAAATCGATGCGGTTCTCCCAACCATGGGAGGCCAAACCGCTCTTAATCTCGCGATTGATTGTGATAAAGCTGGAATATGGGAAAAATACAACGTGGAGATGATCGGTGTAAATATTGATGCCATCGAAACCACTGAAGACCGTGAGAAATTCCGTCATAAAATGATCGAGTTGGGTGTAGGGGTGTGTAAGGGAGAGACGGCAACATCCTTTTTGAAAGGAAAAGAAATTGCACAGGAAATTGGGTTTCCATTGGTAATCAGACCGTCTTATACACTAGGTGGGTATGGTGGTGGATTCGTTAATTCACCGGAAGAATTTGATACTGCATTGAATGCTGGCCTTCAGGCCTCACCGATACACGAGGTGTTAGTAGAGCAGAGTATTTTAGGCTGGAAGGAGTATGAGTTAGAGCTTCTTCGTGATAATCTCGGGAACATCATTATTATCTGTTCGATTGAGAACTTTGACCCAATGGGTGTTCACACAGGTGATTCGATTACCGTTGCACCAGCTATGACACTTTCTGATACTGTGTATCAGAGAATGCGTGACATGGCCAAACTTATGATGAACGGAATTGGTCACTTTGCGGGAGGATGCAATGTGCAGTTTTCAGTAAATCCGGACACAGAGGATATCATTGGAATTGAGATCAACCCAAGGGTTTCACGTTCATCTGCCCTCGCATCAAAAGCGACTGGCTACCCAATTGCAAAAATTGCAGCTAAGCTGGCGATAGGTTATAACCTGGATGAGCTCAGCAATCAAATCACAAAAACGACCTCAGCATTTTTCGAACCAGCAATTGACTATACAATTGTTAAAGTGCCGAGATGGAACTTCGATAAGTTCAAAGGATCGGATAGAAAACTTGGTCTCCAAATGAAGTCAGTTGGTGAGGCCATGGGGATCGGGAGAAATTTCCAGGAAGCGCTTCAAAAAGCCTGTCAGTCATTAGAGATCAAACGAAATGGATTAGGAGCAGATGGCAGGGAGCTAAAAGATCAGGAGGCGATTCTTCATAGCTTGGAGCATCCAAGCTGGAATAGACTATTCCATATTTATGATGCATTCAAGCTTGGAATCCCATTCAAGACTATACATAAACTTTCTAAGATAGATCCGTGGTTCTTAAATCAAATCGAAGAGCTCATTACGCTTGAGAAGGAGATTGAGAAATATAAGGTGGACTCCATTCCTAGGAGTCTTCTGATGGAAGCCAAACAAAAGGGATATGCTGATAGACAGATTGCTCACCTGATGGGCTGCCTTGAAAGCGAAGTTTATAAGAAAAGAAATGACGAAGGAATAAAGCGTGTTTATAAACTGGTAGATACGTGTGCAGCAGAATTTGAGGCACAAACTCCGTATTACTATTCTACGTTCGAGGATGAAAACGAGTCTGTTGTAACAGACAAAAAGAAAATCATTGTTCTCGGATCTGGTCCAAATAGAATAGGTCAGGGAATTGAGTTTGATTACTCATGTGTACATGGTGTGCTTGCTGCTAAGGAATGTGGTTATGAGACCATCATGATCAATTGTAATCCGGAGACTGTTTCTACGGATTTTGATGTTGCAGATAAACTATACTTTGAGCCAGTTTTCTGGGAGCACATTTATGACATTATTCTTCATGAAAAGCCGGAAGGAGTAATCGTTCAGCTTGGAGGGCAGACAGCTCTTAAGCTGGCTGAAAAATTGGATAGATATGGAATCAAGATTCTGGGGACAAGCTTCGAAGCACTGGATTTAGCAGAGGCACGTGGGAGATTCTCAGATCTTTTAAAAGAAAACGACATTCCTTATCCATTGTATGGAGCTATAGAAAGTGCAGAAGAGGCAGTAGAGCTTTCGAAAGAATTAGGGTTTCCGCTTTTGGTAAGGCCTAGCTATGTGCTAGGTGGGCAAAGCATGAAGATCGTGATCAACGAGACAGAACTGGAACAGCACGTAGTTGATATCATCAAAGACAAGCCCGACGGAGAAATCCTTCTAGATCATTTCCTTAAAGGTGCAATAGAGGCAGAAGCTGATGCTATATGTGATGGAGAAAATGTTTACATCATTGGTATCATGCAACACATTGAGCCAGCAGGTATCCACTCCGGAGATTCTTATGCGGTACTTCCTCCTTACAATCTGGGAGACCTGGTTATCCGACAAATTGAAGACTATACTAAGAAGATTGCTGTGGCACTAGAGACTGTTGGGTTGATCAATATCCAGTTTGCGGTGAAAGATGACAAGGTTTATATCATTGAGGCGAATCCACGTGCGTCGAGAACAGTTCCGTTTATCTGTAAGGCTTATCGTGAGCCGTATGTAAACTATGCGACCAAAATCATGCTTGGGGAGAAGAAGCTTTCAGACTTTGAATTCAAGCCTTATAAAAAAGGGTATGCGATTAAGGAGCCGGTATTCTCATTTCATAAGTTCCCGAATGTAAACAAAGAGTTGGGCCCTGAAATGAAGTCAACCGGAGAGGCGATTTACTTCATAGATGATTTGATGGATGATTATTTCATGGAAATTTACGCTGAGCGAAACTTGTATCTGAGTCGATAAGTTAAATAGGCATGCTAAAGATAATTATCATATTAATCCTTATTGGATATGTCTTTTATCGGGTGTCCTCTTTTATCTTTTCCGGACTATTTGGTGGTTTTAACAGGCACCAGCAGTTTGGTAATGGTCAAGCTCATTATTCGAGGAGGTCTAGAAAAGCACCTGATTCCAATTTAAATATTGATAATATTCCTAATAATAGATCGAAGAAAGATGATAATTATAGTGGCGGGGAATATGTCGATTTTGAGGAGGTAAAATAAAATTATCATTTAGCTTTGCTGATTCACTGAGAAAGAATTCGAATGGCGTGGTTTAAGCGACAAAGCAAGGGAATACTCACCAAGACGGAAGATAAAAAAGAGGTACCTGATGGCCTCTGGTACAAGACCCCAAGTGGTAAGATCATCCACATGCGGGAGTTGAAAAACAACTCCTATGTATGCCCAGATGATGATTACCACGTACGTATTGGGTCAAAGGAGTATTTTGAAATATTATTTGACAACAACAAGTTTACCGAGTTGGATGAGGATCTGACTTCTGGTGATCCACTCAAATTTGAGGATACCAAAAAGTATCCGGATCGGATCAAAGCAACCCAAAAGAAAACGGGATTGAAAGATGCTGTGCGTAGTGCTACAGGTAAAATGAACGGAATAAGTATCGTGGTTGCTTGTATGGACTTCTCATTCATTGGCGGATCTATGGGGTCTGTAGTAGGGGAGAAAATCGCTCGAGCGATCGATTATTCATTAAAGAACAAGCTTCCTTTTCTTATGATCTCCAAGTCAGGAGGTGCCAGAATGATGGAAGCTGGATTCTCGTTGATGCAGATGGCCAAAACTTCTGCAAAACTTGCGCTGCTATCAGAGGCGAAGATTCCTTATATCTCACTTTTAACAGACCCAACCACGGGAGGTGTTACCGCATCTTATGCAATGCTGGGTGACTTCAACATTGCTGAGCCAGGTGCCCTCATCGGGTTTGCGGGTCCACGGGTGATTCGTGAAACGATTGGGAAAGATCTCCCTAAAGGTTTTCAAAGTGCGGAGTTTGTGCTGGATCATGGCTTCCTTGATTTTATCGTGGATAGACGCCAGTTGAAAACAAGACTAACCACCCTACTAAAAATGTTGGATTAAACAACATTTTACCTAATCAACATGTTAAAAAAGCAAGAGCGAAAAAAGGTTCTTATTATCGGTGAATATGGTGTCATAGATCAACTATATTTGCCCTGATTTTTTAAATAAAAAGGTTTTAGACATATGTCTTCAATTGTCATTACTTCAATCATCGCCTTCACAGTATTAATACTTCTATTGGTTTTAATTCTGTTGGTAGCGCAATCCAAGTTAGTACAGTCGGGTCCGGTAAAGATTACCGTAAATGGTGATTCCGATAACCCTATGGTCACTCAAGCTGGCTCAACCCTACTTTCTACACTTTCGCAAAAGAGCGTTTTTCTTCCATCTGCTTGTGGTGGTGGAGGTACTTGTGCAATGTGCAAGTGTAAAGTGATCGAGGGTGGTGGAGATGTCCTTCCAACAGAAGTAGGTCACCTAAGCCGCTCTGAGCAGAAGGAAAATGTTCGATTAGCATGCCAGGTGAAAGTAAAAAATGACATGGAGATTGAGATTCCTGAAGAAATCTTCGGGATCAAAAAATGGGAAGCTACGGTTGTTAGAAATTACAATGTGGCCTCTTTTATTAAAGAATTTGTAGTAGAGCTACCGGAGGAGATGGATTACGAAGCTGGAGGATACATCCAGATCGAAGTACCTAAGTGCGAGGTAGACTTTAAAGATATTGACATCACCGCTCACCCTGATGAGCACCCTGGAGCTCCGGATAAGTTTCAATTGGAGTGGGATAAGTTTGGACTATGGGATCTGAAAATGAAAAATGATGAAACCATAGAGCGAGCATATTCTATGGCTTCTTATCCTGCAGAAGGAAGAGAGATTATGTTGAATGTGCGTATTGCAACCCCGCCGTGGGATAGAGCTAAGAACACCTGGATGAATGTTAATCCTGGTATAGCATCATCTTACATCTTTGGGTTGAAGAAGGGAGACAAAGTGACTATTTCAGGGCCTTATGGTGAGTTCTTCATCAACCCATCAGAAGCAGAAATGCTTTATGTAGGAGGTGGAGCAGGTATGGCTCCTATGCGATCACACCTGTATCACTTGTTTAAGACTCTTAAGACGGGAAGAAAGGTGAGCTACTGGTACGGAGGAAGATCTAAGCGTGAGCTGTTCTATTTGGATCACTTCTACGATCTGGAAAAGAAATTTCCGAACTTCTCCTTCCATATCGTACTTTCTGAACCATTGGAAGAGGACAACTGGAAAGCTAAAGAGAGCATGGAAGATGAAGGAGATGGGTTTACAGGTTTTGTGCACCAGGCGGTAATCGATCATTATCTGAGTAAGCATGATCAACCGGAAGAAATTGAGTTGTATTTCTGCGGGCCTCCATTGATGAACCAGGCGGTACAAAAAATGGGAGAAGATTTCGGAATCCCTGATGAAAATATCCGTTTCGATGATTTCGGAGGATAAAAAAGATTTAATGAAACAAATTAAGCCTTACAGAAATGTGAGGCTTTTTTTATGCTATTTGAAAAATACGCATTTCGCTTAGAGCGATTTCGGTATTTCACTAATTTTTAAAATAGCTCTTATTCGCAACTTTGTAGTGTGATAAAAATGAAAACAAAAAATTAAAAATCAGTTATGCCAAAGGTTATCCTAGTTTTAGCATTCGCATTTTCAGGTCTATTAGCCAGAGAAGAAGATCCTATCAATTCAAAAAAACTTCCAGTCATCAATTTTTCTCAAACCGCAATTGATTTCGAAAGTGGGCAACCTGTTTTTTCTAAGCAAACAATGGCCACACTGAATGTTCAGCGACCGGGTTCCGTCAGAGTTATCATCAATGATGCTGTTGACACTATTGTCAACAAAAAAGAAATCGAATTATCATCCCTGGTTGAGTTTTCGGAAGGGACATATACTGTTTTGATTCAAGGAAAAGATTACGAGGAAACTTTCGGGTTTACGATACGATAAAACATCACATAAGAGCAATTAAATGCCCCGCAGAGATGCGGGGCATTTTTTTTAGGTGAATTACGCATTTATCTAAATCAGAAAATCACTCGTGTATGCGGCGGTAGGAGCTTCTACTTTTGATCCAAGCAACTTTAAAAATGAAGCGCTTAACGATCATATTTCTTTTAAGTTTTACCAGTTGGGTTAATGGATTTCACAGTTCCAAAGAAGCTAAGTCCCTTCCGCTAACAAAATCGGTATGGAGTCAACAATTTGCTAAGGTTGATTTCATGAAGAAATATGAAATTGATGGAGTTTTTGTATTCCGCGTAGACTCCCTGAACTTTGTTGATGACCTCATATATTCAAATGCAGGGGGGGTCATATTACATGATAATTCAATTGAGACTTATCGGGTATCTACTTCTCCCTTTTAAGCAGGGATGTATTATTACTCATGTAATATTTATCTATACTATTTTAGCTAAATGGACTTAAAGCTGTTTTTCAATCCAACTGAAGTCGACGTAGATAAGGACGCTACATCTTTTCAATCATCCATTTACATCAATCGCCATAAAATGCCTGATCATGAGGGTATGGATATGGCACTTATTGGCTTGTGCGAGTATCGAGGTGAAAATGAAAAAGCTGATACTAAATCTGCTGACGAGGTTAGAAAGCAGCTTTATGGGTTGAAAAAAGGCTTTGGAGATTACGGTATTGTTGATCTGGGCAATTTCCGAAATGGTCCTACGCTGGAAGATACCTATTTGAGGTTAAAAGAGGTTTGTGGGTATTTGATGGAAAAAGATATTGTGCCCATACTATTTGGAGGTAGTCATGATCTGGATCTTGGTCAGTACTATGGTTATGAGTCTGCTGATAAGCTGGTTTCTGTTTTAAATATTGACAACTCAATGGACTTTGATGATGATCAATCACCGGCAAAAGGGCATGTAGGAACCATTCTGAAGCATAGCCCCAACTATTTGTTCAGCTATTATCACCTTGCCTATCAGAGCTACCTTACAGATCAGAAATCAACTGAGTTGGTGGAAAGGCTTTCTTTTGAAGCCGTGAGGCTAGGGGTTGTAAAAGAAAATATTAAGGAGATTGAACCAATCGTGCGGGACGCTGATATGCTATCTTTTGATATGTCTGCATTGCAGGCTTTTTATGCCCCTGCTGCTTCAAATGCCAAAGTGTACGGCCTCACAGGAGAGGAAGCCTGCCAGCTGACTTGGTATGCGGGACAAAATGAAAAGATGAGCTCCATCGGGCTTTACAATTATGATGCTTCGCAAGATTCAAAGGATAGAAAGACAGCCTTTGTGATGAGTACAATGATCTGGTATTTTGTTGAAGGGTATTACCACAGAAAGGGAGATAAGAATTTTAAATCCAATGATTATCTCATGTACGAGGTGCATCTTGGAGGTGAGCCCGAAACAATACGTTTTTATAAAAGTAAACTGTCTGAGCGGTGGTGGATGGAAGTTCCAAACCCGGAAGCAGAAGGACTATTCAATCGCAATAGAATGATTGCTTGTAATTACAGCGATTATGACCTTGCTTTAAAAGGAGAACTTCCAGATCGATGGATGAACTTTTACAATAAAGTTTAGTAGCGTGGTGGCATGACAATCCACAAGATAATATAGACAAGAATTCCAGGGAATCCGATACTTGCAATTGATAAGAGGATATAGGCAATCCTCACCATTGTAGGATCCCAACCAAGGTATTCCGCAATGCCTGCACATACTCCCCCAAGCATTCGATCATTTGATCTGAATAATCGTTTTGTCATTTCCATTCTTCTTTAGTTTAAAGATGAGATTTTTTTGTGAAATTCTTTAAAACTGATCTTACCAATTTGGTCTAAAAAGGTTTTGGGAGTTTTGGCATCAACGTTCTGAATATTGGTCGGTTGGCTTAACAAGTCTGCAGAGTAAAGTGACTTAGCATTGAGCGTAAGCAGACATGCTAGTATAATGCCCAATAAGATGAGCAGCGTACGGTTAAGTCTGGTATGTGTTCGGTTGGTTGCCATGAGTTGTATTGTTATCAAAGCTTGTGCCAAAACATATAAACATTTAAATATCAGCTATTTAACACAGCATCTATCTTCAATAGTGTACATCATCGAACAGGTAATTAAAGAGAGTGAACACTTGCTGATTTTGATAAGATCAGCATCCTTTAGAAAGAAATGGGCATAAAAAAAGGTACCTCCTCCGAGGCACCTAATCACCTAATCACACTGCTGAACGCATTGTCTTTTTTAAGATAGCGATTCGCTAACCCATTTATTTTTTTTGTTAAGCAATTATTGCTTTTACTTAACTCATACAAATAGACTACTAAATGACTCTATTATGAGTTGGTGTTAACGAGGAAATTGATTTAGTTAAAATGCTTACATGATAAACCATGTGCTATTTCTTTAAATCTTTACGTTGAATTCTAATAATTTTATCTTGTAAAGATCGGCTTACCAGCTATTTATATTTTGGATACTCATTTGCACATATCTCACGAGGATTTACTGGAAAGCATACCATTCGGTGTGATTCAGGTAGACCTTTCTGGCAAGGTGGTTTATGCCAATGAATCTGCCTGTAAACTGTTGAATCATGATAATAAAATTGATCTCTTTGGTCTACACTATGAGGCGTTCTCTACCGATCAAACCAACCAAAACGGTAAAATACTAAAGCATGATGATCATGCGCTTTCTAAGGTGCTGTCCGAAGAGAAAACGGTATCATCAAATGTACAAAGTATAAAGGTCGGTGGAAGGCGAAAGTGGTTCTCTATTAGTGCTGCGCCAGTTTATGATGAGGACAATCAATTGGTTGGTGGTATTGCCAGCTTTTCTGATGTCACCGAAAAGATTGAGCTGGAGAAGAAACAGATTGAGGAGTCAGCCAGGTATAAGATACTAGTAGAGAATCTCAATGGAGTAGTTTGGGAAACTTACCTAGGCACAAAAACATTTTCGTATATAAGCCCCAGGGCCAAAGACTTGTTGGGCTTCCCCAAGGAGGATTGGTTGAAGGAAGGATTCTGGCAATCTAGAATTCACGAAGCTGACAAAAAGCGAGTGCTTGCCTATGAAGACAAGAAAATTGCAGAGGCTAGCCATTACGAATTGAAGTATCGGTTGGTCCATATGAATGGGAAGGTAATTTGGGTACGTGATTTGGTGGAGGTTGTCAAAGATCAGGATGGAAAACCGCACCTTTTAAGAGGTATTACTCTTGATATAACAGACACTCAGATATCGCGGCATCTGTTGAGGGAGAGCGAAAAGCGATACAAGCAGATGATTGATGAAGCCCCCTATGCCATTACCATTTATGATAAAGAGGGAACGCTAATAGCAGCAAACTCTAAGTGCGCGGATTATTGGATGGTAGACCTTAAAGCATACATCGGAAAGTTCAATATTTTCAATAATGATCTATTCGTAAAAGATTCGCAAAAAGCATTAATCAAAAAGGCTTTCAACGGTGAGCGAGGTGAAATCACCACTGATGTTCCTCTTCTACATGTAGGGGGTTCTAAACGAAGCTATCACCTAAAATACTATCCACTGTTTGATGCAAACGGTGAGCTGGAAAACGTGATTTACTTCACGGAAGACATTACAGGTCTTAAAGAGGCGGAGCGTAAGATCAAACAAGAAGAATCGCTGAAGCAAGGAGTTCTTGACGCCTTGGATGAAGGGATACTTGTGGTGGATGAAAAAGGGATCATTATTGGATTAAATAGAAACTTTAAAATCTATGTCAAGAAGCAGCCTTATGAAGAACTTGCAATTGGCAAATCTGTTTTTGACTTCATTCAATTTTTTGATGAAAGAGATTATCTGAAGAATGGTTTTAAAGCTATTCTGGATCGGGAAATGAAAGTGCTAGACCATGAGATGAAACTTGCTGATGGCAAATGGTATAACCTTAGAGCCACTCCACTGAATGAGCCTTTTGGTGCGGTAATAGCCTGGCAAAACATCAACACCCGAAAGGAGATAGAAATAGCTTTGGAGCGATCACTCAAGAAGTATCGAAATATCTACAACAAAGCTCCGGTCATGATGCACTCTATTAATAATAAGCTAGAGATAATAAGTGTGAGTGATTTCTGGCTGGAGAAAATGGGCTATGAACGAAATGAGGTGATTGGAAAAACTCCAATAGATTTCATGACTGAGGACTCAATGATTTCTGTCGCGACTAACCTCAAAAAACTTTTTCAAGAAGGAGAAGCGAGAAATGTTGAATATCGTTTTGTGAAGAAAAACGGAGAAGTGATGGACGTGATTTTGTCTGCAGTTTCTGAATACGACGAGGAAGGGAGCTTTGAGCGTTCGATCACTGGTATGCTGGATGTCACGGACCTAAAGGCCGCAGAAAGGAAACTACAGGATAGCCAGTTTAAACTGCTGGAATCCCAACGTATTTCCAAAATAGCCAATTACGAATATGATGTAACGACAGGGAATTTTATTCCATCTGAGGAAATGACTTCAATGATGGGCTTTTCAAAATCAGATCGGCATGTTTCAATAATAGAGAAACTCATCCACCCGGAAGACCTGAAAGAGTTTAGTCAAAAGTTGGAGAAATGCATAAAGGAAGGAAAAGATTTCTACCAACTCTATCGTATCCACCATTTAAAAACGAAAATGCTAAAGTGGATTTCTGGGAGAGGGAAGATGATAAAAAATGAGGCAGGGCAAGTTGTGCGGATGATCGGTACTGTACAGGACATTACAGAGCAAAAACATGCGGAAGAGAAAATTAAGCGACTCACAGATCGAGTTCTTCTAGCAGCGGAGATAGCTAATCTGGGTGTATGGGAATATGATAGAGAAACCGATGAGATCTTCTGGGAAGATCAAATGTATTCGATTTTTTCTGATGCAACAGAACCATTAGCTGTGGAAGGGCTAAAGAAATATTTTTTAAGTGACGGAGAAAAGGTAATTGAGAATAGCCTGAGAATGATAAAGAAAGGGATCAACTTTCTGGAGTCGGATTTTCGTGTAAATGTCCAGGGAGAGGAGAAGTACCTACGTGCCTTCACCAGGATATTACGTGACGTCAACACTAAAGTAAAAGGAATGGTAGGCGTGATTTATGACATTACGGCTGATAAACGATTACAAATGCAGCTTGAATCGTCTCTCGAAGAGAAGAACATCCTAATCAAAGAAGTGCATCATAGGGTGAAGAATAACATGCAGTTGATATCCTCCATCATGGCACTCAAATCTTACGATCTGGATGATGACAAATCAAAGGCGATTTTCAATGAAATTAATGACAGGATCAAAGCTATGTCTGTCATTCATGACAAGCTATATAAGTTCTATAACGTATCTGAAATTGATATTGCAGAATATCTGCGTCACATTGCCAGTGAACTACAAGTGTTGCAAGGGTCTTCCGGTATTACAATCGATGTGAAAGCAACTAAAGCAATACTGGATGTTGAGAAAGCACTGCTTATTGGGTTGATGGTTAGTGAAATGGTGAGTAATGCCATCAAGCACGGACTCCAAAAAGATCAGGTTGGAAAAGTGACCATTCACTTTGGTAAAAAGGAAAAGAAACTACTTCTTCGGGTGATCAATGATGGTAAGAAAATAACCGCCGATATGCTGGAAAGTAAAACAGGCCTGGGAATTTCCTTAATTAAGACATTTGTGAAACAACTTGAAGGAACCCTTGAGTTGGACGAACAGGAAAATGGGCTTAAAGTAATTTTCTGAATGTAGCAGAATAATCAATCAGTGTTTGGATCAATCCACTCGTGGTTTTAGTGTCAATTTTCCGCATAATATTCCCTTTATGCGCATTTATCGTTCTCACGCTCAAGTCTAGCTTTTTAGCTATTTCTTCATTGGTCATGTCCTGCATCATCAGCTGCAATATCTCATTTTCTCTTTCTGTCAGAGATCTAACCCGTTCAGCAGTTTCGTTAGCCTTGTTTGAGAAAAGCATGCTAATCATAGTCTCATTGTAGAAGATGTCTTTTTGAAGTGCAACTTGAATCGTTTTCAAAATATCAGATGCTTCCATGTCAAGAGCTATGATGCCGTTAACATCAAACCTAGATGTGTATTGAATCAATAGTGGACGTAGGTCAAAGGCGAAGAGGATCGTAGGAATATCAGAATGGTATGGCGCCATCTCTTCCGGAGAAATTGTTTCGGAATCTATGATGACCAAATCTATTTTCTGACTGAAATTTGGGGCCATAGAAAGAGTATTGGGACAGATTTCATCCAACAGAAGGAAAAGGTAGTTGGCCAGTGATGTATTCTTTGATACGATGAAAATTTCACTCATTTTGAATAGTGTTTCTAGTCACTTGCAATTGTAATATCTGATAAAATCTTATAAATTGATAGTAATCGACGCGAACCTATGGGAAAAATTTTAGTTGCGGAAGACTCGCTAATTGTTAATCAGCACATCAAACATGCATTGGAGTCTGGAAATCATGAAGTAATTTCAGTTTACTCTGGTAAAGAGGCAGTATCAGCAGCATCAGACGAAGTTCCAGATCTGATATTGATGGATATCATGATGGAAACCAATTCTGATGGGATTGATGCTGCGTTTGAAATCAAACAGAGCCTTGATATTCCCATTATTTTTCTTACCGCTCTTACAGATGAACCCACCATTGAAAAAGCAAAGTTCAGTCTTCCATATGGATATGTAGTAAAACCATTTAACGAAGCGGAGTTACTTTCAAATATTGATGTTGCTCTTTACAAAGCTCAGGCAGAAAAAAAGATAAAAGATAACAGTGAGCTTTTTCAGGCGATCATTAATTCCATTGATAAAGCAATTTTTCTTTTAGATGCTGAAGGAAATATTAAATACACAAACTCAGTGGTAGAGTCGATAACCTCCAGGTCATTTGATCAGCTTATGGACCGGAATATTAATCAGATTCTGAGTTTTACTGATGGTAATGGTGCGAGACAGGAAGATATAATGACTATGGATAACGACTCTGAAAAAGAGTTGATATTAGGTGATACTGAAAAAGTATTTGGCGACTTCTATTCACACAAAGTATCACTGGATGAGGAATACACACTGTTGTTTTTCAAGGATATTACAGAGCGTGTAAGAATAAGAGAAGCTAACGAGGATATGAAAAACCGGAGGCTTCTTTCTTTTATTGAAGGTCAGGAAAAGGAAAGAGAGCGGATAGCACGAGATTTACATGATGGAGTTGGCCAAATTGCTAATATGATTAAGCTGGCGGTAAAAAAAGGTGATTCAGGGGATGAACTTGCAGATATGGTAGATCAGTTTTTGGATGAGATGAGAAAAGTCACTGATGGTCTGCTGCCTACACTCTTAAGCGATTTTCCAATAGATGTTTGTTTAAAAAAAATTGTAGATCAGGCAAACAAAAGTTCAAATATTCTATTTGAATTTCATGCGGAAGATCTTCCTGAACTCGATATGAAACACAAAGTAAACATCTATAGAATTTCCCAGGAAAATATTTCCAATATTATAAAACACTCCAATGCTAAAACTGCATCAATACAATTATATGGTTTTGACAGGCATATTCAAATGACAATCGAAGATGATGGAGATGGGTTTGAAATTGGCTCCTATACCGATGATACTTCCCATCATGGAATACAGAATATCTTATTTAGGGCGGAAGTTTTAAATGCAGAGTGTAATATTGACGCAAAGAAGGGTTCCGGTACTTTTATTAGCTTAAAGATTCCTTATGAAAAAGACTAAACTATTTCTTGTTGAAGATCACGAATTGGTGCGGAAAGGTGTCCGCAGCATTATTGATATGGATCAGTCTATTGATATCATAGGTGAATTTGACCGTGCCACAAAAGCTATTGAAGCAATGAATGAAGGCAATATCCCTGATATTATTTTAATGGATATTTCAATGCCTGAAATGACCGGACTTGAAGCCTCAAAGCTAATTGGTGAAAAGTATCCGGATGTTCGAATCATTGTTCTCAGCATGTATAAAGATGAAGAGTATGTAATGGAGGGTCTTAATTTTAATATCGCAGGTTACGTAGTAAAAGACAGTGTTGCAGATGAAATATTGGTAGCCATTGAGAAAGTTAATGACGGAGGAAAATTCTTCAGTAGGGAGGTTATAGACACTGCGCTCAATTCATACAAAGAGATTAAAAAAGAAAAGAAAAAAGTTGAAAGCGTCCAACTTACCAAACGGGAAATTGAAGTGCTAAATGATATCTCTGATGGACTAAAGAGTCAGGAAATTGCAGAAAAACTTTTCATTAGTGAACGAACAGTAGAGGCTCATAGAGGTAACATAATGAAGAAATTGCATGCTAAGAATATGGCAGAACTAATTAAAAAAGCAATGAACCTGGGACTCATAAAGCCTTGATTATAGTGATAATGACTAACTGAACAGTCGTATTTTCCTGAGGCAAACTTCACTCAATTCAACAATATATTTGATATATATGTATCTGAGGTATAGTGGTTTGCAATTGTACTCAGGAAAGAGGAGCCATGGTCATTTCTAGAACTCACCAAAAAATCAACACATTAAAGGGGTTAATCCCGGGAGGATTTGTATTTGTTTTGGATACAACAGATCGCTCATTTCTTTTCAAATCAAGAGAGAGTCCGGATTGTGAGCAGCGAGTGATCTCACTGGATAAAATCTACGGAATAGACACATTAACAAAAACCGTAAATTTTTATCACCATGAAGATGATACCTCACTTGTAAAAATTTGCCGAATTGGAGAGAATACCTTTTTAGGGCTTTGTGCCCCCAAGAGAAATATTTCCCAGGATCAATGGGATAAGGCAGAAGACTTCTTACGTCTTGCAGTACATGAAGTCTGATTCAGATAAAGATAATGCTATGAATGTTTCTGTACCAGATTAAATATATTAAGATCTCAGGATTAAATGACTTCATTCTAGACGCGTAATCTCCGCATAAGCAGAAAACCGCTTTTCATCACTCCCACCTTTAGCCAGATACATCTGATTACCTTTATTTCTTCTTCATAAAAAACCGTAGTTGAGGATCCGTATTTTCTTCTGTGTGATTCTCGTACCAACCTAAGTACTTCCCCGATACGCATCTCGCGGACTTTTTTGCGCGATTTTCTGAATCTTTTCAAACACGGAATTTACTCTCACACAGGGATAGGCTTTTTCTGACTTTTGAATTATCAAAACAAACAAAACAGTGATGAAAATGAAAAAGCCACTTCTATTCCTTGTCCTACTGCTGCTAATAATGAGCATGGCCTCAGCACAGAAAGTAATTGTAAGAACATACATAGAAAAGACCCATATGAGCCCTAAAACAGGTACAGCGATTGGTTTTGAGAACAAATTCCAATGGGAGTATGGAGCATTTTTCCAGGAAGCATCACTAATGGAGTCATTTATGATGACAGAAGAGGAATTGGAAGCGCTCCCTCATGTATATGAAAAAGAATTTGCAGGAGTATACTTCGCAGTGCCAATCATCTCCCGAGAGCAGTTTGTTGTAAAAGCTAATGTACGTACGGGAATGTCCAATGGTGAAAACTTCGTGATTACACCATCTGTACTGGCAGATTTTCAGCCTATGAAGCACATCCGTATCGGTATGGGAGTAGGCTCAAGAGCCTTTCGGCCAACACTACAAGCTTCCGTTGCACTTTCATTCTAATTAAAACATTCTCTAGGTATCCTTAAAATTTTATTGTCATGAATGCTCAAAAGATCACTTATAGTCCCCAAAAAGAAGGTTCTCCATTAAGAGTGGTTAGAGACGACCTGAAAGTATTCAATGTACGCTTCATGGGGTCTCTTAATCTGATCACCGCAGTGGGATGGAGCATCACTGATGATGCATGGGTTAAATACTGCCAGATGTTAGCAGATATCGAATCCCATCTAAAGAATAACGAAGAATTGAAAGTTTACTTCAAGCTAGAGTTAATGAATACTTCATCGGCCAAGTATCTATTCCAGGTGATAAAGCGACTAAATGAGGCGCATGCATCTGGAAAAAAAGTAAAAATCTACTGGAGTTGCTCTTCTACTGACTATAGTAGTGAAATGCTAGAGACAGGATTAGATATGTCAGGTATGTGTGAATTCAGCTTTCAGATTACCGAAGCATAGGACTTTTATGTACGGATTACATGACATTAAAAATCCTTCTGCGTATTTCCCGTAAATGGCTAGGTACTTCCCTGATTCCTCTAAAACACGAAATTCCCTCTTAAATAGGTTAAACCATTTTCTGACCTTTGAACCATCAAACAAACACAAAACAAGAAATGAAAAAGCTACTCATCTTATCCCTACTGCTAGCGATAATGGCTTATTCTGGCAAAGCTCAAACACTCACCGGACAGTCCTATTTACAAAATACTGTGATGGGCCTCCAAAAAGGATTCGGCTTGAGAATCCAAACAAACAAAGGCCTTGGGATTGGTTTGGTGCACCAGTCAAACTTAAGATCCACAAATGAAGGAATCAATGAGAAGTATCCATTCTATGGAATAGAAACAGTGGTACCTCTGACCAAATGTGGTAATATGCGATTCTTCCTTACGCCTAAAGCAGGATTTGTAAATGATGATTTTTTCGTTCTGATTCCGGAGGTTGAGACAGAGATTAAAATCACAGAAAGATTATCAGCCGCAATCACAGCTGGTATACGTGCAAGAGAATCTTCCACCGGAATAAAATTATTGGTTCACCTATAATCACTCAGAAATGTATAAGCTATTTACAATCACACTCATTGTATCGCTATTTTCATGTGAGCCAGCTATGGAGGACCCCTATGAAAATTTCATTATACCGGCTGGAAAGCATGACAATGGCTGGAAGATGCAGTCACTGCAGTCTAAGACACTGAGCTTTTCGGCTATTTTCGACCAGTCAGCGATCTATGAAACAGCTACCGTAGAAAATCAGCACGATATTAACAAGCTCATGGGCTTTTCGGATTGTAATTCAATGCACCACGAAAATAGCGCCCGCTTTGGATGGAGATGGCTGGAAGGCAAGCTGGAAATACACGCCTATACCTATGTAAATGGCGATCGAATCACAGCCTACATTGGTGATGTAGAGCTAAACAAACCAACTGATTACCAGCTGCAGATCACGACAGATCATTATGTCTTTTATCTACAAGGATATGATCCGGTACGAATCAAAAGAGGAACAACCTGTAGCAAAGGACTTTATTATATGCTGTATCCCTACTTCGGTGGGGATGAGGTTGCACCGCATGATATTCTCATTCAGATATTGACAAAATATTAAAAACATAAACTGAGAACTTAAATGATGACCACCATGCAAGTACTGAAAACAGAAACACCGAACATAAAAGATCAAATTGATCGGTTTGAAGGAAGCATTTTCCTGAATGTAGGCAGACAAATCCAACGAATTTCATTGAAGAGTATTGATTACATAAAGGGATACGGAGACTACATGAAGGTAAAGTGTAAGGAGAAGAGTCATACGGTACATATTACCATGAAGAACCTTCAAAAGACCCTTCCTGCATCTGATTTTTACCGGGTCCACAAATCATACATAATCCGATTAGACAAAATTGAAAGCTTGTCATCTTCTCATGTGAAGATTGATAACGCTCACATTCCGATAAGTAGAAACAATAAGCAAGAATTGCTTTCACTTATCCCCTTGGTAAAATAAGTATATGTTTTTTGGTGGTTAGTAATGGAGTGGCTCAGAGGTGAGTCACTCTTTTTTTATCATTTGCATTTTCGAGTTTGAATAATAATTTAAATGAATCCTCTTAGGCCTTATATGTCTGAGTATGATACCAGAATAGGTGCCAAAGTGAAGGTCGCTTTTATGGATGCTACAGGAGAATCTTTCAATGAGCCAATCATTGTGGATGGTTCCGTCTCAGTAGGTAGAGTAGATATTGTCATGATTGACAATCAATCAGCTTATGTGAGTTGGCTTGACTTAGAGGATGAAACTTCGCTTACCAAATTTAGAAAAGTATCAATAGATGGTTCTTTGGGTAATCCGGTGGTTGTATCTAAGACCAGTGCATCAAGAGGAAGTGGATTTCCTTAGGTGGAAGTGATTGATGGTACATTATATTTCGCATGGACCAATGTTGAGGAAGACAAAACTTCAGTTTTGATGAAAAAGAAAGTTTTGTAAACTGAAGAAAGGCTAGCATGTGCTAGCCTTTTTTCAAGTGAACTCGGAGGGATTACTCATACGCACATTCATTCCGCACATCCCCTAGTGAATTCCACTGCGTTCCATTTCGAACCCCATGGGGTTCTCATCCCCAATCCCTATAAATAAAAAAACCAGCACGAGGCTGGTCTTTTAATTTATGTGAACTCGGAGGGATTCGAACCCCCAATCTCCTGGGCCGTAACCAGGTGCATTATCCAGTTGTGCTACGAGTCCAACAGGAGCGCAAAAGTAACAATTATGCTTTAAAATTTTCGTTACTGCTCCATGATTCTATCTTTGCCGAAATTTTTCTTGAACGGCTTTTTATCATTTAACATTCATTAAGAACAAAAACGAGGAAAAAGCCGCTTCTTTGCAGCAAAATCATAAAGCACATATGAAATGAGCATAAATATTCGGAGGCGCAATATTCCAACCGCTTTGAATGTTTGATGCGAATTCCATATTTGCCAATAAAAAATAACTACATACACATGAAATATATAGTTGGAGCACTTTTAGCACTTATTTTATTTAATGCAAGCGCACAAGAGGAGGGTGGATTAAAGCGTCCGGATATCCCTGGAGAACTAATGGTTGATGTTGGCTTCAACGTATGGACATCAATGCCCGGTCCTTTAAAAAGAAGAACATGGTCTTCCAAGTCAATAGGACTTTATTATACAAAAAGGAAAGCCCTCAGTGGTAAACTATCATTCAATTACGGTATTGGCCTTGGACTTGAAAAGATGAGCCTGGGGGATTCATCTACTTTGGCAAGTGCTGTTCTTGATGACAATGGAACTACTGCGACAGATGATGATTTTATTCAGTCAGTTTTAATAGTTCCGAACCCTGAGAACTTTAGCAAAAACAAGCTGGCGACAACCTATTTGGATATTCCTGTAGAGTTTAGGTTCCATCCATTTGGCACGGAAGATGGGGAGGGGCTCTTTATTGGAGCTGGTGGTATTGTGGGGCTCAGACTCAATGCACACACCAAATGGAAATATGATAACAACGGCGAAACTGTGAGAGAGAAAACTTCCGGAAAATTTAATCTGAACTCATTTAGATACGGGTATCAAATACGTGCAGGATTTAGAGGTATTCATTTTTTCTATAAGAGATATGTCTCTGATGTATTCAAAGATCCATTCCCAAGCGGGGAAAGCCCGGTCATGACAACCGTAGGTATCAATGTTACAGGATTCTAAAGAAAAATAATGATGATCAGGAAGCTGTACACAAATCCAAGTATGGCTCCTGACCATACTTCTTTTGGTTGGTGATAACCCAGATAAAGTCTGCTGGAGCATGTAAGTCCCGCCGCGATGATAAGCCCAAAATAGTACCACCCAAGATTAACAGCCATGGTCACCATTAGTGCTGTGATAAACCCAACACCGCTCCAGATGGCGGTTGCGTGTATACTAATCTTGAACCAAATGGTGATGATAAGTAGTGCTATAATCAGTGCAGAAACACCAATCATAACTGTCATAAAAACAGGTCCCATCTCCAGCTTGTCTGCAAATAGGTAGGAAGATGCCACGTAATAAAAAGCGATAAAAATAAATGGTCTTAATCGTTCTGTTCGTTTAGTCAGCTCCAGGTTGGATATGTATGCAAAAGTCCTTAAAAGAAAGATACTGAGTGCAGGCATAAGGCATGTCGTAATAAACACTACCAGCACAAACTCCGGAATTACTTGTGGCATTACTCGCGGAAATAGCTCGGGGGATTTAGTGAATAACATGGCGCTGAGATAGGTTGCCATTAAAAGTGGGTGGAAAACCACCGAGATTATCTTCATCAAAATTTTCAAAGTTCTTTTCTGAGGCGTGCCACAGGTATGTTTAGCTGCTCCCTATATTTTGCTACGGTACGTCGGGCAATATTGTAGCCACATTCCTTCAGTGCTTTTTCCAGCTTTTCATCGGATAATGGCTTTGATTTATCCTCTGCTTCTATAAATGATCGGAGTTTGTTTTTCACCTCACGGCTACTTACATCTTCACCTGATTCGGTAGAAATGCCCTCGGAGAAGAAATATTTTAGCGGAAACACACCAAACTCTGTTTGTACGGATTTGCTGCTCGCTACTCTGGAAACCGTTGAAATATCCATGTTAATCCGCTCAGCAATATCTTTCAAAATCATCGGCTTGAGCTTGCTTTCATCTCCCTCCAAAAAGTATTCGTATTGGAAGTCAACAATGGCTTGCATGGTATTTAACAGGGTTTGTTGTCTTTGACGGATAGCGTCGATAAACCACTTCGCAGAGTCCAGCTTTTGCTTAATAAAAGAAACGGTCTCTTTCAGTTTCTTATCCTTTTTGTCACTCTTATCGTATGCCTGTAGCATTTCTGAATATGAACGACTGACTTTCAACTGAGGTGCATTTCGTGAATTAAGAGATAATTCCAGCTTGTCATCATTATTGACCAAAATAAAGTCAGGTATGATATACTGTGTTTTGGCCACCTCATCCCCAGTACCTCCCGGTTTAGGATTTAGTTTGGTTATCAAATAAATGGCTTCCCTCAGAAGCTCTTCATTTTCTAGTCCTAGCTTTTTTGCTATTTTGTCATAATGCTTTTTAGAAAATTCATTGAAGCAGCTTTCAATAATCCTTTTTGCTGTCTGCACGATCTCACTGTCCTCATCTTTTCTATCCAGCTGAAGCGAAAGGCATTCCTGTAAATTTCTGGCTCCAATACCTGCCGGGTCAAAATTTTGAATTTTGTATAGCAGACTTTCAAGCTCTTCCTCATCTGTTTCCACTCCTTGAGAAAAAGCCAGATCATTTACAATTGCCTCGAGCTCTCTTCTGATATAGCCATCTGAGTCAATGCTACCAATCAACTGGCGGCCAAGAATTTCCTGGCGCTCATCCAGTTTGAGATACCCTAGCTGTGAGATCAGGTGTTCATGTAAAGATTTTCCGACTGAAATAGGACTTTCCTTGTCTTCTTCATCAGGATTTCTACCATCTCCCTGCATTTTATATCCGGCATAGTCGTCTTGTAGATAATCTTCAATGCCTTCAGTAGTACTCTCATACTCATCCTCATATTCGTCCGGTTGCTCATCCGCTTCCTTCTCTTCCTTGCCCTCTTCAAGTGCAGGATTTACTTCCAGCTCTTCCTCCACACGCGCCTCCAGCTCTGCTGTTGGTACCTGCAAGAGCTTGATGAACTGTATCTGCTGCGGAGACAGTTTCTGCTGTAGTGATTGAGTTAATGAGAGTTTTTGCATTCTTTAAGTCCTGGTTGTCTGGCCCTGAGCAAGCTCATGGGCCTTTATAGTTACTAAAGTCTATGCTTAGAGGCAAGCCTAAAAGCATAAGACCTCACTATGTGAGTCAAAAATATCACATTCGTTACTTTTGCCGCGCAAATATTTAACGATGGTGGACAAAATTAGAAGAACAAAAATCAGGCAAATTCTGGAGGAAGGAAAATCCGGAGCGGAATTATGTGTAAAAGGATGGGTGCGGACAAAGCGTGAAAGTAAGAATGTTGCTTTTGTTGCGCTAAATGATGGTTCTACCATTAACAACTTGCAGCTGGTTTTGGATGTACCAAAAACGAATGAAACAACGCTCAGAAAAATCACCACAGGTGCCAGTATTTCAGCAACTGGCAAATTAGCTGAATCTCAGGGGGCTGGTCAGTCGGTTGAGTTGCTGGTTGAAAACATTGAGGTATTAGGAGAGGCGCATCCGGATGAATATCCCTTACAGCCGAAAAGACACTCGCTTGAGTTTCTTAGAGAGATCGCTCATCTGAGACCAAGAACCAACACTTTTGGTGCAGTATTCAGAGTTCGCCATCAGATGGCTTATGCGCTGCATACGTTCTTTCATGAGAAAGGATTTTTATATCTGCATACACCTATCTTAACTGCATCAGATGCAGAGGGTGCAGGCGAAACATTTAAAGTGACGACACTGGATTTGAACAACGTGCCAAAGACAGAGAATGGTCAGGTAGATTATAAGCATGACTTTTTTGAGAAAGAAACCAATTTAACCGTATCAGGTCAACTGGAGGGCGAGTTGGCTGCATTAGCAGTTTCTGAGATCTATACATTCGGGCCTACTTTCCGCGCTGAGAACAGTAATACTACGCGTCACCTGGCGGAGTTTTGGATGGTGGAGCCGGAGATGGCCTTCTACGATTTGGATGATAACATGGATTTGGCAGAAGAGATGCTTAAATACATGGTGCGCCACGCACTAGAACATTGTCAGGATGATCTGGCTTTTCTTAACAAGCGACTACAAGACGAGGAGAAGCAAAAACCTCAGAACCAACGAAGCGAAATGACGCTCCTAGAACGTTTGGAATTCGTTGCGGAAAATGATTTTGAAAGAGTTTCTTATACAGAAGCCATTGAAATCCTAAAGCGTTCTAAACCAAATCAAAAGAAAAAATTTCAGTATCTAATTGAAGAATGGGGGGCAGATCTGCAGTCTGAGCATGAGCGTTTTCTTGTTGAGAAACACTTTAAGAAGCCAGTAATTCTTTACAACTATCCTAAAGACATCAAAGCATTCTACATGCGTCAAAATGATGACGGAAAAACGGTAGCGGCTATGGACGTGCTCTTTCCGGGAATAGGAGAAATAGTAGGGGGCTCACAGCGTGAGGAACGTAGTTCTAAGCTGGAGGAGCGTATGAAGGAAATGGATATTCCGAAAGAAGAGCTTTCGTGGTACCTCGATACACGAAAGTTTGGAACGGTACCTCATAGTGGATACGGACTGGGATTTGAGCGAATGATCCAGTTTGTGACGGGCATGGGCAATATCAGAGATGTGATTCCATTCCCACGCACGCCTGGTAATTGCGAATTTTAGAACAATCGATTTATTGCTGCTGTTGTATATTCGTTATCGGATTAAGCAGTAAGTGATGGAGAATTTTCTAAATTATTTTGCTGAGCTGACAACCATCCAAAAAATCATTTGGGTTGGTATATGCCTGGCGTTCTTTTTTATTTTGGAGAATTTCATTCCTCTTGTGAAGCATGACTATAAGCGTTTGCGACACGATGGGGTGAATATGTTTTTCTTCGTTTTCCTGATGATTATCAATGTGATCTATGGAGTAGCGCTTGTGGGTGCTACAAAATGGACGTCACAGGCAGAGTTTGGAGTTCTCAACTGGTTTGAGATGCCCGTTTGGCTTGGATTACTGATCTCATTTGTCGCGCTTGATTTAGTATCACAATATTTTGCACACTTTCTGCTGCATCGTGTGAAATGGATGTGGAAACTTCATTTGGTACATCACAGTGACACGAAAGTAGATCTCACTACTGGTGTACGTCAGCATCCTATTGAGTTTGTGTTGAGGGAGGCATTGGCACTTGCTACGTTTATTTTATTTGGCATGCCGGTCGCTTATTATCTGTTTTACAGAATCATCACGATTTTCTTTACTTACTGGACACACGCAAATATCAGCTTGCCGAAATGGTTAGATAAGGTATTGAGTTACATCATTATTACTCCTAACACACATAAGTTCCACCATCATTTTGAACGTCCATGGACGGATACCAATTTCGGCAATGTGCTTTCCATTTGGGATCGGATGTTCGGTACGTTCACCTATGACGACCCATCCAAAATCAAATACGGCCTTGACGTGACTGACCCAAGCAAAGACGAAGACATCAAGTATCAGCTTGGACTTCCATTTAATAAGTCAATCAAAACAGATTATTAGGATTTTTCGTACCAAAGAATATATTATAACATAATATATTTGTGCGATGAACTTATCCATTTACTTACCCAATAAGTTAAAAGAACAGTTTGAAGCCTATGTTCAAAACAAAGGAATTTCTCGAAGTGCTGCTTTTAGAAAAGCTATCGAACTTCTTTTGAAGCAAGATAAAAATACATCATGGGGCAAGTGGATGAATGAGTTTGAAAGTGATCCTTCATTAGAGCCATTTGAGAAATCAAGAGATCAATTAAAGACTCCAAATAAAGATATTTTTTAAGTGAATTACCTTCTAGACACCTGTGTGGTTAGTGATTTTGTAAAAGGAGATAAAAACACATTTAAAAAACTGCAATCGCTTTCTCCACTTCAAGTAAAAATCTCAGCTATTACTGCTTACGAGTTACACTATGGCGTTTTGAAGAATCCCAACCTAAAGAAAGGAATCAAAGAAGCGGTACTAGGATTTATAAAGGATGTAGAAGTTCTTGCTTTTAAGGCGAAAGAATCAATAACTGCAGCTAAAATCAGGGTAGGCCTAGAGAAAGATGGAAAACCCATCGGTCCATATGATGTTTTAATTGCTTCAATCGCTTTGGAAAATGACCTAATCCTTGTTACTTCCAATATTGGAGAGTTTCAAAGAATTCCCTCACTAAAAATGGAAAATTGGAGAGAAGGCTAGCCTTCTCTCACTCATATTTCAAGGTCTCTACCGGATTGATGGCCGATGCTTTCATAGCATGATAGGCTATAGTAACTATTGAAATAATAAAGGTAACAAGCCCGGCCAGGATAAATGGCCAGAGCGCAAAATCTACCCGGAATGCAAATCCATTGAGCCACTCATTTACCAAATAGTAGGATAGAGGGATTGCAATCAAGAATGCAATGCCAATCAAAAGCATAAACTCCTTGGATAATAGCATGAGGATTTGAGAGGTATTGATGCCGAGCACTTTTCTTACACCGATCTCTTTGGTTCGCTGCTCTACACTGAAGGTAGCAAGTCCAAAAAGTCCAAGACAGGCTACCAGAATAGCTAACATCGAAAAAATCAAAGTCACACTACTCAGCTTTTGTTCCGATTTGTAAGAGTCATTCAGTCTGTCATCGAGAAAAAAGAAGTCAAACGGGCGCTCGGGTAGTACAGAAATCCAGGCTTTTTCTAAATCCGAAATGGCGGCCTGCATTTGCTTGCCTTCAATTTTTACTGCTACGTATTTAATGAAGAGATTAAATGCTTCGGGACGGGTATTTAATGTGATTACAAGCGGAGCAATCGGGTGGTGTTTGGAAGCAAAGTTGTAGTCTTCCACCACACCCACTATTTGGCCTTTAAGTTCACCGCTAAAGTTGAATCGTTTGCCAACAGCTGTTTCAGCACTTTCCCATCCCATGCTTTTGACCAGTGTCTCATTCACTATCAAAGCGAGCGAGTCGTCAGTCTGAATTGCTTCATCATAAGCTCTGCCTGCTGCCAGGGGGATATTCATAGTCTCAACGAAATCATGTCTCACATTGAACCTTGGAAAGGGTTTCGATTTGTCCATGCCTTCAAACGTATAGTTACCCACCTGGAATTTCGCACCTACTATTTCTTCCACTGCGGTCATGGATTTAATATGAGGGCTCTGTAAGGCAGCAGTTTTGAAATTTTCATAATGATTTCCCATGGGTGACTGGATCACTGGTACCATT
>NZ_JBSWYW010000007.1:0-360977 GCF_056161305.1 Ekhidna sp. ABH4_415
TTTATCGGGTGTTGCTGCAGGAACGACGGATCTTGGAACATTTACAGGCACAACGATCACCGATAATGTAACCGTAAAAACGGCCTTACAGGAAGTAGAGACGGCTGTTGAGGCGGCAGGTACACCACCGGCCTCCAGTGTTACATCCACAGCGACGGGCAACATCGCCGCGACGAATGTAGATGCCGCGATTGCAGAGTTGGAGGCGGAGAAGCTGGCCCTGGCCGGCGGTACAATGACCGGCAACCTGGACATGGGAGCAAACAATGTATTAACGACTGGAACCGTCGATGGTCGTGATGTGGGAGTAGATGGCACGAATCAGGATGCACTTCAAACTTTATCGGGTGTTGCTGCAGGAACGACGGATCTTGGAACATTTACAGGCACAACGATCACCGATAATGTAACCGTAAAAACGGCCTTACAGGAAGTAGAGACGGCTGTTGAAGGATCATTCGATTTAAGCATTCATACATCATTCACAGCACCTACAGACGGTGATGTATTAACATGGGATAACACCAATAGTAGATGGGATGCATTGGCTCCTGCCGGACTCATTCTTCCTGAGACACAATCACTTAGTGAGGTAGGACCATTATTAGATCTTACCAATACCGGTGGAGGTTCAACTAACGTGTTAACCAATAGTGGCAATGGTGATGTGCTTCAGTTAAATCAAAACAGCACAGGCGTAGGACGTGGAATTTATCTCCAAATGGCCAATACATCAGATGATATTGGACTAGATATCAATTTCAATAATACCGGATCAACAGCAAATGCCATTGATGTTGACTACCTCGGTACTGGCCATGCAGCTTATTTCACTGCAAATGCAGCCACAAATTCGGTTGTTTCAATCGAAAACTTCAGCGGATCGGGAGCGGCCTTAACACTTAACCAAGTAGATCCAACGACTACCGTTCTTCTTGATTTTAGAGATCAAGGAGGAACTGTAGCGACTGTTACTGATGATGGTATTATAACTGCAGCATCATTCGTAGGTGATGGTAGCACATTGACTAATTTAAATACAGCAACCTCACTTTCTTTTAATGCACCTACAGACGGTGATGTACTAGCATGGGATAATACAAATTCAAGGTGGGACGCTTTCGCACCTCCAGCCGGAGATTATTTCATTGATGGTAATGGAAATAATATTGGTGGTAATAGTAATCCAGTGTCACTTTCAACAGGTGCGAACAATGTTATTTTGGGCTTCAACGCCGGGGGAAGCATTACAACTGGTTCCGATAATGTGGCAATAGGAACAAATGCAGATAATTCCATTGCCACTACGGGTGGAAATATAGCGATTGGAACGACGGCTGATGCAAACGGAGGAGACGCCATCGCCATTGGGACCAACGCAGGTGCGGATGGCATAAACGCTGCATCAATGGGTGTTTTCGCAAGTTCAAACGCCAATTCAAGTATTGCCATTGGTGGAAGTTCATTAGTAGGAACTGGCGCAAATAATAGTATTGCAATAGGAGCCGGAGCGACCGTAAATGCAAGTGTAACAGATGCAGTTGCAATTGGACCGAATACTGTTGCAAATACAATCAACACGGTGGTTATCGGTGATGGTACAAATTACAACCCGTTCGTTGGAATAGGAACAAACGCACCGGCTGCTACATTGGATGTTGGTGGAACAGACGCAATTAAAGTTCCGGTAGGAACAAATGCTAATCAGCCTGCAGGGGTTGTTGGCATGATCCGATTTAATACGGATATTGCCGGGTTTGAGGGCTATGATGGTGCATGGAAGCCGATAGGAGGGGCACCTAATTTTCAGATGGGCTTGGTTGAAGATTTAGAAGATGTCGTTTTTGGGACATCTACTCCTCCTGTTTTTCAGGCTGCTGGTGCTAATAAGCATTTGGGAATTGAAGCTGAAACCGCTCAGGCGATCTTTAATGCTACTTCCTTTGGATTCCATTCAGAATTAAGATTAGCCAGAGGAAATGGCACCAAGGGGGGAGGGGAGTCAGAAATTTCTATCGGGGATATGTTGGGAGAAATAGCTTTCGTCGGTCGTGACAATGTTTCGGTATATCAAGTTGGGGCAACTATTGGGGCTCAAGCAACAGATACCTATGCCGGCACAACTGGTACTGACCTGATTTTCAGTGCCACGCCTACTGGCACGAGCACTTTGAATGAAATGATGCGTATTAAGAATGGAAATGTGGGCATAGGAACAACTGATCCAAGAGCACCACTTCAAATCGGAGGAGAACTCGGGATGGGACATTTTCGAAATGATTTACAAGCTATTTTAGGAGATGCCATTCTATCCAATCTTTACCCGGATTATACCAATGTCACTCAAAATCAACTTTTACGCACAAATTCCGATTCTGCAGCATTTATCTTTTTTGACGATGGGGAAATACTTTTCTTAAATGTGGTAAATGGAGCCCCTGATTCACCTGTCAATTTATCCGGTGGTGATGTGAACAACTGGATGGAGATGCGTAATGATGGAAATGTATACGTAAATGAAGGGATTGTCCTCGGATCCCCGGGTGTGGGAAATGAGCAGCCGGGCATGTTGAGGTTTGAAGCCGGCGCATTCGAAGGTTGGGATGGAGGATCCTGGATAGGTCTTGGTGGAGGAGGTGGTTTCGCTTCAGATCTGAGCGAATCTGTTAACGAGGAAATCATTTTTGGATCTACAGCAGGTGCCTCTAATTCTTTTGGGGTCGGAAACTTTCAGATAGGAAGTGCTGCTCCTTCTGGCAAAGCAGTGGTATCTGCATCCTCTTATAATGGAGGAATTTCAGAATTCCGCCTGACACGAGCTAACGGTACTCAGGGTGGAGGTGAAAGTGGTATTCTGATTAATGAAGCAATGGGGGAAATCGTTTTTGAAGGATACGAAGCTGGTGGAACTTATGCTTTTGGTGGACAAATCCGAACCGAAGCTTCTGAGAACTGGGCCGCACCATCAAATCTAGGGTCAAGAATGATATTTAGCACGAATCCTACGGGAGGTGGTAGTTTGGTTGATGGATTATCCATTGAAGGAAATAGCGTTGGTATCTTCGACGCTGGCTCACTGTACATGGATGGAAATGGTGCAACTACCGGAACCATCATTTTTGCCGATGCAGATGGCTCTGAAAGCATAGGATTCAAAGCTCCGGACGTTATGGGAGTGACTAATTCTGTAGTGTATACCCTTCCGGATGGTGACGGAGCGATTGGTGAGGTATTGACGACAAATGGATCGGGCATACTGAGCTGGACTCCTCCGGGTAGTCCTTCATTTACCATGGGTTTGTTCGAAGACACGGATAACGTTGTATTTGGCACAACAACCCCTCCAGCATTTTCAGCAGGATCACCTCAGAAACAACTAGCGGTAGATGCTGAGGGTGGGCAAGCAATAATGGCTGTCAATTCTTATGGTGCCTCCTCAGAATTACGCATCACCCGGACAAACGGAACCAAAGGAGGTGGAGAAGCACCAGTAGCGTTTAATGATCCAATAGGAGAAATAGTATTTGCCGGACGTGATGATGTTGCGGGGTATCCGGTGGGTGCTGCAGTTCGGGCTGAGGCCACAGATCCTTATTCTTCAACTATTTATGGAACCGACCTGATTTTTGCTTCAACACCGCAAGGAACGGGGGCAACAGCTGAGGTCATGCGGCTACAAAACGGAAATGTAGGTATTGGTACCACTACACCTGCATCTACGCTTGATGTCAATGGAGAGATACGAGCGACTAATGAAATCATCACTCCATCTGGCGTTATTGATGCGGTTCAGGTCAATCAAAATACTGCAGCACGCGGGGTATTGGTTAATATGAACGGTGGTGTAGCCACAGGGATAGAAGTAATCAATAGTGGTGGTCCTTCCATTGTTACAGATGGAGATGTGGGTATTGGAGTTGCTACACCTTCCGGTGCTTTACATGTAGAAGTTGGTTTAGGAACAGCAATTGTTGAAGCAACGAGTAATGTGAAAACGGGGCTATTACAAATTAGAAATAATGATGCAACGGATGGGGATGCATCTCTCAGATTTGTTAGGGGAGGCAACCAAGTAGTAATGGGGATTGACCAATCTCAGGGTAACAGCTTCAAAATAAATACAGGATCTATCCTGACGGATGGTGCTGCTGACTTTGCCATCACCCCAACGGGAGATGTAGGCATTGGTACTGCTGCACCTGCAGCAAAGCTTGATGTGAATGGTGGTATGGCTGTAGCATCAGACGTAAATTTGGGTGGTAACCTGATAAGTGCTGTCACTGGCCCATTCAATATAGATCCGGTGGCAAGTGACACTCGAATAGTCACGCTTGATGGTGGTTCGATTAGTGAAATTGTTGCTGGACAGCAAGGACAGGAAATAATTCTTATATCACAGGCCGCTGGAGTAGATATAGTAGATGTTGATAATGCGGGTACAAATATTCAGTTGGCGAATAATAATCCTACTTACACAATGAATGTCAATGCAACCTTACACCTTGTTTATATCGGTACTTTTTGGGTAGAAATAGGCAGAAGTCCTCAACCATAATAAGATGAAAAAGTATTCACTTATTATATTATTAATTAGTCATTTTAGCTTTTCCCAATCCATTACTTTGGGGGACTCTACTTCTTTGTATGTGGGAGATGGTACCACCTTCTTCTTTGGCGGAAACACCACCTTTAATGGCTCGCTTACCAATATCGGAACTATCGTGAGCTACAGCGACATGGATTTTGTGCTAAATACTGATATTGGTAATATCAAATTCACGGGCAGAGCAGATCAGGAGCTGAATGGGGATACGTTGGATGTGGGAGATTTTATCGTAGATAAGCAAGGAAAACTGGTTTTGCTTACTGATCGAGTCCTTGTTTCAGGAGCTTTAGAAACTATTAATGGAGTCATTGATGCGGAGGATGAGGATGATATTCTCGTCACAGGTAGTTCTCAGGGTAGCGGCCAGGGGTATGTAGAAGGGAAACTAGTAGGGCTTTCACAGGGAGGTCCGGTTACTTTTCCCATGGGAGTGAACAATGCGCCCAACTACGTGACCATTGCTAATTTGCCCGTAAATACGGTTTTAAGTGTAGAGTGTAAAATTCCTGATCAAAGTACCCTTTATCCGGGAGAAGATATGGTTGGGATTAGCGATGAAGTAGAGTGGATATTAAAAGTAAATGGCGATTCGGTTGAAGCCCAGGTCTCCGTCAACTTTTCAGGTGTGGACTTAGAAAATTTTTCAAATGGACAAAACATTAGATCCAGGGCTTATGAGCCAGCCATTGTGGTGTTTTCCAAAACTGACACCCTCTTTCATGCCTTGAGTGGAACGGTAAGCAATGCTGATGCTACTTTCTCATCCGGAGTAATTACATCAGAGGAGTCAATCTGGATCACACAGGAGGGAAGAAGAATGGCTATTGCATTGATTCCAATTATTGTAGAGCCCACTTTTTATGTACCTAATGCCTTTGCCCCTTATGGGTCAATTGCAGACAACCAAATTTTCCGTCCGTACTTTGCGGGTGCAGTTATTAGTTCTTTCACCTTCTCCGTATACGACTCTTTCAACCAGGAAGTATACAGCGTTAATCAATCAGCTGCCGATGTAGATATCACACAATACGGATGGAATGGAATTTTACCATCCGGGCAAGAGGCACCTGATGGTGTATACTATTACACCGTGCGTATATTAGCTGAATCTGAAGAGTACACGAAAACCGGTTCAGTTTTATTGCTAAAATGAAAAAGGTCCTTATATACCTGATTTGTGGTCTTTCTTTCTTTCTGCTTAGCGCACAGGAGGGACAGTTTTCACAATACTTTGCGAGTGGAACGATTTTGAACCCGGCGTTTACAGGTACCGTCCCCAACCTCTCATTCAATTCAAACTATAAGCGTGGTGGATCAAAGAGTTCAGACTCATTCCTGGAGCTCATGCAGGTTACCTTCACATATCCGATTAAAAAAACAACCAGTAAAGATTTTCAAATTGGAGGGGTAGGGCTTTCTTTTTTTCAGGAGAAAAGAGGATTTGAAGGAATCTATAGCTCCAGAAAGATACTTTTAACCGGTGCATACACGTTTCGCCTGAGTAGGTTTAAAAATCGAAACGTCATATTCGGACTGCAAGGAGGAGTGGTGGAGCATCGGATAGATGGAAGCAAGCTCACCTGGGGCTCACAATTCAATAAATACATAGGATTTGATAATACCTTGGTGGGTGAATCCGTGGGAGCCAATCCCATTTATTATCCTACATTCAATTTCGGAGTGATTTACTCTGCTTTTGACAATGAAAACAGATACATTAGAGATAAAAGTCTTCTGGTTGGATTAAGCGTCGATAACTTAAATCGACCATTAGTGGCCATTGATGGTTTAGAGGGGGCTCGAAAAAGCTTCCTTTTCAAGGGGTTTGCCTCTTCGAAATTTTTGATGGCTCCAAGATGGTATATCCATCCTTCTGCATATGTTCTGTATTCTCAGGGTAAAGAACAGATTAATGCCGGGCTTTACTTTAGCACGCTTGTCACTTCACCTCGGGCCAAAAGGTCTGTTCAACTACAAGCAGGCACGTGGTACCGCCTCGAAGATTCCATTATAGTCTTAGCTGGATTTGAAATCGAAAATTTGCGTATTGGCTTTAGTCTGGATTTAAATACTCAGTCATTCGATATCACAGAAGCTGAAGGAGCTCAATTGCCTACATACGAGGTTTCATTAACTTACAACCTGGACTTGTCCAATCCTTTAAGAAACATATCCAGTCCGATATTCTGATATGAGAAAAATCTTACTGTCGATTATTTTGGCACTGCTGGTGTCAGCATTATTCGCACAATCCGTTCCACGCCTGTTGAGAATAGCTGATGACCTGTATCAAAACGATCGCTACCTCGAGGCAATAGAGTTTTATGAGCGGATTGTTGGTATAGATAAAAAAAATCATTTCGCACGTTTCAGGTTAGCATCATGCTACCATCGAACCTTGCAATATGAAGAGGCGAAAAGCGAATTTGTAACGCTTAGTAACATTCAGAATCATGAGTACCGTGCACGTTCATTGTATAATTATGCTAATCTACTGAAGCAAGAGAGCCGATTTAAGGAAGCAGATTCCCTCTATTTCTTTTTGATATCCGTTCCTGATGCTGAGCCTTACCTGGTGGAGCTGTCCAGAAAACAGCGTGAGGGGTGTCAGCTGGCTTTGAGACAGGAAAAAGCAGACAGGGGATTCAGTATTCAATCATTAGACGACATTAATTCCCGCTTTCACGATTTTGGAGCGGTTATCAATCCTTCGAATAATCAACTGGTATTTGCATCAACGAGAAAACTGGCTGGAAGTCAATATGAAGGTAGTCAATACGAAGGATTGCTACCTGATCTGGTTTCTTTTGAAAGACGCAGTAACAATAGGTGGCGCTCGTCTTCTTCTGATCAAAAGTTCGCTGATTTGAATACGCAGTGGGCGGAAGGGTCTGGTTCTTTCACTAAAGACGGCCAAACGTTTTATTTCTCTTCTTGCCGGGGGCAGGGGGGAGCAGACTGTGGAATTATGGTAAGCTACCTGGAGGATGGTCAGTGGTCAGAACCGCAATTTTTGAATGATTATATCAATGAACCAGGTTCCGAGAACAAACAACCTTCCATATCTGCAACTGGCGATACGTTGTTTTTTGTTTCCAATCGATCAGGAGGAAATGGAGGTAGCGATATTTGGATGAGTTTGAAGGGTTTGGAAAAGGAATCGTGGACTCCTGCAATCAATATGGGAGCAGTGATCAATACTCCGGAAAATGAAATTACACCTTACTATTCATCTGCTTTTGAGTGCTTACTTTTTGCAAGCGATGGACACGTAGGATATGGAGGATACGATCTGTTTGCGGCTAAAGGAGAATCCTTTTTTGAGCCACAGATTTATAATCTGGGAGATCCATTCAATTCCACCTGGGATGATACCTATTTCAACATCTCCGATACGGTTGGATTTTTAGCTACTAATAGAGAAGATCATGAAATACTAAATATCAGTTACTTCAGTGTGAGTAATGAACGCCTATTCTTATCACTACTCATATCTGGTGAGTCACTGATAGACGCCAGGTTAGCCTCCAAATTCAAGGATGTAAAATCATTGGATTTGGTTACATTCAGGGTGGAGGATTATGCTGGCTATGACCTTTACGAACCCATTAGACCAAGCAAACCAAAGCCTAAGATTTTGCAGAGTAATACGACTATCGGAGAGATCAGCGAGTATTCATTTGAACGATTGTTTTTCAGTTATGGTCTTTCGGACTTGAGGCCTGAAGCACAGTCTGCGTTAGCTAGTCTGGTCAGACAGATTGAAGGTAAGGCTGTGGAATCCATTGAAATATTAGCTTTTACAGATAGCATCGGACCCACACAGGCCAATATCATTCTAAGTAAAAACAGAGGAACTTCTGCAAAAGATTATCTGGTTTCCTTAGGAGTAGATTCGGCTATTATCAATGTGTTGCCAAGAGGTGAATTGCCTTCAGAAGGTGTAAATGATCATTGGTTTAAACGAATTCTTAAGCGGCGAGTGGAAGTGATTGTAAAAGCCAGGGAACCACTCAATTTTAAAGTAGCCTTACCCTACATCGTAAGAAAAACGATCACAATTAAGCGATTGGCTACAGCATTAGGGATTTCAGAGGGTAAACTAAAGCAATGGAACGGCGAACTAAAAACCATGCTTACTGCGGGAGAAACGATACGAATTATGCCGGATGAAGTGAAAGACACACCTGTTTCTTTTGTCGTAGGTGAGGAAGATTTTACACTATTCGCGTCCGGTGGAAGCTGATTATCCCTTTGATACCAGGATGTAGGCACCCCAGTTGTATGGATTGGAGTCTATTTTTCTGAACTCAGTACGTGCATTGAAAAATGCTTGCTGCGGATTTTTCTCTACCAATAGCTGTTTGTAAAACAGATTCATGAAGTTTCTGGCTGCCTGGTCATTGATCTTCACAAGAGAAAGTAAAACGTTTTGCGAACCCGCTACTAAAAACGAACGCTGAAGTCCAAAAACTCCTTCACCGTTTTGCACCTTACCAAGCCCCGTTTCGCAGGCTGCAAGCACCACCAGGTTTGTTTCATCTAATACCAGGTTCATTGCTTCATATGCAGACAATAATCCGTCATTTTCGCTGGTTTCAGACTTGCTTAGGAATAGTCCCGAGCTGTGAAGTGGATCGGTGTGATTTGGATCCTCAATGAAGTAACCATGGGTAGCAATATGGATGATTCCTGGATTCGAAAAGCTTTTAATTTTATCTTCGGTTGCCTCTGAGAAATAATACGTCTCGGTTTTCCAGCGCCTTACATCCAGTATTTCCGAAATATCGCTTGCTTCCCGTTCAGCACCTGGCAATTGCTTCAATGAATACCCCTCTATTTTAGAAAAATCCGGGTTACCAAAGATTTTTGCATCTGTCGCAAGCGATTGATCTTCACGATATAACAAGTCCTTACCACTGGTTATATTGATAATATTGTATTTATCTGCCATGTATTTATTGGTGCTGGCATCAAAGAACACAACGGGATTTAACTTATGAAAAATACCATCGGGAGAGAGGTATATTTTGTTTATATCTCCTAGTTGCTCATCTACCGGATTCCAGAAAACGCCGTAGCTCAGCTTATCCTTGATCCCAAATTTCAGTGAGTTTCGGTAGCTTGCAAAAGCTTTATCAAATTGTTCAACATCCAACCTCACCGGAATAAACGTGCTATCATCTTTGATGATGAACGCAACATATCTAGGCTGATCTTCAAAACCTTGCTCAATTTCTTCATCAATAACATCTACAGTATAATTTCTGTATTGAATGATGTCAATCATGGCCGTGCTATCTCCTAATGAGTTACTGATTTCACCCCAGTGATGATAGGTAGTACGTTCCTGATCAGCAAATACCTTAAACTTTCTTGCCAAATCTTTTTCCAGCTGAGCGCATTCTTCTTCTAGGTGCGTAATGGAAATGCCTTGCTTTATACGATCTTCTTCGGTAAGCAGGTAAGCCTGAGCCAGGCTGTACTTTTTCTCTCTCCAGGTATTGTAGTCTTGCTTGATTTTATTGTCATCACTGGTCTGGATCAATCGACGCATTTTTTCTGATGCATAGAATAAAATACCACGGGTATTCAGGAAGTGGTTCAATGCATTTTCGGCATACTCAGTGTAGATATTATCACCTTTAAATGCTAGTGAACAAAAGCGCTCAATGTTGTATCTGGTTTCATCAAAATATAGTTTTCGCTGCTTATCAGTCAAGACAGGGAAGATATCCTGCATGTGCTTAATCTCTGCATCAAGGGCATGATCAAAGGATTCCATAGCAGATTGATAATCTTTGACGATCATGTAGTAAAGCCCCAGGTCATTAACTGTCTTTATGTACTGCGGATGATAATTACCAAGCGCGTGAGCCCTTATTCGCTTGGCATCTTGCAATAGCTTTCCGGCTAATGAGAAGTTTCCAAACTGGAGATAAAGTAGCGCTACATTATTGAGTGAAGTAGCATAGTTGGCGTGCTCAGTTCCATAGATTACTTTGTCCATATCCAGCACTTTCATATAAAGATCCAGTGCTTTCCCTAGATCGCCTTTTTCTTTGTAGATACTAGCCAGATTACTCAGGCTGTTTGCATAGTCCGGATTCATAGATCCGAACAAGTCCAGGAAGCCTTGAGAGCTCTCCTTGAAGCACTCTTCAGCTTTTTCAATATCACCTTGTCGCTTGTAGATAGTGCCAAGGTTGTTGATCATGTAAGGACGGATTGTGCGAATATCACCAGCTACATCCAGCGCTCGGGTCATATAGTCATTCGCAGACTTGAGATCGTTGAGACGGTAATACAAACCACTAAGGCCATTAAGTGTCTCAAGCATTACAATGGGATCATTATTGTACTTTTCTTCCTTTTGTTCAAGGTTGTAGAGGAGGTAGTTTTCCGAATCGGAATATTCACCCTGTTCGATTTTAAGTGCAGAAAGACGGTCGATCGCACGTAAATATTGGACCTCATTTTTTCCTTTGGCCATCTCCACTGCTTTCAGGAGCTCTGTCTCGCTTCTGCTAAGGTCTCCAAAGTCCCGAAAGGTCGTTCCCAATTCTATTTGTAGTGATATTCGTATTGAATCATTGTATGAGCCCAGCTCAATGGCCTGATTTAAAGCATCAAGGCTTTCCTCAAAATTTCCTACCTCACGATGGTACACCCCCTGTGCGAAGTAGTATCGAACTTGTGCTTTAGGATCATCAGCATATGTACGTTCTGTTACTCTACCTGCAAGATCAAGGTATTTACCTGCTTCGTTGAACTTTCCAAGTTCCTGATATAGGGCAGACAAGTTGTAATAGATGCCCAGAAGATCTTTTTGAATGGAATCTTGGTTGCTCACCTTGTTGCTGATCGCATTGTGAAATGCAGTAAGACTTCTTTGGCGGTCATTTACCTCCCATAGTACAAGGCCTACGTTGTTGTACAATCCTGCAATCCCGATTTCTGTTACACAGTTGCCGGAATCAAGGTCTGTTAGTAATGAGTTAGCGTAGAATTTTGCTTTGAGTGGATAATCGTATTTGAAATGGTTAGCACTATCCAGTTTCTGAAGACATGTTTGACCACTGGAGTGGAAGCTCAAAATAAGAATTAGACCTACTGCAGCAATTCGGAACATATGTATCCTCAGATTTAGAAAATGAATTTAGCAAGGATATGGAAATCTCACCTTCTATATGACTCTTTTCCTATCAATAACGACACATTTACGATGAAAAGGGTCTAAAAGTCAATAATAGCTTGCGCCTGGTCTTGCAATCGCTTTAGGTAAGACTCATCTGAGATTTTCCCTTTCTCCATTTTTCCATTGATGCGAATCAATTTAGGCTTTAGGGCAAGCACATGCATGCCGAGATAGTTGAAAATATCAGTAAGATGACTCATGGCCATTACACCACCCTGAACACCCGATGAAAGGCCGACCAGTGCGCATTTTTTTCCTTTGAGGGTTCCGGGAAATTCCAATGCGTCAAGGAAGGTTTTCAAAATCCCTGGAAAAGACCCATTGTACTCAGGCACAATGAATACAAATTTCTGAGCGTGCTTCATGTGCTCTCTAATGGGATTAAAATCGACATTAGTACCTTGATTTTCATAAAGAGCAGAGCTAATAAAATCAGCAGGAAGTTTTTCCAGATCGATGATAGTGGAATCCACTCCATTATTGGTCAGAATCTCCTGATATTGAAGTGCTACTTGTTTTGATATGGAATTTTTTCTGTTGGTGCCGCTTATGATGGTTATCATACAGGATTTTTAAATCAATATTGTAGATGTGGACGCATAAAGAAATATTTGCCCGATAATTGCGTTTCTCACGAGATTGCAAAGAAACACAAACCTGTAAACCAGAAGAACGACTTTTAGTTCAAATGTCTATCACTGTTAATCATCTAACCAAAGTTTACGGCACGCAGAAGGCACTGGACGGTATATCGTTTGAGGCTGAGAAGGGAAAAATCACAGGTTTTCTGGGGCCCAATGGTGCCGGTAAATCCACCACCATGAAGATTGCTACAGGATATATTGGTCTTACTTCTGGATCAGTGCTGGTGGATGGAGTAGATGTCTCTAAGGAGCCCTTGAAAGTAAAAAAGCTTACAGGTTATTTGCCGGAAAACAATCCGCTCTACCTGGAGATGTATGTGAAGGAATATCTTGGGTTTATTGCATCATCCTACGGTTTGAAAGCCAAGAATATCAGGGTGAAAGAGATGATAGAAATGTGCGGACTTGAGCGGGAGCAACATAAGCAGATTGGTGCATTATCAAAGGGGTATCGTCAGCGTGTCGGTTTAGCTCAGGCCCTTATACACGACCCCCAGGTGCTGATATTAGATGAACCTACAAGTGGGTTGGATCCCAATCAATTGGTGGAGATCCGCAAGGTCATAAAGGAGGCCAGTAAGGATAAAACAGTAATCCTATCTACACATATAATGCAGGAGGTAGAAGCACTTTGTGATAAGGTGGTGATCATCAATAAAGGACAGATTGTAGCAGATGACGAGGTGAAAAACCTCAAAGCTATGAAGGAAGATACGATCAGCTACAAAGTGGAATTTGAAGAGGAAATTGATGTTTCACTATTTGAAAGGGAAGGGTTGTCTGTCTCAAAGTCGGCTGTGAGTTTTTATCACATTTCAGCCAAGGATGACCCAAGAAAATTGATAATGAAGTTGGTAGGCGAAAATGGGCTACCATTGATCAATATCTCAAAAGAAGAACAGTCATTAGAAGGAGTTTTTCAGCAACTGACGAAAGGGAAATGATCACAATCCTAAAAAAAGAAATAAACGAATTCCTTGACTCACTTATCGCCTATGTGGTAATCGGGATTTTCTTGATCGGTATTGGGCTGCTGATGTGGGTCTTTCCAGACACGAATGTACTCGACTATGGGTATGCCAGCATGGAAACACTATTTTCATTGGCTCCCTATGTTTTCATGTTTCTCATACCTGCAATCACGATGAAAGCGTTTGCTGAGGAGAAGCGCAGCGGCACGATTGAATTGTTATATACTCTTCCATTTCGGGATATTGAAATTGTCGTGGGAAAGTTCTTTGCAGGTTTTCTGTTGGTAATTTTTTCTATCCTTCCTACACTCGTTTATTACTTCTCACTTTCCTACCTGGGAAACCCGGTTGGAAATTTGGATACAGCCGGAATTACAGGCTCTTACATCGGGTTGATTTTGCTTGGAGGAATCTTCACTTCAATTGGTATTCTTTCATCCGCATTAACGGGTAATCAGATTGTTTCCTTTATTCTTGCTGCCTTTCTGTGTTTTGCTTTTTATGCCGGCTTTGACTCAGTCGCCTCGATTAATATTTGGTCAGAGACCTCTTATATCATTGCTCAGATTGGTATTTTGTCACATTACGAGACCCTTAGCAAGGGGCTTATTGACATGAGCGATGTTGTCTACTTTTTATCGATGATCGTACTTTTCTTGTATGTCACACGAATTGTATTAAACGTGCAAAAAGGATGAGTGAGGGAAGAAAAATCGTCATACTTCAAACATTGGTTGTCTTACTTTCTGTTTGGTTGGTCAATCAGCTGGCTGATCGATTTCGCATACAATTTGACCTGACCGAGGAAAAGCGATATACGATTTCTGACGCAACAATAAGCCTTCTTCAATCACTAGATGAGGATGTGTTCTTCGAGGTGTATTTAGCGGGAGATTTGCCGTCTAATTTTGAGCGGTTCCAAAAATCCATCGGGGAGATGCTGGATCAGTTTGCCCTGGAGAGCAACAATCGAATCCAATATAAATTCACAGACCCGGCCCAGGCAACTAATCTTCAGGCTAGAAATCAGTTTTACCAATCCTTGATAGATAAAGGAGTTCAGGCCACTAACCTGAACTATAAGAATGCCGATGGTGATAAGATGGAGAAACTCATTTTTCCGGGGGCGTTGGTATCCAAAGGAATGAATGAAGTGCCGGCAAACTTGCTGAAGGGTAGCAGTGCTGCAGGTCCGGAAGGCATTCTCAATCAAAGCATCGAGGGACTGGAATATGAGTTGGCTTCAACCATCGCACAGCTTGTCGATGGAGGGACAAAGAAAGTAGCATACATCACAGGACATGGCTCTCCTGATTCATTGGATCTGGCGGGTTTCAGAAGTACGGTTCTATCCAAGTTTGATCTTTTCAATGTTTCGCTAAATGGTCGGGAAGAATTGAGTGGATATGATGCGGTGGTCATTGGTAAACCGACCCGACCATTCACTGAACGTGAAAAATATCTTGTGGATCAGTACCTGATGAGAGGAGGAAACCTGGTCTATTTTATTGATGCTTTAAGTGTGAATATGGATAGTGCCTCAGGTGAAGGAACGGTGGCAATTCCATATGAAACAAATCTCTCTGATCAGCTTTTCCGATACGGTGTAAGAGTCAATCAAAACTATGTGTTGGATGTAAACAGTGGCCAGTTTCCGGTCGTAGCAGGAAATATGGGTAATCAGCCTCAAATTCAGATGATCCCATGGCCATTTTTCCCGGTGCTGACAAATTTCAGTAAGCATCCATCGGTGAGAAATCTGGATGCTATTCTGGGACGGTTTGTGTCTGAAATTGATACGGTAAAAGCAAAAGGGATAACTAAGACACCATTGATCAACACCAGTCAATATACTAAGCTACTGGGGCCTCCGGTTCGGGTAGCATTTAATGATTTGCGAGATGAGCTAAGACCAGAAAAATTCACCGACGGTCCTAAAACGGTTGGATATTTACTGGAAGGAAAGTTTACATCCTTGTACGCTAATCGATTGATACCAAGGGGGGGTGATAAAAAGTCGTTTATAGAGAAAGGTGAGCCGGGTAAAGTCATCGTGATTGGTGACGGTGATATCATTCGCAATGACCTGGATCCCGAAACAGGTGAGCCGCTTGGATTGGGGGTAGAACCCTTTACAAAAACCACCTATGCGAATGAAGAGTTTATTCTGAATATTTTGGATTACATGGTGGATGATTCCGGGCTAATAGAGACCAGATCAAGAGAGGTGAAAATACGCCCATTGGATCGTGTGAAAGTCAAGCAGGAAAGAACCAAATGGCAGATAATCAACCTGGTAGCACCCGTGATATTGATATTGATCATTGGTGGGTTGAAATGGTATTTAAGAAAGAAGAAATTCGCTAAGTCATGAGTAAGTCTGTCAAATACCTGATCACCATTGTGCTACTCCTAGGTGCCAATCTTTGGTTGTTTTTCTCGGGAGGTAGTGACGATTCCATAAAAGCTGCCAAGTACTTTTCGTCGGAAGATCTGGAGAATGTCAGTCGGTTCCTGTTTGTGGTGGATGAAGACACAACCAAGATTGAACGAACTGGTGAAGGCTGGAGACTCAACAGTGAATACCAGGCAGATGAAGGTTTTATAAATACATTGATTTCAGTGCTTGAAAGGGTAGAGGTTGGAAGAACTATTGAAGATTGGGATCGGGAAATAATGGGAAGCGCTGAAGTGGAGTTTGACTTTAATTCCCGATATCGTTTTCAGTTTGCGACAAACGCCAACAAGACCAAGACATACTTCATTTCAGAGGGAGTTGCAAAGGAGGTGGCAGTTCCTGGCTACAGGGATAATGTGGCTGATATTTTTGTCTTACATCCTGACCAGTGGAGAGACCGGCTAATTATAGACGGAAGCTGGCGAACCATACAAAAGCTGACAGTTGACAAACCAAGTAATGATTTTGAAATCACTTTTGATGACACCTTTTTCGTGATTGATGGACGGACGCCTTCTGACAGTTCAAAAGTGGTTGGCTACCTCAATCAATTTCAGCAGTTTCAGGCAAATGAGATGGTGTCACAAGGAAGATTTCCACACTTGGATAGTCTGTTTGAAACGGAACCTATCGCAACAATATCTATTCAGGACATTAAACGAGAGGCACCATACGTGCTTCAGATCTACCCAAGTCTGGATAATCAGGGCTATCATTTAGCAGTAGATGGAGAGGGTCAGCGCATGGTATTGGATGCTGGAAGAGTGCAACGCATTTTATCGCATCCTGATCCACTTAACTGATCATATTACAACTGTTTATCTCATATTTTGTGCTTAAATTAGCGTCCCGAAAAAAGAGGCAGGTAGCCTTTTATCAATAAGCTTTACTCACATATGAAATTCATAGTATCATCATCCTATCTTTTAAAGCAATTGTCAGCCATCAATGGCGTCATTACTACTAATCCGGTAGTACCAATCCTTGAAAATTTTCTCTTTGAAATCAATGACGGCAACCTGACAGTAACAGCATCTGACTTACAAACCAGCATGATCACTGAGCTGCAAGTTGAGGCTAAGGAAGACGGTAGCATCGCCATTCCAGCAAAAATTTTATTAGAGACTTTGAGGAACCTACCTGAACAGCCTGTGACATTTTCTATTGATAGCAATACCTACAGTATTGAAATTAACTCGGACAATGGTCGATACAAGTTAGCCGGGGAGAATGCTACAGATTTCCCTAAAATACCTACGGTTTCTGATGGCTACTCTGTGAATATGTCTTCAGAGGTTTTAGGAAGAGCAATTAACAATACCATTTTCGCGACCTCAAACGACGAGTTGAGACCTGCAATGACGGGTGTGTTTGTGAAGCTGGATGAGACAAATACCACATTTGTAGCTACTGACAGTCATCGACTGATAAGGTATCGAAGAGTGGACGTTGCTGCTGACATGAGTCACAGCATGATTATTCCTAGAAAAGCGCTCACACTATTGAAAGCGACTCTACCTCAGGAGCTTACGAATGTGAATGTAGAGTTCAATGCTTCGAATGCATTCTTCAATTTCAATCAGGTGAAGATGATTTGTCGCTTGATTGATGAGCGCTTCCCGGATTATGAGAATGTGATTCCGCTGGATAATAACAATACGGTTGTGGTGAAGAAAGACGAGCTTCTGAGCTCGTTGAAGCGTATTGCGATCTATGCCAACAAGACCACTCATCAGGTGAGATTAAAAATTACCGGAAGTGAGCTAATGATTTCAGCTGAAGACCTGGATTTCTCAAATGAAGCAAATGAAAGACTTTCTTGTGAGCATGATGGAGAGGATTTAGAAATAGGCTTCAACGCAAAATTCCTTGTTGAAATGTTGGGCAACATTGATTCAGATGATATCACATTGAGATTAAGTGCACCAAACAAAGCAGGTATCATCACGCCGAATGAAAAAGATGAAGAGGAGGATATCCTGATGCTGGTAATGCCAGTAATGCTGAATAATCAGGTTTAAGCCAATTCATTAAAATGAAATTGAAAAGCGACAAATAAGTTTGTCGCTTTTTTTATTCTTCACTTTCCAGATCTCTGACCATTCGCTTTAAGCGCTTGATTTTTCTTCCATATATCAAGTGTACCAATAAATGCATTAGGCCGCCTACCACTGCTACGATTAATGTTGAGAATCCAATGGCTATGACCCATTGTTTAGTTGTCTGTAATCCTGAAAGTGCTTCCTGATTTTCAGGTGCAACAAAACCATAAATGAGACCAAAAATCATAGAGAACCATATAACAACTTTATAATGAAGCAAAAAGAATCTGAGGTAGCCGTATACTTTCTTGAGACTATGGATTACGTTACCGTCGTAATTAAATCGATTTATTTGCCGAATTAGAAATTGATAATAGATGAAATATATGATTGTTACTCCAACATAAATACCAATGTACCAAGTAGGTTCTTCCTTTCTGATTAGGTAAGGAATAATAATTGGAAGTAATATCAGATTCATCCAAAACTCTATCCACAGCACCACTTTGATCCAATACATCGTGGTTTTGGTGCCTTTCTTTTCCAGTGTTTCGATCCGAAAAGTAGAAACGTCTGTATTCTTTTTGCTTTTCTTCCAGACTGATTGTATGTCAAACTCTTCAGCCATTGATAATTCCTTTTAATTTCTCCTTAAGTCTGCTCACTTTTACTCCCACGTTACTAACCGTAATACCAAGAATCTCACTCATTTCTTTGTAGCTCTTATCCTCCAAATAAAGTAGAATTATCGCTCGTTCAGACTCCTTTAGTTTCCTGATTCCCTGGTAGAGTTTTTCTATTTGCTCTTTTTCAGGATCTGATTCTTCAGGAGAATCTTCCCGCCACTCTAAAGGAACAGTTTCAACCTTTCTTTTCAGTTTTTTTGAATGTGAAAGACAAACATTAAGCGTGACACGATAAATCCAGGTAGAAAGCTGAGAGTTGCCCTGAAACGATTTATGAGATCGCCACAGTTGCAATGTCACTTCCTGAACAAGGTCTTTAAGAGATTCCTCATTTCGAGCGTAGGCCCTGCACAAGTGCATAATGATAGACATGTGCTCTTCTACGTACGATTTGAAGAAGTCTTCCGACACGTTTGGGGTGTTAGTTGATGAAAGCCCTAATTTATTTCATAGGGGTGAGTTTATTTTTTCTTGGCCGTCTTTCTACCTCGCCCTTTTTTCTCAGGGGCTTTTTCTGCCAGATCTTTACATTCTTCGTAGGTAAGTTCCTCTGGTTTCTTGTCCTTTGGAATCTTTACATTCTTCTTTCCAAACTTGATGTAAGGACCGTAACGACCATTCAGTACAAATACTTCTTCATCTTCGTCGAAGGTTTTGATGTATTTATTGGCATCTGCCTCACGCTTTTCATGGATAAGTTCGATGGCCTCTTCGGCCGTAATTGTTAATGGATCTTGTTCTTTTTTAAGGGATACAAACTTGCCATCATGACGAATGTAGGGCCCATATCTACCAACGGCTGCTACCATCGGCTTATCCTCAAAAGTACCTACCTCACGAGGGAGCTTGAAGAGCTCTAACGCTTCCTCAATTGTGATGGTGTCCATAAACTGCCCGTGTTTCAGGCTGGCATATTGAGGCTTTTCTTCTCCTTCCACTAGCTCACCTTTTTGTACGTAGGCACCATATTTTCCGTGACGTGCATAGATTTTTTCACCGGTTTCGGGGTGCTCACCAAGCTCACGAACCTGGTTCACTTCTGATCGGTCCAGGTCTTTTGATTTTTCTACGGTGGAATGAAAACCACCATAGAAGTTATCTATCATCTTGTTCCAGATGGTTTTACCCTGGGCAATGTCATCAAACTGTTGCTCTACATCAGCGGTGAAGCTATAATCGATCACATTTGGAAAGTGATCAACCAAGAAATCATTGACCACCATGGCAGTGTTCGTTGGGAAGAGTTTATTCTTCTCAGCACCGGTGATTTCTTTTGCTTCCGCACGCTTGATTTCTCCATTCTTCAGTTTACACTCAATGGAAATCCGTTCGTGACCTTCTCTGGAATCTTTCTCGACATAATTTCTTTTTTGGATCGTGGAAATGGTAGGAGCATAGGTAGACGGTCTTCCTATCCCCATTTCCTCCAGTTTCTTCACAAGACTGGCTTCAGTATATCGTGGTGGGTGTCTGGTGAAACCTTGTTTAGCCAAAATTTCCTTCAGGTCTAATGCCTGACCGACAGAAAGAGGGGGAAGTATTTTGGTGTTTTCTTCTTCTCCGTTTTCATCGTCTGTGGACTCGATGTAGACCTTTAAGAAGCCATCGAATTTAACAACTTCTCCTTTGGCAACCAGTTTTTCTTCTGTTGTGGAGATGCCAATCGTTGCTGTAGTTTTTTCTAATTTGGCCTCAGCCATTTGGGAGGCTATCGCTCGCTTCCAGATAAGTTCGTAAAGTCGCTTTTCTGCATCATCCTTTCCGGTTACCTGCACATCAAAGTTTGTTGGCCTGATTGCTTCGTGAGCTTCCTGAGCACCAGCCTTTTTAGTTTTAAACGTTCGTCTGTGAGCATAATCGTCCCCGTAATTGGATTTGATCGCAGAAGCCGCTCCAGCCAGTGCTTCGTCTGATAAGTTCAGTGAGTCTGTTCTCATATATGAGATCTTTCCTGCTTCATACAGCTTCTGTGCTACTGACATAGTTCTGGCAACAGAATACCCCAGCTTTCTACTTGCTTCCTGCTGAAGGGTGGATGTGGTAAATGGTGGAGCAGGGGATTTCTTTGCCGGTTTGGTTTCCAGGTTTTCAATGCTAAAATCAGCACCATTACATTTCTGAAGGAAGTCCATTGCCTCTTCTTCAGACTTGAATTTCTTCGGAAGCTCAGCTTTTAAAATCTTGCCGCCTTCCAAATTGAATTCAGCTGTAATTCGATAGGATGATTCAGGCTTGAAATTGGCTATTTCGCGCTCTCTCTCAACTACCAAACGAACTGCCACAGACTGTACCCTTCCTGCGGACAGGCCGCCTTTTATCTTTTTCCAAAGTACCGGAGAAAGCTCAAACCCTACGAGTCGATCCAGAATTCTTCTAGCTTGCTGGGCATTCACTAAATCGATATCAATACCCCTGGGATTCTTGATGGCATTTTGGATGGCGTTCTTAGTAATCTCCCTGAATACAATGCGCCTTGTTTTTTTATCATCCAAATCCAGAGCTTCGGCCAGATGCCAGGAAATTGCTTCTCCTTCACGGTCATCATCCGATGCGAGATAAATAGTCTCTGCTTGTTTGGCCAGTTTTTTCAGCTCCTTTACCACCTCTTTTTTGTCCTTGGAGATTTCATAGGTGGGCTTAAAATCATTCTCGATATCAATAGCAGAATCATCCTTCGGTAAATCTCTCACATGCCCATAAGATGATTTCACTTCAAAATCTTTTCCCAAATACCCTTCGATTGTTTTGGCTTTTGCCGGTGACTCTACGATTACAAGATTTTTTCCCATGAATGATGTTTTTGGATCAAAAAAGTGTTGAGCAAAACTCAATTTGCGCGTAAACATAACACGACTATTTAAATCCTGTTCAAACGAAAATTGAAAAAACTTAATTTAATTGGTTTATGGAGAGCCATTTCAATCCGCTATATTTAGGACAAAGGAACCTAATCAATGAGTAAAACTCTCTATCTAATAAGACACTCATACGCGGAAAAACCAAGTGGCAATAATGATGAACAACGACATTTAACGCTGGAAGGCCAAAGTACTGTTCGAGCTTTGGGTCGTCACCTGATTAACCAAAACTTTAACCCGGACATCATCCTTTGCAGCTCTTCTGTAAGAACAAGAGAAACCGCAGTGAATTTGGTGGAGGAACTTGAGATCAGTGAGCAGGTGGTGGAATACAAAGATATCATCTACAATGCCTCGGTAAGAGAACTATTGCAAGTTCTAAATGAGCTTTCTGAGAGCCATAATGAAGTGGCAATTATTGGTCATAATCCTACAATCACGTTTTTTGGGGAGTATCTATCCAATTCTATCATTGGAAACATGGAGCCTGCAGGTATCGTCACCATTAAGATTGACAAGTTAAATTGGTCTGAGGTCTCTCAGGGAACTGGTATTTTTGAAAGCTATTATCATCCTAATCATTAAATGTATAATCCAAGCGCCGTAGGTAAGAAAGGGAGCATTTTTGGTTTGCCTTACAATCTGGAGGAATCGGATTTGGTCTTTTTGCCAGTTCATTTAGATGTTACAGTGTCTTACGGTCAGGGGACATCCAAAGCTCCTGATCTTATTTTGGATGAATCTTCCCAGCTAGATCTTTCACTGCTTTCAATTAAAAATCCCTGGGAGCTGAAAATGGCGATGTATGACAGAGTCGTTGTGGCGAGTCAAAATGAAATTCAAAGAGGAAGGGCGATAAATATCATAAAGGCATTGGAAGCTGGTAAAGAGCCGGAGGCTGATCAGCTTGCTTTTGTAAATGAGTATTGTGAAACTACCCATTTGAAAATTGAGGAAACAGCCGCCTCTTTTTTTGATTTAGGAAAACTAGTGGGAGTAATAGGGGGCGATCATTCGTCACCTTTGGGGCTGATTCGCGCTTTGGCGAAAAAGAAAGATTTTGGGATTCTACAAATAGATGCCCATATGGATTTAAGAGCATCTTATGAGGGGTTTACATATTCTCACGCCAGTATCATGTACAATGCGCTAAAGGAATCAGGTGTTAAGTCCTTAACTCAAGTTGGAATCAGAGATTATTGTGAAGAGGAAGAGGCTATGGTGTCAGACTCAGCTAAGCCAATCCACGTTTTTTTTGATGAGCATATATATAATCAATATTTAGATGGTGTTTCGCTGAAAGAGCAAGTAAGTAAAATCGTGGATTCGCTCCCACAAAATGTTTACGTCAGCTTTGATGTGGATGGGTTGAATCCCTCATTATGTCCCAAAACGGGCACACCAGTTCCAGGAGGATTGCAGTTCAATCAAGCTGTTTATTTATTAGAAGAGGTAGTTAAATCTGGAAGAAAAATCATTGGTTTTGATGTATGTGAAACAGGATATGATTCATGGGATGCTAATGTAGCTGCCCGGATCATATACCGTCTAGCTGCCTTAACCGGGGTTTCGAATGACCTACTCTCCTTCAAATAATTCAGTCAAAAGTTGACGAAAGCTATCAGTGTTGTATTTGGCCATGCCGTGATTTTCAACTTTGATCGTTCCTTTTCTATCCAATACATAAGTGGTAGGGATGGAATGGGTGTTGTAGCCGTTGGGTAGCTTGGATTTCAGGAAATAGACTGGAAATTCAAACCTTTTTTTTTCGATAAATCTGCGAGCCTTTTGCTCATCCTGATCCAGTGAGATCATCACGAACTTAACCTGTTCTTTTTTTGACTCATATAGTCGATGGATATCAGGCATTTCGGCTACACACGGAGGACACCAGGTGGCCCAAAAGTTTATGAAGACTACTTCTCCCTTAAATTCTTCAAATTGGACCTTCTTCCCATCTAAATCCTCAATCGTAAAATCATAAGAGGCAGTTTTATCTTCATCAACTATTGATGGTTGAAAAACCCCAGTGGAAAGAACCACTTGCTGTATTCGTCCAATGACTTCTGTATGCCATCCAGCCAGATAAATAATTCCGAAAACAGAAAGCAAAACAATCCATTCCAGTAGCTCTTTTTTGATTTTTTGTTTCATTATTAGGGGTTAAAGCAACAATGACACCCAAAACTGGTAAAAGATTCCCTTTTTCGGTCAGTAAGTGATCTTTCTTTTTTTATAAAAGCACTTAGTATTTTTATAAATTAGCCAAAGCGAAAAAACCTCACCATGCATATGAAAACCAAGTCAACAGCTATTATCCTATTCTTTTTACTTGTTTTTGGAGCTCAGGGTCAAAAAATAAAATACAAGAATCTATATCCACTGCTTGAAGCCAAAAACTATGAGGAGGCCATACCTCAGTTAAAGCTTTTCCTTTCAGACGAAAAAAATGATGATGAAGCAAATGCTCACCTTCAAATGGGCCTCTGGTTGGAAAAAAGGTTTCTTGAATACGATGTGGTTGATGATTCAGCCGCACTTTATGCTTCGGGTGATTCTGCAGTTTTTTATTTGGGAAAAGCCAAAACGCTGATTGATGAAAAAGAATTGAAGAGGAACGATAACTATTATCAATCATTTTTTAGAAGAGATTTAAGAACTGGAGAATTCGGAATAAAGGTTTCAGATGTACACCTGGATATTGAGAAAAAGGTAGAAGGCATAAATACTCGTATATCCGATGTGAAGGAGATGCACCGCAGGGTGGTAAAGGTTGAAAATAACCAAAAGGCAGCTATGGATGATTATCGAGCACTGACAGAGCAGTTCAATCTTTACACCAGCCTATTGATTGGCGCAGACGAAGATGTAAAAGCTAAACTCGCAGAAATAGAAGAGAATGGTAGGGTTGGTGTTGAGAATGCTAAGAGCGTACAGGAGCTGGCAGAAACATTGGGGTCTGACAAGTACAGTGCAGAGCCAACACTCAAGAGCATCGAACAATATGGTATTGATGGTATGAATGCAGCTAACCTTCGATCGGGTGTGATAGAGATCTGGAATTTTGAAGAATGGGCAAGGGAAACTCAGTCAGAAATTATGGGGGGTGTAGCCCTTTTCAAGACCATGGTAAAAAATTATGCAGACGAGATTCGAGAGAAAAAAGCGAAGGTCAAGAATAGCCAGAATGCGGAAATAGGCGACTTTCCTGATAATCTGTCTGGCCAATTTGAAAAGTACGATCCGGGATCCACAGCAGAAAAGCTATTGAAGATTGAAATGTATGAGGCACGAGTTACAAAAAAAATTGATTTGCAACTTAACCCTGCTTTGATGGATTCCTCATTGATAGGCTCACAACTCGCAATTTTCGAGGATGCTTTTGCAGATGCCAAAGAGATGAAATTGTTGGTTGAATCTATTACATCAGATGATCTGGAACTGGCTAAGAAGAAATACACGGATTATATTGAGAGTTTCTTTCAGAAGTATGTAACCGCCTCTAAATATGTTACGGATATGCAAATTTGGGCTGGCAGGCAGGTCAATTGGCTAGGTGATGCGGTGGAGTTTTGGAGTGAGAAAAACAGATGGGGTATTGATTCAGAAAATGAAGAAGTAAGGTATCCACTCTATGTACAGGATGCACCGGAAGGCGGATTCATGACTATGGGAGTACCTGTAAAAACGCCGGAAGAAATGGTTGCCTACGGCGCAGACCTCAATAACAAAAAAGGCTATGTGGTTTCTTTTGGGCCTGACAGGGTTTCGAAATGGAAGCTGGAGTTTGAACTCCCGGGATCAGAGGCAGTTCGGTACGAGAGTGATTCTATACCAACAATTGCAGGATCAGAAAGCTTCTATATCTACAACAAATCTGCAGAAGAAAATAATTTCGTAGTAGTCAGCTATACTTCTTCAGGACAGCTCAACTGGGGAACAGTAGTGACTATTTCTAAAGAGCCGGTAGACTTTAAATTTGATGACCTTACTCAGGAACTGACCATACTGCTTTATCCTGAAGAGCAGCTCCCTTTAGATTCTGATGAGCTGGGGTATGTAGTGATCGATAGAACAGGAAATGCGAGATAGAGTCTTAATAATTTTTCTCTTTCTTACGATTTTTTCTTGTTCTGAAGAGGAACTTCCAGCTGGCATTTATCACTATCAGGTTGAACGGTTGCTTGGTGGAGTTTCAGGTTCCAAGAGTTGGGATCAGGTCGTGAATTCTACTAATTGCTCAGATTCTGTTCAGCTACATGTCGTATCCGTTAGTGATTCACTTGATTTTTCCAGGTTGACTTATCAAAATGATTGTGTTGCCTTTGATACCACTTACCTGGGAAGGGCAAATGCATCGAAGGCAGATGATAGAGATTTATTTACTGATTCCCTTCGCTTCCAAAATGGGGATTTCTGGATAATAAAAACCATTACATCAGATTTTCTCACAATCGAGAATGGACAAAATACGATTCATTACAGGTCACGCATTTGATCGATTAATTCATGCATTTCGTCTTATAATTTTTGATTCATCAGATGAAATACTTTCTTGAACGAAAAAATTAGCAATTGATGATCCCTTTTCAGTATTTTATCGCCTTCAACTGCCATTGGATAACGCTATGATTCTTATGAAACGCCTTAAATATATTCTTTCTATAGTTGGAGTTTGTCTCTTTACCATGATTTACGGGCAAAGTGGGCCCGCTGGAGTAAGAGATAATACTACCAATCAATTTTGGTTGCGGGGAGACGTAGGTCTATTTGAATCCGGTGGTCTCGTTTCTATCTGGGAAGATCAGGCAGCCTCTAATGATGCAAGTCCGCCCACGAGCCAGGAGCCGGCCTTCTCTGATCCGGCAATAAATGGGATTGCAGGTGTAACGTTCTCGTCTGGTAAAGAATTAACAATTCCCAACTCTGGAAGTATCAATACAGCCACATTTACCAATCGTACAATTTTTCTTGTTTTTGAAACTCCAAGTTCTTTTAGTGGTACACAGGTATTATATGAGCAGGGAAATGCAACAGATGGACTCATTATTTACCTAGATGCAAGTGGTCAGTTATTTGCGGGCGTTTATAATTCTACTAATGACTACTTTGTAAATTCATCCGCGCTTTCAGTCAGCACAAGCTATATTGTATCATTCACTTTTGATGGCGGGTCCACATCAATAGAAGCCCATGTGAATAACAGTTCTATTGGATCGAATTCCTCAGTACTGGCTTCTGTTCAGGGAAACGCAGGAGACATCACTTTTGGGGAAAGTGGTGATGCCAACCAAATTAGTGGCGGATCTACAATTACAAGTGGAACAGCTGGTTTCACAGGAACTCTTGTAGAGGCAATATATTATGATGTCACACTCAATGACGGTGAAGTAACAATTATCAATAATTACTTATCTGAGAAATACGGAATTGCATTAACCATCACTGATAGATACGCTCAGGCTGGTTATGAAAATGAATTGATTGGAATTGGACGACAAACGGCAGGAAATGTCTCTACAACGGTAACCGGATCAGGAGGAGCGCTATATTTTGATGAAAGTGGTTCATCTCTAAATTCAGATGATGAATGGATATTTGCAGGACATAATGGTGTTGGACACGGGACTACCAAGAGTGATGTAGATGTTTCACTTGTTGGTTTCAGTAGATGGTCTCGGCTGTGGTATGTAGAAAAAACAGGCACAGTCGATATTACGATCTCATTTGATACTGAGGAAGCAGGATTTGGAAATGCAGATGATATTGGAACTACGAGTGATTTCAAGCTACTTTATTCAACGGATCCTTCTTCCGTGGATTTTACTGAAGCATCAGGTACACCAGCTGCTTCGTTTACTGATGGCAACACCAAAGTTACTTTTACAGTAGCTGACGCAGATCTTGCGGATGGATATTACACGCTGGGAGTCACTGAGATTGTCAATTTCTACTCTTACAAATCCGGAGATTGGGACGATCCATTAAACTGGACAACAGATCCCTCAGGCTCCATAAGAGTAAACTCAGACAATAGATATCCGAATCAGGCGACTGATAACGTAACGATATTAAATGGAGATGAAATTGATCTGGATGCAGATGCTGTGACTTCTAATGGTGGCTCATACACAATAGGTGATGTAACGGTACGGGCTGGGGGATTTTTAGATCTGGAGGGTACCTCTGGCCATACATTTGAAAATCTTAGCGGAAATGGTACCATCCGGCTGAATAGCTTTAATCTACCAACGGTAAACACGACCAATAGCTTTATCACAACATCAGGTGGGACCTATGAATTCTATTATGATGGATCTACCGATTACAGCATCAATGTAGCTTCAACGTTCAATGATTTGACGATTAATATGACAAATGATGCTGAGACATTAGATGGCACATTAACCCTTTTGTCGGATTTGACCGTACTTGGTGATTTATTAGTGTCAGATGGTACGTTTAGGATCAATGACAACAGTTCAACTACGACTTTGTCTTTGACGGTTAATGGAAATGTAACCGTCGATGCTGCAGGCACTATTTCTACCGGGACAGGGGATGCGCAAACTATCTGGCCTGGGGGTAATGTGGTTGAAACTTATCAGTTTCATCAGTTTGAAATCAAAGGCGATTTTACCAATGAAGGAACCGTTTCATTCACCAATCTTCCAGCCGCAAACTTAGATCAGTATCCGATGGCAGCCGATCCTGATGGATTTGCTGGAGGAGCCAGTCAATATGGAGTAGTCGAGGTACTTTTTACCTCCTCATCTCAAGATCAAATGGTCACATGTAATGGACCCACCACGTTTTATAGAATAGAGGTCGATAAAGGAACGGATGATACGTATATATGTGAAATAACAGCAAATAACGCTTCAAACTTCAACCTTTTTGGTCGAGTGGCATTTGCACAACATGTGGGCTCAAATGCATCTGAATATGTGAATCCGAAAGCGCTTGGGCTGGAAAAGGGCACTTTGAAGCTTTCAGATAATATCGTGATTCCAGAAGTCACTACTGATGATCAAAATGGGAATTTAGCCAGGGTTTGTTCGGGAACGTGCAATTTCGATTTTGTGATTTTTCCTGATGCACGTTTATGGCTTGCTGGTACTTCATCTTTAACATCCGAACAACAAAGAGGTATACAGGTGATGGGTAAGTTGCAGATCAGTGATAATGCAACACTATCGAAAGGTTCAGGTACCTGTCAAATCCTGTTTGATGATTCGGCCATTATGCTGGTAGAAGGAGGCACTACAACAGTCAATCAAATTCGTACCGTTGGTGGCCCGATTGACCCTAGGGGGGCCTGGATCCATACAGGTGGAACTGTAACAGTAAATCCGTATAATAATTCAGCAACTTACCCGGTTGATGATCCGGGTGATGGGGCCAATGGGGCACATGCGCTATTTAGTCTACCTTATTCAGAGATGAATTTCACCATGACTGAAGAAGATCCATCTAACCCTACCATTTTAAATATCATTATGGAGGACGATGATGATGATGATCAGCCAAAAGAGACTGGAGGTGATGATGTGTTGATACAAATAGGCGTGGATGAAGGTAACTATAACGTTACGGGGGGAACCGTTTATGTGGAAATGAGAAACTTCACTGGCGCATTTGATGAGGATGATGGGATAATCAACTCAACAGCACCCTTTTGGAACTTAACTCTAGACAAGGAAGACGGAAATACCCGACAGTATTATATGGGAGCTGTAAATGCATCCGCATTTACGCCTGCAGCAACATTACAAGACTTAATTATTCTAAATGATTTTAGGATGCTTGACAATGGGGGAGCCGGTTTTAATCGTGTGAGATTTGACGCAAACGGAGGAGATATGACCATTGGTAACGGATTTTATATAGAACCTAATACCTATATCGAAACTGAAGTCAACACGATCACTTTCAATGGTACCTCTGCAGTTCAAAGAATATCAGTAGAGGGGGAATTAGTATATGGCGTGGCGTCCAACATGAATGGAATGTATCAAATGGTGCTATCTGGTGGTGGAACTAAACGAATAGAAGGTAATCTTAATCCGTTTGAAATTGGAGATAGCCTGGTCATCGGTTCAGGTGTGATATTCGATGATAATGGATTTAACATAGCTGTAAATGGCGATATCTACAATGCCGGAACGCACACAGGCATGGGTAAAATTGAAATGACAGGAGGTGGGGTAGTGCATACTATTGATGGAGATGGCACAGGTATTTTTGCAAACCTTGAGGTGGATGATGCTAATGGGGTGAATCTACTCAATGATATTTATGTCTATGATACCCTTACCATGACTACCGGTATCTTTGATATTGATAAGCATGGGATAATCCTGGCTACAGACTCATCAGGCATTTCAGGAACAGGCTATAGCACAACCAAATACATACGTACTGCAGGGAATGCTTCAGATGAAGGTATTAGCATGTATATCGCCAATGATCGAGACGATTACTTGTTTCCAATAGGTACAGATCAGGAATCAGGGACTGATAAATACACACCTGTAACCATGTCTATTTTAGGTGCTAATGGAATAGATAGTGGATATGTGAAAATAAGTGTTGCTGATCAGTTTTTACCAACCATTGATCCCACCGAAACAGCTAAACTGAGCTATTTCTGGAGAGTTAATCACAGTGGTTTTTCTACCCTTCCGTCGTTTTCCTTGAGAATGTATTACGATGATGAAGACATCACAGGAAATGAAAACCAATATAATGGAGGCCGAGTATTGGATGAGGCTCCATTCACGCGAACAGAGGAGGATGCTAACGATGATGATCGAAATTCAAATGAGCTCGTTTTTAATGGTACTTCGAATAATGGGGCTTTCCCTGGCAATCGCTTTACGATCGAAAATGCTAATTTCAGTGCCGCAGGAAGTAATGCCTGGAATGGATTACCGGAAGTCTACTACAGTAGTGTGCCAAATGGGAACTGGACTAACTGGAACCTGGCCAGCACTTGGTCTACAGTCGGCCATACAAGCACAACCAATACCGGAACCTACCCGCAGGCTGGTGACATAGCTATCATTGGTAGTGTTTATGAAGGGGGAGGAACAGGTAGGCATCAGATTTTTACAGATGCTGACATTGATGTAGCTCAGCTGATTTTTGACTCTCAAGCAGGAGCATATCCATTAGATGTAACAAGCCTTTCTCGTTTAAGAGTTGATAGAACGTATACTGCTACCCTTAATCAGGTTTCAGGAAAAGGAGAGCTTGTTCCTCGAATTAGTAACACCGGGACGCAATCTGAAGGAACTATTACCGGGGATTTGGGAGATTTCATTGAGCAGGATAGTAGTGGATTTTTTTACTGGATAGTAGATGCAAATACAAATCGTATTTCTATAGCTAGAGATGAATTCCCCGGGTTACGATTATTTGGAAATGGAGATGTAGACTTCAGCAACCCGATAACTGCGAAAATTTTTATCAGTGACAATAATTCTGACCTTTATGTGGCCAACGATATGACAATATCTGGAGTCGCAAAGTTTGGTCAAAATGGAGCGGGCACCTTAAACTTTGAGAACGTTGGTTCTAATGTATCCTTTAGTTGTGATTCACTCATATTTAATCATGCCTCAAGTGCCGTTTCAGTAGAGAATGCAGGTACTGACGAACATAATTTGGTCGTTAATGGGGATCTGGTCTTACAATCAATGAGCTCCATGGATCTTTATAATGCCGGGACAACAAATGTCAACCTTGAATTTTCAGGAGCCCAAAACAACACATTCACTAATTCAGCCGGGATAACCCCTGAGCTTTATCGTTTGGTAGTAAATAAGGGAACGGATGCTTCCGACACCATCGAGATACAAACAAATTTTACGCTGAATGGCACCACGAATGGTATTACCAAAGCACTGGAATTGCAAAATGGTGTTTTGCAATTAAACAACAACAGCATTGACATAGAGTTGAATACTGGGGGCGGAGATTTTGATATCCCTTCGACTGCCGGGTTGGTTGTTACAGACGGAACAATTCGTGTCAGCGCAACTGGATCGGGATCTGGTAATGGTATTCAGTTAGATGGATTTTTAACCATAAATGGTGGATCCGCTATTCTGGCTGATGGTGTAAGTGGAGATAATTACATCGAGTATGGATCTGGCGGCTCAGCAGAAATCAACCTATCTTCAGGTACATTAATTGTTGGTTCACAATTACGAAGATCTGTACTCTCCTCAAATGGAACGATAAATTACAATCAATCTGGAGGTACCTCTTTATTCGGTGCTAACCCAACTGTAAGTTTTGAAAATACCAGGGGTGTATTTGAAATCGCTGATGGCACATTCACTTTTAATAATGATGATGGAGCTTCTACGCTCGCCATTGTTGGAGCTCAGGCGAACCCAACCATTGGAACCTTTGTGGTTGGAACATCTAGCACTACACCGACGGTGAATATGGCCTCTGATGTATATATCGATTTTGGTTATGATGACGGCACTTACACCACACCAGCATCGACCACTTTTGAATTGAACTCTTACCAACCACTATCTAACATTCGGGTCGATAGTAGTAATGCTAATAGCCCAACCGTTCAAATGGTTATTAATAACCTTACGCTAAAGAATGATCTTGAAATCAATAATAACGGGACCTTTGATGCTAATGGATTGCAGATCAATATTTCTGGAGACTTCATTAACGATGGAACCTATACCGCGAACAATAACCTGGTGGTCTTTGAAGGAACAAGTCAAAACATAAGTGGAACAACGGCAACTACTTTTTATGATGTTACTGTAAACTCTTCAGGAACGGTTTCTACAGACAATGTAACAGTCCCATCTACCGGCATCACTATAACGAATGACTTCCTGATCAATTCAGGAACCTTTGATGATCAGGGCATTCCTACCAACGTAGAAGGAGATGTTGATGTCTTAACTACTTATGCTGGAGTTGGTGGGCTTACTATGAACAGTGCTACCACTTCACAAGAAATAACCTCATCGGATAGAGAAGGGAATATTAGTAAGCTCGTAATAGATAATCCGGATGGGGTGACGCTTACTAAAACAATGGGAGGTCAAGTAGTTACCATGAATATAGATGACGAGCTAGCACTCGATGATGGTGTGTTTAGTATTTCAGATAATCGTTTATTCATCGATGGTGATGCGCCGATCACTACAACCGGTACATTTAATGCAAACACAATGATCTCCGTAAATGGAGTTAAAAAGAGCGATGGCGTAGAGAAAGAATTTAACAGCAACACTTCATTTACTATTCCTCTGGGTGTCCCAGGTAAGTATACACCTGTTGATGTAGTGGTCAATAGCACGGAAACAGCAACATTATTGTTTAAAGTGATTAATTCAGCTCACCCGTCCGCTACTGGAACGGACGTATTGGATTATTACTGGGTAGTGACTACCTCAGATAGTGATATTTCCGGGTTTAGTGGTAGCTCTATTGTGTTTAATTATATCGGCAGTGATGTAAATGGTAATATCAATAATTATGCAAATTCAAGGCTTGAAACCCCTACATGGACCAAGCTTCAGCCGCCAATATCTGGTAACGGAATCAATGCAGCTAACAATACCATAACTTGGACAGATGCTGATTTAGGTAATAATAATTTCACAGGTGAATTCACCATTGGTGATCCAAATGAAATCCCCGATGATCTGCTACTTTATCGTACAGCGGCTGGTGCTAATGGTAACTGGTCAAATACTGCAATTTGGGAAGTATCCAGTGATGGAGGAATGACCTATGGTCCTGCAAGTGAAGTACCACGTTCCGGATCAGTAGTGGAAATTAGAAGTGATGCATCTGTTACTATGTCTGCCGCTACCGATAACAACCAAAATATATTTAGCATCGAACTTGAAGGATTTCTGAATATCGGTGATTCTGATGGTCATAATTTTGGAGACATAGATGGGTTTGGTACAATGAAGTTGGAGTCAGGGGTATTACCAGGAGGTAATTTGGACAACTTCTTTACGACATCTACTGGGACAGTCAATTTCGGCGGAAGTGGTGACTATACTTTTTCTGCTGATTTTACAGATATCAGAAGTATAATTATTAGTGACGGTGGAGTTAAAAAAATTCCGGCTATTGTCCACACCGTTGGAACCGGAGGTATAATCATTCAAGATGGTGCTACTTTATCAAATACTGGTAAAATGGGCTTTTCAACATCTGGACCTATATTAATTAATAACGGAACATTAAATGCTGGTGATGCGTCTACATTGGTTTCTGCTAATGACTTTTCGTTGACGGCAGGTACATATAATGGTAATGGGGTTGAAGCCACCGTCTCTGGTGATCTGTCTATTAGTGGAGGGACTTTCAATGCTGGAATCGGTGACTTAAGACTTAGTGGTGATGTTGACTTTACATCAGGAACTTTTAACAATGGCAGTGGTAAGGTGATCTTCGAAGGGACTAGTAATCAAATCGTTAACGGAGACTTCAAACCGGATAAAATGTATGACGTAGAAATCAACAAATCATCCGGCCAGGTTTTCATTGGTAATGCAGATACCTTGGCCATTGCAAATACGCTCACACTAACGGCAGGCAGGTTTAATACTACGGACTCTACAAGTGCAGCCATTCTACTTTGTGATGTGGGCACAGGGGCTGGGAATTATACTCGAACGAATGGATACATTAATGGACCTTTGCTGGTAGAATTGGGCAATGGACAATCTTTCACATTCCCTGTAGGAAAAAGTACACTTTATAAATCATTTAGGGTTAACAATACCAGTGGTCAATCTGGAGTACAGATCTGGGAAGTAGAATTCTATAAAACCTCTCCGGTTACTAATGAAGCTGCTGTAGATAATTTTAATGTAGAGGCGTCAAGTAACGTTAAGGCTATTGTTCCAGATGAGTACTGGAGGGTAAACACAGCAAGCCCGGCAAACGGAGGCACTTTCCGCCTGGATGCCAGTATAAATACCATCACACAGAATGAAATTGATGATCAGGAATTGAAAGTCCTTGTATGGGATGATGCCGGGTCTGAATGGGATGACTTAGGTGGTATAGCCTCTGGTACCCCAGCTAATGCATCGATTGTTTCTACCATAGGAACTGCATTTAGTGAAAACTATTTTACCTATGGATCTGAAAATTCAGCAACTGCACTGCCAGTTGACCTCCTTTACTTCAAAGGAAATGCTGAGGACAATATAGTGTATTTATCATGGGAGACTGCTTCAGAGCTCAATAATGACTATTTTGAAATACACCGATCAGCCAATGGAGTTGATTTTGAGGTTTTGGGAACTGTAAAGGGGTCTGGCAACAGCAGCACTCCTGTTGAATATTCGTTTGTAGACCAAAGGCCCTATTTAGGTTTGTCCTATTACCGATTGAGGCAAGTTGATTTTGATGGTAAGAGTGAGAGTTTTGAGGTCATTCAGGTTAGCAATGACTTCAAACAACAAGGGATTGAAGTTGCTACCTATCCAAATCCGACCAACCCTGAAAACCTCAATATCAGAATTATAACAGGAGATGACCATACATCCATTTATGCGAAAATTTCAGACTTATTAGGAAGGTCATATGTTGAAGCTGAATTTGAGGGATCATTGATTATTGATGAGCGGGTCATTCCAAACAAAAGAATGACGCCAGGTATCTATTTTCTGATTGTACAACAAGGAGAGAATGTTGGCAAACATAAAATTGTGATTAAGTAGGTCAAAAATTATTTTCAAAATTCACCATGCAGCAGGCGACAAAGCCTGCTGTTTCTGTTCTTAGGGTGTTATTTCCCAAAGAGACAGGTTGAAATCCCGATTCCTTGGCGAGGGCTACTTCCTCAATTGAAAAATCACCTTCGGGCCCAATCAATATGGTCAATGTGCTTTCAGGTTTTAATACATGTTTTAAATAAAGGTGAGACTCGTCTACATGAGCAATCAGCTTTAAATCAGAGTTGCATGCTGAAACAAAATTCTTGAAGTTGGTGAGTTCTTTTATTTCAGGTAAATAGGGGTTCCCCGATTGTTTCATTGCGCTGATAGCTTTCTTCTCCAGCCGATCGAGACGGAGCTTCTTTCTCTCGCTGTGTTGAGTTTGGATAAAGGTGATTTCATCTACACCTATTTCGGTGAGTTTCTCAGTCAGCCATTCCATTCTGTCTGTGTTTTTTGTTGGTGCAATACCCAGGTGAATGCTGAATCCTTTCTCACGGACAGTTTCAGACGATTGAATTTCAAATTCACACAATTTTTTAGATACTTGGGTTAAAATCGCACGATATTTCCCACCATTTCCATCAAAAATTAAAATTTCATCCCCTTTTTGGTGCCGTAGTACTTGTGCACAATGCTTTGACTCGTCTTCTGAAAGGGCATTGATACCTTGAATCAATTCTTTTTTGTAAAAAATAGTCATTTTGAATAAAATTTTAGTCCTTATTGCCTGATTTTGCAGAAAATATTGATAAAATGGTTTTAAAACGATCTTGATAATCAACAATTTGCAAAAATCACTTACTTTTGAGCATCAAAATTGAACTTGAAAACGTAAACCATGGCAATTTTAAGACACCAAGCGCTTAATTTAGTGCAAACAAGGAAGAAGGTGGATGTAAAAGCTCCTTCTAAACGTATCTCCAATTATTTTGGAGAAATGGCCTTCACAAAGGCTCAAATGCAGACCACCTTATCCCCTGAAGTATATAATAAGGTTACAGATTGCATAAGAAACCGTAAGAAAATTGATATTGAAACAGCAGATGCTGTAGCAGCTGCTGTGAAAAACTGGGCACTGGAGCGTGGTGTTACACACTATACACACTGGTTTCAACCACTTACAGGTGCTACCGCCGAAAAACATGACTCTTTCTTTGATCCGAGCAAAGGAATTGAAAATTTTAAAGCTGAGGCACTGGTGCAGCAAGAACCGGATGCTTCCTCTTTTCCGAATGGAGGAATTCGAAGTACGTTTGAAGCACGCGGATATACAGCATGGGATCCCTCTTCTCCGATATTTATTTATGGAAAGACACTTTGTATCCCTACCATCTTTGTGGCATACACAGGAGAAGCGCTGGATCACAAAGCTCCTCTCTTGAAAGCATTGGAGGCAGTAGATAAGGCTGCTGTAAAAGTTTGTCGTATGTTCGATCGAAGTGTATCGAAGGTAAATGCATCGCTGGGATGGGAACAGGAGTACTTCGTAATAGACAAAGCCCTGCATGATGCGCGACCTGATTTGGTAATGGGAGGAAGAACCCTTTATGGTAATAATCCGGCCAGGGGACAGCAGCTGGATGATCATTACTTTGGATCCATTCCTTCAAGAATTTATGATTTCATGAAAGACTATGAAATCGAAGCGCATAAGCTGGGCATTCCATTGATGACTCGTCACAATGAAGTGGCACCAGCACAATATGAAGCTGCTCCTATGTACGGGCCTGTGAATGAGGCAACAGATCAGAATCAGCTACTGAAGGATGTTATGGAAAAAGTGGCTAATAAGCATGATCTTCGTGTATTATTTCACGAAAAACCGTTTGCAGGACTGAATGGTAGCGGAAAGCATAACAACTGGTCTCTTGTGACTGATACCGGGGTTAATCTTTTCCAGCCAAGCTCCAGTGCTAAGGATAACCTACTATTCCTAACCTTCTTTGTGACAACCATTAAGGCTGTTCATGAATATGCTGACTTACTTAGGTCAAGTATTGCTTCCGCAGGTAATGACTTCCGACTTGGTGCAAATGAGGCTCCTCCGGCTATCATTTCGGTCTTTATTGGTTCAACCCTTACTAAGGTGTTGGATAAGCTGGAAAAGTCAGGAGATATCATGGTGGAGAAAGGCGAAAACCTTTACATGAAGCTTGGGATTGACCAGATACCATCGATCATTCTGGATAACACGGATAGGAACAGAACATCTCCTTTTGCATTTACAGGGAATAAGTTTGAATTCCGGGCGGTAGGATCTGATGCAAACGTTTCTGATCCAATGATGGTGCTTAATACAATCATGGCCGAACAGCTTAGCGATTTTTACAAGAAGGTGAATAAACTCATTGATGGCGGAAGGGAGAAAAGGCTTGCGATTATCGATGTGCTCAGAGACTACATCAAAGAGTCTAAACCAATTCTTTTTGAAGGTGATGGATATTCCGAAGAATGGGTGAAAGAAGCTAAAAAACGAAAACTATCCAACGAACGTGAAACACCGCGTGCATTGGATTTTTCTGTGGTTGATAAAGTAGTAAAGCTTTATGAAAAACATAAAGTGATGAACAAAGTGGAAATTGAGGCCCGTCACGAAATTCGATTGGAAAATTACATCATGAAAGTTCAGATCGAATCAAGAATGATGGCAGATATAGCTTCCAATATGATCATTCCTACAGCCACAAAATATCAATCCAAGTTGATTGAGAATGCCAAAGGGTTAACTGATCTGGGTCTGGATGCCACAGAAATCAAAAAGACCATTGAGCAGGTTTCTACGCATATCAATAATGTGAGGAGGCTGTCTTTTGAGATGACTGAGGAGCGCAAGCGAATCAACAAAATCGAAGACATTCGTGAAATGGCAGTAGAGTACTGTGATAATGTGAAAGGCAAGTATTTCGAACCACTTAGGTATGCAGTTGACAAGCTTGAATTACTTGTTGATGACGAAGATTGGCCATTGCCGAAATACAGAGAATTGTTGTTTTTACGGTAATAGATAGGGTTAGTAAGTAAAGTCCCGGTGATTAGCCGGGACTTTTTTTGTTACTCATATTTTAAGTTTTCGGAGGGATTTACAGTAGCTGCTTTGTAAGCTTGAAATCCGGTTGTTAGTATGACAAAGAATGTCACAATAAGCAATACCATAACAAATAGCATGAAGTTGATATCGGTGTGATATTTAAAATCACCTAACCAATTGTTCATGATTTTGTAACCGATAATGAAAGCAGGGAGAGCACCCACCAGAACAAGCCAGATAAAATCTTTCACCAATAAAAGAACCAGACCTTTCACATCAGCACCCAGCACTTTTCTTACACTGATTTCTTTGGTACGCTGCTCAGCTGTAAAAGATGCCAGACCCAGCAAACCAAGACCTGAAATAATGATCATCATTATAGCAAAGCCAAGAAATAGTCTTCCTCTCAATTGATCGCTTTCATAGTCTCGCATGAAGTTTTGATCAAGAAATTGATATTCAAAAGACATATTAGGAAACAACTCGTTCCACGTTGCTTTGATATGATCAAGACCATCTTCCAGATCTCCAGAGATTTTAACCATAGCCTGCCTATTGTTCATGTTTGGAAATATCATGAAAGACTCGATCGGGTTATAGAGTGAACGGTGATGAAAATCTTTGATAACGCCGATCACTTTATGAAAGACGGTACTATCCTGATCAAATTGGAATCTTTTGCCTATTGGATCGTCCCAACCGAACCGTTCGACCATGGCCTCATTTACTAATACGCCTGATGCAGTGTCACTCGGAAACTCACGGGAAAAATTTCTGCCCTTCACTACTTCAATGCCCAGAACATCTACATAATCATAGTCCACACCAAACCAATCCACTCCATAAATTTCCATTACACCTTCAGTGGTTTCTACAGACATTACATTCTTCCCAAATCCATTTCCGGGAACCACCATCGATGTTGCGGCATTTTCAATGTTTGGGTTTTTGAGAAGTTCGGTTCTTAAGGTCTCCCATCGTTCGCTGGTGCTTCTGTTTAGTGTAAAATTGACCACCTGGTCTTTGTCAAATCCAAGGTCGGCATTACGTACAAATTGCATCTGCTGGTAGATCACGAGTGTGCCAATAAGCATGAAAATCGAAATGGAAAATTGAATACCTACCAATATTCTTCTTAGCCAAACATTGCCGGTACGTTTACTTCCTGATCCTCCTTTGATGGCTTTAATCGGACTAAAACCTGATAGATAAAAAGCAGGATAGGAGCCACTGACGAGTCCGGTGAAGATAAGTATTCCGACAAGTGTAAGGAGGATCTCCGTTGATAATAGGTCGCCTAATAGCAGAGAAGTACCCAGTTGATTATTGATCATTGGTACTACGAGAAGTAAAAGCAGTATGCTGATAAACATCGAAACCAGGGCAATCAGCACCGACTCCACAATAAACTGGCGGATAAGTGCAGCCCTTACAGCCCCCATTACCTTTCTTATTCCCACTTCCAACGAACGGCGCATGGATCGTGCGGTAGCCAGGTTCATATAGTTGATACAAGCGATAAGCACCAGGAATATGGCGACCGCCAGAAAGATGTAGATGTAATCGATGTTGCCAAGCGCCGAGGGTTCATTATGAAAGTCAGAGTACAAGTGAATATCCTGAATATTGATCATCTCATATTTGACCTTAATATCAAACTGATCGAAGATGGTAGCAACATACTTTGGTATGATTTCTTCATTGAGGCGTTGCTCCACATAAGCAGGATCTACTCCATCATTCAGTACTACATAGGTATATAAACCAAATCCACCCCAACTTTGAGAATTAGCATACTGTTCATTGGTGCTGAAAGATGCCATTGCATCGGGACGGATATGGGAAGTAACCGGAATATCGTCATATACGCCTGTAACTTTATAGGTAAAGTTTTCGGTTTCAAGGAATTTCCCAATCGGATTTTCACCTTTAAAGACCTTTTGCGAAAGTGTTTTATTTATTACTACACTGTTGGGTCCTGCAAGAGCAGTCACAGGATCACCCTGAATGAAATCGACTTTAAAAACATTGAATACCGTGGAGTCTACCAAATACCAGTTTTCTGCCTCATAATTTCGATCATCATATCGAAAACGAGCTCGGCCACCTACGGCAAAGCGGGTGAATTGCTTAATTTCCTGAAATTCTTCTTTCACTGTTTTACCTAAAGGAGGTTGAGTGACAGCCCATCTGAAAGCATTGTCAGGCTCTGTGATGTCAGCAGAAATACGGTAAATATTTTCTGCATTAGGATGGTGTTTATCGAAGCTGGTTTCCTGATTTAGGTACAAAATGATTAGTAGTGCCGAAGCAATCCCAATTGTTAGTCCTAAAATATTGAGTAGGGCATAGCCGGGCTGGCGTTTGAGGTGACGTAAAGCCACCAAGAAATAGTTTTTAAACATAGGTTTTGAGTTTGTGACCTTTAGATGTACTAGACGTTATGTTATTAGGTTACATCCATCTGTCGCAATTAAGACTTTTTAACAGAAAATGTACCTTTGTATTCAGATATGAAGACAGCAGAGATACACACTAAGAAAGGGGTAATGAAAATTGAATTCTTCGAGGAAGATGCCCCAAATACGGTTAAAAATTTTATTGATCTGGCGAATGACGGCTATTACGATGGATTAACTTTTCATAGGGTCATTCCAAATTTCGTTATCCAGGGCGGATGCCCAAAAGGCGATGGTACCGGCGGTCCGGGCTATCAAATTGATTGTGAACTGGATGGCGATAATCAATACCACGACAGAGGTGTGCTTTCGATGGCTCACGCTGGAAGAAACACGGGAGGGTCACAATTCTTCATTTGCCACAACAGGGACAACACCGCACATCTAGATCGAAACCACACGGTTTTTGGAAAAGTAGTAGAGGGGCTGGATGTGATCGATCAGATCAGGGAAGATGATGTCATGGAGAAGGTGGTGGTAAACAACTAAGTAAAAAAAACTATTAAGAGGCTCTCAAATTTGGGAGCCTTTTTTGTTTGTTTCCAAACGACTGTAACTTCATGGTGTTCTTATCATTAATTAGCGCTATGAAAAAAATCCTCACCATTCTAATAATTCTGGCATTCTCTTCGAATGTGTTTTCGCAAAACCGATCAACCCCGGACACTATATCAACTGACAAGGGCGAATTAATTATACAGCCTATAATCCATGGGACACTGGTGTTGTCTTGGAATGATATGACCATTTATGTGGATCCGTATGGTGGGGAAGAGAAATTCGAAGGACTAAAAGATCCCACATTGATTTTGATAACGGATATTCATGGAGATCACTTAAATCAGAAAACGCTGGATAAGTTAAACACACAACGGGCGCAATTTATTGTGCCTAAGGCTGTGAAGGAGAAACTCTCGGAAGAAATGAAGCGCCGAGCAGCTGCTATTGAAAACGGCCAGACCATAGTGATTGAGGAACTGGAGATTCTGGCTGTACCGATGTACAACCTACCTGAAACTGAAGACTCCCGTCACCCAAAAGGAAGAGGGAATGGTTATGTGCTTAGGATGGGAGATAAACGTATTTATGTCTCTGGAGATACAGAAGATATTCCTGAAATGAGGAACTTAGAAAATATTGATGTCGCGTTTGTTTGTATGAATTTGCCTTACACAATGAACGTGGATCAGGCGGCAAGTGCAGTAATAGAATTTCAACCTTCTATTGTCTATCCATATCACTATCGAGGCAAAGGTGAGCTAAGTGATATTGAATCATTTAAACAGAAGGTTGAAGCTGCGGGCACATCTACTGAGGTGAGACTTAGAGATTGGTACCCACAGTAGTTATTTCTTAAGCTGCAGCTCCCATTTGGTTCAACCACATTTGGAAGAAGCTAAGCTCAACCCATTGTTTGTTTGCAGAGTGGCTGTCTCCTGAGGTTTCTACCAGCACCCACATGGTACCATATTCATCTTTTTTACCCGCTACTACGTTTCTTCTCAGCATCACGCCGTTTACTTCGTATTCCACAGATAAGTCCATTAGTTGATTAAAATAGATCGCTTCCATAACTTTTTGCTTTTTAATTATAACTCAAAGATGCGATGGGGAGCAACCCTATGGTAGCGTGATTTTGGTAAATTGGGTATTTGCGTGATTTACGTAGGACTTGAAAATAACTTAGAGTTTCTCACATCGTCCCTTTAAATTATCGAACATGAAGATCGACAATTGATTTCTAACATCTGACCCGATGGCACTTTCAATCTTACGACCATCTATTTCTACTACAGGTGTTAGCTCTCCCATCGTCCCAGTAGCGAACACTTCATCTGCGTTGTAAAATTCAACCAGGCTTAAGTCCTTTTCATGACATGGAATGCCATTATTATTTGCTAACTCAATTACAAAACCACGTGTGATTCCATGGAGGCAGGCATTTGCATGAGGGGTGTAAAGTACTCCATCTTTAACCATAAATAAATTGGTGTCATTAAGCTCAGCTACAAATCCACGATCATCTAACATAATTGCCGCATCCACACCAGCGAAATTTGCCTGAATTTTAGCCAGGATATTATTCAAAAGGTTGCTATGGTGGATTTTAGAATCCAGAAATTGTGGACCATTTCTTCTCTGAGTTGAAGTGATAACCCGTATCCCTGATTCATTGTCATAAACCAATGGTTTCCATTCAGCCAGTACTATTAGGCAGCTTCCTTTCTGATTAAGGCGTGGATCCATTCCTGATGTCACTTTTTCTCCTCTGCTCAGCGTGAGGCGAATATGAACATCTTCATCCATTTTGTTCGCCTCCAATGTTTTCTTAATGGCATCCTTGACAAACTGTCTGCTAGGTACATGCTCAAAAGCCAAAGCCTTAGCCGAGTCATACATCCGGTCAAGGTGTTGCTCTAGATGTAAAATCCCTTCTTTGTATACTCTTAAACCTTCCCATACGGTATCTCCTCCCTGTACGGAAGAATCGAATACAGAGACCTTGGCTTCTTCTCTGGGATACAATTTATTACCTACCCAGATTTGAATGTTCTTATTTTTTGGATTGAATTTTTGTAGCATGCTTCAATTTATAATTTTTAAGTTTCTGATAATAGGGAAGTGCTTCTTCGTACAAAATTTTGCAATGATCAGGAAGTGGCCGTTCACTGGTTTGCTGCCTGGCAAAACCAGTGGAATTGTGAACGTTTTTATACCAATACTTTGCCCAAGCACCATCTTCAGGGATAGGTCCTTGTTGCCATGAAAGCATTCCTTCTTCGAACGGAATTTCGAGCTGTTCACAAAGCTGGTTTAATCCCTTATGAGGATCTGCTAGTATATCATTTGAGTCGATAACGATGGGTGAAATCTCATTTTCAACCAGATAATCCAGGATATCAGCCTCATGTTTTAATCCAATATCCTGGAGTGTTGGCTCAGGGATCACCTGAGCGAAGGAGGCAATCAACTGCTTTGGGTCACGGATCAGGAGGATGTTTTTCATGGGAAGTAGGTAGTCCCATTCCAGGTCCTCATGATGATGTGCCATGTTTTTCAGGAAAACAATGGAGTGAGTTGATTCAAGCTCCTTTATTTCTGCTAAAATCTCCTGTGTATTACCTGACATGCTCGCGATGGTCTCATTTCTACCAGGATGATCAAGTCCGGTTTTTAGCAGATAGTGTGCGTAGAAGGGTTCATCCACTACTTTAATTAGACTGTGCTGAGCGAAGGAATACATCAGCGCAGTGGAGATGTTTCGTGGGCCCGATATTAGATTAATGATCATGATCGAATATCAATAAAAAAGCCTCAATACGTATGGTATTGAGGCTTTAAATTAAAGCTTATAATCTTTTTAATTCATCTGAGCGGTGATCTTATCACTCAAGACATTTTTTGGAACTGCTCCAATTTGTTTATCTACAACCTCACCGTTTTTGAAAACGAGTAGAGTAGGAATCGATCGGATGCCAAATTTTGCAGATACTTCAGGGTTTGCATCTACATCTACTTTACCGATTACTGCTTTTCCCTCAAAATCGCCTGCAAGCTCTTCCACTACAGGGCCAATCATTTTACATGGACCGCACCACTCTGCCCAGAAGTCAACCAAAACAGGCTGGTCTGAATTAATAATTTCTTCAAAGTTGCTATCCGTAATTTCTACTGCTTTTGCCATTGTATTATCTGTTGATATTTTATCTCCTTGTGTTTCGAACACAAAAGTAATTTGAATAGTTTATTCTCTTTTGATAAAAGGAAGGTTTGTTGCCAACTTGACATTTAGGTTTGCTCTTAACCGCTGAGATAACTGAGATTAATCACAGAGAAATCTAAGGAGTATGTATAATATTTTTTTGTGGACTACCTCTGTACTCTTTGTGGAATTCTCCGTGTCCTCTGTGGTTAAAAGAAGTTTAGTTTTTTTGCAGAAGCACTCGATACCTCAGCTCTTCGATGTTCTCCAGCTCCTTAATTAGCTCATCTGTAGGGTCGATAGTGAATTTCCTACTCAACATTTCCAGATTAATTGCTCTGTTTTCGTAAACTCCCACGAGCGACATTTTCAGCAAAGATTTACCCGGATGTTGCTCGGCAATGCGTTCCACTTCATCCACAATGATGGCATTGACATCCTCCAGTCTCATTTTGATCTCAAGCCCTTTGGTCATCTTCTCACGAATTTCACTCAGGTGTTCAATGTTTTGGATTTTAAATTCCAATTCTTCGCTGTTCCATCGGTTCTGAATATTCCCCGTGAGATACAGAAACCATCCTTTCTCCAACATGGGTTTGAATTTCAAGTAATCCTGACCGAATAGGTAGAACGTATAATTATCATTGAAATCCTCGAGCGTAAACTGTCCAAATGGATTTCCTTTTTTGGACGTTCGATGCTGTACATCACTCACCACTCCACCAATTCGTACGTCTCTGCCTTGCAGTTTTTCTGGTTCTGATAGCTGATGAATGCCAGCATTGGTGAGGTGATCCATTTCGAACTTGAATTGATTGAGGGGATGGCCTGAGATGTAGAGACCAACCATTTCCTTCTCAATATTTAGCTTTTCTATATCACCGTAAGGTTCTATGCGACCCACTTTCGGTTTAGCAATGTCTGTTCCGGATGCGCCACCAAACAGTGAAGATTGATTGCTCGCTTCTTCTTCCTGCATACGGTTGGCGTACCGGATGGATTTTTCAATCAGTGAATTGCCTTCTTCATCCGGTTCTACGTACTGTCTTCTGTGGAACTCTTCGAAGCAATCGAATCCACCTGCCTTTGCAAGGCTCTCGAATGATTTCTTATTTACGGTTCTAAGATTAACCCGCTTCGCAAAATCGAAAATGTCGGAGAATGGTCCATTTTCATCTCGCTCTTCGATGATGGCCATTACCGCAGACTCACCTGTTCCTTTGATAGCGCCCATTCCGAAGCGAATCTCACCTTCTGCATTTACAGCAAAGTCTTTCTGCGATTCATTCACGTGTGGTCCCAGTACCTTAATGCCACGGTTTTTACACTCCTCCATGAAGAAGCTGACTTTGTCAATGCTGTTTTGATTGTGGGTGAGCACTGAGGCCATGTATTCCGCAGGGTAATTCGCTTTGAGGTAACCAGTATGGTATGCAACCACGGAGTAACACGTACTGTGCGATTTGTTGAATGCGTAGGCAGCAAAGGCCTCCCAGTCAGTCCATACTTTCTCCAGCTTATCTTCAGGGTGTCCTTTCGCTTTTGCCTGCTCGATAAATTTAGGTTTCATTTTATCCAGCACATCTCGTTTCTTCTTTCCCATGGCCTTTCGCAAGACATCCGCTTCACCTTTAGTAAAACCCGCCAGTGATTGTGAAAGAAGCATCACCTGCTCCTGGTAAACCGTAATTCCATAAGTCTCAGCCAGGTACTCTTCCATTTCAGGAATGTCATAGGTGATCTTTTCCTTACCATGTTTCCTGGCAATGAAGTTAGGAATGTACTCCATCGGGCCGGGCCGGTAGAGGGCATTCATAGCTATGAGATCCTCAAATTTATCGGGCTTAAGTGCCCTGAGGTGTTTTTGCATACCCGGCGACTCAAACTGGAATGTACCGTTAGTCTCCCCTCGTTGATAGAGTTCGTAGGTCTTTTGATCGTCTAAAGGAATTTTGTCGATATCGATTTTGATCCCATGTCGCTTCTCTACGTTTTCTACGGCGGTCTTTATTATGGATAGGGTCTTCAAACCCAGGAAGTCCATCTTGAGCATCCCTGCATCTTCAACCACACTGTTGTCAAATTGTGTAACGAGAAGTTCCGAATCCTTGGACTTGGCAAGTGGCACGAACTTACTCATGTCGTCCGGAGTGATGATCACCCCACACGCATGAATGCCAGTATTTCTCAGTGATCCCTCAAGCACGACTGCTTGATTCAACACTTGAGAGGGGAGGTCTTTTCCTTTTTTGAGGTCTTCCAGCTCCTTGACTTCCTCGAACACCTTGGAAAACTTAGCACCTGGTTTCTCCGGAACCAGCTTGGCAATGGCATCTGTCTCTGGTAGAGGAAGTTCCATTACACGACCGGCATCACGGATGGCCGATTTTGGCGCCATGGTACCATAGGTGATGATCTGGGCCACTTGATCAAATCCGTATTTATCGATGACATATTTGATCACTTTCTCCCGACCTTCATTGTCAAAGTCAATATCAATATCGGGGAGGGATACCCTGTCCGGATTCAGGAAACGCTCAAAAAGGAGATCGTATGCTATCGGATCGACATTGGTGATTCCGATACAGTAAGCGACTGCTGACCCTGCGGCCGATCCCCGGCCGGGTCCAACAGCCACACCCATCTCTCGTGCTTTGGCTGTAAAGTCTTGTACGATGAGGAAGTAACCGGGATATCCGGTGTTGGCAATGGTATCCAATTCGAAATCCAGTCGCTCTTTGATCTCATCAGTAATCTCATCATAGCGATGCTTTGCACCTTCATAAGTAAGGTGTCTGAGGTAAGCATTCTCACCACGCTTGCCTCCATCTTTTTCATCTTCAGAATCCTTGAATTCATCCGGGATATCAAAAGCAGGAAGAAGAACGTCACGTTCGAGAGAATATTCTTCAATCTTATCGATCAGCTCCGTGATGTTTTCAATTGCCTCGGGCACATCCCCAAACGCCTCTTTCATCTCTTGCTGAGACTTAAAGTAGTAATTGTCGTTGGGTAAGCCGGGACGGAATCCTCTTCCTCGTCCGATCGGTGTACTTTGTCTTTCGTTTTCTTTGATGCAGATCAACACATCGTGGGCTTTCGCATCTGCTTTATCCAGATAGAAAAATTCATTTGCTGCGATGAGCTTGATGTCATGCTTTTTTGCAAATCCGGCCAGAATTTCATTCAATCGATCCTCTTCTTCCAGTCCGTGTCTGTTGAGCTCAAGATAGAAATCATCACCAAACAGGTTTTTCCAGTATAGCACTGCTTCTTCCGCCTGTGTTTCACCAACGTTCAAAACCAAATGGGGAATTTCTCCTCCCAAACTGCCACTCAAGGCGATGATGTCCTCTTTGTATTCTTCGATTAGCGCCTTATCAATACGAGGGTAGAGCCCATAGTTACCTTCCTTGTAGGCGATGGAGCTCAGCTTGATGAGGTTTTCGTATCCTTTTTTGGACTTAGCGAGAAGGACCTGCTTGAATCGCTTATCCGGGTTGTCTTTGGTAAACTGAAGCTTGAGACGTTCTTCTGCGACATAGAACTCACAACCGAGAATGGGTTTGATGCCTGCTCCTTTGGCTGCTCGAACAAACTTGAAGGCTCCAAACATGTTGCCGAGATCGGTGAGCGCCACAGCAGGCATCTCATAATTTTTTGCCTTGGCGATGATTGACCCCACATCAGGTGTGGCTTGCAAGACGGAGAATTGAGAGTGACCATGCAGATGGCAGAAGGCTCCTTTGATATCTTCAGCCTTAACTTCCTCCGTGCCGATTTTACCTGAGGCCTTCTTTCGCTTGGTGGCGAAGTTTGCAGCATCCAGGTCTGGTGCTTCATAGGTGATATTTTCAGGGGGTGTGTCGTCAATCGTTGGGATAATCGAACGTTTCAAACACTCAAAAAATGCTTTGGCTGTGGCGTCTACGTCGTAGGCAGCATCGTGTGCGTCAGCAAACGGTTCCCCAAAAAGCTTTTCATAAAGCTCGATGAGCTTTGGCGATTTGAGGCGACCACCAATGCCTCCCTGAAGCTGAGAGAATTCTTTGGTGTCCTCCGCTGTATCAATGTTCTTGGCATCAGCTAAAAGATTCTCTTTTTCGGTACGGAGGTATTCCGCACCGATGATCTTATTGTCAAACTCGATGTTGTGACCTACGAGTACTTCCGCTCGCTTTACGTCTTCTGAGAATTTATCAAGCACCTCTGATAAATCTTCTCCGACTTCCAATGCTCTCTGTGTAGAGATACCATGCACTTTCTCTGCATTAAAAGGAATGGTGAAGCCTTCCGGTTTTACTATGTGATTACCCGTAGATAGTAATTTCCCGCTATGATCGTGTAGCTGCCAGGCGATCTGTACCAGTCTGGGCCAGTTGTCCAGCTGCTCTACAGGAGCCGTTTTGTTGTGAGGCAAACCGGTGGTTTCCGTATCAAAAATGAGGTACATAAAGGGCGGGTTATATTATCATTCAAAATAACACAAAGACGATCGATGAGTAATAAAAAAAGCCCCGAAGAATCGGGGCTGTGGATAACTTGTGGATATGGGGATAACTGTTTAATGATATTATCAAATGATTAAACGAGTGTTACTCATCCTTTAATGATCTCGCCGGGTTGACCCGTGCAGCATTCCATGACTGGAAGCTCATGGTGACCCATGCAATCACCAGAGCCACTATTCCAGCCAATAAGAAAACCATGAGGTTGATGTTTGTTCTATTTTCAAAATCCTGTAGCCACTCATTCATGAAATAGTAGGCAATAGGCGATGCAATGATGAATGCAATGGCAACAAGCTTTAAAAACTCTTTGGATAGGAGGGTGATGATACTCATGATGGATGCACCAAGTACCTTTCTAACACCTATTTCTTTGGTTCGCTGCTCTGCAGTAAAAGCCGCTAATCCATAGAGCCCAAGGCACGCAATGAAAATGGCCAGGAAAGCAAAGACACTGAAAATTTGTCCAAGTTTTTGTTCCGTTTTGTACATATCATTGAATCGATTGTCCAGAAAGCTGTATTGAAACGGTTGACCCGGTGCAAATTCGTCCCATTTTGTCTGGATATAGTCCAGTGAAGCTTTCACGTTTTCTCCATCAATCTTGAAAGACACATATCCTCTACTTCTTCCTAATTGAAATACCAATGGCTCAATATTATTTCTTAGGGATGTGTAATGAAAGTCCTTTACCACCCCGATAATGCTATATACCTCTACCTGGGGTTCATCTTGTGATCCACCATAGGTGGAGAGTTTACGGCCGACTCCATTATCCCATCCCATATGACGAAGGAGTGATTCATTGACCATGATAGTGGAACTGTCACTCAAGAACTCCTTGGAGAAACTGCGGCCTTCAGTAAGCTCCATATCCAGGGTGGCTAAATAATCATGATCTACCCTCGCATTGAAGAATACATAACTTTCATCTTTAGTAGGAGTAGCACCGGGAAACCATAAGTTATTATTGCTTTGAGTATTGACAGGCAAAAAACTAGACATAGTGCCGTTTTTGATTAACGAGCTGGACAGTACTTCTTCCTTATATGCTTCCGCCTTGTCACCCATGATCCATGGGTCGTGGATCATAACCACCTGCTCTTTTGAAAACCCAAGTTTTTTGTTTTGGATAAACGTAAGTTGCTGAAATACAATTGCAGTGCCAATGATCATCATGATACTCACTGCGAATTGCAGAACCACGAGTGTACTCCTGATCCCACCACTTTTCAGTCCCAGATTAAGTCTTCCTTTTAAAACCTCAACCGGGCGAAATTTGGAAAGGAAAAATGCCGGATAGCTGCCTGCCAAAATGCCCACAGCTATTAACACACCTGCCATGATTGTTAAATATGCAGGAGAAAACAGGTGGTTGATGGTCAACTGCTTGGCTGCCAAGGTATTGAACTGATCTAACAGCAGAAATGAAAGCAGATATGCAATGAGGATAGAGATAAAGGTGATCAAAAATGCTTCCGTAAGAAACTGCCGTATCAACTGAAATTTATAAGCGCCCATAACCTTACGAACACCTACCTCTTTGGCTCGTCCAGCAGAGCGAGCAGTAGCTAAATTCATGAAGTTGATGCAGGCGAGTATGAGAATAAATAGTGCTATTGCAGAAAAGATGTAAATGTATTTGATGTCACTATTCGCCATGAGTTCACCGTTCTTATCAGAATGGAGATGAATGTCTTTCATAGGAAATAAGGTGAATCCGGCTGTATTACCTGCTGCAAAAAATTCTTCCATCGTAGCGCCCATGTATTGTTGCACCTCTGGCCCAATGTACTTTTCAATCAGTGCTGGAAACTTAGCTTCAAGGACTTCAGGATTGAATCCTTCCTGTAGTTTGAGATAAGTAACAAAATTGAAACTCATCCAAAATTTGGATTTGGCCTCTTCACGACTTTCCATGGTGAACATCATTGAGAAATTCATATGAGAGTTGGGTGGCATATCTTCATATACGCCAGTAACCTCCCAGGTTTCATCGTTATCGATCACTACAATCTGTCCGATGGGATCTTCGTCACCGAATAGTTTGATGGCCTCAGTCGCATTCAATACCAATGTTTTGGGACGCTTCAGGCATTCCCCCCTGTCACCTTTTATCAATTTAAAGTCAAAAAATGTAAAGAAATTAGGATCTATGAATGCCACATCATCCTGGTAATAATTGTTTTCTGTACCTTTTTTCTTAATTAACCAGTTGCCACTTTCACGTACACGTACAGATTCCTCTACCTCCGGATATTCTGACAGCATCGTTTCAGAAGCGGGTGCGCTTGAAAGCGCGGTTATAAATTCAGATCCATTGATTATGCCGGCAAAGTCCATTCGATACGTTCGGTCCAAATCTGAATGAAAAGTATCGTAGTTTAATTCATCTATGACATAGAGGGAGATCATCAGAAAGCAGGTGAGTCCTACTGATAGGCCCAAAATGTTAATGAGCGAATAGAACTTGTGCTTAAACAAGTTACGCAGGGCAACATTGAAATAGTTCTTTAACATGGTTTTAAGTTTTTGTCCCTTGAGTTAGTTGAACTCCGATCCTTTTCTATTCTAGTGTGATTTTATTAATCCTGTCCCATGGCACATACACCCGGTCTGAGCCTGTTTTAATAAGAACTCCCAGATTTTTCTCACTTACATCCTGTCCGTCTTCAAGAATGATCGTATCTCCACTTTTTAGTGTAACCTCGGCCTCATCATAGCCACGCGGCTCGACAGCCCTTATATTGTAGAATGGTATGATGAATTTCACATCATCTTTTTCACCATTCAATAATTCGAAGGTGTACTCTTCATCCAGGTCATAAATGATTTCTCCGGTATGTCGATCACCATTATCTACCCAAACAGTTCCTTTGATTTTCTTGGGAGAAGAAAAAGAGCTGTAAGCCGGTCCACTGTTAGGGGCCTCTCTAAATTCAACACGATCAAATTCGTCCCAATCGATATCTACTCGACCAAGCCCATTCACTGTCACGATGATCCCTTTGTTGTCATCATCTACATCGTTGGTGCCTCGTAAATCAAGCGTACGACCTGACTTAAGTCTTACGATGCTACTACTATAACCATCTCTTTCAATTGATTCAATTTTACCAAATGCAATTTCATAATCGTCTCCATCCTCTTCACCATCAAGGATGTCTGTCCCTACACGCTCGTCGTGATCCCATTGAATGAATCCGGTAAATTCTCCCAGATCACAGATTACCGTGCCGTAAAGTGGCTCCCCAAACTTTTCATCCAGGTTGGATGGGGTAGGAAGGAATTCAATTTCATCCAGGTTGTTCCATGATAGCCTTATTCTACCAAGCTCACGATCCAGTACTGTGATTTTAGCACCTATGTCATTATAGCCTGATCCACCAACTTCGATGATATCACCATTCTTCAGTTTTACTTCTACGCGGCTATTAGAACGCATGCGCAATGCTTTAATATTGCCAAATTCAGTGGAAAATTCGTGTACGAAGCGACCATCAAACTCATCATCCCAGCTAATGTTGATGAACCGAGAAATCAAGTTATCATTATCGTCATATTGGTCTTCTAACAGGTCACGCTCTCTGCTGGAGAGATAATCCAGGTTTTTGTTTTCCCGTTTAGAGGCGTTGAACATATCCGTCCAATACACTTCTTCCTTGCCCCATCTTAATGGGCCTTCGTATACATCTCCGTCTTCAGTGGTAACTTTTCCATAGATGAAACCTTCATCCTGAGCAGAAGCTGAGATAAATGCAATAAATGTAAATGAAGCTAGAAGTGGTTTTAAGTAGTTTTTTAGTCCAGTCATAGTCGTTTGAGTTTAGGTTTTCTTTAGGGTTTGATGCCTTTTAATGACAAAAGGTTGCACCAATGGTTTCTTTTATTGCATTAATTAGTACTTGTTAATGCATAGTACATACGGATGATCGGAAAGAATGTTGTATTAGTAAAATAATCCGTATTCCCTTGGGAGACCGAATGCAATGAGGTCGAGACTTGGGAATCTCCTTAATTCTGTTGTAGGTCCTTGAGATCCCCAAGTCTCACTCCTGCGTCGTTCGCAAACCTGCCTGCGGTAGGCAGAGGGATAGGGACTACTTCTTCTTCCGTATTCCCTTGGGAGAATAACGATAGTTGTTCGAATAATAGGAATCTTTATGATTTGGAGGGAGCTTTTGCTTTTTTCAGTGTGCTATCCGATTAATCAATAATACCAATAGCAACGGATTCATCCTCAGGATTGAAATTCCCATCCTGATCGTATGCACCCCATGGACTGTTCATGATAAAATGCAGAGCCTCATCAACCCAGACGCCCTGTGTGGGCTCACCCAATGATCCGGCTTGAGCCAACGTTTCCTTGCCTGTCAGCGTATTGCCATCATCGGATAGAAAATAACGGACGACCCGATTGGGTTTGGTGCCGTTATGCATACCAATTAGTGAATCATCATCAAAATACAAGCCGTCAATTCCTTTAATCAAGATATCGTCTTTTCCAACACCTAGTTTAATGACATGCTTAGATTCAAGATTCAGTTTGTAAATCCCATCAATGTAATCGCTCAGATAAATATTTTTCTGATCTGCATCAAAGGTGAGACCTTGCAGGTTGAAAACCTGATTGGATAAATCAGCAAATTCTTCCAGCTGCTGATCATCTTCACTGATCCAATAAAGTTTATTAGTGATTCCGTCTGAAATGAAAACATTCCCTTTATCATCGATGATCAGGTCGCCAAAGTTGTGTCCCCCGGGTAAGGCGAAAGTTTCGAGTAGTTTTCCCTTTTTTAAATCATATTTTAAAACACTCGCAAATCCCTCCTCACTTTGAATGTATTCGGCATAATTACTCAAAGATGAGGTGCAAGCCCATAGCGCTTTATTATCAGATGAAACCTCCAGACCCATTACGCACCATGAATTCTTAGGTGATTCAGCCCATATCTCAGGTGTTTTAGCATCCTCTATTTTCCAAATATTCCCATCTCTCACACCACCAATAAAAAATGCTTTTTGTTTTTTGGAATAAGCGATGGATTCAGGGTGCATCGCAAGTAGGGGATAGGTACGTGTGTTAGCGGGTTCTATGGTTGAGGAAAGCTTTTTTTGCTTCTCCTGAATTTGCTGAAAATCAGGCAGACCAAAGATTGACATAAAGTCCTGATCTTGTGAAAAATCCTGCGTAGCATCCATGAGAATGTATTTATTCAATACCTCTATGGACTTCTTCGTATTTCCGGTGAGGGCGTATCCACCTGCCAGATTATAAACCACGGCAGGGTAGTTGGGTCGCATGCTGTCGATGGTAGCCATCTTTTTTCTGAAGCCTTCATAGTTTTTTTCTTCGTATGCCTTCAGTCCTTCCTGGTAGTGTTCACGCAGGCTTTGAGACGAACTAGCAAATGCGCTAAGTATAACTAGTGAGTATAATGTCCTTTTCATTATTGTTTCATTACATCAAGCACAACAGACTTGTACCGAGTAACCATTAACCGCCTGTAAAAATGAATCAATTTTAAATGATGAATCATTTTCACATTATCATTTGATATATTGGGCATTCAATTATTTAATCACTAAACCAAACTAACAATGAATCATGATATTTATCTGAGACTCAATGGTACAACCCTTGAATGGTCGTCAACAGACGGTGGCACCTACACTGCAGTTACTCCTACAAGTCCATCCACAACAGTCAATGGGACTGACACAGTTACTTTTCATGGAGGAGATGGCATTCAGAAAATACAAAAAATTGATGATAAAGCTCCTCAACCAAACTTGATTAAATCAAAAAAAGGAGAGGATACAAATTCAGTAGTTGTTACAATAAAAGATACCACTAGCACAACTGAAGTTGATTCTTATAGTATCAAAGTGAAGCCTGATGGAGGAGGACAACCAATTACAGTTGATCCAAAATTAACTGGTGGAGGAAACCCTTAATGCATGAATAGAATACTGATAATATTATTATTGTCATGTTATTGGACATCCACCTTTTCACAATCCAATGAAAAGGTGGATAGTTTGAAATTCCTTTTGGAGAATCAAGAATTGACAGATTCTTTAAAATGTATAGTATTAAGTCGATTAGCCTACTTTGAGAGTGATCCTTCAAAATCCATCCAATATGCTAGGGATTTATTAAATTTTGCTCAAAGAAATAATCAAACTCAGTTTTATTACAATGCTCACTATTACTTAGCAAGTGGAGAAAAAAAGCTGGGTAATCTAAGTGCAGCTCTTTCATCTTTCTTTGATGCTATTGAATTCACCAAGAGTATCCGAGATAGGAGTGAAGTCTACACAGCTATAGCGGATGTATATGCCCAAAATGGAGACTTTGATAATTCTTTTAGATACTATAATGATGCGATAAATCAATTAATTTCATTAGAAGAAATTACAATAAAAGATTCAACCACGTTAGCAATTGCATACTTAAATGCTGGCGATGGATATTTTGAAGTAAAGAAGCTTGACAGTGCGATGCTATACTTTGCGAATGCAAGCGCAATTTTTGACGCAATTAATCATGAAATGGGCAAGGCTTATAGTATAGGCAACACTGGATTAGTTTATGCTGAGAAAGGTGATCATGCCATTGCCGAACAAGCCATTAAAGAGTCTGTTGAAATACTCAGCCGATATCAGGATTATTACTCCATCTCCATTTTTTACACTTACATGGCAGATATCTATGCGGTGAAAAATGATTTCAGAAGAGCTATCGAGTATGCTCAGGAAAGTTTAGAAATGGCGAAAGAGCATCGTCTTAAGGAACAAATAAGAGATGCAAATTATAAGCTTTACGAACTATATAAGATGATTGGAAATTCAGACTCAGCACTGGATTTTCATGAAAAATATTTGGCATATAAAGACAGCCTTACCGATATTGAGACGGTCCAACAAATGGCGGATCTACGAACGGAATTTGAAGTAGGTCAGAAACAAGCAGAAGTTGACCTCCTCACCGCCGAAAAACGAACGCAACGTATCATTACCATTGCAGTTGGGGCTTTCGCTTTTATTCTGATTGTTCTTGCATCAATCATATACAAATACTACAGATCCAAGGCGAAAATCAATCGTATCCTGGGTGAGCAAAAAGCTGAGTTGGAGCGGCTGAACAGTACAAAAGACAAATTCTTTTCCATTATCTCTCATGATCTCAGGAGTCCGGTCGCGGGTTTCAATGGCATCAGCCAAATGATTAAAATGATGGTGAAAACCAAGCAAACGGATCAGTTGTTAGAGATGACTGAACACATTGATGAATCTGTGGATCAGCTTTCCAAGCTGCTGGACAACCTGCTGAATTGGGCCATGCAGCAACAGGGTCATGTTCCTAATGTGCCTGAAAAACTAAATCTGAAGGAAATGGCTGATGATCTGGTGAAAACCTTATCCACCATGGCACAAGGGAAGTCCATTGAGCTGGATGCAGATGTTCCAGATAATCTGGAACTATGGTGCGATAAGAATACAACGATGACTATTCTTCGGAATCTGGTCAACAATGCCCTGAAGTTTACTCCGGAAGGAGGGAAAGTAGGAATCCGTGCTGATGAAGATGGAGAAATGGCAAAGATTGAGGTTTATGATACCGGAGTAGGAATGCCAAAGGACAAGTTGAAAAAACTTTTTCAGCTACAAGATAAAAAGAGCACCTATGGCACCTCCGGTGAGAAAGGTCTGGGTCTCGGACTTCAACTCGTGCATGAGTTCATGGAAATGAACAATGGCAAGATCGAAGTAGCCAGTGAAGAAGGGAAGGGCACGACTTTTACATTGTGGCTGCCGCTGTTTGAGGCTGTGGGGTCAGAAGTTTCTAAGCAATAATTATTGCATCATTACAATCAAAAGCGCATAATATTCCAGTTTGATAGACCGTATTCCCTTGGTAAATGGCGACAAGCCATTTGAGTCATGGGAATCTTTTCCACTTTTACTTCCGGATTATGAGATTCCCATGACTCGTCCTCAATTTATTCGATCTCCAAAGGGAATACGGAACAGTTAAGGTTTTTGTATTTCTTACCAGAATCCTATGCTAGAAATAAATCCCCCTTTTGAAGGAGATCCGACGTTTCGGGGCGTGTGCTGAAGCTGGCAGGGGATGTAATTACACCTTTAAAACTCAATCTCAAACTCCAACTTCTCACCACCACGATCTACAATTACGGTTGTTTGATCCCCCTTTTCAAATGTCGATAAGGCTCGCATGTAACTCATCATATCAGTGACCGTGCTGTCACCTAGTTGAACAACCACATCACCTTTAAGGATTCCTGCTTTGATTGCTGGTTTGTCTTCACTTACACCATCAATACGCATGCCTTCGCCATCAAACATGTAGTCAGGGACGACACCTAATGTCACAGTGAATCGCGGGTTATCTGATTCGTCTTTGGTTTTCGTGAAAGCGATTTTCTCATCATCATCCATGAGCACGATCATCCGTTCTATGATTGAAGCGACTTTTAGAATGCCTTCTTCATTGATCTTTTCCGGATCATCGCCGGGTTTGTGGTAGTCCTCATGCTGACCGGTGAAGAAATGCAACACAGGAATATCCTGAAGGTAAAAGGAAGTATGATCAGATGGACCAACACCTGATTCACTTTTAATCAACTTCAAACTATCTGCATTCACCTCATCAAGTAGCCAATTCCAGATAGGTGAGGTACCGGTTCCATTTACAGCCAGTCCTTTGGTTTCTTCCAGTCGCCCCACCATATCCATGTTGATCATGAAATTGACTTTACTGAGTTCAATTGTAGGATTCTTAGTGTAATAATTTGATCCCCACAATCCTTTTTCTTCACCGGAAAACCCAATAAATAATACATCTCTTTCAAGCTCTCTATTTGCAAGTACTCGAGCTAAATGCAACATCGCAGCAATGCCACTGGCGTTATCATCAGCTCCATTATGAACAGCTGCCTCTCCTCTGTGCAAAGAGGAAAAGTCCCCCATTCCGAGGTGATCATAGTGTGCACCCACTATCACTAACTCTTCACCCGGATTGTCAATCATTCCAACAACATTGTAGCCTGTTATGCCATCCTCACCTGACTCCTCAGATGGTTGAGCATGCGGATTATCCGCATCTTTCACAAAAAAGGATTGATAATAACTATCCGTTCCTTTCGGCTGAATGCCAGCCTCTTTAAGTTCTTTCACGATGTAATCGGCTGCCATTCTCTCACCATCTGTCCCCACTTCACGTCCTGAAAGGGAATCGCTTGCTAAGACACTGATATCTTTAGAAATAGCTTCGATGGGATTGTATGGATCGGCTTGTTCACAGAAGCAAAAGATTAAAGTCAGTAGGAGGGGTGATAAATGCTTTTTCATACAGATCATTTTGTGAGTTAGATTCGCAATTCGAATATACCAATGATGAAGAACTTTACGATTTTATTTCTAGTGCTTGCTGTAATTTCTTGTAAGCAAAATTCAAATTCAACTGCTGAATCAGAGAACCCAATCTCATCCGATACGCTCAAATACGAGAAGGAAGTACATTTGAAAAATGTGCGACAGTTAACCTGGGGCGGAAACAATGCGGAAGCGTATTGGAGTTTTGATGGTAAAAGCCTGGTGTTCCAATCCGATTATACGGAGTGGGGTGTTGAGTGTGATCAGATTTTCACTTTAGATGTAAATGATCCTAAAAAAGGAGAACGTCCAAATCTGGTAAGCACAGGACTTGGTAGGACTACCTGCGCCTATTTCCTACCGGGTGATTCATTGATTGTATATGGATCTACCCATTTAGCAGACAGCCTTTGTCCGGCAACTCCTGAGCGAACGAGCGGTAAATACGTCTGGCCTATCTATGATGGGTATGACATTTTTGTTGCAGATCTTGATGGAAATATCGTTGAACAATTGACTACAGAAGAAGGGTATGATGCAGAGGCCACTGTCTCACCGAATGGAGATCGAATCATTTTCACTTCAACTCGATCGGGCGATTTGGAACTTTATACCATGAACCTGGATGGCGCTGATGTAGTCCAGCTAACCGATGAGTTGGGCTATGATGGGGGAGCATTTTTCTCACCGGATGGGAGCAAGATCGTGTGGAGGGCTTCCCGACCACAAACGGAGGAAGAAATTAATGAGTACAAAGAGCTATTGGCTCAAGGGTTAGTTCAGCCGACCAAAATGGAATTGTATGTTGCAAATGCTGACGGATCTGATGCACAAAAGATTACCAGCTTAGGTAATGCCAACTGGGCGCCATTCTTTACGCCTGATGGACAAAAGATATTGTTCTCATCCAACCATGCTTCTCAGCGAGGATTTCCATTCAACCTTTTCATGATTAATCTGGATGGAACCGGACTGGAGCAAGTCACTTTCGACGACACCTTCGATTCATTCCCAATGTTTAGTCCGGATGGTAAGTACTTGGTATGGGCTTCAAACAGATACAATGGGGGAAATAGAGATACGAATCTGTTTGTGGCCGAGTGGGTGGATTGATTTAAAAAATCAGATTACCATATTCCCTTGGGAGAATGACTGAAGGGAATTCGAGTCATGGGAATCTTATATTGGAAGATGTTGGCTTTAAGATCCCCAAGTCTCGTTCCTTCGTCTCTTCGCAAGGGGATTGGGGCTTAATGAGAAAAAAATCGTCCCACACATAGGCAGGACGACTTTAAATTATTGACGTAAACCTAAGCTTACATTTCTTCTGAGCCTTCTTCCAATGTTATTGCTCTTTCCACAGAATTGAACGGTCCGGGAACAAGGTTACCTTCGGCATCAATCAGCTCAAGCTTAATCTCTGTTCTGCCCATCGGCAGTCCTTCGATGTAATAAGGTGCCCATTCATCAATCATAAATTCATTGCCATTGATCGTTGCACGCACTTTATTTCCATCTGCTGAAAGGGTAGTGTTCAGAAGATAGAAGTCCAGCATCACCTTTTTCGTATCTGCTCCTACGTATGTGCCTTTTGGTCTACTATAGAATAAGTGCGGTGCTGTAAGATCAGCAGAATCCGGTTCCACATCGCCTACTACTAAATTTTCAATGTGAAATGCATCAGGACTTTTCACACTCTCATGATAAGAACGGGAAAGAAATGCTAGCACTACATAATTACCTGCATCCAGCTCTTTATTCAGGCTGTTCATATAATGAGCCGAGTAAGGTCCATTGTTTACTATAAAGTGGATGTGTTGACCTTTCGCAGAATTTGCAATTCCTCTACTTTCATAATCGTCTGTTGGTCTTCCTAATTCAAACTCTTGCACGTCGAAGGTGTAGTTGACAGCATAACCACTATCTGTCGGGGTAATTGCAGCGTCACCTCTTTTAATCAGATTTGCAATCGGAAACTCTGGTGACGGAGGAGCTTTAGTTAGGTTTATCTGTGGTTCTGAAGCCGCATTCTCCTCAGATCCTTCTTCTGATTTTTTGGTATTTGTGCATGAAAACCCAATGAGGGCAATCATTAAAAATGATAATAATCCAAGCTTATTCGTTTTCATATTTAGGTTGTTTCTGTTTTGATTAAAGTTACTATCTGTTAATAACAACAAAAAAACCGGAGGTTTGATCCGGTTTTTTTCAATTTGTTGTTTTTAGACTAATTGTCCTTCAGGAAATTTCTTAAGACATAATTGAGAATTCCACCGTGCTTGTAGTACTCTACATCTACTCCGGAATCCAGTCTTACAATGGCCTTAAACTCCACTTTTGATCCGTCTTTCTTCGTGGCAGTTACATCCACTAATTTGCCAGGAGTCAAATCTTCAGAGATTCCTGAAATATCATAGGTTTCTTCTCCTGTCAATCCTAAAGTGTCCTGTGTTTCGCCTTCCTGGAACTGCAATGGAAGCACACCCATACCTACCAGATTAGATCGGTGGATACGCTCATAACTTTCGGTAATCACAGCTTTTACTCCCAATAGCTGAGTTCCCTTAGCCGCCCAATCTCTGGATGATCCGGAACCGTACTCTTTTCCACCAATCACAACTAAAGGAGTTCCTTCTTCTTGATACTTCATAGATGCATCAAAGACAGTCATTTCCTCACCTGTAGGTTGATAGGTGGTCCAACCACCTTCTCGGCTGGCAAGTTTGTTTTTGATTCGTACGTTGGCAAAAGTTCCTCGCATCATTACCTCATGGTTCCCTCTCCTAGAACCGTAAGAGTTGAAATCTTTCTTTTCCACGCTATTTTGTACCAGATACTGACCGGCAGGATGTTCTGGTAAGAATTTACCGGCAGGTGAGATGTGATCCGTCGTAACCATGTCTCCAAGTTGAAGAAGTACTTTGGCTCCTTTAATATCCTGTGGTTCTGGTACATCTTCGGAGATGTTCTTGAAGAATGGCGCTTCCTGAATATATGTTGATTTACTATCCCAGTCGTACGTTTGTCCTTTCGGAGCAGCCAGGTTTTGCCAGGTTTCGTCTCCATCGAAAATGGTCTCATAGTTCGATTTGTAATCATCAGGGCTCAGAACGCTGGTCATTACTGCATCGATTTCCTTCGAAGTTGGCCAAATATCTTTCAGATACACATCCTTCCCATCTTTATTTTGCCCTAATGGCTCATTGTTCATATCAAAATCAGTATGCCCAGCCAGTGCATAAGCAACCACCAGCATCGGTGATGCCAGGAAGTTCATCTTAATATTCGGGTGAATTCGTGCTTCGAAGTTTCTGTTACCGGATAGCACAGAACTTACAATCAAGTCATTTTCTATAACCGCCTTTTGAACCGTTGGAATCATATCACCTGAATTACCAATGCATGTTGTGCAACCGTACCCAACTGTATAAAATTTAAGGTCTTCCAGGTAAGGAAGCAGTTTAGATTTCTCCAGATATTCCGTAACTACTCGCGATCCGGGTGCCAGAGATGTCTTTACCCATGGTTTTACTTTCAGTCCCAACTCGGAGGCTTTTTTAGCAACCAATCCTGCGCCTATCATCACGCTCGGGTTAGAGGTATTTGTGCAAGAGGTTATTGCAGCTACTACTACAGAAGCATCTGATATGCAGTGCGTTTGACCATCAATTTCAACATCTACGCTTCTTATTCCATTTTTATTGCTGACCGTAGGTGCAGGCTGACCACCTTCATTGGCCCAGTCAGCCACTCGTTCATTTATGGCTATGTATTCTCTTCCCTGTTGCTTAAGAAGCTCAACCATTTTGCTCTTAGCGTCTCTCAAAAGGATTTTGTCCTGTGGTCGCTTAGGTCCGGAGATTGTGGGTTCTACTGTACCTAAATCCAGTTCAATGACATCCGTATATTCAATTTCTGCATCGTCATCTCTCCAGAGCATATTTGTTTTCGCATACGCTTCCACCATGTCAATATGATCTTCTGTACGACTCGTGTTTCTCATATAGTCCAGCGTACGCTGATCAATTGGCCAGTGCGTATCTGTACAACCAAACTCAGGTGACATGTTTGAGATAGTAGCTCGGTCTGTAACGGCAAGATTCTCAAGTCCCGGTCCGAATACCTCGACGATTTTTCCTACTACTCCATAGTCTCTTAGCAACTTGGTAATCGTTAATACTAAGTCAGTGGAAGTCGTTCCTTCTTTCATTTTTCCGGAGATCTTCAGGCCAATGACTTGAGGTAAGATCATATAAATCGGCTGACCAAGCATGGCCGCTTCTGCTTCAATTCCTCCTACACCCCAACCTAGTACACCAATACCATTCACCATTGGTGTGTGAGAATCAGTACCTACAAGTGTATCAGGGAATAAATAACCATCTCTTTCAATCACTCCTTTTGCCAGATACTCAAGATTCACCTGGTGGCAAATACCCATGCCTGGAGGTACTACTGAGAAGTTTGTAAAAGCCTGCTGTCCCCACTTTAAAAGCTTATATCGTTCATCGTTTCTTTGATATTCCAGGTCCACATTTTTCTGATAAGAATCAGCTGCACCGAAAAAATCAACAACGACTGAGTGGTCAATGACCATATCTGCTGGAACTACCGGGTTGGTTTTGCTGGTGTCTTTTCCTTTTCGAGCCACTTCTGCCCGTATTGACGCAATGTCAACAACAGCAGGTACACCAGTGAAATCCTGCATTAATACCCTTGCCGGGCTATACGGAATGTCTTTTTTTCCTGCAGTTTCTTTCCAGTTGAGCACGGTTTCAATATGATCCTTGGTGACTGCAAATCCGTCATAGTTTCGAATGACATTTTCTAAAAGAATTCGGATGGAGTAGGGGAGTTTTTTAACGACAGGCTTCTTTTTAGCTAATTCAAAGAGGCTGAAGTATTTGTGTTCTCCTAATTGACTGGGTAGTTGTTTTTCGATTCCTAGAAAATCCTGAGGCATAAATCTGTGTTTAAAGGTTAAAGGTTTTCGATTCTAAAGATAAACAGGAAATGGCTTTGTTTAGTTTCTGGGACAATTTTCCTTGTGCTTGTGGTGGTTAGGGATACCCATGACTTGCTTGACAAGGGAATACGGGAAAGTGTTTAAATAGCCCTTATTCCCTTGCGAATGACGAGGAGTGAGACTTGGGAATCTCATGTAATAACAGCTTCTAAGCTTTTGGGAGATTCCCATGTCTCGACCTTATTTCATTTCGGTCTCTCGAGGGAATACGGGTGCTATAAACAAAAAAGCCCAAGTCAGTGACCCGGGCTTTCGGTTTTCTATATTAGCGTAATTACGCAGCTACAAGCTTCTTGCTCGATGGCTTAAACTTAGTCAAGTCAATGCCATGTACTGCTGCTTCGTATTCTTCCATCGTTGGCGTACGACCTAGAATAGTCGAAAGCACCACTACTGGTGTAGAAGACAGTAAAGATTCTCCTTTTTTCTCATCGGAATCCTTCACAACTCTACCCTGAAATAGGCGGGTTGAAGTAGCCATCACTGTGTCGCCCGGCTCAGCTTTTTCTTGGTTACCCATGCACAGGTTACAACCCGGACGCTCCAAATACAGCATGTTTTCGTATTTTGTACGGGCAGCAGCTTTAGGATTATTATCATCAAACTCAAATCCTGAGTACTTCTGTAACACTTCCCAGTCGCCTTCTGCTTTTAGCTCATCTACTATATTGTAAGTCGGAGGAGCTACAACAAGTGGAGCCTTGAACTCCACTTTTCCATGTTGTTGCTCGATGTTCTTCAGCATTTGCGCAAGAATTTTCATGTCTCCCTTGTGAACCATGCAAGAACCAACGAATCCAAGATCTACTTTTTTAGTCCCACCATAGAATGAAAGTGGCCTGATGGTATCGTGCGTATATCTTTTTGAGACATCTTCGTTGTTTACATCAGGGTCAGCGATCATTGGTTCACCTACAACATCAAGGTCTACAACTACCTCAGCATAATACTTTGCACTTGCGTCTGGGGTAAGTGCTGGTTTTTCCCCTGATCTGATTTCTGCGATTCGCTTATTAGCCTTGTCAACCAAACCTTGCAGGACTTTCAGATCATTGTCCATGCCCTTTTCAATCATAATCTGAATTCTGCTTTTGGCAATCTCCAGTGATGCGATCAGCGTCTCATCTTCTGAAATACAGATGGAAGCCTTGGCTTTCATCTCTGCCGTCCAATCAGTGAAGGTAAATGCCTGATCTGCCGTCAATGTGCCTAAGTGTACTTCAATAATTCTACCCTGGAATACGTTTTCACCGCCGAATTGCTTTAGCATTTGTTGCTGTGTGGCATGCACCACATCACGGAAGTCCATGTAAGGTTTCATTTCTCCTTTGAAAGTCACCTTAACGGATTCAGGGATTGGCATGGAAGCCTCCCCGGTCGCAAGTGCCAAAGCTACCGTACCCGAATCAGCTCCAAAAGCAACACCTTTTGACATTCGCGTATGAGAATCTCCACCGATAATGATGTCCCAATCATCCACGGTAATGTCATTCAATACTTTGTGAATTACATCCGTCATGGCTGGGTAAACTCCCTTAGGGTCACGTCCGGTGATCATCCCAAAGTCGTTCATGAACTTCATCAACTTTGGAATGTTGGCCTGTGCTTTTTTGTCCCAAACAGAGGCTGTATGGCATCCTGACTGGTAGCCTGCATCTACAATTGGAGAGATGACAGTGGCTGCCATAGATTCCAATTCCTGAGCGGTCATCAGACCTGTTGTGTCTTGAGAACCTACAATGTTTATTTCAACACGTACATCCGATCCGGCATGTAGTGTTTTACCTGGTGTAGTTCCAACAGCATTTTTATTGAAGATCTTCTCAACGGCTGTAAGCCCTTGGCCTTCGTTTGAAACCTCCTTAGATGGAGCAAAAACGGTTGGCGCTTCTAAGCCTAATGTCTTAGCTGCAAATGTTTGTAGTTTCTTTCCGAAAACAACTGCGTATGAACCACCCGCCCTTATAAATTCAAGTTTCTGAGGCGTCAATGAAGCGGAGATGTCAATCAACTCCTGATCTCCTTTATATAGCTTTTTCTTTTTCGTATTAATTGTGAGAACTGTACCTGTAGCTACAGAATATACTTCTTCCAAGACTGGTTCACTGTTCTCATCAACGACGATATTACCATCATCATCGGTCTTTTTTCTCCAGTTTTTCAGATCAATGCCAATACCGCCCGTTACACCGACAGTTGTTAAGAAAATCGGTGAAATTCCATTCGTCCCTGCAATAATTGGAGCAATGTTTACAAATGGGACATAAGGGCTGGATTGAATACCTGTCCATAGCGCTACATTATTTACTCCGGACATTCTGGATGAACCTACACCCATGGTTCCTTTTTCAGCAACCAACATCACACGCTTATCAGGGTGTTGCTCTTTTAAAGCTTTTAGTTCTTGTTGCTTTTCCTTGTTGTGCTCAAAAATGGAGTGGCCGTGCAGCTCTCTGTCAGATCTGGAGTGCGCATCAGCGCCAGGAGAAAGCAAATCGGTAGAGATATCTCCTTCTCCGGCAATAAACGTAACGATTTCAATTTCCTCTTCAACCTCAGGAAGCTGCGTGAAGAACTCTGCTTTTGCATAGCTTTCTAATAAGTCCTTCGCAATTACATTCCCGTCTTCAAAGGCTACTTTCAGACGATCATAATCTGCGTCATATAAGAATACTTGTGTCTTCAATACATCAGCAGCTTGTTTGGCGATTGAATCATTGGTTCCCAAAGCAATATCAAGAAGTACTTCGATAGAAGGACCACCTTTCATGTGAGAAAGCAATTCAAAGGCGAAGTAAGGAGTAATTTCTTCAACAACCGATTCCCCAAGAATGATCGCTTTCAAAAACTTGGCTTTAACAACCGCCGCAGGAGTGGTGCCGGGCAAGGTGTTATAAATGAAGAATTGAAGTGCGTCTGCTCGATGAGCATTTTCAGTGTCTTTGATTAATTCAATAATCTCGCTAAGTAGCTCTCCATCATCAATAGGCTTTGGATGGAGGCCCTGACTTTTTCTTTCTTCAATTTCCTTTACATACTCGTTGTATTTGCTCATATCAAGTCATTAATAAGTTAAGAACGGACTTTAGTCGATTTATTCAACCTATGTCTTAATTATTGGGGCTTTTTCGGCTAGTCCTTACAATAAGGACGGGCTTCCTGTTGTTTCGGCAGGCAAAAATAATTCATTTCATCTTTGGTTGGTTGCTGTGCGCTAACATTAGAATTAGAATGTTCTAGCTGCTGGCTAGGTGAGTAAGAAATTTTAATGTGTCAACATTGTCTGCATAATCCCACAATTCGGGTTGCTGAGCCCTACCGAAGGGGACAAAGTCTTTTCCTACTATACACTGGATTTTATTCTTTTGACTGTCCAGGATGTTTTGCAGACTTTCAATGCTATCATATTCCTGATGAAATAAGACGCTAATGGGCGATACCAGTTGATCTGTAGAGTTGATCAGCAGAAAGCCAGTATCTAAATGTGGTGTTTTATTCACCAGGTAGATCGATTTGTAGTAGTCGTAATTGTTCCTGTACTTGTGATGGTTGATTGCCTCTTGATAAGGTTCAAAGTGCGGAAAAGCTTCTCTGATATCAAATCCTTTGGGTGTAAAAACCTTCGATACATTTCTGCATCCAAGTCCATAGTAGGTGAATATATCAGATCCCAGATCTTTGAATTCCTCTGCTGATTCTTTACCCGTAAGAATTGCTACTGAGGTACGATTCTTTCTGATGATATTGGGAATGTTTTTGAAGTAATACTCGAAATAGCGAGCGGTATTATCACTGCCCGTTGCTATCACCGCATCAATATTTGTGAGTTTTTCTCGTATCTCGATATTCTTTCTAAACCTTGGCTCTATCTCGATGATCCAATCGATGATCGTTTGTGTCAGAAATCGATCATCACTGCTGGGCTTGACTGCTGCAAAATGCCCTGAGATCAATACAGATAGTAAATCATGAAAGCCAACCAATGGGATATTGCCAGCCATTACAATTCCGACTACCTGAGGAGTTACATTATCTACATCATATTTTGCTATCCACTTAGATAATTTTTCCTCATTCAGCATGTGTTGGATGCTGCATAGCGCCTGATTTACACTCTTTCTTGTAAACCATCCATTTAAATTCTGAGCTGTAGCGCCAAGCTGTTCCAGTTCGTCGGTTGTTAGGTTTGAGATACGTTCACCCAGTTTGGAGAAGGCATTTATGCGGTCTTGGATCTGCATTTTTAAAAATTGTCTGTTCGTTCTTGTTGGGCTGCAAACTTATTGCCATTAATTTTGTTCCCTCATTTAGAACACGACAAAAAAGCTTTTTATGGCTATAATGATTACCGACGAATGCATCAACTGTGGTGCATGTGAACCCGAATGTCCAAATACTGCCATTTATGAAGGGGGAGTAGAATGGAAGTGGGCAGATGGTACAGATCTTCAGGAAATAGAAATGGAAGATGGTTCTAAGGTAGACGCTAAAGAAATACAAGAGCCTGTTTCAGATGAGTTTTACTACATCGTTCCGGGCAAGTGTACCGAATGTACCGGCTTTCATGAGGAGCCACAGTGTGCGGCGGTATGTCCTGTAGATTGTTGTGTTCCCGATCCGGATTATGTAGAGACAGAAGAAGAGTTGACAGCCAAAAAAGAGTGGTTACATCTGTAGTTATCTCATTCTTTTGCGCTTTATCAAATACGCTCCAAGGATTTTGTCAAATGAATCGTTGGTATTGACAGGTACGAAATCAACCTTCATCATTCCGCATTTGATTTTTAAGTCCTGATAAAATTTTGCCATTTCCTTTCGGTACACATCCTTTACATCGTGTGGGTTTACTTTGACTGATTCATTGGTTTCTATGTCAATGAATTTGTATGGCCTGTCCTCAAATTCGAAATTTAGTTCACTCGAGTAATCCGAAACATGGAAGAGAATCACCTCATGTTTATTGTGCTTTAAATGTTGCAACGCACTCAGCAAATCATCTTCATCAGTATTTTGAAACATGTCGGAGAAGATCACCACTAGTGATCGCTTATGAATTTTATCTGCCATTTCGTGCAAGACAGAAGATATATCTGTTTTTTTGGCAGGAGTCGTTTCCTGGAGTTCTGAAAGTTTGGTTAAAATCGAGTTTAAGTGAGCTTTGGTGCTTCTGAGTTCGGTTTCCTCTTCAATTCTATCTGAGAAAACGGACAAGCCAACAACATCCCGCTGCTTGGTAAGCAGGTAAGAGAGTGCGGAGGCAGCAAATACGGAAAATTTTAATTTGTCTTTGCCTGGCATTGGATAATGCATGGAAGCAGAATTATCAATTAAAATTCGGCATCTCAGATTGGTTTCTTCTTCGTATTGTTTTGTATACAGGCGATCAGTCCTTGAAAATACCTTCCAATCTATGTGGCGAGTGCTTTCTCCATAATTGTACAACTTATGCTCTGCAAATTCCACAGAAAACCCGTGATAGGGTGATTTATGCAAACCGGTAATAAAGCCATCTACCAATTGTTTGGCTATTAGCCCCAGGTTGTCGTATTGATTAATTTCTGAAATGTTTGTGGTCATATGCCGCTATTCAACGTGGAATCCATGATTTGTTTGCAGATAAAAAATATAAAGCACTATATTTAGCCCCGATTTAGTACAAACTAACACCTAACACAAATTTTAAGCAAGTGGAAGATAATAATGAAAAAGGAAGAGACGAGATCTATTCTGAGAGAGTAAAGGCGGGAAAACGTACGTACTTTTTTGATGTGAAAGCGACACGGTCGAACGATTATTACCTGACGATTACGGAGAGCAAGAGAAAACCTAAAGATGATGGTTTTTATTACGAGAAACATAAGATTTTCTTATATAAAGAGGATTTTCACAAGTTTGTAAATGCATTGAATTCCACAGTGAACCATGTAAAGGATGAATTGATGCCTGAAGTGGATTTTTCACAGTTTGAAAGAGAAAATGAATCTGAGCCTGAAGTAGCAAATGCGGAGGTTTCAGAGTCTGATTCTGATCTTAAGTGGGATTGATAAGATAACTTTTTTTATTAAGTATGAAGAGAGAGGCTCCTCAGCGATATGCTGGGGGGCTTTTTTATTTTACTTTTGCGCCACAAAATTGAAGATCAAACCTTTTATAATACATTTCTATGGGATTACAGTGCGGAATCGTCGGACTACCAAACGTTGGGAAATCCACTCTTTTTAATGCTTTATCAAACGCCAAAGCAGAAGCGGCCAACTTTCCATTTTGCACGATCGAGCCAAATGTAGGTGTTATCACCGTTCCTGACGAAAGGCTGCAGATTCTGGCAGACCTGGTAAATCCACAGAAAGTGTTGCCAACGGTAATCGAATTTGTGGACATTGCCGGATTGGTAAAAGGAGCAAGCAAGGGGGAGGGTTTAGGGAACCAGTTTTTGGCCAATATCCGAGAAGTAGATGCCATCATTCACGTAATCAGGTGTTTTGATAATGATAACATCGTTCACGTTTCCGGTAAAGTAGATCCTATAGAAGATAAAGAGGTGATCGATACGGAGCTTCAGTTAAAAGATTTGGAGTCAATTGATAAACGCATTGAGCGAGTACAAAAGATTGCAAAATCGGGGGATAAGGATGCAAAAGCTGAGTTTGACGTGCTTCAAAAATTTAAGTCTCACCTGGAAAGTGGACAGAATGCACGCTCCCTGGAGATGGATAAAGAGCATCGGGCATGGATCAAGCCACTACAACTTTTGACAGATAAGCCCATCATTTATGTAGCCAATGTGGATGAAGAGTCTATAAACTCAGGAAATGAGTGGAGTAAAAAGCTAGAAGAAAATATAAAGAATGAGGATGCACAGTTGATATTGGTCTCTGCAGGGTTGGAGGCTCAGATTGCTGAGTTTGATGATCCCGAGGAAAAGGAAATGTTTTTGGAGGAGTATGGCCTGAAAGAATCAGGTCTGAATCGATTGATTAAAGCATCTTATTCATTGCTAGATCTGATCACTTACTTCACAGCAGGAGAGACCGAAGTGAGAGCATGGACCATCAAAAAAGGATGGAAGGCACCACAAGCTGCAGGAGTTATTCACACGGATTTTGAAAAAGGGTTTATCAAAGCTGAGGTTATCAAAATCCCTGACTACCAGCAATATAAGACCGAAGCGGGATGTAGAGAAGCTGGAAAGCTATCTATCGAAGGAAAAGAATATGTAGTGCGAGATGGTGATGTAATGCACTTCAGGTTCAATGTCTAGTTTTCGATAGATCTAAATCGCTTGTATCCAACCAGTTCATCGTTGATGTTGCCGGGTTTTCGGTAGTATACCAGAATCTCATAGACGTTTTCAGCCTGAAAGTGACTCCCCTCAAAATAGTAAGGAAGTAGTTCACTGCTTTCTACGTAATATAGATATTCATAGTACCCCTGTTTAAGAGGAATGGTGGCTTGATACCTTCCTAATCCATTTTGATTGGTGTAGCTCATTCTGTTCAGGTCGGTCAATTGCCAATTGTTATATCTACCCAAAACATATACATCACCATCGATAGGGTCTGACTTAAGAGCAAAGGTTACATCTGCATAGTCTGCATTTAATGTGGACTCTCCGGGATCATTGTTTTGAACAATGAAGTTTCCATTAATATCTTGAAAATTTTGGGTGTAGGTTGTGTTTTGCCTGGAGCCATCCAGCTTTAAAGGGGCAATGATCTTAGTCCCTGTATTCACAATTTTTCCAACGTTTCTTCCTGATACGTTTAATGTTCTTAAGTCTGCAAATCGAAACTCATTCCACCCATAAAAATTGGTTTTTAGGTCCAGGTGTCGATACTCGAGATAGCCTTCATTGACACGCATGAGTGTAGGAGGAATGGAGGTAATAGCGGTGTTCCAATTATGATTTTGAAGGATAACCGGCGAGATATCCTGTGCTGGAGCATTGACTTGAAGATTTCCATAGTTCAGGCTAAATTCTATCTGGTGATTCTCCTCTCGTTTATCGATGGTGGTACTTACCCTTACCGTGTGATCGATCGTGGTTTTACTATCTACCACTAAAAACCGACGTGTCAATATTACATCATCCGGGTTGGCTCTTCTAAAAACTGCTACTATGTAATTACCAGATAAAATTGGTTTAGGAATAGTAAAACGATAGTTGATGTAAGGTTGAACGGTATTTACGGAGTAATCAAAGTCTGTGATGCGGTAATTGTTGATTTGAGATAGAAACTCCATATCTCTAAGCCTGGATTTTGTCCAGTCTTTGTTGCAGTGGTAGATTTTAGCACTTAGGTTTTCAAATTGATCAGTCAATAGATCAAAACTGAGAAGTAGCTGATCATTGTCATTCAGGCTTACAACCTGATTTTCTATTGCCTTAATCTGCCCATTTTCAACAGGAACCACTGTGGTGATGCCTACAAAATCCTCATAGTCGTAATTGTCAAAAATGATTTTCTTATTTATGCTTGATTGTTGAGGGACTACAGGTTCACACTGGACTAACAAAAAAGAAATTGTAATTATCGCTAGGTTCTTCATAACTTTAATGGGACGAAAAGCCCAAATTAGATATTGCAACCATAATATTCGGTACTGGGTCTATTTAAATGCCAACATGAATGTCGGTTTCTGAAGAAAAATTGATTAAAGGCTGCCAGAAAGGCAAAAAAGAATTCCAACAGGCACTTTACGATAAGTATTGTGATGGAATGTATTTAGTAGCACTTCGATATTCCAAAATGCAGCAAGAAGCTGAGGATATCATTCAGGAAGCCTTTATCAAAGTGTTTAAGAATATTAAAAATTTCAGAAAAGACTCATCGCTGGCATATTGGATAAAGCGTATAGTGGTAAATACTGCACTCAACCATCAGCGGAGCAAACTTTATCTCTATCCGATGGTAGATGTTAATGATTTGGATGATTGGAGCGAAAAGGAAAGTGCAGTATCTGAACTAAGCTATGAGGAGCTTTTAAATCTTATTAGGGAGTTGCCGACTGGTTGTCAGATTATATTCAACCTATTTGCTATTGAAGGATATAAGCATCATGAGATAGCAAAGAAGCTTAAGATAAGTGAAGGAACATCAAAATCACAGTATTCAAGGGCTAAGTCATTGTTGGCGGAAAAGATTATGCAGAGAGATCAGGTAAGATATGGATCGGGGGAAGTTTGAAGATAGTATCCAGAAGAAGTTTGAAGGACAAACAGTAAAAGCACCTCAGGGAATTTGGAGTGAGATCGAAAATTCTCTTAACGCTGAATTGGTTTCGATTTATGCTTCTCAACACTTAATGTATAAATGGGTGTCAGTTGCAGCCGTTTTGGTAGCTGTAGTGCTCCTGGGTGTTTTATATTTCCCTTCCACTCTGCTAGAAAAGGACAAAAATGAGATTGCCAGCTACAATGCACTTCTATCAAATGATGTTGATTTTGATAGCTACTATAGCTACAATCACGATTTTACCGGACTCACCCAAAGAAGTCTAGCTTTTAGCTCAGCATCTCAGTCATCGGAGAAGCCCCGGTCGCAAAATACCACACATTCCAATGGGCAATTATTACTTATGGAGCACAGGGAGGTTGAGGGTAAACGACCTGGACTTTTATTTGCCAATGTCTCCAATGACATTTACAGATACAGGTCATCGGGCAGTATCCCAAAAAGACCGAGTAAAGACATAACCGATAAGAAAGTGTGGGCAGGAGTAGAGGCTGGAGCGGGAAATTTCAATGCGGATTTTGGAGGAGAAGGCACACTTGCTAATTCACTGAATCCTGCAGGTCTAGCATCTGCTATTGGTTCTGGACAGTTTGTAAATCCCACCACCAATGTCTCCCAAAATATGAGTGAGGCTATTGCCACCACCATCGGGATAGATTTTGGAGTGCAAATGGGAAAGAGATGGACCTTAGAAAGTGGAGTAGCTTATACATCAGTAGAGAATAGCGGTACCGCATCTATTAATGTTTTAGATGTTTATACAATTGACAACTCCAATTTCATCGACAACTCAAACGGTTCTGACGGGTCATTGAGTGCTCCAGGTTCTTCAGCAAGGGAGGCTAGTTTTGAAGTGAGAGAAAATTATGACCATGAAGTTTCAATAAATAACAGCGTGCAGTTTGCATCCATCCCTGTCAAGGCGGGATATTTTTTAGTCAATGATAAATTCAGTCTGCGTCTGAATGCAGGTCTTTCAGCAAATTACCTCTTAGAAGGTAATATTTCTGATCCCTCAAAACAAATATTAAATAGCGATGAATTAAACCTTTATAATGAATGGTCATTTGATGGAATTGGAGGTTTAGAGCTAGGCTATTCAATTTTCAATAAATTTAATTTAACCATTGAACCCAATTATAGACACGCTATTACTCCGATCAGCAATTCTGCTACATCCCCGTCTCGTTTCCTGATTCAGACAGGCTTGAGATACACATTACAGTAGCCTTCTATCAACGATTAATCCTATTTCGCATAAAAGATGTAACCATTCATCACAGAAGAAGTACACTTTTGAAGGTGTAAAACGTTAGGTATTTCACCTGAAACTCGTCAACTAACTCAAAAACTCATGCTTAGAATAGGACTATTCTATGTCTTGTTATTTCTTATTCTATTTTCTTCCGCACACGCCCAGGAGATTGAAAATCGAAAATCTTATACAACCGCATGGCGTCAGGGAGAAATTGTTCTTGATGGAAAACTTGATGATGAAGCCTGGAATCAGGTGGAATGGGGTGGTGATTTTGTTGGACATAGACCTGACTTCAACGTAGAACCCCTTCAGCAGACCAAATTTAAAATCCTTTACGACGCTAAATTTCTTTATGTTGGAATCAGAGCATTGGATACAGAACCGGAAAAGATTGTAAAGAGAATGTCTCGTCGTGATGGTTTCGATGGTGATTTTGTTGAAATTAACATCGATAGCTACAATGACAAGCGAACAGCCTTTTCTTTCACTGCGTCGGTTTCTGGCGTTAAAGGGGATGAATACGTATCTAACAATGGGAATGACTGGGACTCCACGTGGGATCCTATATGGTATTTAAGGACAAGTGTAGATGATGAGGGATGGGTTGCTGAGTTTAAAATACCACTTTCACAACTAAGATTTGCTAATCAAGAGCATCATACCTGGGGTATTCAGTTCACCAGAAGAATCTTCAGATCAGAGGAACGATCTACCTGGCAGCCTGTGGATCCTAATGCACCTGGTTGGGTCCATTTATTCGGAGAATTGAATGGAATAACAGGAATTAAACCACAAAAACAACTAGAGATTCAACCATACGTTCTCGCATCATTAGATAAGTATCCAAAGGAAGAGGGAAACCCCTTCAGAGATACTGGAAAGGAATACAAGGGGAATGTGGGATTGGATGCCAAAATTGGAATTACCTCTGATATTACTCTAGATCTAACATTTAACCCGGATTTTGGACAGGTAGATGCGGATCCATCGGCAGTAAACCTATCCGCTTTTCAGCTCTTTTTTAGGGAAAGAAGGCCTTTCTTTCTTGAAGGAAGCAATCTACTTTCATTTCGAACGAGTGGTGGACCTAATAACTTGTTTTATTCACGACGTGTGGGTGGAAGGCCACATGGATACCCTGACAATGTGGAATACATAGATTATCCTAACAACACCAGAATTCTGGGAGCAGCTAAAATAACTGGTAAAAATGCCAAAGGCTTCTCATGGGGAGTCCTGGAATCGATTACAAACAAAGAACGAGCCGACGTTCAATACGAGGATGGCAGCAGAGGTCAGGAAGTAGTTGAGCCCTACACCAATTTTTTGGTAGCCAGAGCACAGCAAGATATCGATGGAGGAAAGACGGTAGTGGGAGCTATCGCAACGAATGTTAAAAGATTTGATAATAGTGGCAATGGATTGGAGTACCTCCATGATCAGGCAACCAGTGCAGGAATAGACTTAGATCATAATTTCAAGGATCGAAAATACGGAATGGAATTTCGCGCAATGTTTAGTCGTGTAGATGGAACAATGGGAGCTATCTACCGCACTCAGACGGCATCTGAGCGTTTTTTCCAAAGGCCGGATAATAATCACAAAGAGGTAGACTCTACCCGCACAAGCCTTACCGGCTCAGCAGCTACCTTTTCGTTTGGCAAACGCAGTGGTAATTGGCGGTGGACGATTGGCTCTAACTATAGATCACCCGAGCTTGTATTGAATGATGCCGGATTTCTTCGTCAGACAGATGACTTTAATAATTGGTTTTGGACGCAATATCGTGTGAATAAAGTAACAAATCTTTTCCGGTCACAGAATTATAATGTTTATGCTGAGTACAATAATGATTTTGGTGGCGCAGTTACAAATCGAGGCATGAATCTCAATATGAATTTGGAATTCAATAATTATTGGGGATTCGGACAGGGCATGTGGATCGGTGGTTCCAGCGTTTCCAATGCAGATTTGAGAGGGGGTCCATCCATTAAATATCCCGGCAACATCAACTATTGGTACTGGATTGGTACTAATAGCCGAAAGAAGGTACGTGTTTCATTTAACAACTGGTTCAATTGGGGACAAAATGATTTTAGGAAAAGCTCTGGGATCTCACTAAATATCAATATGAGACCAATGGATGCTTTACAAATCTCCATTTCACCAAATGTAAACTGGAATAGAAATGACCTTCAATATATTACGCAGCAAGATTTTGAAGGCGATACAAGGTACATATTGGGTAGGGTGGAGCAGGAAACTTATAGCATGTCAGTCAGAGCTAATTACAATATTACTCCTAATCTGACATTGGAATTTTGGGGACAGCCATTCATTGCAGCAGGTGAGTACAGTCAATTTAAACGCGTGCATTTACCAAATGCAGAAAATTATAACAGCAGATTTCATATTTATGAGGAAAGTCAGATTGTGTTTGATGAGGCAAACAGCACATATGAGATATATGAAAATGGAAACCAAGATCCGGATTATACATTCAGTGATCCCAACTTTAACGTTGTACAGTTTCGTTCAAATTTCGTAATGCGATGGGAATACATTCCGGGATCTACTTTGTTTCTGGTTTGGGCCAATAATGGCTCCTACTTTGATCAATCGCGAAACAACAGCTTTAATGATCTGACCTCACACCTTTCTGGTCTCACAGGCAACAATACCTTCTTAATTAAATACACCTATCGATTTATTTTGTAAGGATTCTTCCTGCTAACTTTGGGCTAAATCTTAAAAAATCATTATGTCCAAAGTAGTAATAATTGGTGCAGGGGGAGTTGGTCGTGTTACAGCCTTTAAGTGCGCACAAAACCCAGATATATTCACTGAAATTGTTTTAGCATCCAGAACGAAATCAAAATGTGATGATATAGCCGCTGATGTCAAAAAAGCACACGGTGTTTCCATAGAAACAGATCAGGTGGATGCGGATCATGTGGATCAGGTTGTTGCTTTGTTTAAAAAACACAACCCAGAAATGGTCATCAATGTGGCGCTTCCATACCAGGATCTCACTATCATGGATGCGTGTCTGGAAGCAGGTGTTCATTATCTGGATACGGCCAATTACGAACCACCAGAGGAGGCAAAATTTGAATATAAATGGCAATGGGCCTATCAGGACAAATTTAAAGAGGCTGGTTTGACCGCTGTTCTTGGTTGTGGATTTGACCCTGGAGTTACTGGAGTTTTCACCAACCGTGCCGCTAATCACTTCTTCGACGAGATTCACTATTTGGATATTGTGGATTGTAATGCTGGTGATCATGGCAAAGCCTTTGCAACGAATTTCAATCCTGAAATTAATATTCGTGAGATCACGCAAAAAGGAAAATATTGGGAGGATGGTAAATGGGTAGAAACCAATCCATTTGAGTATCGAAAAGAGCTTGACTATCCGAATATTGGAAAGAGACCTTCTTACCTCCTCTATCATGAGGAGTTAGAATCCTTGGTAAAAAATTATCCTACAATTAAGCGAGCTAGATTCTGGATGACATTTGGCGATGAGTACCTCACTCATTTAAGAGTAATTCAAAATATCGGAATGGCTTCTATTGAGCCTGTGAATTATGAGGGAAAACAGATTGTCCCACTTCAGTTTTTAAAGGCCGTCTTGCCAAATCCTGGTGATCTCGGAGAAAACTATGAAGGTGAGACCTCCATCGGTTGTCGTATAAAAGGAGTGAAAGACGGCAAAGTGAAAACGTATTACATTTGGAATAATTGCAGCCACAAGGCAGCCTATGATGAGACTGGAGCTCAAGGCGTTTCTTATACCACAGGTGTGCCTGCCATGGTTGGTGCTGCTATGATGCTGACCGGTGAGTGGTCAGGTGCAGGAGTTTTTAATGTGGAAGAATTTAGTTCTGATCCATTCCTTGAGAAACTTGGCACGTCTGGCTTGCCATGGCATGAAAAAGAGGATATAGACCTGGGAATGGACTGATATGATAGATATGAATAGCGTCCCTGAGTTTTATCAAGGCTATGTGAAATCACTTGGTCAAGGTGATTTGGTACCCCTGCTTTTGAAAACCGGGGATGAGTTTATCGAATTTGGAAGAGGCCTAAGTGAAGCTCAGGGTGCTTACAGGTATGCAGAAGGTAAATGGAGTATCAAAGAGGTAATTCAACATGTGATTGACTCAGAACGCATTTTTGCCTATCGGGCTCTTAGATTTGCCAGGAATGACAAGACTGAAATTCCTGGGTTCGAACAAAACGATTATGTTCCGCAATCCAATGCAGAAAAACGTCCCATTCATAGTTTGATGACTGAGTTTACTAATGTTCGTGCTTCAACGGTAGATTTATTCACATCTTTTACAGATGAAATGAGAAAGCGAAGCGGTGTTTCGAATAAGGTAGAAATGTCCGTGGAGGCAATTGGCTATATTATCGCCGGACATTTGAAGCATCATCTAAACGTAATCCACGAACGATATTCCAGGTGAAAATTCCATCTCCTTGTTTTGTCCTTGATGAAGAGAAACTGATCCAAAATCTTCAATTGATTGATCATGTTCAAAAATCAGCTGAGATTGAGATTATCTTGGCATTTAAGGGGTTTGCGATGTGGAGTACTTTCTCCACTGTTAGAAAATACGTTAAAGGAGCTACAGCCAGCTCACTCAATGAAGTGAGACTATGTAACGAAGAAATGGGAGTAAAATCCCACACATACTGTGTTGCCTATAGTGATGATGAATTCGACGAGATTGTTGCTAAATCCTCGCACATCACCTTTAATTCATTGGCTCAGTATCAGCGATTTATAGATCGGGTTCCTGAGAAGGTGAGCGTTGGATTGAGGGTGAATCCTGAATGGTCGGATGTTGAAACAGATTTATATAATCCTTCTAGCCCGGTTTCGAGACTGGGTATCACCAGTGAAAATTTGAATGACCTTCCTGCAAGAGTAGAAGGACTACACTTTCATGTGCTATGCGAATCTGACGCTTATGCACTTGAGCATGTGCTAAAATCCTTTGAAAGCAGATTTGGCCATTACCTGGCTAAAGTAAAATGGGTAAATATGGGCGGTGGACACTTGATGACTCGTAAAGGATATAATACCAATCACTTGATCAAAATATTGTCAGATTTTAGAAAAAAACACGACGTTCAAGTGATTCTCGAGCCAGGCAGTGCCTTTGCTTGGCAGACCGGAGATCTACATACCAAAGTGCTTGATGTTGTAGAAAATGGGGGTAAAAAGACAGCCATATTTGACGGATCATTCACTTGTCATATGCCTGATTGCCTGGAGATGCCATATCGTCCGAAATTGGAGAACGGATCTGATGTGAAAGTAGAAGGATGGCACCCATATCGCTTAGGGGGAGTTAGTTGCCTGGCAGGCGATTTTCTGGATGAGTATTGGTTTGAAAAACCTCTAGCAATCGGAGATTCGATTGTCTTCAAAGACATGATCCATTATACAATGGTGAAGACCAGCACGTTCAATGGTGTAAAACATCCATCCATTGGAATATTAAGAGCAGATGGCGAATTTGAGTTAATCCGCGAGTTTGGATATGAAGATTTTAAAAATCGACTGTCCTAGTTTTTCAGCTTAGGCTCCAAATCTCCTCGCATAAACAAGTTGTACTCCTCACACGAGAGATACCCCTCTCCAAGTGAATAGGGGCAAGTTTTGTATACCTCGTCAAAGATTCCAGCCTGTACGACAACCCCGGAACCATGACAAACAGGACAAAGCATTTTTTCAAGTCCTCCACAGTCATATTCTGCCGACTCAAGGTCTTCTTCAAATTGTTCTGCCAGGGAGCGCTGAATTCTTAGGTATTCATCCTCAGCATATTGTAAGTATTGAATGGCAGGTTCATAGTACATGCCTTTCGTACCTTTCAACTGAATGTACTTATTTAACCAGTTGATGCTTTGTTTGTATTTACCCAGGTGAAAGCTATTCCGTCCAAAGAAGTAGGCCATTTCCGACGGAAGCTTCTCCATGTTTTGAAGCACATATTGGAATATCATCTGGGCACTATCATATTTCCCCAGTGCCATCAGGTTAGCACCATCCTCTATTTTTTTCTGTAGCTCATTCTCACGAACAATCTGAGAGTAACCAATCGACGAGCTTACGAAGAGTATGAGAAAAAAGAAATTTTTCATGAAGATTCAATAACGACCGGAAAAATAAAATGGTTTGATGGTCTTGCATGTAAACGAAGCAAAAGATTAACCATTTTTGTGATAGGAGGGAATCTTTTGTCACTTTTGGCAATAAATTATTCTTCATTCGTTTTGTGAAGAGGTGCTATGAATAAAATTTTATCTGCTACACTTGTCTATTGCCTGGGTATGGGGTTGCTGTTCGCTCAGAATACGCGAACAGCAGAGATTCCAAAGCAACCTGCTCCCAGGTATCAGGCTGTTAAAAAAGAGAAAAAAAGTTTCTTCTCTTTTTTAAAGAGGAAGGACAAACCACAGCTCAAATTTTCAGAGGAGGAGCGATTGGCCTTCAGAAAAAGAGTGAGTAAAGCATACGCCGAGAATGCAAAGATTGAACGTAAGTCTGAGAAAATTAAGCGTAAAGAGGCTAAGAAAGGAGTGAAATTTCACGGTCATAAGCGCCCTCCGAAAAAGCGCCCACCTGGTAAACAAAAGTTTTGTAAAGTCTGCCGGATCAAGCACTAACTATATCCCCCTCTGGAGGGGGTTGGGGGAGGAATAAATCTGATAGTTGTAGAGAAATTGAGTGCTGGATAATCAAGCACTAACTCTATACAATGTCTGCGATCTCATCCTTAACCCAAAATGTGAGAGCATGGCCCTTCTGATGCTCTGTTTTAAAAACTGATGATTCACTCCAGATTCAGAAACAACATACTTAATAATGGGTCGCTGAATTTCTTTAATCTGAGAAAGCTTTGCAATCCATTGCTCATACATTTCCTTCCAGTCACTGTCATACGCTTCCATATGTGATCTGCCATCCCACATGATCTCTAATTGATTATCTGCATGATCATGACGGTAGATTGCTGCGAGTACATCATAATTATCCTCTAGTAGCTCTTTTCCTAAATGGATTTTCTCTCTAAGCTCAATGATAAAATCATCAACTAGCCCCATAGGATTATGGAGAAGATGGTATGCATTTAGTATTTCCTGAAGCCACTGATCAAGAAGTGCTTCCTTTGAGAAAGCCTGAACGGACTTGAGAAGATAGTTTTTGTCCTGTGAAAAGTATTTTTCTTCTATGAGCATAAAAAAAGGTAACGCAAAGTTACCCTTCAGATGTTAAAATTCTTAATGGATTAATTAAACACAAATGTCCATTCTCCAGCAATACCGTTATCACGAGCAGTTGGATCAGCAACATCAAATTCAAGCGTCAATGACCCTTCACCTATCGTAGCAACCATATTAGTAGCAGTACCACCTTGATGAGTTTTGGTTATCACTGTTGCAGCATCATTGATGGTCCAGGTTCCGTTTGACCATACATCTTCGAATCCAGCAGGAACATTACTAACAGTATATGATCCACCATCGACTGATCCAGAAAAGGTAATTCCGAATGTAGACCAGTCTCCATCAGCAGTCCCTCCATCAGTTTGAACAGTTGACGGATTCGAGAAACCACCAGAAACGGTCAGGTTATCAACAGCGATCTCTAAATCTGACGGTCCATCATCACCACCACCGCCACCGCAGGACATAAAAATAACTAAGGAAGCAAAAACTAAGGCAGCAAGTAAGTTTGATAATTGTTTCATGTGTAATAATTGATTTTTGTTGTCACATGGAATGTTCGGTAGGTTGTTGCTGCAACAAGGCGAATAATTTTATTTAAGTAAACCTCATTGAAAACTTAGCTTACTGAACATTTCATAATTAGAATCTAAATAATTGTCTGATTAGATATTAGAACATACCAAAAGTAGGACTTTTTATCTTTTATACCTATTAAACAGGGAAATCCCGTCGAAATTATTCGCCGACCGATCTTTTTTTAAAGATGAAGCTGTTCTTCGCATATTTCGATTTCTTGCATGTCATTGGATGCAACGATGATCAACTGCTGTTTTAGCTCCAAAACCTCTTTTTTCCACCATTCAAAGCCTTCTGTGTCCAGATTAGAGGTGGGTTCATCCATGTAAATAATGTCATTTTCGAAGAAAAATGAGGTGATGAGCTTAGCCCGTTGCTTCATCCCTGTAGAAAAATCACTGATGGGCTTAGAAAGTGGTAGAGAGGCTGATTCGGCCATTTCTTCAATGGAGCATGTGTTTTTTTTAAAGGTGGAATGGAATTCCAGAAACTCTTTCAATGTAAATTCTTCAATAATCTCGGTGTAAGGACCAACAAAAACTGCTGAATGCTCACTTTCATCTATTTTTTTTCCGTCCACTTCAATTTCTCCTTCACTGGGAGTCAGAAAGCCGGCCATGATTTGTAGCAATGTTGATTTACCTGAACCGTTTTTTCCCGTGATCGCAACAGATGACCCTGTTTTCAGCGTGAAATTTTGTTCACGAAAGATCCAATTCTTGCCAAATTTCTTTCCAATATTTTCTCCTACGAGGATCATAGACAGGCTATCGATTTAATAGTTCTTTAGGAGCACATAGATAATGCTTGGTCACAATTTTACTCATTGCCTTAATATTAGGGAGATCCGAAGCATCTGCCACATCGACTACATTACCATTTTTTCTGAGAATCTTAATTGACTGGCCTGAGGCAATGTAGGCCGAATTACTCACAGAGCCTATTTTTATGAAATAGCCTGCTTCTTCATCATTTACATCATAGAGGTTTTTGACCTTTTGAATAAGATCATCAGTCACGATTCTTCCTGTGGGCTCATTGGAAAAGGAGATGCCTAAAAGCTTCCGATCTAATATCATTTTGCTAAGTGTTCGTAGGACCTTATCATCATGCTCGTGCCAGAATTTAATTGATCCCCAGATGTCCGAGTCGTCAAGGAGGGCATAAACCTCAAGTATATCCGGGTCTTCCGCAAAATCTTTATCAGTGATGTTTCTTTCAAGGAAAATCTTTAATGCTGGTGTGGCTTCCAGCTTTTCGCCCCGCTGGGTCAGAACTTTGGCTCGCTTAATCAGCTCAATCAGCATCACTTCTGCACTTACCGCTGTTTTATGTAAATACACCTGCCAGTACATCAATCGTCTGGCACTTAGAAAATTTTCAATACTGTAAATGCCCTTTTCTTCCACCACCAGATGTTCACTGGCTACATTCAGCATTTTTATGATCCGCTCAGATCCGATGGCCCCTTCATATACACCTGTAAAAAATGAATCTCTTTTAAGGTAATCCAGCCGGTCAATATCCAGCTGACTGGATACCAATTGGTGAAAGAAAGGTCGTTTGTATTTATTTAGGAATATCTCGATGGTCATGTCCAGCGCACCATCAAATTCTTTGTTTAAGCGATCCATCATCCAAAGCCCTACTTGCTCATGATGTACTCCTTTAAACAAGGAAAACTCTAACGTATGTGAAAAAGGTCCATGCCCCACATCATGTAGCAGGATAGCCAGCATGCTGGATTGTCTTTCCTTATCGGAAATTTCCACTCCTTTTTCTTGCAGTGCGTTCAGGGCTCGTCTCATGAGGTCCATTGCGCCAAGTGCATGATGGAATCTGGTATGAAGTGCTCCAGGATAAACAAGGTCCGTAAGGCCTAGCTGCTTTATTCTCCTCAATCGCTGAAAATAACGATGCTCGATGATGTCGAAGATGAGATCGTTGGGTATATTGATGAAACCGTAAACCGGATCATTAAGAATTTTCTTTTTGTTCAACAGCGTTTGTGATTTACTTAGCAAAAGAAAGCCAAAACTGAATTAATGCAGCAATTTAAAATCTTATGGGCGGACGATGAAATTGAGCTGCTGAAGCCGCATATTTTATTTCTTGAACAGAAGGGATACCAGCTGACTCCAGTGAATAGTGGCTCGGATGCGTTGGAAGAGATTGATCACAATCACTTCGATATCGTATTTCTGGATGAAAACATGCCTGGAATGTCGGGCTTGGAAACACTGAATTACATTAAGTCTACCCATCCAAACCTACCTGTGGTTATGATAACCAAGAATGAGGCAGAAGAAATCATGGAAGAAGCCATCGGTGCAAAAATTGCCGACTATCTGATTAAGCCTTTGAACCCCAACCAGATTCTACTTTCTGTCAAGAAGATCCTGGATAACAAACGAATCATTTCTGAGAAGACCAACCTAAATTATCAGAAGGAATTTCAAAAGTTGGCGATGAATGTGATGGACGCTCAGGATCATCAGGATTGGATGGATATCTACAAAAAACTGGTGTATTGGGAACTGGAGCTGGATGAGACGCAAGATAAAAGTATGGTGGAAGTCCTCAGTGCACAAAAAGTAGAAGCGGATGGAAACTTCTCATCGTTTATTACTTCCAATTATCAGGACTGGATCACAGACCCGGATATGGAAGATCGTCCGCTACTGTCACATAACCTCTTAAAGCAAAAGGTTTTCCCGAAAGTAGGAAAAGAACCGGTCTTTTTGATAGTCATAGATAATTTGAGATATGATCAATGGAAGGTTATCGAGCCGGATGTAGCCGAGCTTTTTAGTGTGGATTCAGAAGAGATGTATTTTTCCATTTTACCAACCACCACATCCTATGCACGAAATGCTTTATTTGGTGGACTCACCCCACTGGAAATGTCGAGAAGATACCCGGATTTATGGGTGGATGAGGAAGATGACGATGGAAAGAATTTGAAAGAAGCGGAACTGCTGGAAGCTAATATGGCTCGAAATGCGGTTAAAGAAAAGTTTAGTTATCACAAAATCCTGCGAGCAGAAGAGGGAAAGCAGCTAAGTGAAAACATTCCCAACCTAATGAATAATGGATTGAATGCCATCGTATTCAATTTTGTGGATATGCTATCTCATGCACGTACAGATATGCAAATGATCAGGGAATTAGCTCCTGATGAGTCTGCATATCGCTCCATTACCAAATCATGGTTTACACATTCTTCACTATACGATACCCTTAAGATTTTAGCCGAGCAGAAAGTGAAAGTGATGATCACTACAGATCATGGTACTATCAGAGTCAATAAGGCGCAGAAGATCGTAGGTGATCGCAAGACCAACACAAACCTGAGATACAAGGTTGGAAGAAACCTCGCCTTTGATGAAAAGTCTGTCTTTTTCACACGTGATCCGGAGCAATTCGGACTACCTAAACCGCATGTAAGCTCTGCTTATGTATTTGCGATGGATGATCACTTCTTTGCCTATCCGAATAACTTTAATCACTACGTGCGGCATTACAAAGACACTTTTCAGCATGGAGGCATTTCTATGGAGGAAATTATTATTCCATTTATTACACTGGCAAATAAATGACCATACCTAATTACAATGAAGACGAGCTTCAGGAAGTGGCCAGAAAGCTCCTGAGTAATTTTGGAAACATCAACGTCTGGTGTTTTGATGCAGAGATGGGAGCAGGTAAGACCACTCTGATAAAAAAAATCTGCGAGGAGAAAGGTGTTCAGGATGAGATGAGCTCACCTACGTTTTCGATTGTGAATGAGTACCTGACTGATAAAGGTGAAGAAATTTATCACTTTGATTTTTACCGACTGGAGGATGTTGAGGAAGCCATTGATATTGGGCTAGAAGAATACCTCTTTTCGGGAAATCTTTGCCTGCTGGAATGGCCGGAAATCATTGAGCCACTTTTGCCTGATGAATACCTGCAAATAAGCATTAAATTAGTAGGTGATAACACCCGATCACTAACTGCACAACCTAAATGAACGAAACGTCAAAATCCGGATTTGCGGAGTTAGCCAAAGAACAGACGCTATACCCTAAGGAATCACCTGCGAAAATTTCCAAAAAGCATCAATCCATGCAGATTGGTGTGCCGCAAGAGGTCGCGGATCAGGAAAAGCGAATGCCTATTAAGCCATCTTCTGTAGGGGTGCTGGTAGCCAATGGACATGAAGTAGTGGTTGAGACCAAAGCCGGAGAGTCTGCGAATTTTTCTGACAATGAATACAGCGAGGCTGGAGCAAAAATCGCATATAGTGCCAAGGAGGTTTTTGAGTGCAATACAATTTTGAAAGTGGAGCCGCCCACTTTGAAGGAGATCGACATGATGAAGCCTGGAAGCACGCTGATTTCAGCATTTCAAGCAGGGAAACAGAACGTGAAGTATCTGGAGGCTATCAATAAGAAAAAACTTATTGCAATTGGTTATGAATTTATCCAGGATAAAGTGGGAGGGTTGCCATTGGTACGTGCAATGAGCGAAGTGGCCGGCAGTACAGTCATGGTGATTGCCGCTGAATACCTAAGTAGTGCGAATGACGGTAGGGGAGTGATCCTGGGAGGAATTACCGGAGTGCCACCAACCCGAGTAGTGATCATTGGAGCCGGAACGGTGGCAGAATTTGCTGCCCGGGCAGCATTGGGACATGGAGCTGAAGTACGTGTCTTCGATAATCAGATTTATAAGATGAGAAGGCTGAAGCACTCGCTAGGTCAGGAGATTTATACATCTACTTATGATGAGGCACTGCTTGCAAAAGAAGTAAAGGAAGCAGATGTTTTGATAGGTGCCGTGCGATTTGAGAAAGGGCAAATTAAGATGCTGGTTACAGAGGAAATGGTGATGAGCATGAAGGCCGGATCAGTAATCATTGACGTAAGCATCGATCAGGGAGGATGTATAGAGACATCCGAGCTCACCAATCACAAAAAACCAGTCTTTGTGAAGCATGATGTGACGCACTACTGTGTGCCAAATATCGCTTCTCGTGTAGCTAGAACGGCTTCATTGGCGATCTCCAACATCTTTACCCCGATTTTACTGGAAGCAGGAGATTGTGGCGGGTTTGACGAAATGATCTATACACACCCATGGTTGCAGAAAGGAGTATACTCTTACAAGGGCACCCTCACCAACCTCAACCTCGCCAAGCGCTTCAATCTGGCGTTTAAGGATATCAGCTTGTTTATGGCGGCCAGGATTTAGTGCCTCATAAATCTTAAGATCATTACCCCTTTTGAAGGGGGGGGGTGCGATGGAAAGCGGGAACGAGGGGGATGTGATCACTCCTGTAATCTCGAAACGTCGAACCGCTTCAAGGGAACACACCTACAAAGATGCCAAACTCTCCTCTAGTGTCTTAATCTTCGCCTCAGCATCTTCCAGCTTCTTTCGCTCCATAGCCACTACCTGCTCAGGAGCATTGTTCACAAAGCGCTCATTAGAAAGCTTCTTTTCTACGGACTTCATGAAGCCGCGCGTGTAGTTAAGTTCTTCCTCAATCTTTTTCTTCTCTGCTTCCATGTCCACATTGTCTGAAGCAGGAATGAAAAACTCATCTGACCCTACTACAAAGCTGAAAGCATTTTCAGGCTTGCCTCCTGATTTGATCTCAGAAAGATTCGCAAGCTTTTTCAAAGATTCACTAATACCACTAATGGTTTTCGCATTAGTTGTCAGTTCAAATGCTTCTTTCGGAGAGATTCCTTTAGAACTTCGGATGTTTCGAACGCCTGACGTGATCTCAAAAAGTAAGTCAGCTTCTTTTAAAATCTTTTCGTCAAAGCTTTGAGCCTTTGGCCACTCTGCAACGATGATTGCGTCACCATCTTTTCGATCTTTCAGTTCATGCCACAGTTCCTCGGTAATGAATGGCATAAACGGATGCAATAGTTTCAAGACCTGCTCAAATAGTTCGATTGTTTTGGCTTTAGTTTCCGCATCAATTGGTTTGCCGTACTCCGGTTTGATCCATTCCAGGTACCAACTACAGAAGTCGTTCCATACCAGTTTGTAAGCGGTCATCAAGGCATCCGACATACGGAACTTGGAAAAGTGATCTTCCAACTCCTTCAATGCTTTGTTTAGTTTGTTCTCAAACCATGTGATAGCCTGAGTATTCACTTCAGGTTGTGCTTTATCGGTCGTTTCCCATCCACTTACCAGTCGGAAGGCGTTCCAGATTTTGTTGGAGAAGTTTCGTCCCTGTTCACATAGCTTCTCGTCAAACAGCAGGTCGTTTCCTGCAGGAGAGCTAAAAAGCATTCCGGTTCGCACACCGTCTGCTCCATACTGTTTGATCAGATCTAGTGGGTCAGGTGAATTACCCAATGATTTGGACATCTTACGTCGCTGCTTGTCACGTACGATCCCGGTCAGGTACACGTTTTCAAATGGTTTTTCATCCAGATATTCATATCCGGCAATCACCATTCGTGCCACCCAGAAGAATAAAATTTCAGGTGCAGTTACCAGCGTGTTGGTAGGGTAGAAGAAGTTGAGTTCTTCATTCTTGCTCTTGTCAATCTTTCCGGTTGCAGGGTCGTAACACTTTTCATTAAACCCATCAAACACTGCAATTGGCCATAGGTTAGATGATGCCCAGGTGTCCAGTACATCTTCATCTTGTTTTAGATCACTGGCAGTTAGGTCGTTGTTCCCTGTAGTTTTACGTGCTTCCTCTACAGCCTGATCAATCGTTTCAGCAACCACAAAATCATTCTCTCCATCACCGTAGTAGTATGCAGGAATTCGCTGACCCCACCATAGTTGACGAGAGATACACCAATCTCGTACATTCTCCATCCAGTGGTTGTAAGTGTTCTTGAATTTGGATGGAAAGAGTTGGATTTCATCATCCATCACGGCTTTATGTGCCCGCTTGGAAATCTCTTTCATTTTAATGAACCACTGTAGAGAAAGCTTTGGCTCCACTACAGAATTAGTTCGTTCTGAGCGACCAATTTTGGTTACAAACTCTTCTTCTTTTACCAGGATGCCTGCTTCCTTCAGATCCTTCACAATCATCTTACGAACCTTGAATCGATCCTGGCCAATATACTTGTCAATCTCACACTTCTCATTGAGCATTCCATCAAGGTTGATGGTGTCTACGATCTCCAGGTTGTGTCGTTGACCGATCTCATAGTCATTCGGATCGTGTGCCGGGGTTACTTTCAGACAACCAGTACCAAAGTCCAGTTCCACATAATCATCCCCAACAATCGGGATTTCACGATTGATGAAAGGAACCAATGCTTTCTTTCCGATCAAATGCTTGAAGCGATCATCTTTTGGATTAACGGCAATTCCAGTATCACCCATGATAGTTTCCGGTCGCTGAGTAGCGATGGTAACGAACTCATCTGAGTCTTTGATTTGGTACTTAACGTGGTAAAGGACTGCTTTCTCACCATCCTCGTTGTAGATCACCTCTTCGTTTGAAATAGTCGTCTGCGCCTCACAGTCCCAGTTGACCATACGCAAACCACGGTAGATGTATCCTTTATTGAAAAGATCAACGAATTGCTTAATGACAGCATCATGGTAGTTTGAATCCATGGTAAATGCTGTCCGATCCCAGTCGCACGAAGCTCCTAGTTTCTTTAACTGCTCAAGGATAATCCCGCCATATTTGTCTTTCCATTCATAGGCGTGTTTTAGAAAGTCTTCTCTGGAAAGATCAGATTTCTTTATGCCTTTTTCACGAAGCATCTTCACCACCTTCGCCTCGGTAGCAATAGAAGCATGATCCGTCCCAGGCACCCAGCAGGCTTCTTTACCTTCCATTCGGGCTTTCCGAATCAAAACATCCTGAATCGTGTTGTTGAGCATGTGACCCATGTGGAGGACACCTGTGACATTAGGAGGCGGAATGACGATGGTGTATGCTTCCTTGCCGGTTTTAGGAGTGGCATGAAAGAAGTTTTGATCCATCCAGTACTGGTACCATTTGTCTTCTACCTGCGTCGGGTCATATTGTGTGGAAATGCTCATGAGCGCGCTACTGTGTCTTTAAAATTTTTTGAAGCCGCAAAGTTAGTAGCTCTCAAGCTTCTTTTCCCTTTGTCAAAGGAATTATGCCATGCATATTTGTAGAATTGAATCAAAAATTGAAAAATGGAAATAGCTGCAAACAATCCAAAACTAAAATCCTGGGTAGATGTGCCCGCTAATTCAGACTTCCCGATCCAGAATTTACCGTTCGGAATTTTTAAAAAGGAGGGGATTAAACGTGTCGGAGTAGCCATAGGAAATAAGGTTTTGGACCTTGCCGGATTACATAATCATGGATTATTTGATGGAATGGGATTGCCTGAAGGCATCTTCGATAAAGAATTCCTGAATGATTTCATGAACCTTGGAAAACCAACTGCACGAAAGGTTAGAGAACGTGTTTCCGAACTTCTGCAGGAAGGCAATGAAGAATTGAAAAATCACTATGCACTTCAGTCTGTGTTGAATGATATGGATAAAATAAAAATGTGCTTGCCTGTTCGGGTTGGAGATTATACCGATTTCTATTCAAGTGAGCAGCATGCTTTCAATGTCGGGTCTATGTTCCGCGATCCGGACAATGCACTGATGCCAAATTGGAAGCACATTCCCGTAGGTTATCATGGACGGGCATCTTCTATTATCGAATCGGGCGTTCCGATACATCGACCTAAGGGTCAGCAGAAACCCAATGAGGACGAACCTCCCGTATTTGGTCCATGCAAATTATTGGATTTCGAGTTGGAGATGGCGTTCATTACTTGTGGCCAAAATCAATTAGGAGATTCGATCACTACTGAGGAGGCTGAAGACCATATTTTTGGCATGGTGTTGTTTAATGACTGGTCGGCCAGAGATATTCAAAAATGGGAATATGTGCCTTTAGGACCATTCCTGGCTAAAAACTTCGCATCTTCTATCTCACCATGGATTGTGACCTTGGATGCACTGGAACCATTCCGTATCCCGGGACCAAAGCAAGATCCTGAAGTCTTACCATATCTAAAATATGATGGAAATAAGCACTTTGATATCGATTTAGAAGTAGCTATTCAGCCGGAAGGAAGTGAAGAAAAAGTGGTCGGAAATTCCAACTTCAAATATATGTACTGGAATATGGCACAGCAATTAGCTCATCAGACCGTAAACGGTTGTAACATCAAAACCGGAGATATGTATGGAAGTGGTACGATTTCCGGACCGGAACCAAGTCAGTTTGGCTCTATGTTGGAAATCTCATGGAAGGGCACCAAGCCGGTAAAGATGCCGGATGGTTCGGAGCGAAAGTTCATTCAGGATGGTGATACGGTAATCATGCGTGGACACGCCGAGAAAGATGGTGTGCGAATCGGATTTGGTGAAGTAAGTACAAAGGTTTTGCCAGCTAAATAAAAGTTCTCAACTATCCCCCTGTGGAGCGGTCCGACGACTCGGGGGGTGGGGAAGTAGTTAAATAATAAACTATGACAATCGATCCAAAAGAAATACCAGTACCCGAATTACATGGGCACTTACTGGGAGCAGTAGCACCTCGTCCAATAGCTTTTGCAAGCACCGTGGACAAAGATGGAAATGTAAACCTGAGCCCTTTCAGCTTTTTCAATGTGTTTAGCGCAAACCCTCCAATCATGATCTTTTCTCCCGCACGGAGAGGCAGAGATAATACAACTAAACATACACTGGAAAATGTACTGGAGCATCCGGAGTGCACGGTGAATATTGTGTCTTATGACATGGTGCAGCAGATGTCGTTGAGCAGTACGGAATATGGAAAAGGGGTTAATGAGTTTAAGAAAGCGGGTTTTACGGAGGTCAAGTCAGAGCGAGTGAAGCCCCCACGGGTGAAAGAAGCTCCTGTCTCCTTTGAGTGCAAAGTGATTGAGGTGAAATCGCTGGGAGAGCAGGGAGGAGCCGGGCAGCTGGTAATCTGCGAAGTGCAGCTGATGCATATTGCTGATCGGGTTTTGGATGAGAATGGTAAAATCCATCCGAACAAACTGGATGCAGTAGCAAGAATGGGAGGAAATTGGTATGCCAGAGCGAGCGGAGATGCTATATTTGAAGTAGCCAAACCTCTGACAACCATGGGAATAGGAGTAGATCAAATACCTGACCAAATCCGAACCAGCACCGTATTGACCGGCAACCATCTGGGGATGCTGGGTAATGTAGAATCACTACCGACTGAGGAGGAAGTTAAGAATTTCGCTAATGAACCCGAAGTTCGTTCGATTCTCGATTCATTTGATGATGATGAGAATATGCAACTGGAGCTTCACAAGCTGGCAGCCGACCTGCTAAACGAAGATGAAGTGGATACGGCCTGGAAAGTGTTGATGATGGGGTAGATAAGCCACAAGCTTCAAGAAGCAAGTGATAAGTTAGCTTGAGGCTCATTTCTTGAAACTTGAAGCTTATAAAATGAAAGATAATTTTTCGACACAATCGGCTGATTATGCCAAATTCCGTCCGGTCTATCCAGATGCATTGGTGGAATACCTTGCATCTCTACCGAAAGAAAAAATAAGTTGCTGGGATTGCGGTACAGGAAATGGACAGCTCGCGTTGAAGTTAGCTCAGTACTTCGAAGAAGTTCAAGCGACCGATATAAGTGAGCGCCAACTAAAAAATGCCGAACAAGCAGCAAATGTCTACTATTCCAAGCAGTCTGCCGAAGTAACGAACTTTCCCAATGATCACTTTGACTTGGTAACTGTAGCGCAAGCAGCGCATTGGTTTGATCACGAGCTATTTAATGCTGAGGTGAAACGCGTGTTGAAGCCTGGTGGGTTTCTTGTTTTGTTCGGTTATGGCTTGGTACAGGTGGATGCTGATGTTCAGGATGTGATTGATCATTTTTATTGGAAAGTAACCAAGCCTTATTGGGATCCGGAGCGTGATCATATTGAGGCGGCCTACAAAACCATTCCTTTCCCATATCAGGAAGTGAAGGATGCACCCAAGTTCAAAATGGAGAAAGTGCTATCACTGGATCAATTGGTCGGGTATATAAGTACTTGGTCTGCCGTACAGCATTACACCAAGGCCAATGGTCATTCACCTATTCCTGCATTCAAAGATCAGTTAAGTCAAGTTTGGGGTTCAGGAACTCGAAATGTGCGATTCCCACTTTTTATGCGAGTGGGGGCGAATGGATTATAAATGCTCAATAATTATTATGAAGACAATTTTATCTACCCTGTTAATACTCACCTGGTTTAGCTCATTGGGTCAACAACAAATGGCAGAGTATCCTGGAGGGGTTAATGCTTTGCATCAATACATTAGACAAGAACTTATCTATCCCAAATTAGCGAGTGATTATGGTATTGAAGGTAACGTGAGAGTTGCCTTTGTTGTAGATACTACTGGTGCTGTGAGCAATGTAGAAGTACTAAAAGGGATTGGTGGCGGGTGTGATGAGGAAGCAATTCGAGTCATTCAAAATATTCCTGAGCGATTTTCACCAGCAATTATGCGTGGATATAAAATTCGATTTAGGACATCAATAGATATCAAATTTTCCATTGCGAGTTTAACAGTTTCTAATATCAAAGAAAGATTTAATGATATTAGCCAGAGTAACCCTAATGGCTTCCGGGATTATGAAGGCGTAATGCTTGATGCTACCAATTACATACTCACTCATTCTACTATTTTATCTTCGGAGCTAATAGATGCGCTGGAAATTTTTGATAAACTCTATTCACTTAACCCTGATCTAAACATACCCACTCAATGTCAGTTTTTTCGAGAATTGCATACTGAAGAGCAGAAGACTTACTATGAAGTAGCGATGGTCAATTATATTTTACTTAATCGCAAGAACGGAAAAGACTTGAGTTGCATTCAAATACAAGATCATTACTTAGGTCAGTCAGATGTACAAGAAGTTCAGCTTGAAGGAGCTAAGAATCTATTGCATTATATGCTGGATAAATGGAATCACCTTACCCCTCCAAAATCCGCTAAGAAATATTACAAGGCTATGGCCAAAGGGAGACTATCAATAGAAGCTATCCAACAAGGTCTTTAAAAAGCGAACCGCTCTTTAAATTCCAATAGCTCCTTCTTCAAGACTTGGGTCTCAAATCGATCAATGTAATCAAAGAGCTTGCTATTAGCATTGATTTTCAATTCCCTCAGATTCATGTGCTGATTTGTAAACAGAAACTCCAATGTGGGATAGATTTCTTTAAGCACATCTACTAAATCCAAAACCTGAAGATTCTTATCCACCAGATTATAGGTTCCGCTTGGCACTTCTTTGATGATAGCCTGAGCAAGTGCATTACATAAGTAATCGACATGGATAAAAGCGCGTGACTGTTTTCCATTTCCATTGATCTGAATACGATTAGTGAAGTTTGCATCAAACATGAACCGATTGATTACCGCATCAAACCGCATGGATTTGCTATAACCATAGACATTTCCACCTCGGATATTTATGGCGTTCTTCTTTTCAGCTAGTCGATTGACGTGTTCTTCACCTCGCAGCTTCGAAATGCCATAAAAGGTGGATGGTGCCGGAGTGGTTGATTCATCAGAAACCTGATCACTAGCTCCATATACAGATGTACTACTCAGATAGATGAATTTTGAAATATCCGACTCCTCTGCACAATACACCACTTCCGCAGTTCCCCAGTGGTTGACCTGTTCGTAGAAATGTGGATCCGTGTTGGCAAATGGAGTAGTCACGATTGCTGCCAGGTGTACAACCACGTCTGAATCCGTCATTAGTTTTTTTAGCTGACGAGTATCAAGAATGTCTCCCCTTACTGAATGGATTTTCTCCTTGTTCTCATACTCCTTTCCCAAAAAGAAATTGTGATGACCTTTACTCAGGTTGTCATAAACGACAATTTGTTCGATTTCTGCTTTTGAAACCAGGTGCTTGACCAGCTTGGTTCCAACATATCCGGCTCCACCGGTGATGAGTACTTTCATGTTTGGTTGATTGGTTAGTTAATTAATTAGGAGACTCTATGTTTCACTAATTAACTATTTCACTGAATACTATTTTACTACTTGACTAAATCCGTATGCAATCCACACTCTACTTTATTTAAGCCAAACCATCGGGCTTCTCTTTCCTGCATGTCTAGATCCATTTTTCTGGTACAAGGCTCACAACCAATACTGATATATCCCTGCGCATCGAGTGGGTGCCGGGGTAGATCATATTCTTTGATGTAAGCAAATATTTTTCGGTTATCCCAATCCAGCATCGGATGAAAACGAATGCTATCAAAAGGGGCCGGTTGTTCTACTTTCATAGCTTTTCTTACTGCACTTTGATCACCACGCACACCGTTTATCCACACATCATGGCTGGCAAGTACGGACTCCATGGGTTGCGTTTTGTTTAGATAACAGCAATGATCAGGATCAGTGGTAAACAGTAGTTTTCCATTCGTTTCACGCTGCATGTTTTTTGGTGTATTAGGCTTTAGATCCACGATTTCCAATCCCAATCGATCAGCTACCTCATCTCTGAAAGAGATCGTTTCAGGAAATAAATAGCCGGTATTGATGAAATAGACAGGAATTGAATTGTCTATCTCACTCAAAATATGGAGCATTGGAATACTATGTGTCTGAAAAGAAGAGGTAGTAAAAAGGCGCTTCTCTTCGCTTTTGTATTCCGCTATTTTTTCCTTGATTTGGCGAATTTCCATTGGATGAATTTGAGGCAAAACAAACGCACAGAAAAATAAATTCATAGCTCAAAGAAACATCTTTGTAAAACCCGTTGTTATGAGTTCCAGTAATTTTGCAAGATGCCACGAGTTACGATAAACAGAAAAGAACATTTCAATGCAGCTCACAGACTTTATAATGAGTCATGGTCTGATGAGAAAAATGAAGCCGTTTTTGGAAAATGTAATAACCCGAACTGGCATGGTCATAATTATGAAGTGATTGTGAGTTTGACAGGAGAACCGGATGTAGATACCGGTTATGTCTATGACATGAAAAAGTTGAGTAATCTTATTAAGGACAAAATACTCAACAGATTCGATCACAAAAATCTGAATTTGGATGTAACCGAATTCGAAAATTTGAATCCAACAGCAGAAAACATCGTCAAAGTCATCTATGATTTGCTGAGGCCTGAGATAGAAGATGAGTACGAGATGAAAATAACTTTATATGAAACAGAAAGAAACTACGTCGAATATCCAGGCTGAGGAGCATGATGAGTACGCTGATCAACACGTAGGATCATCTTACGATACTCCTCTTCGTCCTGATGCCTTTGAACAAGATGATGAACTGAAGATTGAATTGATTTCCAAACATTTTAAAGAAATCATGCAAATACTTGGTCTCGATCTTCAGGATGATTCCCTTTCAGGTACTCCCAAAAGAGTAGCCAAAATGTACGTGAAAGAGGTTTTCTCAGGGTTAAATCCTAAAAACAAACCACAGGTTCGATTATTTGAAAATAAGTATAAGTATGATCAAATGTTGGTAGAGAAGGACATTACCTTCTATTCTCACTGCGAACATCACTTTGTGCCTATCTATGGGAAGGCACATGTAGCGTATTTCCCAAATGGTAAAGTGATTGGTCTCTCCAAGATCAATCGTATTGTTCAGTATTATGCCAAACGACCACAGGTCCAAGAAAGATTAACGGTGCAGATTGGTAAAGAGTTGAAGTCTATTCTTCATACCGATCACGTGGCTGTTGTAATGGATGCTTCACACATGTGCGTGTCTTCCAGAGGAGTTAATGATACTAACAGTCAAACTGGGACTGCCTTTTTTGATGGTAAATTCAAAGATCAGGACATAAAAACCGAATTTTTGAACTACGTTAATTCAAATACTAAATCTTAAAAGAAACGGATTTCCCTAAAAATTCATGATTGGTTTCTATTAAAAACTAGTTGACCTATCTTTGCCGACTGTTTTTGAAAACCATTTAAAAAATCATGGATAAATTAATCTATTTAGTGCCTGCCCTTGGGCTTCTGGGGCTTTTTGTGATGATCATCAAATCCCGCTGGGTATACAAGCAGGATGCAGGTGACAATAAGATGCAAGATCTTGCGAATCACATTAGAGAGGGGGCATTGGCATTTCTTAGTGCCGAATATCGAATCCTGGCCATTTTCGTTGTTTTGGCAGGAATTTTACTAGGAGTGATCTCCTCACTGGTTGAAACCACCCACTGGTTCATTATTGTAGCTTTTGTCATTGGAGCCTTCTTCTCTGCATGGGCTGGAAATATTGGGATGCGAATCGCTACAGCAGCTAATGTAAGAACCACCCAGGCTGCAAGAACCAGCCTGCCGCAGGCATTGAAAGTATCTTTTACAGGCGGTACTGTAATGGGACTTGGCGTTGCTGGTCTGGCCGTTTTTGGTTTAAGTATCCTTTTCATCTTATTATTTCAATTCTTCATGGGAGGTCAGTGGACTACCAATGGAGTTGAGGACATGACAATCGTGCTTGAAGCGCTTGCAGGTTTCTCTTTAGGGGCTGAGTCGATTGCACTTTTCGCACGTGTTGGCGGTGGTATTTATACTAAAGCTGCTGACGTTGGTGCAGACCTTGTAGGAAAAGTAGAAGCAGGAATTCCAGAGGATGATCCACGAAACCCGGCAACAATTGCTGATAACGTAGGTGATAACGTTGGAGATGTTGCAGGAATGGGAGCTGACCTTTTCGGTTCTTATGTAGCTACGGTACTCGCATCAATGGTACTTGGAAACTATGTAATCCGTGACATGGGTGGCTCTATCACCGATGAATTCAACGGAATCGGTCCGATTTTGCTTCCGTTGGTGATTGCTGGTTTGGGAATTGTATTCTCAATTCTAGGAACTATGCTTATAAAAATATCCAGCAATGATGCGAAAGAACCACAGGTACAAGCAGCTTTAAACAAAGGAAACTGGGGATCAATCATTTTGACTGCTGTTGCATGCTGGTTCGTCATTGACCTATTATTGCCTGCAGAGATGACCATGGCATTCTTTGGTGAAGGGAACATTACTGTTACTTCAGGAAATGTTTTTGGTGCCGTATTAGTCGGTCTGTTTGTAGGTGGAGCTATCTCTTACTTCACTGAATACTACACAGGTCTTGGTAAAAAGCCAGTTTTAGATATTGTTCAAAACTCGGCCACTGGTGCAGCAACAAATATTATTGCCGGACTCTCTACAGGTATGATTTCAACGTTTGCACCAATTCTTCTTTTTGCAGGAGCAATTTGGGGAGCATACGAGCTGGCCGGATTCTACGGAGTAGGCATTGCAGCATCTGCAATGATGGCTACTACTGCCATGCAGTTAGCAATCGATGCATTTGGACCAATTGCGGATAATGCGGGTGGTATCGCAGAGATGAGCGAGCTCCCGGAAGACGTAAGAGAGAAAACTGACATCCTTGATTCAGTAGGTAATACGACTGCTGCAATTGGTAAAGGATTCGCGATTGCTTCTGCAGCATTAACTGCATTGGCACTTTTCGCTGCGTATGTAACCTTCACAGGTATTGACGGAATCAACATCTTTAAGGCAGATGTACTTGCTGCGTTGTTCATCGGAGGGATGGTTCCTGTAGTATTCTCCGCATTGGCTATGAGGTCAGTAGGTAAAGCAGCCATGGAAATGGTGAAAGAGGTGAGACGACAGTTCAAAGAGATTCCTGGTATCATGGAAGGTACTGGAAAGCCAGAGTACGGAAAGTGCGTTGACATTTCCACAAAAGCTGCATTAAGAGAAATGATGCTTCCAGGAGCTATAACTATCATTGCACCAATCTTGATTGGATTCTTTATGGGTCCTGAGGCTTTAGGAAGCTACATGGCTGGAGTTGCAGTATCAGGTGTGCTTTGGGCAATCTTCCAGAACAACGCTGGTGGTGCATGGGATAACGCGAAAAAATCGTTTGAAGCCGGGGTAATGATCGATGGTGAGATGACTTACAAAGGTTCTGAAGCTCACAAGGCAGCTGTAACTGGTGATACGGTTGGTGATCCATTCAAAGATACTTCTGGCCCATCTATGAACATTTTGATCAAATTGACTTGTCTGGTAGGTCTTGTTATCGCTCCAATCCTGGGTGAAGTTTACGGATCAGGACATGGTTCAACGGAAGAAGCTGCTATTGTAGTTGTAGAAGAAGCTGATCCAATCAAAGAAGTTTCGAAGGAATTCAAAGTGACCATGGAATCATTGGAAGATGGTCAGGTTCAGGCGATCGTAACTACAACGACGGTTGAAAATGGAGAAAGCATTGTAAAAGTAGATACTTTGGTGGGTGAGAAATCTGCGGTTAAAGCCCAGATTGATGCAATGAAATAATCTCATCTAAAACAATATTTTAAACCTCGGCTTTAATTAGTCGAGGTTTTTTTGTGCCTTTATTTAACTTCCAATTTGTGTCAGATAAGGAGCTTTTTCAAATCGCTGAAGACTGGTTTAAGTCAAAGGAGTGGAAGTCTTTCGAATTTCAGCGAAAGACCTGGGAAGCCTACCTAAAGGGGAAAAGTGGACTTTTGAATGCACCCACAGGTTCAGGAAAAACTTATGCCCTCTGGATTCCTTGCGTGCTAGAGTTTTTAAAAGAGCATGAACCGCATGATATAAAGCCTGAAGTTCAGGTGCTATGGATCACTCCGCTTAGGGCATTAGCTAAGGATATCCAAAACGCCATGCAAAGCTTTTGTGATGATCTGGACATTCGCTGGAATATTGGATTACGAACAGGTGATACAACCACTTCGGAAAGGCAAAAGCAAAAGAAAACAGCACCGCAGGCTTTGGTAATTACTCCTGAAAGCTTACACGTTTTGTTAAGTCAGAGCGACTATCCAAACTACCTGAAAAATGTCAAAAGTATCATTGTAGATGAATGGCATGAGCTGATTGGGACAAAAAGGGGCGTAGCTACTGAGCTAGCAATTTCAAGGCTTAAGAAGTTGACGGATAATGACCTTAAGATATGGGGTATTTCTGCTACTATAGGAAACTTACCTCAAGCCAAACGGGTGTTGCTCGGTGAAGATTGGAATAAAGATGCGACCTCAATCAAATCGAATATTGAAAAGCAAATTGTAGTGGAATCCATTATGCCGGACGAGGTGGAGAAGTTTCCATGGTCTGGTTATTTAGGTGTGAAGCTTATTGATAAGGTTTTACCGATTATTGAGCAGAGCAACACTACTCTTCTATTTACCAATACGCGATCGCAAACGGAATTATGGTATCAGGCAATTCTTAAAGCAGCGCCAGGTCTTGCTGGAGTGATGGCAATGCATCATGGTTCCATGGATCAGCATATTCGAAATTGGGTAGAGGATGCCTTGCATGAGGGGAAGCTTAAGTTAGTGGTTTGTACTTCCAGCCTGGATCTGGGTGTTGATTTTCGTCCGGTTGATACAGTCATTCAAATTGGCGGACCCAAAGGAGTTTCCCGTTTTCAACAACGTGCGGGTAGGAGTGGACACGGTCCCGGAGAAGTTAGTAGGATATATTTTGTTCCTACTCACTCGCTGGAATTGATTGAAGGAGCTGCACTTAGAACGGCTATTAAGCAGGGAAGCTTTGAGCAGCGAAAACCGTTAGAGAAATGTCTTGATGTTTTAATACAATACCTGGTGACACTCTCAGTGAGTGGGGGTTTTCGTCCGTTGGAGATTCTAGAAGAGATAAAGCAAACGTATTGCTTTCGATTACTAACAGGTGAGGAATGGAATTGGGTATTGGAGTTCATTACTACTGGCGGAAGCACACTGGGAGAATACGATGAATTTTCTCGTGTTTATAATGATAATGGTGTTTACAAAATCATCAACAAACGAGCGGCACTGCGGCATAAGCTTTCCATCGGAACGATTGTGGGTGATCCGGCCATGAGTGTAAAATTCATTTCAGGAGGTCACCTGGGTACGGTGGAGGAAAGCTTCGTATCCAAACTTAATCCCGGGGATACGTTTTGGTTTGCTGGACAAAACCTGGAATTTGTTCGAATAAAGGACCTTACAGTGCTGGTCAAAAAATCCAAGCGAAAGAGCGGACTTACTCCGGCCTGGGGTGGGGGAAGACTTCCACTATCATCTTTACTTTCAGATCAAATAAGGGCAAAGCTGCAATTAGCAATTCTGGGAAATTTCTCTGATCCTGAGCTTCAGAAGATCAAACCAATTTTAGACCTTCAAAGCAGGATGTCAATGATTCCGGATAAAGACTCGCTCCTGATAGAAAAAGTAGAAACAGAGCATGGTCATCACCTCTTCTTTTTCACTTTTGAAGGGATGTTTGTACATGAGGTCTTAGCTGGCCTCATAGCTTACAGAATGAGCAAGCTCCAAAAGATAACCTTTTCCATCTCCATGAATGACTATGGATTTGAGCTGCTATCCGATCAGGAAATTGCTATTGAAGAAGCACTTGAATTGGATCTTTTTTCAGAAGAAAATCTCTATCAGGATATTAATGAATCAATCAATATGACCGAGATGGCCCAGCGCAAGTTTCGAGATGTAGCAACCATTGCTGGTCTGATCTTTCAAGGCTATCCAGGAAAAAATATTCGGGCCAGACATCTTCAGGCCTCTTCAGGAATCATTTACAAAGCTTTTAAAGAATACGATGAAAGCAACTTACTGTTGAAACAATCCATGGAAGAGGTCATGACGCTCCAGTTGGATCAATCCAGGTTTATGGAGGCAATACGCAGGATTAACTCACAGAAAATCATCTTAAAAGAAACGATAAAACCCACTCCCTTTGCATTTCCAATTTTGGTAGATATGATACGAAGGGAGCGATTGAGTTCAGAAGATGTGACCGATCGTATTTTAAAAATGCAGATGCAGCTTGAACGATCTGTTAGTGAAGATTAAATTTGGCTTATGAAAATTGCTTTATCTCTTATTTCACTGTTTGTAGCTACGTTGCTATACAGTCAGTCTGTAGTCGGAACATGGAAGACCATTGATGACGAATCTGGTAAACCCAAGTCTGTTGTAGATATTTACGAAAAAGATGGTCGATACTATGGAAAGATCATTAAACTATTTAGAGAACCGGGAGAAGATCCTGACCCTATTTGCGAGGAATGTGAAGATCATCGAAACGGGCAGAGAGTGATTGGGATGGAGATCATTTCTGATATGAAATACGATAAAGGGGATGATGAATATCGTAAAGGCGAAATCCTGGATCCTGAAAATGGGAATATTTATGATTGCAAAATATGGGTTGAAGATGGAAAGCTGAAAGTAAGAGGCTATTTACTCTTTTTCTACCGAACCCAAACCTGGCTTCCATACACGGAAGGATGATAGAGGTAGAGATTTCAGGAGAAGTTCTCACTTTACTTCCTGAGCGAGCCATTTTTTGGGAAAAACAACAAACACTGATTTTGTCAGATCTTCATTTGGGTAAGGCAGGGCATTTCAGGAAACATGGAATCCCGGTTTCCAGAAGAATCCACCTTACAGACATCCAGATTCTTGAAACACTAATCAAGCTCCTGCTCCCGAAGAAAGTACTGCTACTCGGTGATCTTTTCCATAGTTTTGAAAATAATGAATGGCAGGACTTTTTAAACTTCCTCCAGGTGTTTGATACAATCAATTTCACCTTAGTTGAAGGAAATCACGACATCCTTTCGGAGTACCCACCTGCACTTGCAGTAACTCCCCATTTAGAGATGGATCCCTTTTCTTTCTCTCATTATAAGGAGCCATCTTCATTTTATAATATTTCTGGGCACATCCATCCAGGGGTGATGGTACGAGGAAAAGGGAGGCAGAGTATTACCATGCCATGTTTCTATTTTTCAAAAAATCATGGGGTTATACCTGCCTTTGGACAGTTTACAGGAGTAAAGAAAATCAGACCCGCAAAAGGTGATAAAGTATATGGTATTGCTGATGGTAGTGTTATTGATTTAACCCGTGTTATTAGTTAGCGTTATCTTTTCATTTTAAGAAACATTCTACTGAAAAGCGATCAAAAATTTCTTTTCAAGGAATTTTTACTGGGTTATCCGGTCAAAGTATTGGCATTCGTCTGTTTTGCTAATGAAAGCTTTTGACATAATAATCCTTGTTAGATAACGTGAGTTTTGTCGTATTTTACAACTTTAAACCTCTTTACTCACCTAAGAGGGGTTACTTAATGAATATAAATCGTATTAAAAACTGGCTTGGTGTATGAAGGACAGTGAGATACTGGAGCGAATTAGTCGCGGAGATGAACGCATGCTTGATCATCTGTATACAAAATATTACAGGATGATGACAAAGATTGTGCTCAGTAACAACGGGACTGAGGACGAAGCGAAAGACGTATACCAGGAGGCCTTACTCGCTTTTTGGCAGAAAGCTGCCAGTGGGAAGTTGGTTTTGACATCCAAGATCAGCACCTACTTATACAGCATATGTCTTAATCAGTGGAGAAAGGAATTAGATAGGAAAAGTCGTTTGAGTAATGAGGAGGTTGATCGTGAAGAATTTCAAACGCATGACGCCAAGGAGCGGCTGAAAATTGTGATGGATTGCATTGCTCAATTGGGCGATGTATGTAAGAAAGTGCTTACCCACTACTACTTTGATGGAATGGGTATGCAGGAAATAGCTGAGCAAATGAACTTTGCCAATACAGATACGGCAAAGACGAAGAAATATAAGTGTAAGAAGAAATTAGATAGTTTAATAAAGAGTAAATACACCACCGAAGACTTTTTTGATTAGACATGACAAAACAACAACTAGAGCAAATTGATAAGTACCACTCCGGCAGGATGAACGAGTCAGAAATGGCAAACTTTGAAAAGCAACTGGAGTCAGATCCCGCCTTAAAAGCCGAGAGTGACCTGCAATCCGATATTGTAGGCGGCCTAAAAGAGTACCGCAAATTAGAACTTAAGGCACGCCTTGACGCCATCAATGTGGGCCCTACCTGGATGGAGTTCATGGGACAGTCCGCTCTTATGAAATCAATGGGAGGTGTGATTGTAGCCTCATTAATTGGTACAGGTATCTACTTATATGGTGAACAAGATGAGAAGATTGAAACAGATACTCCAGTAACAATAAATGCTCCTGTAGCTGAATCGGTGGAGTACGTTTGGGAGTTAGGACAGGAAGAGTCTGATAATTCAGCAAACACAACATTAGAGAAACCAGAAATAGCTAATGAACCAGCTATGAAAACCAACCCTGAAGTTCAGGTGGCGGATCAATCTGCAAGAGAAGAGCAGGTTGTAATAAATGAAGATAAAGAGGTATTCAAGCCATCTTTTGAAGCACCTGATGTGACGGATGTCGAGGAAGACAGCAAATTCCAATCTGCAGGCTTAGATGAATTACCTGAGACCACAAAGGCAACTGCATCAGAAGATCCGATAGATGTCGAGACTGAGAACAACCGAAGTAAGACAATCAAATACAAGTACTATGATGGTAAGCTTTTCTTAAGCGGTGATTTCGATAAATCCACTTATGAGATTTTGGAGATCAATAGTGCTTCAGGTAGACGCATCTATGTCTACTACATTGATACATATTACAAAGTAGGAACGACAGATCGTCTGACTGAGCTACCCGTGGTAAGAGATCAGGATGTGATCAAGGAACTGGAGTTACTCAGAGAAAATAAGTAATGTTCAAAAGCATTTCCATTTTGCCTAAATTCGTGGCTTAATGGAAGAGAAAAAGACCAGAAAAAAACGTAAGCTCGGAAGCTACCCCTTTGCCAGTGTGGTATTTAGTATCACAGTGGCATTGTTGGTTTTAGGACTTTTTGGTTGGCTATTAATACATAGCTCAAGACTTGGTACTCAGATTCAGGAGAATATTGAAGTTCAGGTTTATCTCAACAAAAATATCTCTCAGTCTGACATTACTAAAATCCGAACAGCGATTGCGTCTAAGCCATACACATTGGTAAAGGAAACACCGCAGATTACGCTGATTACAAAAGAAGAAGCTGCTAAGCAATTTATTGAGGCTACAGGCGAGGATTTCAAAGATTTTTTAGGTGATAATCCCTTACGCGATCTGTTTGCAGTTAAAATCAAAGGGAGCTATCAGGCTCTTGATAGCTTAAATCAAATCAAAGGAGAAATCGAGGGCATGCGTGGAGTGTTCGAGGTAGAGTATGAGGAGAGCCTCATTGAAAGCATCAATGAGAACTTAACTAAGATTGGTTTCATACTGCTCGGAATAGCCATTTTTGCTTTGCTCGTAGTTATTATCCTGATCAATAACACCATTAAACTAGCGCTGTTTTCCCAACGATTCTTAATAAGAAGTATGCAGCTAGTGGGGGCTACAAGTTCTTTTATTCAGCGCCCTTTCCTTTACAGGTCCATGCTTTATGGCTTTTTTGCCGGCGTTTTGGCCTGCGGGATCATCTACGGATTTACTGTTTATATGAATGGAATGATCGAGGGGTTGGAGGAGCTACAAGATACGAATGGATTTATTTTACTGTTCGGACTAATCCTTCTGATGGGAATCATCGTAGGATACTTCAGCTCTTTACGAGCGATTAGAAAATATTTAAAAATGTCACTAGACGAACTTTATTAAAGACATGTCAGAAAAAAGAAAACTTGCTTTCTCAAAAGTCAACTACATAATCATGATCACCGGGGTAATTGTTCTTGCCATGGGATTCATTTTCATGACGATGGATACAGAACCTTATGGATTTGGATTCCTTGGACTAACGCTTGGCCCCATAGTGGTCATGCTTGGTTTCATTATCCAATTTGTAGCCATTTTTTATAAGCCCAAAACAAATTCGGATTCTGAATGAGTTGGATTGAAGCCCTGATTCTTGGAATCATACAAGGACTTACAGAATTCTTACCGGTTAGTAGTAGTGGGCATTTAGAAATAGGATCCGTGCTTCTGGGCGCTCAGAGCTCGGATAATTTACTGTTTGCAGTAACGGTTCATTTAGCTACAGCACTGGCAACAATAGCTGTTTTTAAGAACGATATTGTGCAGTTGCTCAGGGATATCTTCAGGTTTGAGTGGAATGAATCCACACAGTTTGCTGCTAAGATCATCCTATCAATGATCCCGGTGTTTGTAGTAGCTGTCTTCTTCAAAGACCAAATTGAAGCACTGTTTATTGGAAATCTGATGCTGGTTGGTTCCATGCTTTTGATTACCGGAGGATTGCTGCTTTTCGCTCATTATAAAAACGACGGGACAAAATCAGTTGGATTTGTTGGTGCAATCATCATAGGTTTAGCTCAGGCATTCGCCGTGCTTCCGGGAATCTCAAGATCCGGATCGACGATAGCTACTGCATTGATTTTAGGAGTTGAACGATCCAAAGCAGCTCGTTTTTCTTTTCTGATGGTTTTGATACCGATTCTCGGCGCAAGTTTGCTTGAAATATTGGATTACACAGAAAATACAGCAGCTCATGCTATCAGCTCATCTAGTCTGATTATTGGCTTTTTAGCTGCATTCATTTCCGGCTTTATTGCGTGCAAATGGATGATTAGAATCGTGAAAAGGGGCAAGTTGACTTACTTTGCCATTTATTGCTTCATTGTTGGAATCATAGCGATTATAGCCGCCTGAAATGGAAAACACCTACGCCGAGGGAAAGCTTTTACTTATCAATAAACCAGTAGACTGGACATCATTCGATGTAGTGAAAAAACTGCGCTATACCCTTAAAGTGAAAAAGATTGGTCATGCAGGCACACTTGATCCATTGGCTACAGGACTGCTTATCATCGGCACAGGTAAATTCACAAAAAAGCTTAATGAACTACAAGGGTTAGATAAAACCTATGAAGGCATCATAGAAATAGGGAAGACTACTCCATCCTATGATTTGGAGACTGAGTTTGATTCTGAGGCTGACTGGTCTGGCGTTTCAAAAGAGCAGCTTGAAGCAGCCAGAGAAAAATTAACAGGTGATATTCAGCAAATACCACCTGCTCATTCGGCCATCAAAGTGGGAGGAGAGCGGGCGTATAAAAAGGCTAGAAAAAACAAGGAAGTAAAACTTGAACCAAGATCTTTAAGGATTCACGATTTTCAAATTGACTATACAAATCTTCCTGAAGTGAAGTTTAAAGTATCATGCTCTAAAGGTACTTACATCAGAAGTTTAGCCCACGATTTTGGTCAACACTTAGGTGTAGGAGCATATTTAAAAAAACTGGTTCGAACCAGTGTGGGAGAATATCAGTTGTCAGATGCAGTAGATTTGGATGAATTTGTTCGACAGCACAATGCGGGTAGTTGATCACATAGAGGAATTCGAAAAACCGGACTTTGCGGTGGTAACGATTGGGACGTTCGATGGCGTGCATGTTGGGCATCAGGCAATCCTCAAACGGCTTGTTTCTGAAGCTAAGAAAAACAAAGGTAAGAGTGTTTTAATTACCCTTTGGCCACACCCACGGTTTATACTCAATAAAGATGCAGACAAGTTAAAGCTACTCTCAACATTTGATGAAAAGGTGAAAATGGTAGCTGACCTGGGCGTTGATTATATTCTAAAAATTGCGTTTACGCCTGAGTTTTCAAATCTCAGTGCTGATCAGTTTGTCAGGCAGATACTGGTAGAAAAAGTAGGCACCAAAAAGCTGTTTATTGGCCATGATCATCACTTCGGGAATAATAGAGAAGGCAACATCCATTTTCTTCACGAGCATTCTGAAAAGTACGGATTTGAGGTAAATGAAATTTCCAAACAAGAGATTGATCACATCGGCATCAGCTCAACTAAGATCAGGAATACCCTTGAAAGTGGTGAAATTCATTTAGCCAACTCTCTTTTAGGAAGAAATTATTCCATTAAAGGAAAGGTGATTGATGGGAATAAAAAGGGACGATCCATTGGGTTTCCAACGGCCAATATTGAAATTCCGGAAACATATAAGCTTCTTCCCGCAGATGGAGCATATGCTGTGAAGGTTTGGGTTGACTCATTTATGTATAATGGAATGCTAAATATTGGCTTTAAACCCACAGTGGATGGGAGCAACCGTACCATAGAAGTTCATCTGTTTAATTTTGATTCAGATATCTATAGAAAGGAAATTGTCGTTGAGTTTGTGCGAGCTTTGAGAAAAGAAATGAAATTTGACAGTATAGAGGAATTGAAAACACAACTTCAGAAAGATCGGGAAGCGGCAATGGATATTTTATCATGAAAGTTGGCTACTATACCATATTGGCACTATTTGTTTTTGTGGCTCTCTTGGGTTGCAAAAAAACAGAAGACCTCATCGACTTTACTGAAGAGGATGAAGTGTTGCTAGGGGAGAAGCTTTCTGAGATTATTTTGGAAGACGGGACTTTTGGAGTGATCCCTTCAGAAGGTAACAGTATTGCCTATGGATATGTGAATTCTCGATTGAATGAGATCACCAGTTCATCAGCCATCTCTAAAAGTGAAGAATTCAATTGGACGATTACCCTCTTCGATGATGAAACCAGGCAGGCCTTTGCTTTGCCCGGAGGATATATTTATGTGAGTACCGGAATGATATTTTATCTGGCTAATGAGGATCAGTTTTCAGGTTTGCTTGCACATCTGGTGGCACATATAGATCAATCGCATGTTTCCGAAAGACTTTTTTTCAAGTACGGTGTAAATGGATTGAAATCCATTGCCACATCTGGCGATGCAGAAAAGCTCAATCAGATCATTGCTGATTTAGATTTAAGAGGGACATATATACAATTTTCACGAGCGAATGAATTAGCTGCTGATACCTTATCCGTATCATTATTGGCAGGTTCCGGTCAGGCATGTAACTCATGGGGCGTATGTATGGATCGGGCATTAAATGTTCAACCTGAGCTAATTTCTGTATTCAATGGCGCCCACAGACTGGATACTACCAGATTGGAACCGATTGATGAAGTTGCAGGCTCATTGGGATGTGATACTACAATAGACGATGAGTCTGACAATCGATTCATTTCTTTTAGAAATTCACTCCCATAAATTTTTCCCCTTTTCCAGAGGAGATGAGGATTATACAGTTTCAAAAAAAATACCGAATATATAAATACCAATATTTCAATGAGAAAATCAGAAATCAAGTTTGTAGTAGAGTTAGATAAGGAAAATATCCCTGAAAAGATCATGTGGGACGCAGACGAAAAAGATCAACCAGGTCCTTCGGAGACCAAATCGATCAGCCTGTCTCTTTGGGATCATGAAAACAAGAATACCATGCGTATCGATCTATGGTCGAAAGATATGCCTATGGATGAAATGAAGCATTTCTATATTGATTGTTTAGGAGGGTTGGCACAGAGCGTTTTGAATGCCACCGGTGATGAATACATGAATCAGGAGATCTCTGCATTATGTGACAGGCTGGTGGAACACGTAAAAAATGAAGGATAAAACCTTGAGACCCTCTTAATTCCCTAAAAATCATTAATATTATGCATGCATAATAAAATGTAAATTAGAGATGAATCTATTTGGCTATAAGTAGATATTTATGGTAAATTATTTCCTTAAATGCCAAATGTTATTTTGCTAAACATCAACCCATATGAACCGAAACATTACTAAGTGGATTTTAAGCGCATTCCTAACTCTTTTATTTAGTTATTCATATGCGCAGACAACTGTGTCAGGAACGATCACTGATGCAGAAACAGGCGAGCCACTCATTGGAACGCAAATTCTTGTAAAAGGAACTGTACTTGGAACCATTTCAGATGTAAATGGAGAGTTTTCCTTATCTATACAATCCTCACCACCAATTACGCTGGTAATTACCTATGTAGGATATGAGCGCCAGGAAATTGAAGTTACCTCCTCAGGTCAAAATATTAGTGTGCAGATGGCAGAATCAACTCTACTTGGTCAGGAAGTGGTGGTATCTGCGTCTAGAGTGGAGGAAAATATTCTACAGTCACCGGTAAGTATTGAAAAAATGGATATTCTGGCTGTGCAAAATTCCACAGCAGCTAGTTATTACGATGGAATTGCAAACCTGAAGGGTGTTGATGTTGCTTCAAGTAGCATCAATTTTCAGATCATCAATGCTCGTGGGTTTGGTTCTACGGGAAATACACGGTTTGTTCAATACATAGATGGGATGGATACCCAGGCACCTGCCTTGAACTTTCCAATTGGAAACTTAAATGGACCTTCTGAATTAGATGTTGAAAGTGTTGAGTTAATACCAGGTGCTAGTTCAGCGCTTTATGGACCTAACGCCTTTAATGGAGTTTTATTAATCAATAGTAAGAACCCATTTGAGTATCAGGGATTAAGTGCTTTTGTAAAAACAGGCGTTAACCATGTGGGGCCTGATGCGGATCAGGACCCGGCATTAATGAATACATTTTCTTTAAGGTATGCTAAAGCATATAACAACAAGTTTGCATTTAAAGTGAATGCCACCTATTCGTATGCAGATGATTGGCACGGTACCTCCACATTTGATCGTAATGCTGAGAATAATCCATTTGCAAGTATAGGAGGCGAAAATCCTGGGGCTGATTTACTTCACTCACATGGAGATGAGGCTGCTATCAACTTAGCCATTTTTCCTTTTAGCTCGACATTCAGTGCACTAGCAAGTTCAAGAAATTTTGGACCCGGCTTGAGTGCAAACTCGTATGCACAAGCTGGAGACTTACCAAATCATGTTGTTTCAGTGACTCCTTGGGAAGAGAAATATTTAGCAGATTATGGTGCTGAAAATATGAAGTTAAATGCAGGCTTGTTTTATCGCTTGAATGACGATCTGGAGGCAAGTTATATGTATAATGGAGGTTTTGGTACAAGTATCTATACAGGAGCTCAACGTTATTCACTGTCTAATTTCAATATTCAACAGCATCGAGTACAATTAAGAGCAGATAACTTTTTCGTAAGGGCATATGGTACGTTTGAAAATTCAGGAGATTCTTACATCACTGAGTTTTTAGCACTTAAAATGAACGACAATCGTAGTGGTGGAGGAGTCTCAACCTGGTTAGCTACATACGGCGTTAACTACTTAGAATATCTAAATCAGCAAGGTTATGACCCGGGAGATATCGCGGCTCTTAGGCAGTCAGATCCTTCAGCTGCATTACTTGTAGATCAGGCGGCACACCAATATGCAAGAGGTCAAAATGATAATAATTACTTCCCTTTAGATCCCGTAGAACAAGCTGCTGCATTTGAGCGAATAAAAAATGAAGAATTGGACGGGACCATCCCTTTTGGACCGAAATTCAGTGATGCAACAAAAATGTACCAGGCAGATGCTCAGTATGATTTTAAAAATCAAATTGATGCAGTAGAACTTCAAGTAGGTGCAAGCTACCGAATATTCGATTTGAGATCGGATGGAACAATTTTCCCTGATCAGGATGGAGGGATACAAATCAACGAATATGGTGCTTTTGCACAGGTTGCAAGAAGAGTTACGGATAATCTTAAACTGAGTGGATCGGTTCGATTCGATAAGAATCAGAACTTCGATGGTCAAGTTAACCCTCGAATCTCTGCCGTATATACTGTTGCAAATGATCACAATATCAGGGCTTCATTTCAGACCGGATTTAGAAACCCCACCACACAGGGACAATACATAGATTTGAATACGATTTCAACGCGTCTATTAGGAGGACTGCAAGAAAACTATGATCGATACGACCTTGATCGTGTAAGCTCTACAGGGGTTCCGTTAGCCTTTACTGGCGGATCTGTTAATGATTTCCGAAATGTGATTTTTGCTACTGGCGATATCGCAGCAGCAGCAGCTGAGTTGGAAACTTTTACAACCGCAGATATTCGTCCAGTTGTACCGGAGGAGGTAAAGTCAATGGAGATTGGCTACAAAAGCTTGATTAATAACAAATTATTGGTTGATGCTGTTTATTACCGAAATATTTATACCAACTTCATCACGCAGGTACGCATTGTTCTTGCTGAAGAGTACACCAGTGCGACTGCTCCTGACCCGTCTCTCGAGGGGACTCCAAACTATCTGACTATTCTGAACGGTAGCGCATTAACTAGAGAAAGTGATGGCTCGTTTACAGGAAATACAGCACAGATTTATTCGAATCTGGACGATGAAGTGACTTCACAAGGAGCAGCTTTGGGATTAACTTACAATTTACCTCGAGGGTATACTGTTGGTGTGAATTATAACTGGAATCGATTAGAAGGTGGTTTTACTGAAAATAATCTGACAGAGTTTAATACACCTGAGCACAAATACAATGTGAAGTTTGGTAATAGAAAAGTAACTGATAGACTTGGGTTTAATGTGACTTATAGATGGCAAGATGCTTTCCGATGGGAATCTTCTTTTGCTATTGGAGATGTTCCTTCTTATGGAACGCTCGACGCGCAGGTTTCTTACAAGCTTCCTGATCTTAAATCGGTCGTTCGTCTTGGAGGAACCAACATAGCTGGAAATCCATATAATCAAAGTTTAGGCGGTCCAAATATCGGATCTATCTATTATGTATCAGTAACCTTTGATGAATTGATGAACTAAAAAAAATATCTTTTATAGGGCCGCCATTTGCCCCAAATGGCGGCTTTTTTTATTTATAGCCTTAATATTTATTATATGAAAAAGTTAATATGGTTAATCCCAATCTTGGGATTTTTTGGTTGTAGTGATGATGATGGGCCTTCTGGAACAAGGTACGTTGATGATTTATATTCCGAGGTAAACACTACACTGGATATTAAATATGGCGCCAACGCTGCATTAGTTGGCACATCTCAAGATTTGTATTTAGATGTTTACGAACCATCTGGTGACACTAAATCAAATAGACCATTATTATTACTTGCACACGGAGGAGCATTTGTAACTGGAACTAAGACGCAAATCCGAGATCTATGTACAGCTTACGCGAAAAAAGGATACGTTGTGGCAAGTATGAGTTACCGGTTGATCAATGATCAGACTATTAGTGACTCAGTAGCCTATAGTGAAGGAGTGGTACTGACATTGGCAGATATGAGAGCCGCTATTCGATATATGCGAAATGATGCTTTAAACGCGAATACTTTTAACATAGATCCCAACATGATCATTATTGGAGGAGTATCAGCCGGTGCAGTAATGGCAATGAATGTGGGCTTTTATGATGAGAGTGATCCTGCAACCCCAGAATACCTTCAGGAGCACCTTGATAACCATGGTGGGTTTGAAGGGGATTCGAATGACATAAATGTTTCATCTGAAGTCCAGGGAATAATAAGTTTTTCAGGATCTTTATTTAGGGATAAATGGATTGACAGTAATGATCCTCCCATTTTCATGGTACATGATGAAAATGATCCTGTTGTGCCTTGCAGATATGAGGATACGAATGTTGTCCCTTTTCCAATATTAGCTTATGGGGCTTGTGCTATTCAGGATGCGCTTGCTGCAGCAAATATTGCAGGTGAACTGGTTCTTATATCAGGAAGTGATGGGCATGTCAGTTATTTAGGAACAGATGGCGATCAGGAAATAATTGATTTGTCTGCAGAGTTTATAAACTCGATAATTATAGGTAACAATTAAAAGCAATGAGTTCAATAAAAAAGGCCTGCATGTGCAGGCCTTTTTTATTAATTGATATTGTAATTATTTATTGAGGCGGTGCTAGTACACCTGCAATTACGTGTACTCGTCCGTTCGCTGATCCACCATCGGCATCAGCAAGTACAACCTCAGCATCTAGATTAGTAAGTGATGCGCCTTGATCAGAAAGCGTACAATCAACATCACCATTAGAATCAATGAAGATTCCTACGCCATTATCAGCTGGAGCTACATCTGTATTATTGAAGAATTCCAATTGAAGGCCTAATAAGGTTGTGAACGATGCACAAGTCACTAGATCTCCTGGATCCAATGTCAACGTGTTGTCATCTGTATCATCACCTTGTCCTTGTACGATGTGATGCTTAATGATTGCTTCCCAAGTTGCTGCGTCATAGGTATCTACAGTAATTACAGGATCTGCAGCCTCAAATGTTGCGTTTGTAGGTGCAAAAACAGTGATTAGAGTTTCTCCAACTAGTGTACGATCTGAAAGCAAGCTAAGTAGTGTCTCTTCACCCTCATCAGCACCGCCAGTGACATTGTCAGAATCTGCTTTAGCAATAGCAGCAGCTAGTGTCGTAAAATCTGCCCCTAATAGAACCGGCTGAGCTACAGTACCAAGTGTAGCAACGATCTGAGCACCAATAGTTGGAGGCACAAGAACAACGTCGATTAAGTGTACAACTCCATTTGTTGCCTGAATGTCAGCAGTTGAAATACTTGCAGCAGTTGTGGCTCCAGATTCCAAAACGCCACCAGCTCCTACAGTAATCACTTCACCTTGGGCTGTAGTAAATGTTTCACCTTCTACTACATCTCCGGCAGCAATTCTTGAGGTTGCAACAACATGATACGCAAGTACAGCCTCGGCAATGTCAGGGTTAACTGTTGTAAAGTCTTCTAGGCCTAAGGTTCCTAAAAGAATTGTAAGAGCTGCATCAGTTGGAGCAAATACAGTTAGGTCAGCATCTGGATTATCGAGTGTAGCAACTAAGCTGGAAAAAACAGAGAGCTCAGCTTTAAGAAGGGATAGGTTCTCGGTGTTTTCCACTAACTCCCAAACAGTTTCTGTTGCTGCTGGTTCTCCTCCATCATCACTTCCACAGCTTGTGATTGCTATAAAGGACGCCATAATACCCACAAGGGTAAAGGCTTTTAAATACTTCAAAATAGATTTTTTCATTGTATTTGGTTTAAGTTAACGTACGAATATAAAAATAATAAAATAAACTCTGCATGCAGAGCATTGTTTGCATATAAGACACTTTTTAACCTCGAAACGTTGACTTAATTTTAAAATTATGTCACAACCTCAATTCAAACATTTTCCACATATAAGGCAAAAACTCTTTGTGGTGGTATTCGGCACAGAAACCCGATCAGGTAAACTATTCGATATTGTACTCTTATGGGCCATTGTATTGAGTGTAATCAGTGTGATGCTTGAAAGCGTGAAGGAAATACGAGAATCTTATGATACTGTATTTGTAATCCTGGAGTGGTTTTTCACCGTACTTTTCTCCATAGAATACTTACTGCGCTTGTTTATTACCGCCAAACCCAAGAAGTATGCATTTAGCTTTTTTGGGATTGTTGACTTACTGGCAACTCTACCTACTTATATCACCCTATTTATGGCAGGAGGTAGTTACCTTGTTGTTATCAGGTCGCTTCGTCTGTTACGTATTTTCAGAATTCTAAAGCTGGGAAGGTATCTAAGGGAAGCTTCTGTTTTGTCCAATGCACTTGCTGCGAGTCGCTACAAAATTTTTGTTTTTCTGGGAGCTGTTTTCACATTGGCAATGATCATGGGAACGCTTATGTACATGATAGAGGGGGGCGAAAGTGGATTCACAAGCATTCCAAGGAGTATTTATTGGGCCATTGTTACCATAACTACAGTTGGTTACGGAGATATTGCTCCTCAAACAGTAACAGGACAGGCGTTCGCTTCTATTTTAATGCTAATGGGGTATGCGATCATAGCTGTTCCTACAGGAATTGTTACAACCGAAATTGCACAAGCAGAAAAGAATAAGAAGTCAGAAGAATCAGGTAAACGATCATGTATCGCATGTGGTAAGAAAGGACATGATAACGATGCAATCTTTTGTAAGAACTGCTCAGCGAAACTTTAGGCAGATGGCTTGTTTCTAAACGTTCGAATAACTAACCAAATGATCACAATGGAAAAAATCACAATCAACATCACGTTGGATACGTCCGAAACAGTCAATGAGCTAGCCCAATCCGAAAAATTCGTCTCTTTTTCTTCCATTATTTTTTTTGGCATAAATATAGCATTGATATAATCAACTGACCGAATACTTTTGGTAACTTACGTATGAAAAATTGTATTAATCTATGAAACTACTTTTAATAGCTATACTATTTTCATTTATCCAGTCGCCTGTCACTGTCGTAAAAAATAATGGTGACCAGATCGTTTTGAGTCAGGCCATATTTTACCAAAAACAAAATACTGGAACGAAAGACATAATTAACTATTCGTATCGCGGAAAGCCAGGAACCATTAAGATTGGCGATATTAAACGCATAAGCTTTAAGGAAACGGTAAGAAAGAAAAAAGGTGTTCCTACCTATCGTGTGATATTGGTACGAAGCAACAACACCAAATTGGAAGTAGAGATAGATATGGTCAAAGTGGAGGGGATGACCGCCGATGGGAAAAGTGAATCTATGAGCCTGGGATCTGTGGATAAGATTTCGTTTTAATAGGAGTAAAGAAAAGATGGATTTTTGACAATCTAATCCTTTTATAAAAGGAGAGCCCCCAGACTCTATGTCTGAGGGCTCTTTGTTTTAAGTGCACTCGCAAGGATTACTCATTCGCAAAAACATACGCTCGGTCCCTCGTGAAACCTATGGGTTTCGAACCGAGGCTCTCATCCTTCCTGTGCGTTTATTGAAATTAGTCACAAATAAAAAAAAGCATCTACCAGTTGATAGATGCTTAAAAGTGCACTCGGAAGGATTCGAACCCTCAACCCCCAGAGCCGAAATCTGGTATTCTATCCAGTTGAACTACGAGTGCATAAAACCTACTTGCTTTCAGGGTCGCAAATATAGAAGGAACCATTTAAATTTAATAAGTAAGTCAAAAGCTATTCGTGATTGACTGCAATTAAGATTCCCAAGTCTCACTCGTTCCTCGTTCGCAAGGGGATAAGATTGTGATGTGTTTTCATCTTTTTCTACATTCCGTATTCCCTAGGGAGACCGACGAATAGAGGTCGAGTCATGAGAGTCTCCTTAAAAAAATGAAAACCAAAAAAAAAAGCCCCCCTGACAAAATCGACAGGGGGGCTTTTTATTCAGTGGTGATTGTATTTTCAGGTTTTTTATAGTCTAATTAGCTTAGCATGACAAGCAAAACAATCACCGTTAAAACAGATAAAAAGAATCTAACGTAACTCATAATAGAATTTATTTTGATGTCATAGGTATGTCCACCAACGACTTAGAAACCCCCAATCGTTTCTTTGAATAGAACAATTATTTCGATGAGAAAGGCTTAAAACAAAAAAAGCCTTGATGTAATTACATCAAGGCTTTCTATTCTCAATTCTTAATACTGTTTAAGAAAGTACCTCTTTCACTTTATCAGCAGCGTCTTTCAACACAATAGCTGAAGTCACTTTCAATCCTGATTCTTCAATGATTTTAGCACCTTCTTCAGCATTGGTTCCTTGCAGTCTCACAATAATTGGCACATTGATGTCTCCAATGTTTTTGTAAGCTTCCACCACACCATTCGCTACTCTATCGCATCGAACAATTCCTCCGAAGATATTAATTAGAATCGCTTTTACATTTGGATCTTTAAGGATGATTCTGAAACCAGCCTCAACTGTTTGGGCATTTGCTCCTCCGCCTACGTCCAAAAAGTTGGCAGGCTCACCACCCGATAGTTTAATGATGTCCATGGTAGCCATCGCAAGCCCAGCTCCATTTACCATACATCCTACGTTTCCGTCTAGCTTCACATAGTTCAGGCCTGATTTCCCCGCTTCAACCTCTAAAGGATCTTCCTCAGTCAGGTCTCTAAGTTCTGCAATGTCTTTGTGACGGTATAACGCATTATCGTCAATGTTCACCTTCGCATCTACAGCAAGGATTTTATTATCTGAAGTCTTTAGTACCGGGTTGATTTCAAATTGAGAAGCATCCGTTCCTTCATATGCCTTGTAAAGCGCAAAGATGAATTTAACCATGCCTTTGAATGCTTCACCTTCCAGACCAAGCGCAAATGCAACTTTTCTAGCCTGGAATCCCTGAAGTCCAACAGCAGGGTCGATCCATTCTTTTACAATTTTGTCAGGTGTTTCTTCTGCTACTGTCTCAATGTCCATACCTCCTTCAGTAGAGGCCATGATCACGTTTTTACCAGTAGCTCTGTCCAATAGAATGGACAGGTAATATTCTTTAGGATCAGACTCCCCAGGATAGTATACATCCTGAGCGATCAACACCTTGTTTACTTTTTTTCCTTCAGCACCGGTCTGGTGAGTTACCAATGTTCCTCCTAAGATATCCTTGGCTTTTGGTGCCACTTCATCCAGGCTTTTTGCCAATACCACACCATTGGATCCAGTCTCGTTGACTTTCCCTTTCCCTCGTCCACCTGCATGGATTTGTGCTTTGATCACATACCATTCGGTACCTGTTTCTCTGTTCAGTTCTTTAGCGGCTTCTACCGCTTTATCAGGTGTGTCAGCAACCACACCTTCCTGGATGGTTACGCCGTATGACTTTAAGATTTCTTTGGCTTGGTATTCGTGAATATTCATTTGTTCAATGTTTCTTCAATCAGCGGTTTGCTACAACTTCAAACTTGCGCACCTAAAAATGCTCAATGTTTGGGTTGAGCATCATGCTCATTCATGGGAACTAAATTTTCTGCGAAGCTAAATCATCACGAACGTATAACCAAGTTGAAATCGTGCTGATAGCGGATTTCTGGATGATAAGCATATCTTTGCCGCCATGCTCAAAGCCGATAATATCCACAAATCATATAATGGATTGGATGTCCTTAAGGGAGTTAACCTGTCAATTGACAATGAGGAGGTGGTGAGCATTGTTGGAGCCTCTGGTGCTGGTAAAAGTACGCTCCTGCATATCCTGGGAACCCTTGACACACCGGATAAGGGGAATGTGAGTTTGAATGGAATTGAAATCTCGTCTCTTTCGCAAAAAGAGATGTCCAAATTTCGCAACGAAGAAATCGGATTCATTTTTCAGTTTCATAATTTGTTTCCGGAATTTACCGCACTGGAAAATATCTGTATTCCCGCCTATATCAAAGGAGAAAGGCAAGCGGAAAAGCGGGCGGAAGAGCTGCTTAAAGTATTGAATCTAATAAAGAGGAAGGACCACAAACCATCTGAGCTTTCCGGTGGCGAACAGCAACGGGTTTCTGTAGCCCGAGCACTTATCAATGATCCCTCTATTGTATTTGCTGATGAGCCTAGTGGAAACCTGGATTCCCAAAGTGCGGATGATCTGCACAAACTTTTTTTTGATTTGAGAAACAAAATGGGACAAACTTTTGTCATAGTGACTCACAACATGGAGCTCGCTGGAATGGCAGATCGTAAGCTTGAAATTAAGGACGGAATTATAACTTCTTGATAAGTATTGAGTCAGGGAGTAAGATACATGCTTTTTGCATCATTCACTTTCACCATAATGAAAGTGTGTGTAAAGCTGGTGCCTCATATTCCGGCCATCGAAATTATCTTATTCAGGTCGGTTATTTCCCTGGCAATCAGTGTTTTATTTCTTAGCAAGCAACGGGTAAATATCTGGGGTAACAACAAAACTTACCTGATTGGCAGGGGTGTATCAGGCGCCATTGCGCTAGTCATCTACTTCAGCCTGCTTCAACAAATTCCATTAGCCACAGCTTCCACACTTCAATACCTGGCGCCCATTTTCACAGCTGTACTAGGAATCTTTATTGTGGGGGAAAAAGTAAGGAATATTCAATGGTTATTTTTTGCCTTAAGTTTTGCCGGTATTCTGATTATTCAGGGTTTTGATCCCAGGATATCGTTTATCCACCTGGTGATGGGGATCAGTGCTTCTTTATTCATGGGACTGGCATACAATTTCATACGAAAGCTAAAAACCAGTGAACATCCATTGGTGATTATTTTCTACTTTCCATTAATCATGTTGCCGATTTCGGCCGTCTGGTCTTCGTTTGTTTGGGTTCGGCCAATTGGCTATGATTGGTTGGTATTGATTCTTGTGGGTATCACTACGCAGATCGCTCAATTCCTGATGACGAAAGCCTACCAGAAAGAAGAGCTAAACAAGGTATCCATCCTTACCTACATTGGAATCATCTATTCATTGGCATTTGGTTTTATCATTTTCGATGAGACTTACAATTTGGTCACTTACGGAGGAATGGCTTTGGTACTTACAGGTGTCATTTTGAATGTCGTATGGAAGAAAAAACATCCTTGATTTTATTTCGACCTTCTGCTTAATTTGCATCTTCTAAAAACCAAAAGAATACATCATGGGAAGAGCGTTTGAATACCGAAGAGCAGCGAAAGAAAAGCGATGGGACAAGATGAGCAAAGTGTTCCCTAAGCTGGCAAAGGCAATCACTGTTGCTGTGAAAGAGGGGGGAGCTGATCCAGAAATGAACGCCAAGCTGCGAACGGCGATTCAAAATGCTAAGGCAGAGAACATGCCAAAGGATAACATCGAGAATGCTATCAAGCGTGCTTCAGGTAAAGATATCGATGAAATTCATGAGGTTACCTACGAAGGCAAAGGACCTCATGGAGTGCTTGTGTTTGTAGAAGCAGCTACGGATAACACCACACGTACAGTAGCAAATGTGAAGTCGTATTTCAATAAAGCTGGAGGAGGATTCGTACCGTCTGGTTCGCTTGAGTTTATGTTTGACAGAAAGGCAGTGTTTGAGTTTGAGAAAAAGGAGGGAATGGATCGTGAGGAGTTGGAGCTATCGCTCATAGATGGTGGCCTGGAAGAACTGGAAGAGAACGAAGGCACGTTCTATGCGTATGCAGACTATACACAGTTCGGAGAGATGAATAAGGTACTTGAAGACCTTGAAATCGATGTGAAGAAAGCAACGCTTAAACGAATTTCAAATAATCCGGTAGACTTTACAGAAGATCAATTAGACGAGATTGAGAAGATGCTTGATAAGATCGAAGATGACGATGACGTGCAGGCTGTGTACACGAATATTGCATAGTGGTAATAAGAAATGAAATAAAAAAGGGACTCATCTGAGTCCCTTTTTTTATTATGAATTTTCTATTTATTACCCTTTGCTTGCCATGTATTCTATAAGCTCAACTACTTTGGTAGAGTAGCCCCACTCATTATCATACCAGCTTACTACTTTCACAAAAGAATCAGTCAGTGCAATGCCAGCATCAGCATCAAAAATCGATGTTCTAGGATCCCCGAGGAAATCAGTAGATACAACGGCATCTTCCGTGTAACCAAGAATTCCTTTCATATCACCCTCAGAAGCAGCTTTCATAGCAGCTTTGATTTGATCGTAAGAAGCTGGTTTTTCAAGATTTACGGTCAGGTCAACAACAGAAACATCGGCTGTAGGCACTCTGAATGACATTCCTGTAAGCTTTCCATTCAATTCTGGAATGACTTTTCCTACTGCTTTGGCAGCTCCTGTAGAAGATGGGATGATGTTTTGATAAGCGCCTCTACCGCCTCTCCAATCCTTCATGGATGGACCGTCTACAGTCTTCTGAGTTGCTGTTGCAGCATGAACAGTAGTCATCAAGCCATCTTTGATTCCGAAGTTGTCATGTAAAACTTTTGCGATTGGTGCAAGACAGTTAGTCGTACAAGACGCATTTGATACAAACTGCATGTCAGGTGAATACTTGTCTTGATTAACACCCATTACGAACATTGGAGTATCGTCTTTAGACGGTGCAGACATCACTACTTTTTTCGCTCCTGCATCAATATGTCCTTGTGCTTTTTCTTTTGTTAGGAATAAACCGGTTGACTCTACCACATATTCTGCATTTACATCTCCCCATTTAAGGTCTGCTGGATTCTTCTCTGCAGTCACTCTGATAGTTTGTCCATTAACGATTAGGTTTCCGTCTTTAACTTCTACAGTACCCTTAAATCTTCCATGAGTGGAATCATATTTTAACATATAGGCGATGTAATCCACATCAAGTAGGTCATTGATTCCGACAACTTGCAAGCCTGGGTTCTCCACTGCTACTCGAAATACCAGACGCCCGATTCGTCCGAATCCATTAATACCGATTTTTGTAGCCATAATTTGTTTTGATTTGAATTTTTTGAAGGTGCAAAAGTAAACCTACTTTTTGAGGTAATCAATTTTATTCACTATGCCCTTTTAGGTATCAATAGAAACCTTTCATATCAAATTCTTTTCATGCTGTACTTTCAATGATTATCATGCGTTTGATTAAAAACCTTTTAACACTAGAAATGAAAAATTTTAAGAACCTATCTATCATGTTCATTGCCATGATAGTGTTCATGTCATCATGTACATCACTCAGCGATGGAGGGAGTAGCGATGAGCTATCCCTTGACTATGAAAAATTCACTCTTGATAACGGACTCGATGTAGTCCTTCATCAGGATGACTCAGATCCTATTGTAGCCGTATCTATTCTGGTGCACGTTGGGTCAAACAGAGAAAAACCAGGCCGAACCGGCTTTGCACACTTCTTTGAGCACATGCTGTTCCAGCGATCTGAAAATGTGCCTGAAGGAGGATTCTTTAAGAATATTAACGAATGGGGTGGTACATTTAATGGAGGCACCTGGACAGACGGAACCATTTATTATGAGGTGGTGCCTAAAGACGCTCTGGAAAAAGTATTATGGATGGAGTCTGACCGAATGGGCTTCTTCATCAATGCGGTTTCCTTGGCGAGCCTTGAGGGTGAAAAGCCGGTTGTGCAAAATGAGAAACGTCAACGAGTGGACAACCAACCCTATGGACACACGCAAAGTGTGATTCTAAAAGCCCTTTATCCGGAAGGCCATCCATATAACTGGACGGTAATTGGAGAACTGGAAGATCTTCAGAGCGCTACACTAGATGATGTAAAAGAGTTTTATGAGCAGTGGTATGGACCAAACAATGCCACTTTAGTTATCGCAGGTGACATTAATAAAGAGGAGGTAAAACAATTGGTCGACAAGTACTTCGGCGAAATACCATCCCGAGGAATAGATACCCCGATGGATCCTCAGCCTGTTACACTGGAAGAGACCAAAACTTTCTATTACGAGGACAACTTTGCTCAACTCCCTGAGATAAGAATGACTTTTCCAACCGTGGAGCAATTCCACCCGGATCAATGGGCATTGGACGTTTTAGGACAAATACTTGATGATGGAAAGCGTGCGCCACTATATAAATCGATTGTAGAAGAGGCAAAAGTTGCCCCAAGTGTTTCCACGTACAATAGTTCTAATGAGCTGGCAGGTACATTTACCATCCGTGTAAGAGCCAATGCAGGTACTGATTTGGACACTGTTCGCGCAGTGATCAATCAAACATTAGTAGATTTTGATAAGGAAGGCTTTGATATCAAAGATCTTGAAAGAATCAAGGCGGGTCTGGAAACGGATTTTTACAATGGTATTAGCAGCGTGTTGGGTAAAGCATTCCAACTAGCCAGCTACAATGAGTATGCCGGTGATCCGGGTTTCATTGAAAAGGACATTGCAAACATCAAGGCGGTTACTCAAGATGATGTGATGAGAGTGTTTAGAAAGTATATCCTTAACAAGGATCACATTGTGACAAATTTTGTACCTAAAGGCTCTGCTGATTTAGCGATGGAGGGTGCTGCTATGGCCGACATCAAAGAGGAAGGAATCAACGAGTTTGGTCAGAGTGAAGTAATTGAAGAAGAGGGTGATTTTACCATTGTTAAAACAGAATCTTCATTTGATCGATCAGTAGAACCTGAGTTTGGTGAAGCACCACTGGTTACCCCTCCTTCAATTTGGACTGCTCAAACAGAGAACGGCATTGACGTGTATGGAGTAGAAGCCAATGAGCTTCCACTTGTTAATTTTTCCATGAGAATCATGGGTGGCCACTACCTGGATAATCTGGATAAAATAGGTGTTGCTAACCTCATGACTGATATCATGATGGAGGGTACAGCCAATAAAACTCCGGAAGAATTAGAGGATGCAATTGGTCAGCTAGGGGCTAACTTGAACATGTTCACTTCTGACGAATACATACAGGTGTCTGGCAATTGTCTTTCCAGAAATTTTGAGGCAACCATGGAGTTGGTTCAGGAAATACTATTGGAGCCGCGGTGGGATGAGAAAGAGTTTGACCGAATCATTAATCAAACGCTACAGTCAATCAAGCAGCGAGAGACCAACCCTAATGCAATCGCAGCTGTTGTTACAGACAAAATGCTATTTGGTGAAGATCATATTCTTGGTCATCCATCAATTGGTTATGAAGATCATATTAAGTATATCACTATTGATGATTTGAAGGCCTTTTACAACAACAATTTTGCGCCAAATGTGACCAACTATCATGTAGCAGGTAATGTCACACAAGAACGTGCGATTGATGCATTGGGTAGATTGAAAACTGAGTGGGAAAAGCAAGAGGTGAGCATGCCAACTTATATTGTGCCTTCTGTACCTTCTGACCCTCAGGTGTACTTTGTAGACGTTCCAAACGCTAAGCAGTCAGTTATTAGAATGGCTCGATTGACCGTGCCTTCTGATGATCCTGCATATAATGAGATCATGGTAGCCAATGATCGTCTGGGTGATGGGTCTTCAGGTAGATTGTTTCAGATTTTACGTGAAGAAAAACAGTTTACTTATGGAGCATACTCGTTCCCAGGTAGAAATGTCATGGCTCCCGGCACATTCACAGCTTTTTCCAGTGTGAAGTCTTCTACTACGAAGGACGCCCTGGATACTTTCAAAGAAGTAATAGGAACGTATGCGGAGACATATACAGAAGAGGATCTGACAAAGACAAAAACTTCCATGATAAAGGAGAATGCAAGAAACTTTGAGACATTATTTAACCTCTTAGGTATTCTTCACAATATTAGTACATATGGACTTCCGCAGGATTACATTGATCAGGAGCAGAAGACTGTTACCAATGCGACTATTGAAAGCATTCAAACCACTGCTAATGAGTACTTTGATTTGAGCAATTACATTTTTGTGATTGTGGGGGACAAAGCTACTCAGTACGATCAGTTAAGAGTAGATGGTCCTGGCGATCCGGTATTAGTGGATAAGTATGGAAATGAAGTGGGAGTGATGTAATCATTCTCTTAAATAAAAAATATTAAAACCCGTTTGGCGAAAGCTGAACGGGTTTTCTTTGTGTTGAACTTAATATAATACATGTTTGAAAATTTGAATTTCCATGCTTCCCTTGATGAGGATCGGTTTGATAGGTGGCTGACTAAAGGCAGAGAGAGTAAGATCAGGTATGATTATCTGGTTGTTCTGTGGGATGAGATGGAGAAAGATTACCGCCCGATCTACCTGGCAGATAGATCAGAACTTGCAAAGTATCAGGACGACCGAAGCAATATCAGCGATGTTTTTGTAGCAGCCTATGATCTGTATACTGAGTCTAAGATTTTATAGATATTCTTCGTGAATTTTGACTCTGTCTCATCCGCATAATGATACAAAAAAAGCAACCTTTTCAGGTTGCTTGATCATGAGGCGCTGAGCGGATTCGAACCGCTGTAAAAGGTTTTGCAGACCTCTGCCTAGCCACTCGGCCACAGCGCCATAAAATATGATCGCAAAAGTAGGAAAAAACGAGTCATCAACCAGCGGTCGATGACTCGTTTTATGAATTACTTATCTTCTTTTTCTTCTTCCTCTTTCTTGGTCTTGGCCTTTGTCGCTTTTTTAGGAGCTGCCTTACCTGCATCTTCCATTTTGTCTTTCAATGCTGATAGTGCATCAAGGTCACCCAGAGTAGACTTCTCAACTTCTTTGTTGATCTTATCTAGCGTGTTTCCTTTCTTGCCGCCAGACTTCTTCGCAGAAGCTGCTTTCGGCTGCTCAGCATCTTTGTTCCAAACAGAAGTGTGAGAAAGAACAATTCGCTTGTCATCTTTAGAGAAATCAAGCACTTTAAATTCTAGTGTTTCACCTTCAGCGGCGTTAGTGCCATCCTCTTTCTTAAGGTTTTTAGGTAATACCTGACCCTCAAGTCCGTAAGGAAGCTCTACAGTTGCGTTTTTGTCTCCAACACTAGTAATTGTACACTTGTGAGTAGATCCTTTAGTAAACACAGTTTCGAATGTATCCCATGGATTTTCTTCAAGGTGCTTGTGGCTTAAGGCTAGTCTTCTATTCTCAACGTCAAGTTCCATTACTTTCACCTCAAGCTCGTCCCCAACTTTCACAAATTCAGATGGGTGCTTAATTTTCTTCGTCCATGAAAGGTCAGAAACGTGTACCAGACCATCGATCCCTTCTTCAAGCTCGATGAACAAGCCAAAGTTTGTAAGGTTTCGAACTGTTCCTTTGTGCTCTGTTCCAATCGCGTACTTAGTAAGTACATCCTGCTTTGTCCATGGATCTTCAGTAAGTTGCTTGATGCCGCAAGACATCTTACGCTCTTCTCTGTCAATCGTTAGAACTACAGCTTCGATCTCGTCTCCAACACTCAAGAAGTCAGATGGGTTTCTCAGGTGCTGAGACCATGACATTTCTGAAACGTGGATCAATCCTTCTACACCAGGGATGATTTCAAGGAATGCGCCATAATCTGCCACATTTACAATCTTACCTTTCACCTTAGATCCAACGTCGATATCCTTATCAAGTGAATCCCAAGGATGATCAGTAAGCTGCTTCATACCTAGAGAGATTCGCTGCTTGTTGTCGTCGAAATCTAATACTACAACATTCACTTTCTCGTCAAGTGAAAGCACTTCTTCCGGGTGATTGATTCGACCCCAGCTGATATCTGTAATATGAAGAAGGCCATCTACACCACCCAAATCGATGAATACACCGAAGTTGGTCATATTCTTGATTACTCCTTCTAGGACCTGACCTTTCTCAAGGTTGTTCAGGATCTCAGCTTTTTGCTCTTCAAGATCTTTTTCAATCAGTACTTTGTGTGAAACTACTACGTTATCGTTGGTGTAGTTGATTTTTACAACCTTCACCTCCATAGACTTTCCTACGAATACATCAAAGTCTCTAATAGGCTTCACATCAATTTGTGATCCAGGAAGGAATGCCTCAACGCCATAAACGTCTACGATCAATCCACCTTTGGTTCTTCGCTTCACAAAACCTTCGATCACAGAATCATTGTCAAGTGCACTTTGGATAGATTCCCAAGCCTTAACAATCTTTGCTTTTCTTCTTGAAAGAACAAGTTGGCCATTGGCGTTTTCCTGCTCTTCAATATATACCTGTACTTCATCACCAGCTTTCAGGTCTTGCATGTCTCTGAATTCTGAAAGAGACACAAGACCATCAGATTTAAAGCCGATATTAACAATTACTTCTCTGTCAGTGATGCCTACCACGGTACCAGTGATAAGCTCTTTTTCAGTAATTTCCGTAAGAGTGTCTTCGTAAAGCTTTTCCATTGCCTTGCGATCCTCTTCAGAATACTCATCTTCAAACCCACCATCAGAATCAAAATCGAAATCATCGTCTTGTGGTTCGATTTCCGGAACTTCTTTTTTTGGTGCTTTTTTAGCCTTAGGCTCTTCTTTTTTCTCTTCTTCTTTCTTCTCCGCCTTAGGTTCAGCTTTGGCCGCTTTTTCTTCTTTCACCTCTTCCTTCTCTGCTTTTTTAGTTTCAGCTTTCGCTTCTTCTTTTTTCTCAGCCTTTACTTTGGTTTCTTTCGTAGCAGATGTTTTGGAAGCTTTTTCGTCTTTCACTTCCTCTTTTTTGTCCTCTGCTTTTTTTGTTGCTGCCTTTTTTGTTGTGGTTTTTTTAGCAGCAGTTGCTTTTGCTTTGGTTTCTTTCTCCTCCGCTTTAGCAGTTTCTTCTTTTTTCGCCATAATAAAAAATGACTCCCGTTAGGTACACTGTGTCAGTTGGAGTCAGCACTGACCAGCATTTTTATTTAACATTCTCCGACGATTCTCGCCTAGAGCCATTCCATTTTAGAACGGAGCGCAAATTTAAGGAATTTGATTCATAAAACCATTCATGGGGTTAACTTTAAGCACAATCTATAATTACATCTTTTTTATGAAATACATTAAAATACTTCTTCTATCATTGGTAGCTCTCTCATGTCAAAAGTCAGAGCCAGAATTAGCTGCAGACACTATAATCTTCAATGGCTCGATTTATACCATGGATGAGACTAATCCTCAGGTAGAAGCCGTGGCAGTAAAAGCGGACACAATTTTATACGTAGGGACAAAAGAAGGTGCAGATGTATTTCTTGGAAAGGAAACAAAAGTAATTGATCTCAATGGACAAACGATGGTTCCGGGATTAACCGAAGGGCATGCGCATATCATGGGAGTGGGGTATAACCTGTTGAATGTGGATCTCCGTGAAGCAAAGAGCTACACGGAGGTTGTGAATATGGTAGCAGAAAGAGCAGCAAATACACCTGAGGGAACATGGATCACGGGGAGAGGATGGCACCAGGATAAATGGACTGAGAAACCTGAAATGGCGAACGGATTTCCGACACATGATTTATTGAGTGAGGAAGTACCCAATCATCCGGTCTATCTAAAGCATGCAAGTGGACATGCAGCTTTAGCAAACGCGAAAGCAATGGAAGTTGCCGGAATCAAGGGTGACACTCCTCAGCCTGATGGTGGAGAAATATTTATGAGTGTGACTGGGGAACCTACAGGTATATTTAATGAAACTGCACAAAGACTGATCAGTAAAGAAATCCCCGACGCTACTAAGGAGAGCGATGAGCAAGCATTAAAATTAGCTCTTGAGCAATGCTTTAAATATGGAATTACAGGCTTTCACCAGGCGGGATCGGGTCCGGAGCATATCAATCTTTACAAAGAGTTTGCTGAAAGAGGGGATTTAAAGCTTAGACTCTATGTGATGTTAAACGGCAGAGATCAGGATTTGCTTGATGAGTACTTTAAAAATGGAATTGAAGAAGATTTATACGATAATCAATTGACGGTGAGATCGGTGAAGCTTTATGCTGATGGGGCTTTAGGTTCAAGAGGAGCTTGGTTACTGGAAGAATACACAGATGCTCCTGGTGTACATGGTCATAATGTTATGCCAATGGCAGATATCGAAGAAGTTACTCAACGTGCGTACAAGGCAGGGTTTCAGGTATGTGTCCATGCAATTGGGGATCGCGCAAATAGGGAGGTATTAGATATCTATGAAAGAACATTTAAGCTTTACCCTGAAAGTGCTCCGAAAGAGCCTCGATTCAGAATAGAGCACGCACAACACTTTCACCCTGATGATATTCCTCGGTTTGCAGAGATGGGCGTAATTCCTTCCATGCAAGCCATTCATATGGCATCAGACAGGCCGTGGGCAATTGACCGACTGGGGCAGCAACGGATAGAGTGGGGAGCATATATGTGGCAAACACTCTTACAATCCGGTGCACGAATTGTGAATGGAACAGACGCACCTGTGGAGCCTATCACACCGCTCGCTAGTTTCTATGCCTCTGTTAGTCGTAGAACGCTTGAAGGTAATCCGGAAGGAGGGTATGAACCATCTGAAAAGATGACAAGAGAACAAGCACTTCGCTCCTACACATTAGATGCGGCATATGCAGCTTTCAGAGAAGACAGAAAAGGCAGTATTGAAGTAGGGAAGTGGGCAGACCTTACTATCCTTGATAAGGATATAATGACTATTCCGGAGGATGACATTCTTAATACAAATGTTGCTATGACCATTATTGGTGGACAAATTGTATACGAGGCTGAATAAAAAGTAGCGGACTTGATAGTACAGCAGAATATTTCATTAAAGCCATACAATACCTTTGGTCTGGATGAGAATGCAGGCTTTCTGGCTATTATTGATTCTATAGACGACCTGGACGAGATATATCAGACAGGACGATTTCGATCCCAGAAAAAGATGATTCTAGGAGGAGGATCAAACGTGCTGTTTACCCGTGGGTTCACAGGGGTTGTTGCCAAGAATGAAATTCGAGGTATCCAGATTCAAAATGAAACCGAGGAAGATGTACTTGTTTCCGTTGGTGCCGGTGAAAACTGGCATCAGTTCGTGTTATGGTGCGTAGAGCGGGGCTATGGAGGTGTTGAAAACCTTTCCTTGATTCCAGGCACAGTGGGTGCTGCACCCATGCAAAATATTGGAGCATACGGTGTGGAGTTAAAGGAGGTGTTTCATTCATTGGAGGCTTATGAGATAAAGAGTGGTAAGACCATTCCGTTTTATAAAGAGGACTGCAAGTTTGATTATCGATTCTCAGTGTTCAAGGGAGAACTGAAAGATGAATTTGTAATAACAAAAGTGTTTTTTAAGCTATCTAAGAAACCGAACTTCAATATTTCATACGGGGCAATCAAAGACACGCTGGAGGAAATGGGAGTAGGTGAGCTTACACTAAAAAATGTAAGTCAGGCAGTCATAAATATTCGTCAATCTAAGCTACCTGATCCAATGGACATTGGGAATGCTGGTAGCTTTTTCAAAAATCCCATCATTGAAAAACTCCATTACGAAGCATTGGAAGCCGAATTTCCTGATATCAAATCCTATCCGCTTGATGATGACCATATTAAAGTGCCGGCAGGCTGGTTAATCGAAAAGGCAGGATGGAAGGGGTACAAGGATGGTGAGATAGGAGTTCATGATAGACAGGCACTTGTTTTGGTCAATTTTGGTCAGGGTAGGGGCAAAGACCTTTTCAAACTTTCACAGCATATCCAAAAATCCATTCAACAAAAATTTGGAATAGAACTGGAACGAGAGGTGAATGTGGTTTGATCAATTTGATTGAAACTCATCAAAGTCTTCCTTTTTGAGGATCATTGGTGTAATGGGAATACCATAAAATTCGGTAGTATGTCCCGTTATTTCTGCTCCAATGGACTGTAACAGCTTTACAGTAACGTCTCTTGCATCAATATGTATTTCTTGAATATCCATTTGGAATAAATCATTAAAGGATTGAACTGCAAGTTTTTTTCCAAGACCCTTTCCTCTTTGATGGACGCTTACAGCCAACCGACCCCAGTGCCACTCCTGCACATCTTTCCATGCAGCAGCTGTTCCAACGATACGTCCATCAGATTGAATACACCACCAAAATTGCTTTTCAAATTTTAAAGGGATCAATTCTTTAGGTATCTGTTGCTCATGCGTAAAGACTGTCTCCAAAAAAGCATATGCTTGAGGAAGAGATGATTCGTCAAGTCTGTTTACTGCTAGAAGATTCATGATACAATGTTTCAATTAAGTTATCAAAATAGAGTAGGATATGAATCAATATTTATGTTACTATTTTAGATGAATGATCAATCAACCGCTATTTATTGTTGCTGTACTTTTTATGCTGGTTTTTGTTAGTGAGTGGCTCTGCAAGCACACCTTTTTAAAGCATATCAGTAGTTCGCTTCTTGTGATTATACTTGGAGCTATTGTCGCAAATCTTGAGCTTATTCCATCAGCCTCCGATTCCAGTCCGATTTATGAGAGTGTGTTTAAATTTATAGCTCCAGCAAGTATTTTCTTTCTGCTGTTAGGAGTGAATTTAAAGGAACTAAAGAGAGCCGGGATACCCATGCTTGTTGCCTTTTTGCTTGGTAGTCTGGGTACCATGATAGGTGTTATTGTTGCGCTAAATATGATAAATTATGAAATGATTTTTGGTGCAAATGCGGCCGCTATTGCTGGTATGATGACGGGTACCTACACCGGAGGAAGTGCTAATTTCAATGCAGTAGCCCTGCATTACGAGGTGTTTAGGGAGGGAGCTGTCTACACTGGAGTAGTTGTGGCTGATAATATCGTGACCGCTATTTGGATGGTTGTTACTCTGACCATACCAATCGTTATGCAAAAAATCAGACCACACGCAAGCATTTTAAGTGAAGATAATTATGATAATGAATTAGAACGAGAGACCGAATCCGTCGATCCCAAGAGTCTGGCAATCATTTTATTTATGGGGACAGGAGTTTTGTTTCTATCTGATTTTCTATCTGATTGGCTGAGAGGATCAGGAGTAAGTGTCCCTTCTATTTTGATTTTAACCACAATCGCTTTGATTCTTGCACAAATCAGAGTTATACAATCAATTCCTGGTGCTAAGCTTTTAGGGATGTTTGCTATTTATCTATTCTTAGCTGTTGTTGGTGCGTTTTGTGAAATAGGAGCAGTGATTGAAGTAGGAACTTATGCATTCGATATCTTTCTCTTTACTACACTCATTGTCCTTATTCATGGGCTGTTTATTCTGTTAAGTGGAATGTTGTTTAAATCCGATTGGTCAATCATCGCAATTGCCTCACAAGCAAATATCGGTGGCCCAAGTACAGCTTTGGCTCTTGCAAAAAGTGTGAAAAGGAATGACTTGATTCTTCCGGCTATTCTTGCAGGATCTTTGGGAGCCGGGCTTGGAACTTATTTAGGGTTTTTGGTGGCCGGTTTGTTAGGTGCATAAGCCAAAAGTTTAACTACCCAAATCTGCCCCTGATATAAGTGCTTCTGTAAATGTCTGTTCGTACTGGAACAATTACTGGCTTATAATTCTCCTTACTTTCAACTAATTTTGCGGTGAAATTTTTAATCCCAACAATAAAAGAAAATAGATCATGAAGGTAACTGTAGTAGGCGCTGGAGCCGTTGGCGCGAGTTGCGCAGAATACATCGCAATTAAAGATTTTGCATCGGAAGTTGTACTTATCGATATCAAAGAGGGCTTTGCTGAAGGTAAAGCCATGGACCTGATGCAGACAGCATCTTTGAACAGCTTTGATACCAAAATCACTGGTACGACTAACGATTACTCTAAGACAGCCGGAAGCGATGTTGCAGTTATTACTTCTGGTATTCCACGAAAGCCTGGAATGACACGTGAAGAGCTGATTTCTACGAACGCAGGTATTGTGAAGTCAGTGGCAGAGAACCTTATCAAACACTCTCCTGAAGTGATCATCATTGTGGTTTCTAACCCAATGGATACGATGACGTATCTGGCTCATAAAGCATTGGGACTACCAAAACACCGTATCATCGGAATGGGTGGAGCGCTAGACTCTGCAAGATTCAAATACCGACTGTCTGAAGCATTGGATTGTCCAGCATCAGATGTGGATGGAATGGTGATCGGTGGTCATAGTGATACAGGCATGATTCCTCTTACAAGATTGGCGACCAGAAACAGTGTACCTGTTTCTAAGTTTTTGAGTGAGGATAAATTGAACTATGTGTTGGAAGAAACGAAAGTAGGGGGTGCAACCCTTACAAAATTGTTGGGAACTTCTGCATGGTACGCTCCCGGAGCGGCTGTATCTGCCATGGTTCAGGCGATTGCTTGCGATACCAAGAAAATGTTCCCTTGCTCTTGCATGCTGGATGGTGAATACGGTCTCAAAGATATTTCTATTGGAGTGCCTGCGATCATCGGAAGAAATGGCGTGGAGCAAATTGTAGAAATCGAATTGGATGAGGCTGAAAAAGCTAAACTGGAAGAAAGTGCTGCCGCGGTAAGCAAAACAAACGGTGTGCTTTCTGAGATGAACATCATCTAAGAAAATACTAAACGTTTAATATAAGCCTGTTTCACATCTGGTGGGACAGGCTTATTTTTGTTTAACACCATACAAATGCAAAATACCCAGAACCTTATAAGCAAAAGCGACCTAATCAGCCGTGACTTGAGCTGGCTTCAGTTCAATCATCGCGTGCTCGACCAGGCTAGAAAAGAGAAAAGAAATCTTTTCGAAAAGCTGAAGTTTCTGGCGATTACTTCAAGCAATGCGGATGAATTTAACATGATCCGTGTGGGTAGTTTGTACAACTACCTGGATTACGGGAACGACCGTATCGATTATTCCGGTTTAAGAGCCATTCCATTCAAGAACGAGTTGCTTGCTGGTCTGAAAGAGTTCGGAAAGCAACAAAACCAGCTTTTTCTGGATCTAAAGCCCTCTTTCAAGAAACACAACTTTGAGATCAAAGGATATGATGAGCTGACCGATAAACAAAAGAAGTCGGCTAGCAAGTATTTTGAAAAGACCATCTTTCCTATGCTTACGCCGATGGTTTTTGACCCCTACCATTCATTTCCGATTTTGATGAATAACATCCTCATATTCGGAGTTGTGACCAAAGCATTAAGGTCTAGGGAGAAGAAAAAGATGTCCTTTATTCAGTTGCCACAAAATCTCCCACGGTTTTTTGAGATCAATGAAAAGGATAAAGTCACATTTGTCCCAATCGAAAGGATTGTTCAACAACACTTTGACCGCTTGTTTAAAAATGTTGACATCATTTCCAGTTCATTATTTCGCGTGACCAGGAATGGAGACTTCACTCTGGAGGAGTCCGAAGATATTGAAGCAAACTTCCTGGAAGAGATGAAGAAAAAGCTCAAGACCAGAAAGACCGGACGGGTAGTAAGGATGGAAGTAGAAGAGGGTGGAGACCCGTGGTTGATCAAGCAACTTAAGAAGCGTTACGAGATTGGAAGCGAAAACATAAAAATTACTCCTGAGGGATCACTGATTGATTTCACTTGTCTATGGCAAATAGTGAATCACGAAGAGTTTAAATCATTTCTGCCGATTCGTCCAAAACCGGTACCTCCTGTTAGTATGTCGGATGTGGAGCACCAGGATATGTTTAAGATCCTGAAAGACCGGGATATCCTTCTTCATCATCCATACAATACGATTGAACCACTTCTCGATTTGTTGGAGCAGGCTGCTGATGATCCTCATGTATTATCTATTAAACTAACGATCTATCGTTTAGCTAAGGATAGCAGGGTGGTTGAGGCTTTGCTGCAAGCTGCAGAAAATGGCAAGCACGTATCGGTACTTTTTGAAGTTAAGGCCCGCTTTGATGAAGAAAACAACATGAAACAGGCGCAGCGCCTTCAAAAGGCGGGTTGTTTTGTTATATATGGAGTTGGCTCTCTAAAGACGCATACCAAGCTTTTGCTGATAGTAAGAAAAGAAAAAGAAAAAGTAAATCGCTTCGTTCATATGAGTAGTGGTAACTATAATGAGGCGACATCCAAGCTATATACAGACATGAGTCTGCTTTCTTCGGATGAATCATATGCGAATGATGTGCAGGAATTCTTCAATGTAATCACCGGACACTCAATGCCGGAGGAGTACGATAACCTGATCACAGCCCCAACCCAAATGCGGAAGGATCTTATAAAGCTGATCAATAAGGAACGAGAAAATGCGATAGCCGGCATTCCAAGTGGTATCGTGATTAAGCTCAATTCGCTTCAGGATAAAGATGCCATCATGGCTTTATATGAGGCTTCAAAAGCTGGGGTGCCTATAAAGCTGATCGTTAGAGGAATTTGTTGTTTACGACCGGGAAGAGAAGGCCTTAGTGAAAATATTACTGTACGTTCAATTGTTGGTGAGTATTTGGAACATTCACGGATTTTTTACTTTCACAATGGAGGTGATCCACAGGTGTATTGTGGAAGCGCAGATATGATGGTGCGTTCATTCGACCGTCGATTGGAGTCGCTTTTCATCATTAAAGATCCGCTATTGAAACAGCAGGCAATCAATATTCTGACTTATAACCTCAGAGATAACGTCAATTCTTATGAAATGAAAGAAGGTGGAGAGTATGTTCATTTAGAACCTAATGGACAAGCCCCATTTGATATACATCAGGAGTTTTATAAGGTTAGAAGAGAGATTATAATGAAGGCTAAGCTTTTTGAATAAAAAACCCACCTTTCGGTGGGTCTTGCTTCACTAACCAACACTACTAAATTTCAAAGAAGGATAGTCCGTGTATCCTTTCTCTCCGGGAGTATAAAATGTGTCAAAGTCTGGTTGATTTAAATCAGCATTGTGTTTCATCCGATCTACTAAATCAGGATTTGCCAGGAAAGGTCTTCCAAAAGCAACCAAATGACCTAACCCGTTTTCTATATCTTTCTCCGCTAAAGCTCTGTCATAACCACCGGAAATAATGATGGTACCTCCGAAAGCATCTCTAATTCCTTCTTTCAGCGGTCGTGGTACTTCCGGCGATCCCATAGCAGAATGATCTACCAGATGAATATACAACAAGTTTAACTCCTTCAGTTTTTCTGCCAGGAAAAGAAATGTTTCCTCTTGCCCATCAAAGGGATTGATATCATTAAAGGCTCCTCCTGGGGATAAGCGCATGCCAACTTTATCTGCTCCGATGGCTTTAATCGTTCTGGCAGCCACTTCCAGGGCAAATTTTACTCTCCCCTCAACTGCTCCTCCATAATCATCGGTTCTTCTGTTGCTTTCAGGGTTAATGAATTGCTCAATCAAGTAACCGTTTGCTCCGTGTATTTCAACACCATCAAACCCAGCTTCAATGGCATTTTCAGCAGCCTTTACAAATTCTTCTATTGTGCTTTCTATCTCTTCGGCAGTCATTTCTTTTGGTACTGGAATTTTCTGAGTACCCTCCTGATCTGTATACATTTCTGTGGTAGCAGGAGCAATAGCGGATGGGGCAAGAATATTAGCACCTTTTGGCATATTTAGAGGGTGGGAAATTCTTCCGGTATGCATTAGCTGCATAAATATTTTTCCACCTTTTTGATGTACGGCATTTGTAACTGACTTCCAGGCTTCAATTTGATTTGGATTGTAAATTCCAGGAATTCGAGGATACCCTACACCATTTGGGGAAGGAGCTGTTCCCTCGGAGATGATAAGTCCGGCATTAGCTCGCTGCTCATAATACTCTGCCATAATAGATGTGGGCACATGATCCTGATCTGCTCGGCTTCTGGTCATTGGAGCCATTACCGTCTTGTTTTGCAGGGTTATTTGTCCTAGTTTATAACGATCAAAAAGGGTTGAATTAGTGTTCATAATATTAAAGGTATTTACATTTAATGTATATACATATATAAATGAATGAAAGTTCTTTTTTGTTTAAGAATATCTCAGAAATTTTTAGAGAGATCAACCATCCTTTGTATGAACGCGTCGTTATTTGGATCATTGAACTGGATGAAGTGTTCATCACTCTCCAGCCTCAGTGAGCCTTCATAATTAACTCTTAGTGTTTCATAAGGCATAATCCATGAATACTCCTGCAACTTGTGACGGAAGTGAATGATGATGCCTTTAGGTCTGAGTTCAATACTTGCGGTAGATACATAATGATCGGCATTCATGTATTGCTTATAGTCCTCACTAATCTCATGGATGGTCATCCTGCGGGAACCAATACCGCCCATTTTCCAACGCTCCTTCCAGTTGAAAGGCAATCCAACGGCATTATTTATTTTTCGAGTGGTTTCTTTATCTGGGTATGAAGTGTCAAAAATCATCTAGTTGTTAAATGCTACGGTCGGGATTTCGTTCCAAATAGCATTTCGTTGTTCTTTTACTTGCTCCAACACCTTTTGTCCGGATTTTGTTACCCTAAACAAGTGCTTTCTGCGTCCTCCTCGTTCCGGAGTTGCTCCGCCGTATCTCGAATCCACATAGCCTTTCGATTGTAATCGTGCTAACGCTGCATGCACCGTGCTGATTGTAATGGATCTGTTGCTACGCTTTTTGATCTCTTTTTGTATGGCTACTCCATATGCTTCGTCATACAAAACTGCGACGGTTAGCATGATCAATTCTTCTAATTCTCCGAGGTTTGTTCCTTTCATCGCTTATTCATTACTTAAGGTTTCTGATGGGTTAGTGTTTGCTGTTTTTATTGATAGGCTGCTGATAATCGCTACACTAATGATAAGTGTGAGGCAACCAGCAACTACAAAAGCAAATGCATCTATTGTGATCCTGTAGACAAACTCATCCAGCCATTGTGAAATCAGATAGTATGCCAAAGGTGTGGCGATAAAGAAGCTAACCACAATGATTGAGATAAATTGCTTATTAATCAACGAAACAATGGATTTCACAGATGCGCCCAGTACTTTTCTTATGCTTATTTCCTTTTGTCTTTGTTGCAAGATGAGTGCGGTCAGTCCGTAGAGACCTAAGGCACATAGGATGATACTGATAAAAGAGTAGAGTGTAGACATTCCTAGCAGTTGTGTCTCCTTTTCATATTGTGTATCAAACCACTCATCTACAAAGTAAAAATCTATGGGTGTTCTGGTAGCTAATTGGTCCCACACATCCAGTATGTATGCAATCGTTTCTCGCTGATTTTTTCCCGACAAACGTACGGAAGCATTCCAAATGGTAGTCGTGTTAAGGTAAAGGATGGTCGGTTGAATAACTGCAGTGGCTAAGGAGTTGTAGTGGAAGTCATCAACCACCCCAATGATCTTAGCAGGCTCTCCATCTTGGCCAAACCGGATATGCTTGCCAATTGGATCATCCCATCCCAGAAAATCCACCATCGCCTGGTTAATGACCAGATTGTTGGAATCAGCTAACGTATTTTTGAAAAACGTTCTTCCGTAATTCAGTTCCATTCCATAGGTGTCAAAAAAGTCTTGATCTACTCCAAATATTCTAGTCGTCACTTCATTTGAAAAGCCTTCCGGGAAGACCGTAGTAGAATATGTCCCGGATCCAATGGCCGAACGAGAGATGGAAACGGAGCTAATGTTTGGATTCTTTAGCAATTCTGACTCGAAAATGTCTATTTTTTGATCCACTTCATTACTGACATCTATCACCATCACTTGCTCTTTATCAAATCCCAGGGGTTTATTTTTTAAATAGTTGGTTTGCTGGATAACCACCACTGTACAGATAATTAAAAAGATGGAGATGCCATATTGAAGGGTCATCAATACTCTTTTGAACCACCCATTGGCGCCAACAGACAATGACTTTTGAAGGATAGAAGAAATAGGTGGGGCAGATAAAACTATGGCTGGATATAGACCTACCAGTAAACTGATGATAAGAATAAAAGCGACAGCAGCAGTAATAATCACAGGCTGAAACAAAGCAGATATTGCCAGATCTTTACCTATTAATGGGTTGATTTCGGGGAGAAGTAGTACCAGTAATAGGAAGCTAATTATTGTTGCTATGGAGGTGTTGATGAATGTTTCTGCAACAAATCGACTCATCAATTGGCTTCTGCTGGATCCCATCACTTTGCGAATACCTACTTCAGTGTAAGTCTCAGATGCCCTGGAAAGCATTATATTGACATAATTGACACTGGCTATTAAGAATACAAGTAGGGCTGAGAAACTCAAGGTAAGAACGAATGTGATACTCCCTGATTTCATTCCCCTATTGGCTCGAATATTATCCCCGTACAAATACATATCCGCAAGAGGCATAAGTTTCAGGAAGTAATTCTCCGCACGTTCCTGAAAGTGCCGATTCATCATATCGGGAAGCATCGCCTCCACTTGCTTGGGATTTGTTCCTTCTGAAAGCTTTACGAACGTGAATATTCCTTGCGCGAGCCAATTATTCATCCAGGTATACGACAGGGGCCCCACATTGGGAACGGTGGTGCTCCAGGAAACAAGTGCGTCAAATTGTAGTGACGACCTTCTCTGTAAATCCTTGAAGACACCTGTGACTGTATAGTTAAGTCCATGAAGTCCAACGACAACTTTTCCTATCGGATTTTGATCTTTAAAAATTGATTGAGCCAAGGATTCACTGATCACAATGGATGACGGTGCTGTAAGTACTTGCGTAGGATCTCCGGCTTTCAATGAGAAATCAAAAAATTGGAAAAAGCTGGAATCAGCGAAATAGAGCTGGTCTGTAGCAAAGTTATTTTCTTCATATGAAATGATGGCCTTTGAGAACCAAGGACAAATCCGAACATATTCTTGAATTTCAGCATATTCTTGATGCATGGTGGGGCCCATCATGCCTGAAGTCTCATAGGTCAGATGATTGGTATTTTCGGCAGGATTTACGTGCCTTTTGTAAAGACGATAGGTCTTGTCTGTGTCAGCATGCTGTTTATCAAATTGTAATTCATCAAACACATACACTAGTGCGAATAGCGCACATGTAATTGCGGTAATTAATCCGATTAGATTGATTGCAAAAAATGCTTTGTGCTTCTTGAGTGATCGATACGCTGTAAGTAGGTAATTGGTCCAGATTGCCTTCATGTTTGTAACTCTTTTTGATCGTTTTCTTAATCGCATCCTGAAAAATCCAGCAGCCTGCATCAGGTAAATAAGCTTGGCTTTTACAGAACCATGTTTCTCTACATTCTCGAAAAAGAGTTCCTCTAAGTCACCGGAGATGCCTTCAAAAAGATCGGGCTCACAATACCGTTCGATTAACCGTTGAATCCATTGTGGGGCCCGTTTATCGTTTGTTCTCATTGACAGATCTACTCCAAATTACTATGTAAGGTTACTAAATCTTTCGTATTTGTAGAAATTGAAGAGTTCAACGGGTTGTTTAGAAATATGTTTCGTTTTTGTCGAAATTGAAATGAAAAATAAGCTCAGCAACCCTTGCTGAGCTTAAATTTTGTTGCATTCATGCTAAGCAAATAGATCCGTGACCATTGAAAGTATTAATAAAATCACAAAAATGAAGAATAGGAATCGTGCAATGCCGGCTGCCCCTCTAGCAAGTTTTGTGAATCCGAATAGTCCGCTAACCAGGGCAACTACAAGAAATATTAATGTCCATGTAAGCATGTCTATTGAATGTTTTGTTGAAATGACTATTTAGAAAGAGAATATTATGCCGATGAACTTCGAGGTACATAAAGACCTAATTCTCTAGCAAACTGTCTCAATCTGATTGATCAATTCTCAATATGAGAAGCCGTGAAAGAGAAGCTCTGCTTTTTAAGACTGTTGTAAGAGTTTTTATGAATGGTATAAATTTTTCTCAAGTCAATTAGAAAAATGATAAAACAAATAAAACCATGAAAACAAAAAATCAATTTTCAAAAATAACACTTAAGACCTTATCGATTTTGGCCCTAATCTTTTTGTTTGCTTGCAATTCTGGGGATAGAAATGAAAGCAGTTTGGAAGAACAAAAGGAAGAGATGGTAGAAGACCTTGAAAAAATGAAATCCAGTATCAATGATGCGATTGAGGATATTGAAGATCAGCTTAACATTAATGAAGGTCCTGTAGAGCGTACGTTAGAGGAAGCTAAAGCAGACCTTGAACGAAAGAAGGACGATATTGAAGATTCCATTGAACGTACAAAGAATGCAACCAAAGAGAATTGGCAAAATGTAAAATCGGACGTAAACGAAGCAATGTCTGAAATTGAGGATGGATATCAGAAGGTGAAGAAAGACCTAGAAGAACTATTTTCGGAATCATAATCCTTTGTTAGCGGTTATGTTTGTTGATATGGAAGTTTCAAAATCAGAAGTACATAAAGCATGCAAAGATTACCTTGAGAAAAAAATCGAGGGTCTGCAGGCAGAATTAGATGCGGTTAGAGAGTCAGCCATTGCTGAAACTAAGAGTAGTATGGGCGATAAATACGAGACTGGCCGTGAAATGATGATGCAGGAAAGAAATCGATTGGGTAAACAGTTAGACTTATTGACTGACCAGCGGACAGCACTACAAGCCATTGATGTCGATAAGAGCTATGACCAGGTCAAATATGGGTGTTTCGTTGTGACAGACAAATCTGCATTTTTTCTGAGCTCGGCTATTGGTCAGCTAAATGTTGGTGGAAGTTCGGTTTTTGTCATTTCAGGAAATGCACCAATCAGTAAAGCAATGGAAGGAAAAAAAATGGGGGATACATTCACCTTCAATGGTATTTCTCACACCATTAAGGAAATTTCATAAAAAAAAGCCGGCTATCAGCCGGCTTTTTCTTTGGTGAGGGTCTCTTTTTAATAAAGATACTCTAGAGCTGTGATGTCATAGCTTCCAAACTCACCATCTTCATTTGAGCTGAAGCATGCAAGCATGATCGAGTTCATGTCAGCATCAGTAGGAGTTCCAGGAATGTGGATAGCTCCAACACCAGCACTTCCTTCGTTTCCTCCAGAACCACAAGAAATAGATCTGTTGAAGTAGTCTGTGTGACGGAAACCAACGGAGTGACCGATTTCGTGAGTGATCACGTGCTCAACTACGTTTGTTCCATAACTGCTGGTACCAGATTGGATTTGAACCCACTTGTAAGGTTTTCCGCCTGATGGGAATCCAGCAGATCCTCCTCCTCCACCGCTTACTTTATAAACAACCATGTCTTTGTTGCCATAGTTAGTTCCGAAAGAAAGGTTGAAGTTGAGGCCGATGTTCAATCTGTTGTAGTTGTTTACAGCCCACTGAAGCGCAGTTCTCATGGTGTTATCTAGCGCATAAGACCCACCAGTATAACCGATGATGTCTATGTTGTAGTTGCCAGATGAAACCAAAGCGCTTGTTCTGTACTGCTCTAGCTGTCCAAAGAAATCACTGCCAAGCATTTCCTGAAGTTGTCCTTTAGGCACGAACATGTCCTGCTCAAGTAAGTATCCAACTTCTTCTTCTCCGGTCAGGTCATTCTTTCTTTCAACATATTGCATGTCACTTGGATCAAATCCAAGATCAGCGAATTGTGCCTTGACCTCATCGGAAATTACTTCTGGCATTGGTGCTTCTTCTTCAGATGAACAAGCTGTGAAACCAACTGCTAGGAACATCACAAACACGCTCCATAGCGATAAATTTAATCTTCTCATAATAATATTAGGTTAAACATTTTACTGCCAATATAAAAACGATGCATTTATAAAAAAAAATAATATTCTATTTTTTTATCAACATTATCACTTGATAAAACAAATAAAATATTGTTTATAAATATTTTTAACAAATGAAAGAATTCTAAAAAATAAAAAAGGTTATAAGATATGTGATTAAAAATATTAATCGACAAATAATATTTGTTAATCGATAATATCTGGTGTTTTATCTAATTTGGCGAACCTATGAGAGGAATAGTTTTAGCTGTATTGATAATTATTTGGTGTAGTAAGATTATTGCGCAAAATATTAAGGGGTGGAACGGGGTAGTGCAGAATCAGATTGAGTCATCAATATTAGACAAAGGTTTTTATTTGGTTGAAGGGGATAGAGAAACAATTGAAACTAAGTATCCGAATGCCAGTGTGTTTAAATCTTATGATTTAAAACATCATATAGTTCGATTTTCAGATAATGCAGATATTTCAAGTAAGGCATGGTCTTTAAGTGATTCCTGGAAATTAGATGTTTCCAATCCTCTGTCCACCCGATATCTAATAGTTGTAGATCATGAGGTAGATGATATATTCGAGTCCTTTCATCTAATTGCTTCATACCCTTCAAGCAGAACTTACCTCATAGAAGGGACATTAACAGAAATAGAAGAAAAGCTAATTCCTCTAAATGAAGTATTGCATGTGACAGATAAAGTTCTTACCCCACAAGTTGAGAGCAGAGTTATTGATTTAAACCTTAATCCCAACAGGGTAAACAAAATTCATCATTTCTATCCTGAACTGGATGGGTCTTCTGAATTGATCTCGATCCAGGAAAACAAGTTTAGGGAAGACGATATTGATCTTCTCAATAGATCAATAATGTCGGGACTTGAAAGTGAATTGGTGGATAATCATGCAACGGAAATGGCAACAATAATTGCTGGTGCGGGTAATTCATTTATTACAGGTAAAGGAGTAGCGATTGATGCATCCATTACATCTTCAGGTTTTGCTGATGCCATGCCGGACGCTGACCAATCTTATTTAGATCTGGGCATCAACACCCAAAATCATAGCTACGGAATCGATCGTACCAATGAATATGGTGTTCAGGCACGGGCATTTGATGTAAGTGCGTTCAATAACACAAATCTTCTGCATGTTTTTTCTAGTGGAAATGCCGGGCTAGAGGTATCTCAAGATGGTATCTATGAGGGTGTAGAAGGCTATGCAAATCTGTCAGGAAATATTAAGATGGCTAAGAATGTATTGGTTGTTGGATCCGTTGATACCGTGGGAAATATTCCGGCTTTTGTCTCTAGAGGTCCCGCATATGATGGAAGAGTAAAACCAGAGGTTGTTACATATAGCGTAGTTGGAAGTTCCAATTCAGCAGCTCTTGTCTCAGGAATATCGGCATTACTACAACAACAGTACAGAGTGGATCATGGAGGTCAAGATATGCCATCAGCATTGGTCAAAGCTTTATTGATAAATGGTGCTGAGGATGTTGGCCCGGATGGATTGGATTTTTTGACTGGTTATGGCAATGTAAATGCATGGAAAAGTCTTCAATCTTTAAGAAGCTTACAGTTCTTATCTGGAACGGTATCCAATGGTCTGACGAATGAACATGTAATTACTCTACCAATTGAAGCAAAAAACCTGAAGGTGACACTTGCATGGACTGATCCCGCTGCAAATATTGGTGATTATAAAGCTTTGGTAAACGACCTTGATTTAAGATTAGATGACGGAACGACGGAGACTTTACCATGGATATTAGATCCCAGTCCGAATACATCTGCTTTATCTAGTGCAGCAGTTCGTGGTATCGATACATTGAATAACGTAGAGCAGGTAACTATCGAAAATCCTGAAAATACATACACAATAAGAGTGGAGTCTTCATCATCCATATCTGATCAGGAATATTATGTGACCTGGCAATATGATTTAGATGACTCGTTCGAATGGGATTATCCGACAGGTAGTGACAATATGCCTTATAATGGAGAAACAGGATCTTACTTTAGGTGGTCTACTACTAAAGAGGGGACCGGTGAGCTAAGTTATACAGAGGATGGAACCAATTGGACAACTTTAGGGGATCAGATTGATCTGGAACAAGGATACTGGAGGTGGAATAATCCAACGGAATTGAATGCAGCAGTTAAAGCAAAAATGACAATTGGAGAAGAAGTATATGAAACAGACACATTTACAGTCTCAGTCCCATTGAAAGCAACTGTAGGATTTAATTGCGCTGATTCATTAATGATAAAGTGGGATCCTAGGTATAATGCTACGAATTATAATGTCTCATACCTTGGAAATAAAAATCTCGAAGAGTTAATAAATACCTCGGATACATTTCTTATCATTCAGCAAACTTCATTGATTGGTGATACTCAGATATCCGTTCAGCCATTATTGAGTGATGGCAAGAAGCTCCTTCCAACACCTACTTTTGACTTCACCAGACAAGGAGTCGAATGTTATGTGTCCACTTTTTTTCAAACAGTTGCCCTCGATACGGGTATCTATCTTAACCTTTCTTTAGGGACCTTTTATGGAGTTGAGTCAATTGTATTTGAACGGAATAACTTCAATGGATATACCACCATAGCTGAGATCAATGATGTAGCAAGTGATGAGATAACCCACCTTGATACAGCACCTATTCAGGGTTACAATGAGCATAGAGCTATTGTACGTTTTATTAACGGTGAAGAGTTGACACTCTTCTCTGGTTCTGTTTATTACCTCACTGAAATACCTTTAAAAATCTTCCCCAATCCGGTTCAGGCAGGTGAGCCCTTCAATATCATCACAAAAACATTCGAAGATCGTACTCCTATCATAGAAATTATTGATCAAGAAGGATCATTAATACATCGGCAAGAGATTTTGGGTTCTTTGGACAACATTCAAACAGACATGTTTAAATCAGGCATCTATTACTACAGGCTATTTGCTGACGGGGATGTTTACACAGGGCGACTACTTGTTCGATAAAAAAACACAGCCACGAAGGTGTCCGTGGCTGTGTTTTTTGGGATAAATTTTAAATGCTAGTCTTTCTTGCCCATCATTAATAGATCGGTAAGATTGATTTCAGTGATGTACTTCTTCACTCCATCTTTCTCATATGATCGGTTAATGAGCTTTCCTCCCAGAGCGATTTCACTTCCTTTGTTAAGGTAGTTCTCAACCACGTCTGCTTTCTTACCCCACACCACGATATTGTGCCATTGCGTGTCGGTAACTTTTTCTCCTTTGTTGTTGTAATACGTCTCGTTCGTAGCGAGCGAGAAGGTGGCCATCTTCTTGCCACTGTCGAATGTTCTCACTTCTGGTTCGTTACCTAATCTACCAATTAGTTGTACGTTGTTTTTTAAACTTGTCATGATAAAAAATATTTAAGTTGTTTAATGATTCATCCGTTGGTAGATGAATGTGTCGTTTGACGATAGCAAAGGTTGAATAGGAAGGTAGCTTGATTCGGTTTTTAAATACTTGTAGTCATTTATTATCCGTTTGTAGTCGTTTGTAATTGGATTTATTGCTGTAAATCAATAGTTTATACCCCATGGAAAATAGAGAATGTCCTGAATGCGGACGACCCGTTCACGGAAGGATAGACAAAAAATTTTGTTCTGATGCATGCAGAAATGCCTTTAACAACAAGGCCAATTCAGCAACGACCAATTACATGAGAAATGTAAACAATACACTTGCCAAGAACAGAAGGATACTGGCTGAACTCAATCCTGATGGGAAGAGAAAGATTCACAGGGATAAGTTGCTAAAGAAAGGATTTGATTTTGACTTTTTTACCAACACTTACATAACCAAGGCAGGGGATGTTTACTACTTCTGCTACGAACATGGCTATCTTGGACTGGATGATGGTTTCGTGTTGTTGGTTGAGCGTGAAATGGAATCGTGAATAAGTCTATCTTTAAAAAATCAAATGTGATGATTCTGTCAGTGCATTCAAATCATACACTCTGGTGAAAGAAAAACGATTACTTTTCATAGCTTGTTTATTTATTACGTTCTCTGTAGCAGGTTCTTATCAGTATCGGACGCTTGATGAGGTATTTAAATTGTATGGGGTGGAATGGAGTGAGGGAGAACAGAAACAATTTGCTCGATATTTTGATCAGTATGACTCCTTGATAGAAAGCGATGGAATCCAGGCTCTTCAGATCGCCAGAGCGGGGCTGGTTGATAATAAGCTCTCAATAGCTAATCATGTCTTTCGCTATTTGGAAATCAAAGCCCTTTCAGCGTTGGGGCAGTTTGATTCTGCCTTGATGAAGTTCGAGGCACTTCCGATTTCAACCGTCCCTGTTAATTCTTTTGCAGGTGATTGTTTCTTACTTAAGGGACGGCTGACTAAACTCAACGGTGATTATGCGCTGGCAATGAAGTATTATGAGCAAGCCCTTGTTTTTTTTAAAGAGCTAAATGATTTCAAAGGGACCGCAATCACTCAAATTAATTTAATTGAATACTATCGATCCATAGGAAACTTTGAAACAGCTTTAAATTGGATACATACATGTGGTCAGCTGATTAAGACAAATCAAATTTCAGGTGAAGTGTATCTCTACTATCTGAACCGAGTTTCAGCTGTTTACAATGAATCAGGTCAACTGGAAAAAGCTTACGAAACAGCTCTCAAAACCATCGACCTTTTGAATGAAACAGACAATGTGTTTTTGTTGGCCAACGCATACAATGAATTGGCATCTATTTCAAATCAGCTGGAAAAAACCGACAGTGTTGAGTACTATTTAAACCGCGCAATTGAGTTATGGAAAAGAGGAGGTCATGCTCGTTTTTGGGTTTCAGCTGTGGGAAACCTTGTTTCATATAAAATGGAAAACCAACAATGGGATGAGATAGAACCCTTAATTGAAGAAGCCTTATTGGTTACTAAAAATCATGGGTGGCATGCTATTCTCTATACATTGTATCTACATAAGGCAACTTTATATGAGAAGCGTGGTGATTTACGTAAAGCAATTTCTTATTTAGATTCTTCTCATCAGTCCAATATCCGTGATCTACGTCAATCAGTAAACAAAGAAGTTGCTGTGAAAGCTGCCTCCTTTGAGCTGGAAAGACAACAGCTTCAAACAAAGCTGGCAAAAATTGAAGCAGAGAAAATTGCTGATGAAAGAAATATGTATTTCATTGCCACCCTTTCCCTTGGGTTGGGTTTTTTAGGGTTCATCACTTTTTCACTCTCGTTGAGAAGGAAAAGTATGGAAATTCAGAATGTAAACAGAGAACTTTTTAAAGCGCTTAAATTAAAGGAAGTTCTACTGAAAGATCTTCATCACCGGGTGAAGAACAACCTAACATTTCTTATCAGCCTCATTCAACTCCAAAAGAAAAGGGCTAAAAATGAAATGGTGTCTGTTGAGTTGGATGCAGTGAAAGAAAGACTGGAGGCTATGGCCGTGTTGCATGCAAATCTTTTGGAACATTATTCAGAAGAAGAAGTCTTGCTATCAGAAGTACTCGAACAAATTAAATTTCACATCTCAGGAGTGTTGGGGACGGATCACCAAATTACTTTGGATGTTATGGATGCTGTGTCTATTTCGTCAGATCACGCATTGGTATTAGGAGTTATACTAAACGAACTTTTTACTAATAGTATCAAACATGGTTCTCATTCTCAGGTTATAGAAATCAGACTAAAGTTTCAAGTGGAAACCGATCACTACGTATTTTATTTGTCAGATAATGGCAAGGGACTCCCAAATGAAGAAATCCTGTATCAGGGGGAATCGGTAGGGTTTCGGTTGATAAACTTATTGGTGGAGCAGCTTGGAGGTAAAATCACATATGTTGATAAGTCAAAAGAATTCATTCTTGTTTTTCCTAATCTCTCTAAAAAATGAAAAGTTTGAAGGTAGCTCTGTGTGAGGATGACTCGATGGTCGCTAATCTGTTAGCAGACTACCTGGATGAGCTCGGACACCACGTTGTTTTTAGAGCTACAGGAGTGCATAAATTTTTGGAAGCTCTTGAAAACAATGACATTGATATTGCATTACTTGACTATAACCTTGGGGATCTCTCACCGAGTGGAGCAACTTTAGGACGCAAACTTAATGAGCAAGGCATTCCATTTATTTATGTGACGGCCTACTCTGATGATGAAACAATAAGGGATATAGTCTCCACCCGGCCAGAAGGGTACATCGTGAAGCCATTTACAAAGCAACAACTGATGGCACAGCTGGAACTGTTTATCTCCAGTAGGCCGGATAAAACGCTGGAAATAAAACAAGGAAGTAACTATGTCAAGTTGCACCTACATGATATCAAATACATAGAAGCTTTTAAAAACTATGTCAAGGTTTTCACGATTACCGATGAACAAGTGGAGCTAAGGCTCCCACTATCAGAGCTTACTAATAGGCTTCCTGACACTTTCACACGAATCCATCGGTCGTTTATTGTAAATACGACCCATATCATAGGTTTAAACGGTGAAAAATGCACCCTAAAGGACGGCACTCAACTGCGAGTTAGCCGAACTCACCGAGAGCAGCTCAATCAACTTCTGGACTAAATTTCTCATCGATGACAACAGGTTGTTCATAGAATTCTTCTGTCATTCGTCCCTCTATTCTGTATTCCGTCCCAGCCTGTGTTCTAGTAAAAGGCAGGTAGATATTATTGTGACTTGATACAAACTCCGCAAGGAAATATTAAACATTTAATAATGAATAAGTCTTTTACTTTTTTTCTTAAAACCAGTGGTTCATTTCGAACCTCACTGGTGTCAATTTTAATATTGATGGTGTCGCTTCAAGCGAGATCACAATGTAGCATAAGTGATCTTTCTGTAAGTGCGTCAGCATCAAACTTTCTTTGCGAAGGATCTACTACAATTACAACATCATCTTCGGATAATGGAATAGATTACTATTTGAGGAACGATTCTGACAATAGTATTATTGATGGGCCCATGATTGGAGATGGTAGTGGGCTTGTTTTTAATACCGGGAATATTGTGAGCACAACTACTTACAATGTCTATGGGGAAGTATCAAATAGTTCCCAGGTATTATTTTTTGAAGAAAACACTAGCAATCAAGCGCTCTCGGATTACGGTGATTTTAATGGCAATCCATTTTCGGCAGTTTCTTCGTCAAGTCCTTGGACAATCGAATACTGGGCACAATTTAATACAGGCACCGGGCCAAGCTGGATAAATACCCTCGGGTCAGCTTCCGGGGCTGGTATGATTGAGCACGATCTAACAAATGGTTATGTATTTGTAAGAGGATCATCTGGACAATTTAAATCTGCTAACGGGACTCAACCAACTGATAATAATTGGCATCATTATGCATTTGTATGGGACGGAACCACTGCAGCTATTTATATAGATGGTGAACTCGTTGGACTAGATGGAGGAGGAACATTTGGAGGTTTTCAGTCTGGTGATGTTTGGGAATTAGGAAGACACGGAGGAGCTGGTTATGCGGGAGCAATGGATGGAATGATGGATGAATTTAGAATGTGGACATCCGCTCGAAATTCCAGTGAGATTGTCAATAGTATGGCGTCTGTAGATCCAAATTCTGCTAACCTTGTTGCTTACTATGATTTTGAAGAAGTCTCCGGTAATGTAGCTTCAGATCTAACGGGTAATGGCTATGATATTACTTTCCCTAACTATCAAGCGAGCGACAGAATTGAAGCTGTTTATGACGTCTGCTCACTTGAAATGACTCAAACGGCTACAATAACGATAGAACCATTAAGTGATCTTTCTGTAAGTGCGTCAGCATCAAACTTTCTTTGCGAAGGATCAACTACAATTACTACAGGTTCTTCTCAAAATGGCGCTTCTTACTTCTTAAGAGACGATTCAGACAACAGCATCATTGACGGACCTGTTGTAGGGGACGGTAGTGGGTTAACATTCAATACAGGCACGCTGAATAGCACTACAACCTTTAATGTGGTTGGTGAGAAAAAAGGAAGCTCCAAAGCACTTGATTTTGACGGAGTGGATGATTATGTGGATTTGGGGACAATCAATGCGACCACATTAAATCAGTATACGATTTCGTATTGGTTTAAAACTGATGCTATAGGATCTCAAAATATATCCATTTTTAGCGCAGGTGGAGGATGGCAGCTATCTCCGATGATCAATACCTCTGGTGTATTGCAGTTTTATGCACATCATACTGGAGGCTGGCAAAACACGGGTTATACTGTGGCTAACAACACTTGGGAGCATCATACTTGGACATTTAGTGGATCTGTGATAAATTTTTACGTTAATGGAGTGGAACAATATTCAGACGCAAAGAATGCCATGATTGGAACAGGAGGCTGGAGAATTGGGTCTTCTCCCTCAACAGGCCCCTCTAAGTCAGTAATCGATGATTTCTATGTTTGGAATGACGTGAGATCAGCAACTGAAGTTGCGGCTGATGCTGGTTCTTGTACAGATTTGGGAGACATTAATCTGATTAATGCTTACACCTTCGATGAAGGAAGTGGTTCTGTTTTGTATGATCAGGTTGGAAGCTTTAATGGCAATTTGACTAACATGGACGAAACTACCGACTGGGTAGATGGCCAGGTTGTTTGTGCTACTTCGGTATGTTCCATTGAGATGACAAATAAGCCTACAGTAACGATAGATCCATTGGTGGATCAAACGTTTACTGCTGCATCAACTACTGTTGCTCCTGGTGCAGATGTTGATTTCACCATTGATGCTTCCCAGGTGGATGTTAATTATTATTTAAGAAATGATGTGAATGATACCATCTTTGCTGGTCCTGTAGCAGGTACGGGTAGCGCTATTATTATCAATACAGGCACACTGAGCGAAACAATAACTTTTAATGTCTATCAGGAGCACACATCTGGTAGTTGTGTGGCTGAAATGACTCAAGGGACCGAGACGGTCAACGTTGACGGGACTGCACCTTCTTTTACATCAAGTGCAACAGCGAATTATGAAGAAAATGGCACAGGAGTAGCTTATACGGCAACTGCGGATGAGACGGTCACATTTACGCTAGGAAACACAAAAGATGAGTCGTTGTTTACCCTGACGAATGGCAATGAAATTAGCTTCACCTCCGCTCCGGATTATGAGTCTCCGGCAGATGGTGATTTAGATAATGCTTATGTAATTGATGTAATAGCGACAGACGCTGCAAGCAATGCCACGACTCTTGAGGTGACAATTACGGTAACGGATCATCCAGATCCTGTAGAGTCAATGCTACGGATAAGTAACCTGGATAATGCAAGTGGAACACCTAATTATCAGGTAAAATATGATTTCGATAGTTACTATACTCAGGAAGTAAACTCTTCATTGGGAATTGGATTTACTACAGGACCTGAAGCCACAGCCTCCATTTCCTTTAAAACGTACATGCCAAATCCAGGAGATGATATTTCAACTATCGAATGCAGGGTTTATACCAAGTCAGGAGACAGTCCCGATGTGCTGATTGGGACACTTACCCCAGTTCAATCGATAGTTCCTGTGGACAATATTGTAGAGTTTGTTGGGAACGTTTCCCTCAATGCTTCCACTTCCTATATTATAGCGATGGCTGCTACGGAGTATGGAACAAGCGCACGGTGGAATTATGCTAACTCCCCTTTAACATACAGTACATCAGGTGGTTATACTTCAGAAGATGGCTCATACTATCATACGCTAACGGGCGATACATGGGGTAAATATGGTGGCAGTGCTTTAATCTATGCCTTGTCAACCGGGCAGTGGGAGTATGATTTCCCTGCTAGCTTCACATCTTCCACGTCCGCTTCGTATGAAGAAAATGGTACGGGAGTTGCCTACACGGCTGCTGCCGATGAAGCAGTGACTTTTACCCTGGGTAGTTCTAAAGATGAGGCTTTGTTTACACTTACAAATGACAATGAAATTAGCTTCGCAACTTCTCCGGATTATGAGTCTCCGGCAGACGGTGATTTAGATAATGCTTATGTAATTGATGTAATAGCCACAGATGCAGGAAGTAATGAAACTACCCTTGAGGTAACTATCACTGTAACGGATGTAGATGAAATTGATCCAACCTTTACTTCATCTTCAATAGCGAACTTCGAAGAAAATGGGTCTGGAGTAGCTTACACGGCAACAGCAGATGAGGCCGTGACCTTCACGCTCGGAAGCACGAAAGATGAGGCACAGTTCACATTGGCAAATGACAATGAAATAAGCTTTGTTTCTTCTCCGGATTATGAGTCCCCCGGGGATGGAGATGCAAACAATACTTACGTCATTGATGTCATTGCTACAGACGCTGCAAGCAATGCGACAACCCTGGAAGTCACAATTACGGTGACAAATGCAAATGATAATGACCCGGTCATCACTTCAGCGAATGCCGTCAATATTGATGAAAACGAGTTGGTGATTTTTGCGCTCACCGCAACAGATGCAGATGGTACTACCAGCTTTAGCTTCATAAACAGCGCTGGATCTGATGCGACAATGTTCGGTGTTTCTGGAAATGATCTGGTATGGTTGGCAGCACCGGATTACGAAAACCCATCGGATGCTAATGGAGATAACATCTACGAGGTAACAATTACCGTAAGTGACGGAGAAAATACGAGCGATCAAAATATAATAGTGACGGTATTGGATGTCTTTACCCATGCAGGTGACACAAACGAAGATGGCACAATCGGTGCTGGTGAAGTAGCTGGAGATATGGATGGAGACGGTAACATTGGCGCTGGTGAAATAGCCGGAGATATGGACGGAGACGGTAGTATCGGTGCTGGTGAGATAGCCGGAGATACTGGTGGAGACGGAACGATTGGCGCTGGCGAAGTAGCCGGTGATGTAGATGGAGACGGTAGTATCGGTGCAGGTGAATTAGCTGGTGATGTTAATGGAGATGGAACGATTGGCGCTGGCGAAGTAGCTGGAGATACTGATGGAGACGGAACAATCGGAGCTGGTGAAATAGCTGGTGATGTTAATGGAGACGGAGTAATTGGTGCTGGTGAAATAGCCGGAGATATTGATGGAGACGGAACGATTGGTGCTGGTGAAGTAGCCGGAGATGCTGATGGAGACGGAGTAATTGGTGCTGGTGAAATAGCCGGAGATATTGATGGAGACGGAACGATTGGTGCTGGTGAAGTAGCCGGAGATACTGATGGAGACGGAACGATTGGTGATGGTGAAGTAGCCGGAGATACTGATGGAGACGGAACGATTGGTGCTGGCGAAGTAGCCGGAGATACTGATGGAGACGGAACAATCGGAGCTGGTGAAATAGCCGGAGATGCTGATGGAAACGGAACGATTGGTGCTGGTGAAGTAGCTGGAGATATTGATGGAGACGGAACAATCGGAGCAGGCGAAGTAGCTGGAGATACTGATGGAGACGGAACAATCGGAGCTGGTGAAATAGCCGGAGATGCTGATGGAGACGGAACAATTGGTGCTGGTGAAGTAGCTGGAGATACTGATGGAGACGGAGCAATCGGAGCTGGTGAAATAGCCGGAGATATTGATGGAGACGGAACAATTGGTGCCGGTGAAGTAGCTGGAGACACTGATGGAGACGGAACAATTGGAGCAGGCGAAGTAGCTGGAGATACTGATGGAGACGGAGAAGTTGGCGATGGAGAAGTTGTTGGTGACACAAACGGTGATGGCGAGATTGGTGACGGAGAGACCGAAGGTGATGCTGATGGAGACGGAGAGATAGGGGCTGGAGAGACACCAGTATTAGGTGTACTGGAAGTGGAAGTGACTGTCTATCCCAATCCAAGTAGCGATTTCATTCAGGTTAGAAGTTCGGAGCGACTCATGATCGAAGTAATTGATCTGGAAGGTCATACCTTGATTCGATCTCAGTCAAACAAACAGATTGACATCCAATCACTTTCCAATGGCGTGTATTTTATGGTGATCTCTGACCAGAAAGGGAACACTACCACGGAACGTTTCATTAAAAGATAAATGAGGCATTGATCTCAAAGACAACTAAGGAAGCATGGAATTAAGGCACCATGCGAGGGCAGCTCCAAAAGGGGCTGCCTTTTTTATTTACTTACCCTCAATGATTAATAATTTTTGTACAAAATGGATTTAGGTTGTATAATTATAATCGAACCTAAATTTGAATTATGGATAAACCACAAATTGCTGATAAAAATCCAAAGAAAGTCGACCTTGAAGAAGGTAAAACATATGCCTGGTGTGCGTGTGGTCAATCTAATAATCAGCCTTTTTGTGACGGCTCCCATGGAGGAACAAATTTTTCTCCGGTTGTCTTTAAGGCTGAGGAAACAAAAGCTGCTTATTTATGCATGTGCAAACGAACCACTAATCCAGGGTTTTGCGATGGTAGTCATAAGTCACTTTAACTACCACGTAGCATGATCTAAATTGGCATTGATGACGGTTGTTGAATCTGCAACAATTTGGAACGGATGACAGTAGCATTCATCCGGGCATTCAATCCGATCACATACAAAACTGTTTTCGTCTCTCAGGAACAAGCTGTAAGATCCTTCAGGCAGTTTGATTGAGTAGATGCCAACATCGTTGGAACGAACACTATCAACAAGCAAATCCAACTGGAAGTCTTGATTGAGCTGAGTTATATAAACAGTAGTGGATATGGGACGTGGTTCACAAGGGGGGACGCCAGGGCCCGGCATGCAATTCCCCTCATAGATTCCAATTACACCTTTAAGTTCTCCATAATTATTGATGCTTTTCTGCGCGGTACAGGAAAGTGAAGTGAAGGTTAGAATAAGGATGATTCTTGTGAAACTAAGCTGCATAAATCATCTCTTTTACGATTGATAATTGCTCAATATATCAATATTCATCTACAATATTTTACCGTTTATCGATAGAATGAAACATTCATTATCATTTGATAATGCATAACAGTCTTTTTTAAGTACAAATCTTCTTTAATGCATTCTAAATAATTAGCATAAAAAGAATTAAATACTGAAAAACATATAATATCCAAATATAATTCTTATTTTGATTTTGTTAATCAAAGTTTGTTGGAAGTCGCCGAAATAATACCTTATATTCGTTTGATTAATTGTTAACCTAATCGATTTATTATGAGAAGATTAAAGCGATTGGTAAGGGCTTTAATGAGCCCCTTTACCACTCCACCCTGACCTATGAATGTCAGCGCCCCTTCAACCAGCCCCCTAATATTTTTTTAACTAATCGTATTGTTTATTATGAGAAGAACAGAGCGACTCGTAAAGGCATTGTTGCTAGCCTTTATTGTGTCCACTACTACCACTTTTGCCCAGACATTGCAACAGCGGCAAGAGATCAGCAACAAGTATGACAAGTCAAAGCTTACCCAACTTCGACAAGAATTTAAACAGAAAGAAGAAAATCGGAGGGCTCAAGCCATCAACATGGCGTCCATGAGGGGTTGGGAAATTTTAAAACCAAATTCAGATGGCTCAGTAGATGAGTTAGTAGCGGTTTCCAGAGACGGAAAACCCATATACTATACCATCTTTAATGCAGATGCTGCGCGATCTACGCGTGCAGACCATTTGAATATAGGTGGATCTCTGGGACTAAGTCTTGACGGTCAGAACATGACCGCCCATGTTTGGGATGGAGGACCCACACGTAATACACACCAAGAATTTGATGGTCCCGGTGGTAACAATCGAGTATCCACAAATGATGGTGTGACTGGTCTTAATGGAAACAGCTTTCATGCGCAACACGTAACCGGAACAATTGTGGCTTCCGGAGTACAGGCTGCTGCGAAAGGCATGGCTCCTCAGGCACGTGCATTGACTCATGACTGGAATAATGACCTGTCTGAGGCAACTACTGAGGCAGCAAACGGAATGTTACTTTCCAACCACTCTTATGGATATAGAGCGTCATTAGTGCCAGACTGGTACTTTGGAGCTTATATTGATGAATCCAGAGATTGGGATAACCTGATGTACAACTCACCTTACTACTTAATGGTGGTTGCAGCAGGAAACGATGGTAACGACAATTCGTCAAACGGACAGCCACTTGCTGGACAGTCTGCATATGACAAACTGACTGGTCATTCTACTTCCAAAAACAACATGGTAGTAGCTAACGGACAAGATGCTAACGTAAACAATGATGGTACTTTCAACTCAGTTGTGATCAACAGCAGTAGTAGTGAAGGTCCTACAGATGATTACAGAATCAAGCCTGACATTACGGGAAATGGAACAGGCGTGTACTCTACCTACGATAATAGTGATGTAGCTTACAATTCCATATCAGGAACTTCCATGGCATCTCCCAATGTGACTGGTACACTACTTCTTTTACAACAGCACTATAACAATGTGAATGGCTCCTTCATGAGAGCTGCTACGTTAAAAGGGTTAGCACTTCACACTGCTGATGATGCTGGGGTTTCTGGACCAGATGTAGTTTACGGATGGGGACTTTTAAATGCAAAAGCTGCCGCAGAGGCCATCTCTGACAATGGAAATGGTTCTATAATTGATGAACTAACTCTTTCAAACGGCGGAAGCTACACTGTAAATGTGGATGCTGATGGGACCAATCCTCTTATGGCATCCATCTCCTGGACTGATCCTGCTGGAACTGCAAATACAGGTACTGCAAACCAAACCACTCCTGTACTGGTCAACGACCTGGACATTCGAGTAACTCAAGGTGGTTCTACATATAGTCCTTACAGGCTTACAGGAATCAACTCTAACAACACAGGAGATAACAATGTAGATCCATATGAGCGAGTAGATGTATCTGGTGCTTCCGGATCTTATACAATTACTGTGACACACAAAGGGTCACTTTCTGGTGGTAGCCAAAATTTCTCACTTGTAGTTACTGGTGTCACTGGTACACCTCCAGTGTGTAATGCAACCACACCAACTGGACTTACCCCTTCTAACGTAGGCCAAACTTCGGCTACTCTCAGTTGGAACTCGGTAGCAGGTGCAACATACGATCTTCGATATAGACCAGTGGGCGGAAGTTGGACAACAACCAGCGTAAGCGGTACATCCACAAACTTAACTGGTTTAACCAGCGACACTCAGTATGAGGCGCAAGTACGAAGTAAATGTCCGGACACATCCACCTCAGCGTATTCAAGTTCTGTAAACTTTACTACAAGCTCAAGCAACTGTACGGGAGGAATTTCTTCTTACCCTTACAGTGAAAGCTTTGAAAACACATTAGGAGCTTGGAGCCAATCAACTGCTGACGATATCAATTGGACGATTGACGCAAATGGTACACCTTCCAGTGGAACGGGACCTTCTAGTGCAACTGATGGTTCTTACTATATCTACATGGAAGTTTCAGGAAACGGAACAGGTTATCCGAACAAGCGAGCAATTTTGAATTCCCCTTGTTTCGATTTAACTGGTGAGTCAGGAGCGAATGTCACTTTCGATTACCACATGACTGGTAATGCGGTAGGAACTATTGATCTGGAGGCGAGTGCAGATAATGGTGCAAGCTGGAGCTCAATCTGGTCAAGATCTGGAGATCAGGGAGCAGCATGGAATGCTGCTGATGTTAATCTAGCTGCATATGCTGGAGGTACAGTTCTACTAAGATTCAATGGTGTTTCCGGTTCATCATGGCAGGGAGATATTGCAATTGATAATCTGGAGATTACTGGTGGATCTGGAGCAGATACTCAGGCACCAACAGCACCAACAGGACTTGCAGCATCCAATGTTGCACAAACTTCATTGACATTAAACTGGAACGCTTCTACTGATAACGTAGGTGTAACTGGGTACGATGTTTATCAGGATGGTTCTAATATTGGTTCTGTAACAGGCACAAGTGCAAATGTAACCGGCCTTACTGCAGGTACTTCTTACTCTTTCTATGTAAGAGCTAAAGATGCTGCTGGAAATGTATCGGGAGCGAGCAATACCGTAAATGTTACGACTCAAAGTTCTGGAATGAGTTGTCCGGTCACAGAAACGCTTCCTTACTCTGAAGGATTTGAAGTGAATGATGGATGGACTCAGATAACTGGTGATGATGGTAACTGGGTAAGAGATGCCAACGGAACCCCTTCATCAGGAACAGGACCAAGCTCAGCTGCGGAAGGATCTTACTATATGTTCCTCGAGGCTTCTACTAACGGAAGCACAGGACAAATCGGTAGTAATGCTACGGCGATCTTAGAAAGTGATTGTTTTGATCTTTCTGGCGAAAGCACTGCAACTTTCTCCTTCCAGTATCACATGTATGGAAATAATATCGGATCACTCACAGCACAAGCATCAACGGATGGTACAACCTGGACCAACCTGTGGACACGTTCCGGAAATCAAGGTAACTCCTGGCAGACTGCCAATGTCGACCTTGCTTCTTATCTTGGAGGTAACGTAAAGCTTAGAATGGTTGGTACTACCGGAAACGGATGGTCTAGCGATATCGCTATCGATGATCTATCTGTTAGCGGTGGTAGTACTGGCGGAACTACGGATGTTACTTTAACAATCGTATTGGATAACTATCCTGAAGAAACCAGCTGGCAGATCAGAGATGGAGGTACAGTAGTAGCTTCCGGCGGAACGTATGGTTCTCAGCCTGATGGTTCTACTGTTACGGAAGTGATCACCTTGACTGACGGATGCTATGATTTTGTGATCAATGATACGTATGGTGATGGAATCTGCTGCTCATACGGAAATGGATCTTATAGCCTGGTAGATGGCAGCACGACATTAGCTTCCGGAGGTGCTTTTGGATCTAGTGAAACCACTGCATTCTGTGTGGGTGGAGCTACTTCATCTTATGCAACTCAATCTTCTGCTTCTGTAGGAACTGCTGTAAGTGTAAGCATGTATCCAAACTACCAGGTAGAGGATCGATTGACGATTGCTTCGACCAGAAAAGAGGTATCTTATACCATTACCAATTTGAATGGCCAGACTGTAAACACAGGTCAACTGGATAATGGAAAGGTCTATGTAGGTGATCTGAATGCAGGAATGTATATGATTCATCTGAAAGACGAAGGAGGTAAATCAATCATGAAGAAGTTCGTGAAAAAATAAGTTTAAGGTTTAACCTAATCGTAAATAGCCCTGTCCCGTTCATTCGGGATGGGGTTTTTTCTTTTTACTATCTTGACTTTATGAGATTAAAAATTCCACCGGTAGTGATCTTTTTCCTTAGCCTTGGGCTGATGTTCGGCGCTTACTACCTGACGCCAAACTGGGCATATTCCTTTTCGTATCAAACATTGATTTCCAGGATTTTTCTGGCCATGGGTGTGATCGTGGCATTTTCAGGGATCATTGCATTTCGGATGAAGAAAACGACTGTGGATCCATTGCATCCGGAAAAAGCAAGTTTTTTGGTTATATCAGGCATCTATCAATATACCAGAAATCCCATGTATCTCGGGATGGTTTTAGTGTTGATAGGAGGCCTCATACGTATAGGCAACCCGCTATCAATGAGTGGAGTTATTTTCTTCATTTGGTATTTGACCAGGTTTCAGATCAGGCCAGAGGAGGAATCACTCGTTAAGATTTTTGGCAAAGAGTATCTGAGCTACTGTGAAAAAGTGGGCAGGTGGCTTTAGAGTAGTTAAAGTGGTCAATTCCACCAACGGCTCTTTACTTCTGTAACATTTTGTTTTCTTTACGGATCAACTTATTCAAATAATCAAATCACTATGAGAAAAGTATTTTCACTTATCACACTAACGCTGTGCATAACTCTAATGGCGCAGGAAAAAAGAATATTCATGCCAAAAGAAATGCAGAAGGCTTATGATAATGGGACCCGATCCTATGACGGAAAGCCTGGTCCCAATTATTGGCACAATACTGTAGATTACGATATCAAAGCATCCATCGATCCTGAGAGCAGAGAGATCATCGGGCAATCTACAATTACCTACCAAAACAATAGCCCGGATGATCTTTCGGCTATTGTGGTTCGTTTGTACAATGACGTATACAAAAAAGGAAATATACGTAGCTCAGCCATCGATGATAGAGATGTTAATGATGGAGTCACACTTAACATGGTACAAGTTCGAGGTGATTCTGTAGATGTCAATAGTCGTTCAGTCACGCGTAGGGGTACCAATTTGATAATCCGATTGGATGAACCTGTAAAAAGTGGAGAGAGTATAGACTTAGCAATTGATTGGGAGACTGTAATTCCTTTTACCAACAGGAGAACAGGTGTTGCAGATAGCTCTTCATTTTTCGTAGCATATTGGTATCCGCAAGTTGCTGTTTATGATGATGTGTTTGGTTGGGATACCCAGAACTACACATTCCAAACGGAATTTTATAACAATCTAGCCAATTTCGATGTGGAGTTCACGGCTCCAGAATCATTTACCATTTGGGCCACAGGCGTGCTTCAAAATCCATCAGAGGTATTTAACTCAGATATCCTGGAGCGATATAACAAAGCCTTAACAGCTACTGAACCATTAGATGTTATTAGCGGTGAAGACCTTAAAAATGGATTCACCCATAAGTCTGGTACCTGGAAATTTAAAGCGGATGAAGTTCCTGATTTTGCTTTTGCTATGAGCGATCATTACGAATGGAATGCGGCATCCCAAAAAGTAGACGGTGAGGATGTTTTGATTAGCTCGGTATACCCAATGGGTAACCCACAGGCTTATGCTGCAATGACGCCAAATCAGCAAAAGACGATGAAGCACTTTTCTGAAGATATACCTGGTGTGCCCTATCCATATCCCAGATTTACGACTTTTATTGGACTTGGAGGGGGAGGCATGGAGTTTCCAATGATGGCCTATAATGGAGGACCTGGACTGGGAGTTACTGTGCATGAAATGTTTCATATGTACTTCCCGATGTACGTTCGTGTAAACGAAAGACGTTTTGCATGGATGGATGAAGGATGGGCCGACTACATCACTTCATTGGTTATCAACCGCTACTTTGAGGATGATGATTCTCCGCTTTTTACCAACTTCAAAGGAAGTGTTGGAGGTATGCAGGGGCAATATGAAGATTTGCCGTTGTTTGCGTCATCTCAATTTATGGATGGAACCAACTATGGATATTCAGCCTACCCACTGCCGGCATTTATTTATTCAATGCTACATCAACATTTGGGTGATGAGATGTTTTTTAAGGCATACAAAGAGTACATCAACCGTTGGGCAAAGAAATCACCAATTCCATTTGATTTTTACTATACCATGGAAAATGTTAGTGGTCAGGACTTAAGCTGGATATGGAAGCCATGGTTTTTTGAGTTTGGAGCACCAGACGTTAAGATCGGAGGAATTAAGAAAGACAAGCTGACGATTATAAATGCGGGCAGTCGGCCAGTACCCTTGAAAGTGGAAGTGAAATACAATGATGGGGCAGATTTTGAAACGACCATGTCTGGAAAATCCATTTATGGTAAAGGGGAGGTAGTAGTAACTATCCCTGAGTATAAAAAAATCGAGACTATATCTGTAAATGCAAGCGTGCCGGACCTGGATGATACAAATAATTTCTATCCATCACTTCAGGAACGAATGGCCAATGTTGATGTGCCTGAATCCATTATGGGGACGTATAACATTGCTAACTTCAATATCCAGGCAATGATGGAACAAGAAGATGGTCTGGTGAAGGTGAAAATTCCGGCAGCCGGGATGAATGTTGTTGTGCTCCCTAATGAGGACAAATGGGAGTCACTTGATGGTAAGATTGTAATCTCCTTTGATGATAGCGGAGACAAAACTTCAATGACAATGGAGCTGAAACAATTTGGTTTAACTGTGCAAGGCGACAAAGAATAAGAGCTTTACTGGTCAATTTAAAAGCCTCATTCAACGATGAGGCTTTTTTTATTTATTTACGTAGTTAAATTTTAGTCCTGATCTACTTTCCAGGTCTTCACCCAATTCTTTATGGTCTTCATCACCTGCTTCACTGAACCAACGAACCATAACCATAGCACCCATTGATTGTTTTTCTTTTAACTCAAGCATCATTTGGTATAAGCATTTCATTGTGCCGGTATCAAAATGCTCAAGCTTAATTTCAACGATGAAGGTGGGTACGGTTGTATTTTTTATCTGCTCGATGAAGGGGAGGTAAAAGTCCTGTACATCTCGCATCGCTGACCGTCCTTCGATTCGTATCAATCCAGTGCTTGGATTAAAACGAATATTTGGTATTATATCTTCACTTTCTGACATTGGATGGTGGTTTTCGTATAATATTACTCCTTTTTCAGCTCAAATTTATCCGATTGTTGCTCTATGGGAAAGGCATTTAGTCCCATTTTTATTATAAAGCTAATGAGTAAGGAATTAATCGAGGTAAATCAGGTCTAGAGGTATGAATGAGCGCATTGTTATATGGATAGCAATCGATAAATTCTCATTGTCAATTTTTTCAGTAAATTGTAACGTCACCAATAACCTGACATGAAAAAACTACTACTAATCAGCCTGAGCTTACTGATATTGGCGTGCTTAGACGCTAATGCCCAGGTTCAAAAATCAGATCAGAATCTAGGATTCGGTTTTGATATCAATTCGTTAAGTGGAGATGGAGCCGAACGAAGAACCAACTTGTATCTCTCGTACACTTATTTTTTAAGTAATCGCATTTCACTTGGTGTGGGACCTAGGTTTGGGTGGAACAAATCCACACAATCCACAGAGGATCCAACAACTATGGAAGTAACAACAACTACTTCCAAAACAAGCACTATTGGATATAATGGGTTTATCAACTATTCATTCCTAACAGATGGCGGATTTGTCTTGCCTTATTTTGGAGGTCAGTTTACAAGACTGATCCAAAAGCAACCAGGAACAGATGATATAGTCACTGATAGCTATGGAGGTAACATAGGTATCAAGTTTTTTATAACAGAGCGATTAAATGTAGATAATAACTTTAGCATCACTCGTGTAATAGCTAAAAGTGAAACGATCAGTTCGAACGGGGTTCCAATTCAATTAGATATGGATGGAACGATCATGCAAATCAATGTTGGCCTTGGATATATAATTGGACGAAAAAACTAAGAAGATGAAAAAGATATTAATCATATTATTATTATCAGTTTCCTCGTCCATTGTGAATGGCCAGGTGCAGAAGGGAGATGTTGTATTGGGTGCCAATTTTGGATTGATGAAACAAGACGCAGACGCAGACATTCTGAATTATAGTTACTCTAACCTTATTCTCAATTTCGAATATTATGTGAGTGATAATGTCTCTTTGGGTTTCGGACCAAGTCTTAGTTCAGCTAAGGTGTTAAATGATGCATTTAAAGTCAACAATAATGCATGGAATTTATTCGCCAACTATTCCTTTCTCTCTGCTAATGGAAAAACAATGCCATATGTTGGTGTGGCCTATACATTATACAATACGAAGGTAACATCTGGAGATGTATTAGGTGCGGGCGAAGACCTGGGAGATGGTCTGGGCATTCCGATCCCTGGATTTGGAGGCGGATCAAGCGTGGATTTAGAAACAACCTATAAACGTACAGTAGCTTCTTTAATTCTAGGAATTAAATTTTTTGTTACTGAAAGAATAAACATCGATAATAAATTCACGTACGGGACAGTATTAAATGAAACAATTGAGTTTGATGTATTTGGTTTTGCTGCATCTATAGATGGACCTGCGGATGGAAACCTGCTCCAGTTTACGGTAGGGTTTGGATATATCATCGGACGAAAAGGCACCTGATACATGAATAGATTATTTTCCTTCATCTGCATTCTGTGCGGTTTACAATTGTCCGCTCAGCAAATTTTTATTGCGCCGGTAGCTAAATTGACTTCATCACTGGATCGTGTCACTGCTGTATCATTTTCCTCAGATGCTGAAATGATGATAGCCGGTGATCGAAAGGGGAACTTCCAGGTTTGGGTCCTGAATGAGCTACGGCCAGTTACCAACCATAAGGTAGGTGATGAAATAATTTTCGTTGATTTTCTGTCAGATAATGATGAGATATTAATTGTAGATGAGGATGGGGGACTTCATTTTTTTAGTACTTCCAATTTTCAGAAAACAAGGTTTGTAAGTTTAGGTGAGATACCTGAGCTAGTAAGTGTAGATCCGGAAAAACAATATCTCAGCTATGTTAACAAAAATGATGAGTTGAAGGTATTCAGTTTGCGTGCTCAAATGCAACAGGCACAGATTCGGTTAGGTGATCGCGTAAGCAAACCAATATATCTCGGTTACGATCGATTCGGGCAGCAGTTAGCAGTAATGGGGCAGGATGGGACAACTCTAATGTGTAATCCTATCAATCAAAATGTTCTAAGAGAGGTGAAGCTTCGGAGCAATGAGTTTGCCGGTTCTTCTTCAGTCATGCATGCGGGCGCTTCCAACAAAGGAAGTGATTTGTTTGTGACTGGGGTTCAGGAAGTGTTTATTCCCAAAGGAGGAGTTAGAGGAGGACAACCAGAGCGCAGAAATAGTATCATCGCTTATGATTGGGATTCTTCGAATGAAGTCAAAAGAATTCGTGTAAACGATCGGGTGGATGAAATAGTGCTTGGACCAGGCCCTGCACATATCGCTTATTATACTGACAAGCGTTATAGAGTCACGCTTGTTGATCTGGAACAGGGAGCAACTTCCAGTGAAGTAACATTGGATGAATTTCCGGAAGTAATTGAAATATCTCCGGAAGACTCATACCTCGCGGCTGGAGATAAAAACGGAACCATCCATTTATTTGAATTACAGCGCAATGCAGCACCTCAAATTAGAATCACAAAACCCCCATTGAACAGAAATCTTGCAGAATCTGTGGTTCAAGAGTCAACGATAGAAATGCAAGGGGTATTATCCGACGGCTCAAAAATTAAACAGGTAATGGTAAATGGGAAAGAAGCCGAGATTCTTGCTAATGGAAAGTTTACCGCCCAGCTTGATCTTCTCCCTGGCAAAAACAGAATCAGAGTACTTGCCCAAGATTATCAATCCAACACTGCTTTTAAGGACTTTTATATCACGCATGTACCGCAGGTAGAATTATCTGCAAGTGGGAATGTTGACTATTCAAATCAAAAACGTGTGGCTTTAGTGATAGGTAATGCTGACTATGCTGGTGCTGGCGCCCTTAACAATACTGTCAATGATGCTAATGCAATGGCTGAAACACTTGAAGGTATGGGTTTCGAAGTAGCGACAGTTATTGATGGCTCATATGAAGAGATGAAGCGAGCTGTATACAGATATGGCACAGCCATCAGGGATGTGGATGTTTCCGTGTTTTTTTACGCAGGTCATGGTCTGGAAATAGAAGGAGTCAACTATCTGGTGCCAGTTGATGCAGATATTTCAAGTCCTCTCGACGTGAAGTTGAAGACACTACCACTGACAGGTGTTTTAAGAACCATTGAATATGCGAACGACGATGGCCTCAATATGATCATACTGGATGCATGTAGAAATAACCCTTTCCCAACTGGTAAAAGAGGAGGGGCAGGGCTTGCCAAAGAAACACCTCCATCCGGAACGCTGATTGCCTATTCCACTGGGCCAGGAAATGTAGCTTCAGATGGAGCCGGAGAAAACGGACTTTATACCGGAGAACTAATTAAGCAAATGAAAAATCCCCAGCGTATTGAGGATGTTTTTATGCGAACAAGAAACAGTGTAGAAGAAATAAGTAATGGAGCTCAGCAGCCATGGGAAGAGGCCCGATTGAAGGGTATATTTTATCTTAAGTATAATTGAGTGTATAGTCCTGCAGCTGCATCAATTCAGGTTCACTGTTAAGTTAACCTGCAGCAATTCCACAGACATAAATAAAGGCAGCCTAATGGCAGCCTTTAATGTGATAATATATTGTCTACATGGATTCAGACTCTGATGTTTCATCTTCCTCTGCTTCCCCTTTTAGGTACTTGTCAAGGAAAACTTTGATCTGCCCGTATCCTTCAATGGCATTTTCATTTTTTCGGAAGCCATGACCTTCATCATCGAATACTACATATTCTACTGGTACGCCATTCGCTCGCACACCTTCCACAATTTCATCGGATTCTACTTGAAGTACCCGTACGTCATTTGCACCTTGAAGCACCATGAGCGGCTTAGTTACATTTTCTGTATGGAACAATGGAGAGATCTCATACAATCGAACCGAATCCTCGGTAGTAGGATCACCCAATTCATCATAAAGCGCCTTTCTAAAACTTTCCCAATATGGAGGAATGGATTTTAATGTCCTTAGCCAGTTGGTCACGCCAAAAATATTCACACCTACATCAAAAGCTTCTGGCTCAAAAGCAAGGGCTGCCATCACCATATAACCACCATATGAACCGCCAATGATTCCGACCTTTTCCATGTCTATTACCCCCGTGGAGGCTAGAAAATCCTTCCCGGCTACACAGTCTTTCAAGTCTTTGTCACCATGGTTTTTATCATCCAGATGATTGAATTCTTTACCATATCCAGAACTTCCTCGGTTATTTACCGCCAGAACTGCATACCCCTGATTGACGAGGAATTGAACCAACGCAAAATAGCTTAATCGTGACTGTCCTCCGGGACCACCATGAACCCAAACCAGTCCCGGAACTTTGTTGTTTTCAGATGCCCCTTTAGGTTGATAATAGATGGCCGGAATTTCCAACCCATCAAACGATTCATAGCGTACCACTTTGCCTTCCACCAAGTCATCTGCATTGATTGCTGGGTTCAAGGTGTCTGTAAGCTTTTTCAGCTCTCCGCTTTCAAAGTTGTAGACATAAATGTTGCTTGGAGAGGCTGAAGTGCTTACGGTTAACCGTGCGAGATTCTCACTTTTGGAGATGTTGACAGATGAAATACTACCGCCTTCAATCTCCGGTAGCTGCATTTCTTCACCTGTTTCCTGATTGAAGATTTTTACCACGGTTTTCGCATCTTCATTGATACCGATTACACGATACTTTTCATTCCAGGAATCATAAGCATACCAAATATCCCAGTTGGTTTCAAATACAGTTTCGACCTCACCGGATTCCAAATCTCGCTTTGCCAGGTATACAAAATCAGACCCTTCATCAGTGGTGTAATAGAGACTCTTATTATCCAGACTAAAAAACTGAGGGTTGTACGTTGCATCTCCTTCATGTATGGATATATCCGTTTTTTCACCGGTTTCACGATCATAGAGATACATTTTTCCATCAGCACTGGTGATTGCCTGTGTCAGTGCATAAAATCTTTCATTCGGAGAGATGGCTCCAACATCTAGTCCATCATTATTCTGATATATGATCTCGCTAACGGGCATTTCATCATCGATCGAGGTGATCTGCATTTCATAGATATCCATATAGCGAGGATCACGTTTGTTGGAGGTCAGGTACATACTTTCCTCGTCCCTGCTCCAGCCCCAAAAGCCATTTCTGATGCTATCGCCAGGAGTTAAGTCTTTTGATTGACCTTCCGGGTTCATCATGAAAACTTTGAAATTTTCATTTCCTCCCTCATCAAAGGAGAAGATCACACGATTGTCATTCGGAAAGTATGATTGACCAAAATAGGATTCTTCCGTAGAGCTGGTAAGCTGCGTTTTTTCACCAGTGGCAATGTCGATTTCGTAGACATTGTAGATTCCGGTCTCATTGCTGTTTATCAATAGCTTGGATTCGTCAGGTGAGAAGCTCCCACCTCCTATACCTACATTCTCATAGAATTGAGCGATCGTATAGCTTTTAACTTCAACAGCCTCTTCTTTGGGCGCTGAGCAAGCAGCTATCATACTGATAGCGATTAGTCTGGTAAGTAATTTCATAGTGTTTGGATGGTTGTTTTTATTACAATTTAATGATTTTGAATGCTTCAATCTGATTGCCAGTCACTTATTGGTAGAATATACCATTTGATATTTTCGGGATTATCAGGTAATTGAATGTAACCCTGGTGTTTAAAACCTAATTTTTCCAATATGCGACACGAACCCTGATTGTCATCCGAGGTTATTCCACTCACTTGTTTTTGATTGTATTTTTCAAATGCCAGTTTGACCATAGCTTGTGCACCTTCGTAGGCGTATCCTTTACCTTCAAAGTCAGGCAGAAGCGCATATCCTATATCCATTCCTTCAACACCTTCTCTATCATGAAGGCTACAAGTCCCTACTGAAAGACCTGTTTCTTTTTCAACCATCACGTGATTTACGAATCCTTTTTTAGCTAAATCAGGATCCATCCGATCCGCCATATACTGAAGGGCATCTTCCTCCGTATAGACTGATCGATCTCCAATGTTTTGATGCCATTTATCCGTGTTCATCAACTTCAATAGAAAGTTGGCATCATCAGATGTTATAGGTCTTAAGTATAATTGCAGCGTTTCCATTTTAAATAAAAAAGACAGCTAACTATGTCAGCTGTCTTTCTAATGCATTTATTGGGTCATGAAGATTCTGCCAGGGATAATTTTTTGGTGTTATCCTCAGGATTTCTATCAATGAGTTTATTCAAAGGATCTACTCCAGCAGATGAAGGTTTTTGATCCACCTCGATTTCAATCACATTATCATCACTTGAGAACTTATGTTTTTTCAAGTAGATAAACTTTTCATCTCCATTCTCATCTTCGGTGTAAACGCCCACATCAATCCAATCATTGATAGCTACCTGGGTTGACAATCCAAGACTGTCGGATTCCATTTTCTTGGTGTTTAATTCAAGTTTCACCAAAAATTTATCATCACCAAGTTCCTGATAAGTAGCTTCATCAACCTTGTTTTCATACAGGATGATTTTATCAAAAAAGTCAGTAATTACCCCTTGTAAACTGTCAGGAGTAACTTCTCGCAAATAACCAATCAAATCAATGGTTGTTGCGTAACGTCCGTTTCGTTCAAGCGTATTGTTTCCCCAATCTGTAATGAGACGATTGAGTGCAACATTGACACTGTCCTCACCAATGTAATCCTGTAATGCATACATGATGTTGGCGCCTTTTCCATAGTGGATATAAGCTTGGTTCTCTGCCAATGCTAAAGGCATTTCCTTTTTCTGCTCCGTAGTTCTTCCTCTCAAGTATCTGTTTAGTTCCTCCTTGAGAAACTCTTTAAGGTGCTCCTGCGGATACTCCTGCTTCATTACCATTAAGGCAGAGTATTGTGAAAGAGTCTCTGAAAGAACGGCACTACCCTGTACATTGGCTGGAAATAGTTGATGTCCCCACCACTGGTGAGCCAGCTCATGAGCTGTGACAAAATAGGTGACATCCACATCATCTTCTTCCTCAACCTTCACCATGAAGCCTATAGCTTCTGAGAAAGGTACCGTGTTAGCAAAAGATTGAGCAAATGAGGCATATCGAGGGAATTCCAGGATTCTCATTTGACGATACTGATATGGACTGAAGTTTTCTGAGAAATATTTGAAGGAATGTTTCATGCCCTTCATCATACTCTCCAAGTTGTATTCATGTCCTTTGTGGTAATAAATGCCTAAATCAATTTCTCTATTTGTTGAGTCATTTAATGCAATGGTTGTTTTGTCTTTGACCACCTCATACTCAGCGGAGACGATATTAAAAAATGGCATCATTTTTTGATCCATTTTGTAATGGAAATAGCGTCTGCCATTTTCTTCCCATTCACGCTGTAGGTAGCCAGGTGCAATCGCAATTTGATCAGGAACGGTTCCAACTATGATCTCAAAATCAATTCCATGTGAATCATCGCTAATAAAGTTCTGACCTAATCCAATTGGATTATCTCGCTCCATCATTCGCTCTTTAGGCTCCAAATCATTGTCTTTCCTGTCATCATCGCTTCCAAGCTCATTACCGGCACTATAACCCAGGCTTGGGAAGCTGCCATTGTTTAAAAAGGTGCCATTGAATACAATGCTGGTGTTGGAACCGGACTCTTTAAAACCTTTGGTATCAAAAAAATATTTGAAATCCATAGTGATTGAATCCCCTGGCATCAGTGGATCATCTAACTTATGAATGTAGTAGCGATATTCATCATAACTTTCTACTATGGTGGTAGGTCTGCTAAAGGTTACGGTTTCATAGGTGAGATCCTCGTCCAGTCCAAGTTGTAAATGGATGCTGTCAATGGGCTGATCTTCAAAATTCTTAAGAATATAAGTCCCCTCCATGCTGTAATCTCTGTCGTATGGATACAATTCAGATTGTACATTCATCGAAGTAATTTTAGGCTGTTTAATGAATTCATACTTCTTAAGCGCTCGTTCGTAATCAGCTTGTATTGCCTCCTGCTCATCAGAATTCCTGTAAGTATTTTGAACATTGGTGTTGTAGAAAATATAGCAACCCGATAAGATGAAAGTTATGAATGTGGTTATAATGAGTGTCATAATTGGTCTGGATAACCTCATTTTTCCAATGTGCCATCTCCATTTCATGGCAGCTTCTGAACCTCTTACTGCAAAAACCACTGCGACTCCAAAAAGGAAGATGCTGAATGCAAGCCAGTATAGGTCAAACCATGAAAAGCTTGTCACAAAGTGACCATAACCATTCATTTCTGAATAGGTGCCTAGACTGGCACTTCCAAACTGGAATAAACTATGTTCTACACCTAATAAATCAAGAATACCGGTGGCAATAAAGAAAACGATCACCACTGCATGTCCAAGAAACTTATTATTGACCATCACCTGCACAAAAAATGCAAGCAGTGAGAATAAAATCACAAAAGACATGGTTTCTGAAAACAGAGTATAGAAGTAAACAGGGATATCAAATTTATAATATCCTTTGAATGCTTGAATGACTACTCCAGACCCAATCAGGAAAAGATTGAGTATGACAAATACGAGCATTAAACCTAAGAATTTGCTCACCAGACTAATAAAGTCAGGCATGGGGAGTGCATCTTGAATTAAATTGATTTTCACATCTCTTTCTCGCCACACCAACTCTCCGGAATAGAACACCAGAATGATCAAAAAGAACAGACCAAAAGAACCGGTTATCAATTCTAACATTAAGTAGGTGGTAGGGTAGGTGTACGTTCCAAAAACCCTTCCAACGAAAAACGAATTAACGATCATTATAAATAGACCAAATGCAATAATGGCCTGAAAAGGAATGCTTTTGATCACTGTTTTGAAGTAAAACCAGGTCTGTTTTCTTAGTTGAAGCATATACGTTCCAAAACTAAAGTTGAAGCTAACTGTTGGGATTGATATACTTGTTTTGGAAGCAGATTCTGGTTTTGCAGCTTTTTTCTTGAACCATGACTTTCTAACAACATTGAAGCTGAATGAAAAATATCCGATAATGAGTGCTACTAATCCAATCCCTGTCCACATCAGACGATTCCACATGACGACTCCATCAAAGGGTACTACCATGCTGTTTTGCTCTGCGACAGTCCAGTACTGAATTTTATTTTGAATGGTTCGAATGGCAAAAGGATCAATGAGGGCTGCAAGGTTTCTGTTGTCTACCTCACTCGTTAATATGAGTGCTACTTGATACACTGCGAATAGTAAGATCCATTGAGCATAAACCGTCACCATTTTTCTGGATAGTGCTCCCGTTACAAAAAACAGTGCACTTGAAAAGAATAGATTGGTTAATACAATCGTGATAAAAGGTTGGATGTAATGATAAAGATTGAAAGGCAACATTTTATCCTTGTCTGGATTGAATAACTCACCGAGCATAAAGCCAAGCATCATTCCAAAGAAGACGAAAAGAACCACAAGGAAGGATCCAAGAAACCGCCCAAGCATATAATCGAACTTGGAAATTGGTGTAGTAAATAACATAGACTCTGTGTTGTGCTCAAAGTCTCTTAAAACAGCTACACCCATGATGGCTGATGTTATCATCATCATGATACCAGAAAGTATAGCCATCATATTAGCAATGGTGGTAGGGGAGTTTTCTTTTACCAGCCCTGATCCACCACCAACCTGAATGATATCGGTACTCATAGTAAGTACCGCCATTAGAAATAATATCGCAAAGTAGATGTAAGTAGCTGGTCGCTTTTTTCGATACTGAAGTTCGAATTTTAATATTTTAAACCACATGATTTTTAAATTTTAGGGTTGGGAATTAAGCTGGAACTGCTTCCTGCTGTGTGGAGGATAGAATGTGTGAGAAGTACACATCTTCCAGATCAGCTTCTACACTCTCGAACGAGGTGTCAGGTTTGGTATCTGCCAACACGTGGATCTCCGGTTTCCCGGCAATGAGGCGATCAGAAATAACAGTGAATTCACTCTGATACTGTTCCAATTCGGCTTTTTCAATCTTTTTCTTCCACACTTTGCCTTGAATTTCATTCAATGCATTCGATGGACTGCCTTGATAGAGTACGGTTCCCAAATTGATGATTGCCATGCTGGTGCATAGTTCCTTTACATCATCCACAATATGCGTACTCAGGATTACTACTGTATTTTCACCAAGCTCACTCAAGAGATTCAGGAATCGATTTCTCTCTGCGGGATCAAGGCCAGCGGTAGGCTCATCTACAATTATCAGCTTAGGGTTTGAAAGTAAAGCTTGCGCAATACCAAATCGTTGCTTCATACCACCTGAATAACCACCCAGGTTTTTCTTTCTTGATTGCCACAGATTTGTTTTGTGTAAGAGAGACCCTACAAGCTCTTTTCTTTCTTTCTTATTGGAAACCCCTTTTAAAACTGCAAGATGATCGAGCAGCACTTCGGCGGATACTTTTGGGTACACACCAAATTCTTGAGGCAGGTATCCCAGGATCTTTCTGACTTCATCTTTTTCCTTCAATACATCCAGATCTCCTAGCATGATGCTACCAGTGTCTGGTTCCTGAAGAGTAGCGATTGTACGCATAAGACTCGATTTCCCTGCTCCATTGGGTCCCAATAGGCCAAACATACCTGTTGGTATTTCCATCGAAACATCGTTTAGCGCCTTCACGCCATTGGAATATGTTTTTGAAAGATTGCTGATAGTTAGATTCATTGTGATTGCTTTTTTAGTATTATGATGCAGTTAGTGATACAGAAGTATCAATATATTTTATTTTATTGATCCGAGGTGATACGAAATGATAAATGGTCGATCCAGTATGTTGGATGACTAAAGTTTGGTGTTTGCTGGGTGGTTGTATACCCCTATTCCCTTGCGAATGACGAAGGAATGAGACTTGGGAATCTTTGAAGGATGGTTAATAGAGACTCCCATGACTCGAATAGCCGATACTATTCTCTCAAGGGAGTACGGATCTGTAGAATTCTGCCCTGGTTTGTGTCACCACAAACCTTAGAGCAACATTCATTTCGATTCGTGAAAACACGAACCGAGGCGTGGTTAAATAATACCCCTATTCCCTTGCGAATGACGAAGGAATGAGACTTGGGAATCTCCAAATCCAATTAAAATTCGTCTTCCAGTATTACCGCCGGCAAATCGAGTTGCTTGTACAAATCATTGAATGCTTTTAACTCAATGTCAATCAGCTCATCTCTGCGATCAGCATACGATCCCCATGTTTCTTTAAGGTCGTCAAAACGTTCTTTAGCGCCTTGTGTCAATCGTGGATCAGCTACATCGATGAAGGATTTCAAGCTCATCAATTGACTGTTAAGCTTATTTTGGAAGTTGATCACATCCTGAAATGTTTCCTGTTTCGGTTGAATGAGTTCATTTTCCCAATCTTCTATTTTCTGAATCAACGCTTTTGCAGTGTCCAATAAGTCCTGGGCTTCTTCATTGCCTTTCAGCCTTTTCTGATAGGCCTGAAGTTGTGCCTTTCCTGAACGCATGGTATTTACACTTTCATGCATGTCACGGATCATTCCTTCAATCGCTTCGAGCATTTTTTGCTGTGCATCCCATTCCGTTTTAGCATATTCCTGCCCTGGCACTTCCAGGATATTAATCTGGGTAGTTATGGTGTCTTCCTCGGATAAAAGCCTGATAGTGTAAGTGCCTGGAGCAACTCTCGACCCGGTATAATCACCAAAAGAGAAAACCCCATCTACCGCTGGGAGTGTCTCTCGCTTGAAATCCCAGGTAAATCGGTTGATGCCTTTTTTTGCCGGAAGTACTTGAGGGGCTGGTGGGCCACCTTGCCAGGTTTTGAAAGACTCGTCTTTTTGGTTTGAGTAGCTTCGGATGACCTTTTCTCCGTCTAGTATTTCTACATTCAATGCTACGCTATCCGGTAATTCTTCACTCAAGAAGTAATCAAATGTTACACCGGAAGGCGGATTCTTTCCAGCTTCGACTGGAGCACTGCCTCCCAGGATTCGGTAATGATTTTCCTTGGCAAATAAACCATCATAAATTGTGCCTTTGACCAAAGTCTGTTGAAGGGAGCTCAGATCGTCCAATATCCAGAATGATCTTCCGGCCGTTGCAGCTACCAAATCATTCTGACGAATAGTTAAATCATTGATAGGAACCACGGGCAGGTTTAGTTGAAGTTTGGACCAGGTAGCACCATCGTCAGGTGACACGTAAAGTCCGGTTTCCGTACCTGCATAAAGTAAACCTCTCACTTTAGGATCTTCTCTCACCACACGTGGAAAACCATTCGGATCATCAAATCCGTTTGTAATCTTTGTCCATGATTGACCATAATCATTGGTTTTGAAAACAAACGGGGTAAGGTCATTGAACTTGTATCGCATCACGGTGATGTAAGCAGTAGCCGGATCATGAGGAGATAGCTCTATTGAGTTGATAATTCCTTCCTGCAGCCCTTTAGGTGTGACGTTGGTCCAATTGGCACCTTCATCCTTTGTGATATGCACCAATCCATCATCTGATCCAACCCAGATCACTCCTTTTTCATGTGGAGATGCTGCTAAATACATGATCGTGTTGTAATTCTCACCTCCGGCAGCTTCGTTGGTGTAGGGTCGGCCACCAGGCCCTTGCTTGGTTGTGTCATTTCTGGTCAGGTCTGGTGATATGGTATCCCACGTGAGGCCACCATCGGTAGTTTTGAAAACCACATTTCCAGCGTGGTAAATAATTTTCGGATCGTGAGGAGAGGCCACAATCGGTGCATTCCAGTTGAATCGATGGCTAAAGTCTTTTGGAATACCGCTTAAACGTTGTTCCAGGTATTGCATCACCGGTTTTCCCTCACCAGTCGATTTCTCCCACCGTTCAATGATGCCCTGGTAGCAGCCACCATAAACAACCTCTGGATTTTTCGGATCAAATGCCAGATAAGCACTTTCACATCCTGCTACCGAATACCAGTCTTTCCATCCAATGCCCCAACCATTTGTACGGCTCGGAATGGCAATGGCCGAATTGTCTTGCTGACCACCATAAACATTGTAAGGTACCAGATCATCGGTGATCACTCGGTAGAATTGAGCCGTAGGTTGATTTTGCTGTGTAGACCAGCTATCCCCTCCATTGAAAGAAACATTTGCTCCACCATCATTAGAGTTGATCATGAGCTGATTGTTCGTTGGGTTGATCCACAGGTGGTGATTGTCACCATGAGGAACGGATACGTTGGAGAACGTTCGACCTCCATCAATGGATTTCAGAACAGGTGCATTAAGTACAAACACCTTGTTATCATCCTGCGGATCAGCAAATACCTCCATGTAGTACCAGGAGCGGGTGATAAGCACTCGATCCTTATTTATCTGCGTCCATTTCTTACCTGCATCATCCGAGCGATAGAGTCCTGACTTAGATCCTTCTGCTTCGATGATGGCAAACACACGATCTGGATTTGCTCGGGAAACAGAAATTCCAGCTTTGCCAAATTCTTCTGGTAAACCCTCTTCCATCTTTTCCCAGGTTTCACCACTATCCACTGACTTATAAAGTCCTGATCCCTGTCCACCCGATCTTACCGTCCATGGGTATCGTTGATGGTCCCACATGGCTGCATAGAGTATACGCGGATTGGTCATGTCCATGGAAAGGGAAGAAGCACCCGTGCTATTGTCTACAAACAATACTTTGTGCCAATTGGCGCCTCCATCGATGGATTTATAAACCCCTCGTTCACTCGAAGGACCGTACAATGCACCCTGAACGGAGACATAAACGATATCCGGATTGGTAGGGTGGATGACCACATCTGAAATGTGCATGGACTTATCTAATCCAATGTGTTTCCACGTTTTTCCTGCATCTGTGCTTTTGTATACACCATCACCACTAGAGGTCATTACCCCTCTTACGGCATGCTCGCCCATTCCCACATAGATGACATTGGGATCAGATTCAGCAACGGAGATTGCCCCAACAGTTCCGGTTTTCAATTGGCCATCTGAGATGTTCTTCCAGTTAATGCCTCCATCGTTGGTTTTCCATATGCCACCTCCGGTCGTTCCCATATAATAGGTCATTGGGTCATTTACTACTCCGCATGAAGCAACACTTCTGCCACCTCGGGTAGGGCCAATGTTTCGCCATTTGAGTCCTTCATAAAGCGATGCATCTATTTTTTCTGAATCGTTTGATTTATTTTTTTTCTTTTGGGCGTCCAGAGAAATTACTGAAAACACCATTAAGGTGAGGATAAAGATGTTCTTCATATTTAAATAGGTTAGGATTATGAAGATACAAAGAGCTGATCACTTTGCCTTCGGTAAAGTGATCAGCTGAAATATTTCATTACAGGTGGTATCCAGATTGTTAATATTGTTCTAAAAAATACCTGATTATATCGGTGGTAGTAATGATACCAACCAGCTTTTCACCATCAACTACGGGTAGGGCATGAAATTCCCTTTCAGCTAGTATTTCCGCTGCGTGCTTTAATGTGTCTTCTGATTTCACTGTCTCGGGACTATGTTTCATTACCTGGTTGATGGATAGCATATCGAAGATGGCTTCATCTGAGCCGGATTGCTCATCGCCGAAAGTATTGCCAAAACTGATGCGAAGGATATCTGTCTTACTAAGTATGCCAATCAGGTTTTCACCGGAAACTACAGGGATATGCCTGATATTATTTTTTCTAAATAGCGCATTAGCTTCTTTCAATGAATTGTTGACATTTATTGTTAGTACTTCCTTCGTCATTACGTTGGATACTTTTTCTCTCTTTTTCATGATTCTGTTATTTATAATTAGTCACTTGTAATTGATGCCCGATGGTAGCGCATCGCTACTTCAGGATCAGGATTTAATGAAATGTTCGCTTCGTCTTTCCCCTCATAATCCAAATGGTTCAATACATATCTGATGGTCTCTAACCGAGCCTTCTTTTTATTATTTGCCTCAATGATGATCCATGGGCTAAACGACATATGTGTACGGGAAAACATCTCGTGTTTGTATTGTGTGAACAGGTCATACTTCTCTTGAGCTAGTTGGTCAATAGGACTTAGCTTCCACTGTTTTAGTGGATCCTTCTTTCTCGATTTCAACCTCTTTTTTTGCTCTTTTCTGGAGATGGTCAGCCAGAATTTTATGATCTCAATGCCATCTTCATACAGCATGTGCTCAAATTCAGGCACCTGAAGGAGAAATTGCTTGTATTCTTTTTCAGTACAGAATCCCAGAACCGGTTCTATTACCGCTCGGTTGTACCAACTTCTATCGTAAAATATGATCTCTCCAGGGTTGGGAAGTGTGTTTACATATCGCTGAAAATACCATTGACCCTTCTCTCTCTCTGTGGGCTTATTTAACGCTACCACCCGTGTGGCTCTTGGGTTTAAATGCTCGGTAAATCGGCGAATATTTCCCCCTTTACCAGCCGCATCTCTCCCCTCAAAAATGATAGCTACACGTCGTTTATTCAGATTAATATCCCGTTGAAGTTTTACGAGCTCGATTTGTAATAATCGAAGTTCATTTTGGTAGTTCAAACCAAACATCAACTTTTCGATATCATGATTTTTCTCCCTGAGAATTTTTTGAATCCCCTCCTTTGAGTTGATCAATGCCAGATCTTCTTTGGTGAGATTAAGTTGCTTATTGTTGTTTCCTCCTTCCATCCTTATTCTTCTTGATTCGAGCTCAAGGTAGATTGGCGGGTTTTAGTGCAGTAGGAGGATGGTCAGACTATTTCATGATAAATGTCAATTGTTGGTAATTCCTTTAATAATTAGGAATATTTAGGCCCAGGTAGATGTCTCTCTTGACCGTGATTAATCCATTAATTTGCTTAGGCAATTTTAGGATACCTGAGCCTCCTCGATGCTCCAATTGATTTCGTTCTGTTTCTGTTAGTAAGGGATCATCATCAAAGAGATAGCTATCCAGGTAGTAGGGATTCTTATTCGGTTCTTTTACAGTCAAATGAATATGCTCAGGTTCTGATCTGTTGGGATATGATGCAGGCCTAAATGTATAGAATGTATATTGACCATCAGCATTGGTTTGGACCCAACCCCGATGTATTCCATGCCTTCTGGCCCAGCCCGAAGCGTTTTTGGTAGAAGCATATAATCCTTTTCTATTTGTTTGATAAATATATAGAATCACATCACCTGCAGGTGTTTTTCCATCTTGTTGATAGACGGTACCACTGATCCTGAGTTTTGGGTCATTTTCCTCGTATCCGGGAACTGTGTCTGTATTATTGATGGTTTTCGGATCATATTCTAAGGCTGCTTCACATCCTTCGCAAGGTCCACCTACCTGAGCTGTAGAGCTACAGCTCAGTAGTATTATCAAAACAATAAATGAATATTTCATCTTCCCTTTTACGGAATGAAGAGCATATGGATATAAAAAATTGTAACCTACTCTTCTTTTAGCGCATTAGCCGGATTAGACACAGCTGCACGATACGATTTGGCACTAACTACCACCCATGTTAGTGCAAGTATTAGAATGATGGGCAGTAGTAACAGATACCAACTTAGTTCTATTCGATAGCTATAACCTTCAAGCCACTCATTCAGCCAATAAAAAGCTACACCAATTCCTACCACTCCTCCAATGATCACCAAACGGGTAAAGTCTTTGATCATCATCCCGAGGAGTGATTGCACACTGGCGCCCAGCACTTTTCTGACGGCAATTTCTTTGAATCGCTTTTGAAGGACAAAAGTTGTCAATGCAAACAAGCCTAAAAATGCAATGAGTATGGCCAATAGGGAGAAAGTAGTAAATACCCCGCCAAACTTTCTTTCTGCTTCATAATGTTTTTGGAAGGAATCATCCAGGAAGAAAGCGTCGAGTGGATAATCACGGGCATGATCGTTCCAGATTTTTTCAATCTCATTGATGGTACTCAAAATATCCTTGGAGGAAACTTTTGCTAAAACATAGGCTTGATGGTGTTCACCAATTTCTTGTGAAGGCCCACCTCCGTAACGAAAAATCATGGAGCCGATTTCATGTTTTAACGACGTGAAATTGAAATTCTTTACAACTCCCACGATCGTAAAATCCAATACACTCTGACGCGAGACCTTTTTTCCGATAGGGTCATCCCACCCAAGTTCTTTTGCCAGTGATTCATTAATAATCACTGAAGAGGTATCAGACATATTATCAGTAAAAAACCGACCTTTCACTATTTCTAAATCCAGTACATCCAGTATTTCGTGAGAAGTAAAGATGTTATAAGGTCCTACAGATCGGTTGTCTTCTGTTGGTATATTATAGGACCAGTCTCCAAATCCATGGAAAGGCACATTGGATGATTTACCGACTACCTCTATTCCTGGTAGCGATTCCAATTCGGTTTTAAAGACTTCATATTTATCTCCTAAAACTCTTCCACCATTAATTACAAGGGTCTGATCGATATTAAGCCCTAAATCATGCGTCTGCATATGCTGAACCTGTTTATAAATAACAACTGTAGCTGCAACAAGGAAAGCAGATATGGCAAACTGAAAAGCTACCAGTCCACTTCTAAGTCCTCGCTTGCCCGCCTGTTGTTTTTGTCCCCTTAAGGCTTTTAATGGAGAAAAACCTGACATGATATAGGCAGGATAAGATCCGGCAAGCAATCCTGCAATCAGCAGAAGCGCCAGCATATTTAATAAATTCAACGGAGCAAATAGATCTTCGGGAGTAAACTCACGGCCGGTAAGCTGATTGAATAAATCGATCGAAGCAACAGAAATAATCAATGCCAAAACCACAGAGATAGAGGTAATAAGCATGGATTCTATCAGGAATTGAGAAGCGATATTTTTTCTATAAGAACCAAGTGCCTTTCTTACACCAACTTCCTTCGATCGTAAAGCTGATCGGGCAGTTGCCATGTTTATGTAGTTGACACATGCAATAAGCAATATAAAAATGGCAATCATAGAGAATACGATAACGTTTTTGTAATCACCGCCATTGTTCATCGAGAATCTTGGATTGTGCAGATGAATATCCGTGATTGGATGTAATGTGTACCCGAATAGTCGATCAGGGTACTCCGCTTCCAATTCCTCAAAAGAAGAATGGCCACTCCATTTTAGGGTTTCTGGTCCGGCATACTTTTTATAGAGTTGTCTTAAGCGATCATTCACGTAAACCACATTCGTGTTTTCATTGATTTTGGCATAGGTCCAGACACTGTTTCCGGTCCAATTGGAATGGTAAGGCTCAACTTCTGAAATCACGTATTGATAGGGAAAATGGGTGTTCTTTGGCGGGTCAACCACCACTCCAGTAACCTTCATGTTAGTCTCATCAACAACGATTGTTTTACCATAAGCCTCTGAATCAGGAAAGCACTTCTTTGCCAGAGATTCTGTCAATACAATGGAATTGGGTTCAGCAAGCGCATTTTCCGGATCACCTTTTAGGAAAGTGGTCTCAAAGACTTTAAACATATTGGGATCTGCATACGCCGATCCTTTTTGGATGAAGCTTCGATCATCGATTTGAAAAAGAGACTCCCATAACCCCGCTACACGTGTAGAAACTTCAACTTCAGCGATTTCCAGCATCATTGTTTCAGCCAGTAGTGGGGGAGTCCAGGGCCCATTTTCACCATTGGCTACCCGGTACATGTGTTCCACATCAGGATAGAATCGATCGTAACTTTTTTCATGCTGAACATAAATGGTGATTAGCATGCAGGAAGCAAGCCCAACTGCCAGCCCTATAATATTAATGGCTGAATAAGATTTTTGCCTTGATAGGGTTCTTAGTGCTACTTTGAGATGGTTTTTTATCATAGCAAGTGCGGTTAATTGTTCATAATCATCCAGTCCTTTTAAATACCTCCACCGAAAAAATCGGATGGTATTCCATGCAAACCTTCTGCGTGAATGGTTCCGTTCAAAGAGCTCCAACAGATCTCCCTCGATTTGCTCGAGGTAGTGATCCTTGCAGAATAAACGAAGGAATCGTAACGCCCATTTTGGTGGAGTTTTTTCTTTCATTGGGTAAATCCAAGACTGGTTTTCGGAATTTGTTGATACAGTGCATTTCTTGTTCGGTGGACAAACTCAATAGCTTTACTGCCTTCTGCGGTCACTCGAAATAGTCGTTTCCTTCTTCCACCTCTTTCAGCACTGGCCCCACCCATGTAGGAGGAAACAAACTCTTTTTTCTCCAATCGATCCAGTACGGTATGGACTGCACTGATATTGACTTTCCTTCCGGTTTGACGCAAGATTTCATCCATTACTTTCACTCCATACGCTTCTTCGCTAAGAATAGCCACGATCATGAGGACCAGCTCTTCCAGTTCTCCAAGTTGATAAGAATCAGTTTTCATAGATTTATTTCATAATTGTCAATTAAATACGAAAATAGACTAAAATTGTTTCTTTCATGATTGTAAATGAAATACAGTTGAAAAAGAGAAAGGTTGCATTTTTCGCTCAACTAAATTTTAAGCTCTCGCTCTTGGCCCCATCTCTACCACCTCCAGATTTTTGATTTCCCCATCTTCAAGGTCGAAACGCAGCAATGTTTTTACCTTATGAAACCCATGCTTTCCCGCCGCTCCCGGATTCATAAAGAGTAGGTTGTTGGTTTTATCTGGCATCACTTTTAAAATATGTGAGTGTCCACACACCAGCAGTTTGGGTTTATACTGCTTCACATACCCCAGCACTTTGGAGTTATATTTTGGCGGTTTGCCAGCTATATGCGTGATAAGAACTCTAACACCCTCCCGTTCAAAAATCTCACCCTCCTTACATTCCTGTCGTAATTTGCCACCATCAATATTCCCCCAAACTGCGATGGTTGGTTTAAAAGTCTGAAGCTCTTCCAGCACTTCGATTGTTCCAATATCACCTGCATGCCAGATTTCGTCTACTTGTTCAAAGTATTTAAAGACTTTGGGATCAAGGTAACCGTGCGTATCAGAAATCAACCCAATTTTCATGTAGTCATTAACAAATTTTAACAGCGTTCAGTGAGTACGATATTGAACTTTTTTTCGACGATTTTTATACTTGCCAACGATTTTTGAAAGCTAGCAAATATGGCGATTGTAGTAGAGAATCTCACAAAAAAATACGGCGTTCAGAAAGCAGTAAATGATATCTCATTTGAGATCAATACAGGTGAGGTGGTAGGCTTTCTTGGACCAAATGGTGCTGGAAAAAGCACGACCATGAAAATGATCACCTGCTTTATGGCTCCAACTGTTGGAGATGTCACTGTCGAGGGAGCGTCTATTCTTTCTGATCCAGAATTGGTCAAACGGAAAATCGGTTACCTGCCGGAGAATAATCCATTGTATCTGGATATGCCAATTGTGGATTATTTGCGATTTAGTGCTGAAATCCAGGGTGTGAGCAAATCGGAGATACCTACGCGGATAGGTGAAATGATAGAGAAGTGTGGACTCGATGCGGAAAAGCACAAAAACATTCAGGAGCTTTCAAAAGGATACCGGCAAAGAGTGGGCCTGGCTCAGGCAATGATCCATGACCCGGAAGTACTCATTCTGGATGAGCCAACAACCGGACTTGATCCTAACCAGATTGTTGAGATTCGAAAATTGATCAAAGAACTTGGAAAGGAAAAGACTGTAATTCTGAGTTCGCATATTCTATCAGAAGTAGAAGCCACCTGCGATCGCATTCTCATTATCAACAAAGGTAGAATTGTTGCAGATGGCACAGCAGAAACGCTGCGTCATCAAGCTCAGGGTCAGGAATTGCTAACCGTACAAATCGAAGCATCCAAAGGAGACATTCAGAAAGCACTGTTAGGATTAAAAACAGTTGAGACGGTATCAGCCATTGAAGGAAAAGAAAATTGGTTTACTGTACAAAGCAAGCCTGATGCTTCTTCCCGAAAAGAAGTGTTTGATCTATGTGTGGATAAAAAGTGGTATTTGCTGGAGATGACAGGAATAGAGACAAGACTTGAGGATGTATTTAGAAACTTAACCAATTAGGAGATGAGCAAAGTTTGGATAATAACAAAACGAGAGCTTGCTGCTTTTTTCGATTCGCTGATAGCCTATGTGATGATCATCCTTTTTCTGGGGCTTAGCGGATCATTCACATGGCTTTTTGGAACCAATATTTTCATGCTGGGTCAGGCCAATCTGGATGTGTTTTACGATGTAGCATACTGGTCGTTGTTTTTCTTCATACCAGCTATCACCATGCGGATGATCGCTGAAGAAAATAAGTCTGGTACCATCGAGCTGTTGATTACAAAAGCCATTTCGGACAATCAAATTGTCTTAGGAAAGTTTTTCGCTTGCCTCATCCTTGTGGGAATAGCGTTGCTTTGCACTGTTCCATATTATATAACCATCAGCCAACTTGGAAATGTAGATGATGGTGCTGTTTTGGGAGGATATTTAGCAATGCTGCTACTTTCTGCCAGCTACATTGGTATAGGACTATTTGCGAGTAGCCTGACCCAAAATCAGATCGTTGCATTTTTGATTGCACTGTTTATCGGCATCTTTTTTCACATGCTATTTGATGTCATCGGCTCAGGCGGCACTGGCTTTGTGGGCGAGCTATTCAGCTACCTAAGTATACGTACACATGTGGATTCTCTGAGTAGGGGAGTCATTGATAGTCGTGATATTATCTATTTTGTTTCGCTGATCCTTGTTGGTTTGTTAGCTACGCAAATCATGTTGTCAAAAAGAAATTGGAAGTAAGATGAAGAAGCAAACCATCATCATTCAATTACTAGTAATAATAGCCATTATAATCATCGGCAATATCCTTTCCAATCAGTTGTATTTTCGATTGGACTTTACTGAAGATAAGCGTTACACGCTTAGTGACGCTTCCAAAGATGTGCTGGAGGAGTTGGATGACGTGATTACGGTCACCGCTTACTTTTCTGAAAATCTTCCGCCTCAGCTCTTAAATAACCGCAAGGATTTCGAAGATATGCTGATTGAGTATGAGCAGCGGTCCGGCGGTAATGTGGTTTATGAATTTGTGAATCCGAATGAAGACCAGACTAAAGAGCAGGAAGTGCAGCAAAAAGGTATTGGACCTATTATGATCAATGTGCGTGAAAATGATCGGGTAGAGCAGATGCGAGCGTATATGGGTGCTGTATTGCAATTGGATGATCAAAAGGAAATCATTCCGCTAATACAGCCCGGGGCAGCAATGGAATATGAATTGACTACTTCTATTAAAAAACTATCGATAGCAGATAAACCTAAGGTTGCATTGCTGCAGGGACATGACGAAGTATCTCTTTCGGCTATTCCACAGTTGCGGCAGCAGTTAAATGTACTGTATGATGTGGAAACCTATACAATTTCTGAAACTGAGGATATTCCATCCTATTATCGGGCATTGATCATTGCCGCCCCTTCGGATACGATTCCTCAAACACATTTTGACAAACTGGATAACTATTTAAGTAATGGAGGAAACATTTTCGTATCGTATTCCAATGTGCAAGGAGATCTTCAGCAGGGAAGGCTTACTACTTCTCCAGATATTGGATTGGTAGGTTGGTTAGAAGATAAAGGAATTAAGATTGGTAGCAACTTTGTGCTTGATGCGGAATGTGCTTCTATCACAGTTACTCAGCGCCAGGGGTACTTTACGATTAACAGTCAAAAGGAATTCCCATACTTTCCACGGGTCTCTAATTTTGCTGACCACCCGATGACCAGGGGCCTGGATGAGCTTACTTTCACCTTCACTTCCAGTGTTGTTCCAATTGCAGAGGATTCTACTATAAGTATCACAACGATTGCTTCAACCTCGCCGAATTCAGGTATTGAACCTGCCCCATCATTTGTGGACATTCAAAGAAAATGGAGTCAAGGCGATTTTGATATGGGAGTACAATCGCTGGCGGTAGCTGCAGAAGGGATCAATGGATTTGGTAAGATGGTGGTTGTTGGAAACGGTGATTTTTATGTAAATGGGGAAGGACAGCAGGTTCGGCAGGTACAGCCTGATCATGTCAATTTTGCTTCCAATGCCGTAGACTGGCTAGCTGATGATACGGGGCTAATAGTGCTAAGAACCAAAGGAATTACTTCTCGCCCGCTGGAAAGTATTGATGACGGCAAAAAGAACGTGCTTAAATATGGGAATGTGTTTGCCCCAATTGTACTGTTGCTGATTTACGCATTTATCAGAAAAATGCATAACCAGCGTAAAAAACAGAAGTGGATGCAAGGAAATTTTGAATAAAATAATCAATTAAGTCAGATGAAAACCAGGAATCTGTTAATCATACTAGCTCTTTTGGTTCTTACTTTGGCAGTTGTTCAACTCACAAAAAAGTCCGGAAAAAGTGAGGTGCTCTCAGGTGATCTAGTAGCAATTGACACAGCGAAAGTTACCCGGATTCAGATTACCTCTCCTGATGGGGAAGTGGAACTGCGTGAATCTGAGAATGGTTGGGAAGTTTCGCTTGAAAATGGTGATTACAAGACTGCTAAAAAGAGTTCGGTTAAATCCCTGCTTAATGATTTGAATGGTATTACACCAGGAAGATTGGCGGCAAGAAAGGAAGAGAAATGGAAGGACTATGCTGTTGATTCTACAGGAACCAGAGTGCAGGTCTTTGAGAATGACGAGCTGACTACAGATCTGGTTATTGGACGTTTTGGAACGGAAGGACAAAGGAATTTATACACGTTTGTACGTCCTTTTGAAGAAGAAAATGTATATGTAGCAAAAGACTTTATGGGCATATCTGTCGGCAAAAAATCAGCTGATTATAGAGACGGATTGCTCATGAGATTAAAAAGTGACTCGTTAACACAAATCACATTTGACTATCCGGATAGCGCGTTTACTTTGACTAAAGGAGAAAAATGGTATTTAGATGACCAACCGGCAGATAGTGCAGCAGTAGTTAAATATCTCAGGGGTTTGAGCTATGTCAATAGTAAAAAATTCTATGATGATGTGTTGCCATCAGAGCCATCACATACCATCACCTACGCATTCAATAATGCACCTGAAATCACCGTAAGTGGATACCTTCAGGATGGGAATAAACTGGTAAAAACAACTGAAAATGTATATGAGGTAGTCAATGATAGCACAGTTGTTGCCAAAATCTTTAAAGGCAAAAACATCTTCGAGCCGACATCTGAATGATTTTGGAATCCATTAAATTCGTAAAATGAACCAAGAGAGGCTTTAGCCTTGTTAAAAGTGATAATGAAGGTTTTACGAATTCTTTTTAGTACAATACTGATTCTTTCACTGGGTAGCTGGAAGCAACCTGAGGTAGCTGAGGTGAACTGGCTCACTTTCGAGGAGGCCATAGCTCTCCACGAAAAGGAGCCCAAAAAACTTCTCATTGACCTTTACACCGATTGGTGTGGCTGGTGCAAAGTGATGGATCGCAATACCTATAGTCAGGCGGATATTGCATCCTACATAAACGAAAACTTTTATCCGGTAAAATTTAATGCGGAGCAAAAAGAGCCGGTGGAATTTAGAGGACACACTTTCAAGTTTGTAGCTCAAGGCAGGAGAGGAGTACATGAACTGGCTGCAGCACTGACCAGGAATAAGTTAAGCTACCCGACCACTGTATTTATGGATGAGGAGCTGCGAATCATTCAGCCGATCGCCGGATATCTAAAGCCCGAACAGATGGAGCCGATCTTACTATTTATAGGAGGCGACCATTTTAAGACCACAGCCTTTGAAGATTTTAAGAAAAATCACAAATCTTCACTCTGATCTGCAACCTTTCGATTTTTTCAGAATCTATAGAGTAAATACCGAGCCCAAAGCTCATCCTAACTCTTAAATAAAAAGACCATGAAAAAATCATTCTTAATCACGATTCTCGGCATTCTGATAGCAGGTGTCACTTTTGCTCAATCGGAAGAGACCAGAAGCTTATCATCTTTTTCTGAAATTTCAGCACACGAAGGAATTGACGTTTACATCAGGCAGGGAAATAAGGAGGAAGCACGAATCGTTTCTGAAAGTCATGATCTGGATGAAGTACTTACAGACGTAAGCGGAGGCAGATTAAAAATTCATCTGGAGGGCAACAACCATAGAAATATTGATGTGGAAGTTTACGTTACTTACAAATCTATCCGAGCCATCTCATCATCTTCTGCTTCTTCACTTTCATCCGAAGGCACCATTGATGCAGGAGGAGATGATTTTGATGTGGATGTAAGCAGTGCCGGTGATATCGATGCAACCATTGAGAATGCAGATGAGTTGACGGTGGATGCATCGAGTGCCGGAGATGCCAGGTTGAAGGTATCATGCAATGAAATTGAAGCAGATGTATCCAGCGCTGGAGATGTACAAGTTTCTGGTGTGGCGAAGATGCAGGACGTTGAAGTAAGCAGCTCAGGTGATTATGATGGATATGATCTGGAAAGTGAAGAAGCAGACGTTAGCGCCAGCAGTGGAGGAGGAATTAAGCTAAATGTTAGCAAAAAACTGGACGCCCGTGCCAGCAGTGGTGGCTCTGTCCGATATAAAGGGTCACCTAAATACCTGGATGCCAGCTCAAGCAGTGGAGGCTCCATCAAGAAATCTTGATACTCATTAAAAAACACTTTCAAGCCTGCATACATTTGTGCAGGCTTTTTTGTTATGCATACATGAGAAAATTCTTAATACTTCTTTCCGTTTTACTTTTCGCTTGTGAATCTTCAGAAGAGCGAACACAACGTTTTTTTAACATGGGTAATAAAGCCCTTAGCGATGGCTTTTATGAGCAGGCAATAGAATTTTACAATCAATCATTAAAAGAAACACCCGATTACGCTCCGGCTTTAAATAACCGCGGAGTAGCCCGCATCGAATCTGATCATCCGTACGAAGCAATTTTGGATTACAATCAGGCCATTCAGATAGATCCTGATTACCTCGATGCTTTGTTTAATCGTGCCTATGCGTATGAAGAGATTGGTCAATATAAGAATGCACTAAAGGATGTTGAAACAATTCATACACTGACTAATGATTCTGCTTTTGTTTATTTCTACGAGGGGTTGGTTCAAACCAAAATGAAGATGTATGATGAGGCACTGGCAAGTTTTCAGACAGCAGATAAGCTAAACCCTTTGAATCCCGAAACGCTCATTAATATTGCTACCATTTATTATTTCAAAGAAAAATATGATACAGCAATAAATATTGTGAATGATGCGCTGGAGTTGAGTGCCGACAATGCCAATGGGTTCAGTCTACTGAGTCTTATTGAACTGGAAAAGGGGAATTTCCAAAGCGCCTTGGTTGAGGTGAACCGAGCCATGGATATTGTGCCGGGTGAACCTTACTTTCTAAACAATCGGGGCTACATCTTTTTACAAATGGACTCTTTGGATGCTGCAATCGAAGATATCAACAGGAGCATTGTGTTGAATCCAAAAAATGGGTGGGCATATAGAAACAAGGGGATTTACAAGATGAGACAAGGCGAATATCAGGAGGCAATAAACCTTTTTGAGCGTGCCATAAAAACCGGAGAATTCATTGATGAATTATATTCTTACCTGGGAGATGCCTATATGAAACTTGGTGATAGGAGCAAAGCATGCAACAGCTGGAGGGAAGGTGTTGCACAAAATGAATCATTGAGCCAGCAAAAACTGGATCAAAATTGTGATTGATCCTTTTTGAATATCAGTTGATTCAGGGCGACCAGATGGCTGCATATCAACACTGGCATGATAAAGGTTGGCATGAGGATATATGGAAAATAGAATACTGCCAGGTTAGACACCTTAGAAAGACTAGGTGTGTAGAAATACGGGGTGTAAGAAATGGCCATCTGGATGAAATTAATGAGCAATCCAAGTGCGATCACATTCCATATTATGGCTCCCAATTTACTTTTACTTCGCGCCCCAACCATAAAAACAGCGGCAAATGGAGCCGATATTCCTGAGAGGATATCCAGGTTAGATCCTTCAAAAGTCACATCCATAGGCATTGCCTTAGATACTGCCAACCACCAGATTACCATCTGCAGAGGAATTCTCACGATATGGATATAATGCAGAGTGGTGATTGGAATGTTGTTAAGCATTGCCTTAGATCGTGGGATAGCAAATGCCAGTATGATCATCACGAAGGTAAATCCTGCCATTAGGGGAATTCGGGGTGTACCTGAAAGATTGGTGAAATATCCATCGAAGACGAGCACGCTCACAACAAAAATCCAGGCAACAAGAAACGTGATCACAAAAGATGGTGTTAAGTTTCTTTTGCCATTGGTTGCTGAGTTGACTCCAAAAAAAATGAAGCCAAGAACAGCGATGACGATTGCAATAAAAGTGCCTGCTACATATCCAGGGATGTCTTCCATCTTTGTGATTAGGGTGTGATCACCAATTTACGCAGAAAATTGAAATGAAATAGACATGCTTAATTTGCAACGAAATGAATTTCGATGAACTGACCAGTTTCTTGGAGAAGCGTGTGCAGCAACCTATGCCGGGAGACGTTGCGCACCAAAGAATGAAGCCAAAAATGGCTAATGGTGCTCCACTGAGGTTGAAGCATTCCACGCCACCGCGAAAGGGAGGCGTGCTTATTTTGTTGTACGAGGAGGAGGGAAGTGTGCGCTTTCCTCTCATTCAACGCCCCAGCTATGAAGGCATTCATAGTGGACAAATGGCCTTACCTGGAGGGAGGCATGAAAAGGAGGATATGGACCTGTTTCAAACGGCTCTAAGGGAAAGTGAGGAGGAAATAGGGATTCACCGGGAAAAGGTTGAGATCATTGGAAGTTTATCTGAATTTTTCGTTGCTGCCAGCAATTATCAGGTACTACCGGTAATTGGTAAAATCAATCACAAACCATCTTTCATTCCAGAGCCCAGAGAGGTGGATAATATTGTCACTCCTCCCATCACTCATTTAGTTGACCCTACCAGACTAAAGGAAAAGGAAATGAGCGTGCGTAGTGGTTATCGGTTGATCTGTCCATATTTCGATCTGGAAGGCCGTACGGTATGGGGAGCTACTGCGATGATGCTAAGCGAGCTGGTAGATATATTGAATGAGTACCCGGTTCGATAACATAAACATCATTGAACGTTAACGATCAAACGCATCCCTTAGGAGCTTCTTCTCGTACCTTTAATCCATGGAAGCGCTAGATTTATACAATCCGGACGATACTTCTGATTTCGACGATCGGATAGAGGAGGAGTGTGAAGTTTTTGACGTGGAATCAGAAGATAGGGAGCCTCTTGGGGAGGAGGAAGATTTTTATCGTCACCTGGAAGAATACTAATCGGAATAATCCTTACTTCCTTCTAATCTATTTACTAATTTTGCAGCGGCAAACGGGTACGACCAGCTCCTGCTGAATCCCCCAGGACCTGACGGTAGCAAGGGTAGGCGGTCGTAGCGGTGCGATGCTTCGTTTGCCATTTTTTCTTTCCTTCACAATAACCCCAACTAAATGAAATTTTTCATTGACACAGCAAACCGTGACGAGATCAGAGAGGCGCAGGATTTAGGCGTGCTCGACGGTGTAACCACCAATCCTTCATTGATGGCCAAAGAAGGCATCACGGGCGAGGCGAACATATTGAAGCACTACAAAGACATTTGCGACATTGTGAATGATAATGTGAGTGCAGAGGTGATTGCTACTGAATTTGAAAAAATGGTGGCTGAAGGAAGGGAACTGGCAAAAATTGATGATAAAATCGTGGTGAAAATCCCGATGATCAAAGATGGGGTGAAAGCGATTTCTGCCTTGACTGCTGAGGGTATCCGAACAAACTGCACTTTGATTTTTAATGCTGGTCAGGCGATTCTGGCTGCCAAAGCTGGAGCTAGCTACGTTTCTCCATTCATCGGTCGTTTAGATGATGTGTGTACGGATGGTCTTGCGTTGATCGAGCAAATAGTAGGGATTTACGACAATTATGGATTTGAAACAGAGGTGTTAGCTGCGTCAATCAGACATAATATGCACCTGATTCAGTGTGCAGAGATAGGTGCTGATGTGGCCACTTGTCCGCTTAGCGTTATAACCGGACTACTGAAACATCCGTTGACCGATAGTGGATTGGAAAAATTTCTTGCTGATTATCAAAAATCAAACAAATAAGTTAAGACGTAGTTGATGATGGAAGCGTTAGATTTACTTAATTTAGATGAAATGTACATCATCAAGGTGAAAGGAAAAGCAAAAATTCCTGATTACATACAGATCAGGGATCAGGATTTTGTCCTGGTAGCTTATTTTAGGACTGATCGTCCACTTAAGCGAATGGATAAATTCGGCCTTGAAGGTAAGGATGAGGAACTCAGACACCTGATACAGGAGCTTCCTTACGGGAAGCTTCAAAAACTAGAGTTATAAGTAAGCTAAATGTCATTCTCCGAAGAACCTGTTGTTCGAGTATCAAATGCATCTATATTTCAGGAAGACCACACGGTCTTAAGTGAGCTAGACTTCACCATAGATAAAGGTGAATTCACCTATCTCATTGGGCGAACAGGGAGCGGAAAGTCATCACTTTTAAAAACCTTGTATGCTGATCTACCGCTAAGACTTGGTCATGCAGAGGTTGTTGGTTTCCCAATCAATAATATCAAATCCAGGGAAGTACCTTATCTGAGGAGAAAAATAGGAATCATCTTTCAGGATTTTGAGCTGTTCTATGATCGTTCTGTTGCGGAAAATTTAACCTTTGTAATGAAGGCTACCGGGTGGAAAGATCCGGCAAAAATGAAAAACAGAATCGCTGAAGTACTGATGCGAGTAGGGCTTGGAGCCATCTCAGCAAAGATGCCCCATCAGCTTTCCGGCGGTGAGCAGCAGCGCGTAGTGATCGCACGTGCTATGATCAATGAACCGCAAATCTTATTTGCGGATGAGCCTACCGGAAATCTTGATCCGGATGTAAGTGACGGAATTCTCAAGTTATTTGAAGAAATCAATAACAGCGGAACGGCCGTACTTATGGCTACTCACAATCATAAATTCATTGAAAAATTCCCACATCGAGTCCTCAAATGTGAAAAAGGCAGGATTCTTGATTCATCAAAAGAAAAGTTCGAATTAAGTGGCTGGTACTAGCGCTTAGTTCCTTAATGATTACCTTCACCCCATGAATAATCTTCTGATCTATGGTGCCTACGGGTACACGGGCCGATTGATAGTAAAAGAGTGTCTTAAACAGGGAATCAAACCTATTATTGCTGGCAGAAATCCAGAAAAGGCAATGACCTTTGCCAATAAGCATGGATTAGAATACGATGTTTTTGAGGTTGATGATCGTGGAAAGCTGGAGAACTGGCTGAAGCGAGGTGATGTGGTTATTCATTGTGGAGGTCCATTTATTCATACAGCTAAAAGTATGGTTCAGGCCTGTCTCGCTACAAATACCCACTACCTTGATATTACAGGAGAATTTCAGGTTTTTGATCTGATCAAAGAGTACGGGGTAAAAGCAAAAGAAAAAGGCATCATGCTGTTGCCTGGAGCCGGATTTGATGTAGTTCCATCGGATTGTTTGGCTATACACCTGCACAATAAATTACCTTCTGCGAATGATTTGAAACTGGCCTTCGTAAGCAAAGGAGGAAAATTATCACGCGGAACTGCCAAGACGATGATTGAAAATCTGGGTGAGCCTCAAACGGTACGTAGAGATGGAGATTATGAAGGGGTACCGATGGGTAAATCTGCCAGGGAGATTGATTACGGTGATTTTAGTCAGATCTCTATGGGAATTTCCTGGGGAGACATCTCAACTGCCTATTTCAGCACGGGCATTCCCAACATTGAGGTCTTCTCCGGTACAAACGAGCAGCAACTGGCCAAGGTGAGACGTGCTGCGAGGTTGTCTTTCATGCTTAGGTCTCGTACCATCAAAAACTTTCTGATGCGCCAAATGGATAAACGGTCAGATGGTCCGAAAGAAAAAAGGCGGAATGAATCTGAAATGTACTTATGGGGTCAGGTGAGTAATGGAAGCAAGTCCATCGAAGCTCGGCTGAAAACACCAAATGGATATACATTAACGGCACTGACCTCCGTTTTAATTGCAAAAAAAATATTGGAAGGAGATTTTAAACCCGGATTTCAGACTCCATCCACTGCATACGGGGAAGGCTTGATACTTGAGGTTGAAGGATGCTCATTTATCTAGTATTTACCTTTCACTACTAGCAAAATAAAATCCCTCCGAAGAGGGATTTAATATGAGAAGACAATTCAAAATGTTTAACCTAGAGCTTGCCTCCTGCAGTATCAATTACACCCATTTGTATACATCGATTGTACATGTCATGTAAGTCGAACCCCCTGACAATTTTGCCATTTTCAACCGTATACCTAAACACGGTTTTGTAAGTCACTTCTTTATATGTTGGCTGTGCTAACCCCAGGCGGGTAAATGTTGGATTACTATGTGTGAATTTTCCTGTGGTGAACAGAACGACATCATTTCCTTCGGCAATCACTGCATCAATCTCATATCTGAGGTCAGGCATCATTTGTGCAAATCGCTGGCGCCCTACTCGCATGGTTTCCGGAGTGTAATTCTTTCCCTGAAAATTTGTAGAAGGGGCATAGTCTATGTATTCAGGCACAATCAGGTGATCGAGGGTGTCCAGATTTTGCATGTTCCACATTGCATTGAAGAAGGTCAAAACGATTTCCTTGTTTATTTCCTCGTCGGACTTGGTGCTGGTTCCTGAGGAAGGAGAGCAAGCTGAAAAGAACAGTGATAATAAGAAGGAAGTAGCAAACAGTTTTTTCATGGTTAGATTGAATTGTGGGTTAAAACTACCCTTATCTCTATCTCTTTCAGACCCAAATGGTGTGAGTGGTCAAATGGAGGGTGTGGGATGATCAAAAGGGGTAGTAAATGAATTAGTTAAAAGTCAATGGTTAGCTGAGATGGAGTCTCTGGCTCTTCATCTTTTCTGAAATTAGAAATCCCCACTCCAATCAGTCGAATACCGTTTTCATCCAGCAGGTCTTCAGTCATTAGACCCCTGGCTATGGAAAGGTAGGTTGCTTTATTGTTGATGGCCTCTTCCTGTGTTTTACTGCGGGTAACCTGCCGAAAGTCTCCGTACTTCAGTTTGAGTGTAATCGTATGACCGTCACTTGCCTTGCTGCGTTGATAGCGATCAAATGAGATGTTGGAGATGCGTTCCACCTCTTCCATGATCTCCTCTATTTCGTACAGGTTTTTTTCGAATGTTCGCTCTGCGCTGACCGATTTGGTTTCACGAACTGGCTGTACTTCTCGATTATCTATCCCTCTGCAGATGTTGTAGTAATACTGCCCCGACTTGCCGAACCGAAGCTTCAGATCATCCAGGCTTTTTTTTCTTAGGTCCTTTCCGGTAAATATCCCCGCCTTCACCATTTTCTCGGCAGTTACTCTCCCAATGCCATGAAAGCGATGAACGGGAAGTTTGGAGACAAAATCCTCTGCTTCCTCCGGAAGGATGACAAACAGCCCATCAGGCTTGTCCATATCTGAGGCAGTTTTGGCAAGGAACTTATTATAAGAGATTCCTGCTGAGGCAATAAGCCCGGTTCGTTGCTTGATTTTTGATTTGATCTCTTTTGCAATAAGCGTGGCAGAGTTTAGGCCGATCTTGTTTTCGGTCACATCCAGGTAGGCTTCATCCAATGAGAGCGGCTCCACCAAATCTGTGTATTCGAAAAACACTTCTCTGATTTGCTGGGACAATTCGCGGTAGCGGGGAAAACGATGGGGAACAAAGATTAGGTTGGGGCAAAGCTTGGCAGCTTTGGCAGAGGGCATGGCAGACTTCACACCGAACTTTCTGGCTTCATAGCTGGCAGCAGCTACAACTCCGCGCTGAGAGTTTCCACCTACAGCTACCGGTTTACCCTTCAGTTCTGGATGGTCCAGCTGCTCTACTGATGCATAAAATGCATCCATGTCGATGTGTATAATCTTGCGATGTGCCACTGATGCAAGGTAGGAAAGGAGAGGGATAGGAGCCGATGATTTAATAGGCATAAGATGTTATGAAGAAGGATCGGAAACCCCTGTCTGTTTTTTTCAGAGGTTTCATAAGCTTCCTCTTCTCCTATTTTTTTTCTTTGAAAGTTATTCGGGAGCTGAATAAGTGACCATATCAATCCCAACGCCATTCGGATCTACAATCGCAAAATGCCTGTCTCCCCAAGGTTCATCTCTGATTTCAAATTCGAACTTCACACCCTTGGCTTTGAGCTGCTCATAAACCTTGTTCACATCCTCTACCTCAATGGTGAGGTATACTCCGTGTCCGGCAAACTTCTTTTGAAAAACTGGTTGCTGGGATGGATGCTCAGGAAGCAAGAAGCTCAGCTCAAATGATTTGTCCGGAGTGTGCAGAAGGACATAAAAATCATTTTCAAACGTAACTCCGAAACCAAGTGTATTTGTGTAGAATTCCTTGGTTTCCTGTAGTTTTTCTGTAATAATACCCGCGTTCATTTTCATCTTGATACTGTTTTGTGCACCTGCAAATACTGAGATTGACAGAAGCGTAATGGTAAAAATGGATCTCATTGTTGAATAATTTATGAGACAAATTTATTGCAGGGATGAGCCGCTTTTATTGTAAAAAACGGACATAATTACTCAAAGGCTCGTGACGGTGTTACCCCATAAAACCTCTTGAAATCCTTGATGAAGTGTGCCTGATCAAAGAATCCGACATCCAGGTAAAGTCTGTTTCCCTTAAGGCTTTCCTTTGATGGCTTTGCATTAAGTAAATGCTGAAAACGAACTACGTTACTAAAAGCCTTGGGACTAGTTCCTAAATAAAAGTTAAATACCCGTCTGAGTTGTCGCGTACTTAACCCCGTATCTATGTCGCTCTCCAAATCCAAAAAACCATTTTTCTCAAAGATCAGACTAAGAGCATTTAGAAATCTCAAATCTGGATTGTAGGGTCTTTGTTCAATAATTACAGCAAGCCGTACATTCAAAATGTCAGTGATATCCTTAAAGGAAGAGGTATTTTTGAATGATGTGGAAATCCACTGAGACAGGTCCGGTAGTATCTTTATTAATTCCTGTGATTGATTGCTAAGAGATTTTGCATCAATGCCGAATAAAGAAGGAAAGGTACTGGGAAGAAAACGGATCCCGATATAGTTAAATTCTTCACCGATGGAAAACTCCGTATACTTTCTGCAGAATCCCATTACAAAATTTTCAGAGGGATTTTTAGCGTTGAAAAATATATCAATGCATCCGTCAGATACTACCCGATAAGTGAAGGGTGTGTCCAGTGATTGATGAGTTTTCAATTCCCAAAAGCAATAAACGAAATGTTCGATAGAAGGATCAGGGGGAACTTCCTGGTAACTGATGTCTGCATTGGTTGGCTTTATGGTCGGTTGAATGGGGCGATATAATTTTCGAAGATTTATCAAATTTCTAGATTTGATCTGTAACACTTCTATAACTGTGTTGAGATGCACTACACTATTCAAGCGATAATTTTAAATATCTTCTTACTTAACCCCCTCACGATCCAGCAAATACATCATGGCACCCATACTGGCCGCACCTAGTTCAAGCTCCCGCTGGTCTACAGCCTCAAACACATCAGCAGGGGTGTGATGGTAGATAAAGTAGCGTTGCGTGCTGGGCCTAAGGCCTATTAATAAAGTCCCTTGAGATCGGAGCGGCCCGATATCCGCACCACCACCGTTTTGATCAAAGTCCCACACACGGTAGGGGAGGAAGTAGTCCCTCCATGCCTTGATCTGGGCTTTTTGTTTGTTTGTACCTGAAGTGGAAAATCCCAGTGGCTGAAACCCTCCGGAATCAGATTCCAGGGCGGCAATGTGCTTCTCGCCTTTCTCTTTGGCTACTCGCGCATATTCTTGCCCGCCTCTAAGACCATTTTCTTCATTCATCCACATCACCGCACGGATGGTCCGCTTCGGGGTGATGTCAAGCGCTTTGAACACACGCACAGCCTCAATGGCCTGCATACAGCCAGCTCCGTCATCATGGGCCCCTTCACCCACATCCCAGGAGTCCAGGTGGCCGCCCACAGCAATGATCTCATCGGGAAATTCCGTTCCACGCAATTCACCAATGACATTGTAAGACAAGACATCCGGCAACTGCTGGCAATGCGTTTCGATGTACACCTTTAGCGTCTGCTCCTGTAAAATCCCACTCAGCTTGTCCGCATCATTGGTGCTGATGGCTACCGCTGGTATCTGATTGATGAGCGCTTTATAATTGAGTGATCCGGTGTGCGGAATGTCATCTTTTCGGTTGGTTACTGATCGGATGATGATCGCTTTGGCCCCATACTTAGCAGCCTCAGACGCACCCGAAGATCGCTGGATCACCGCACCGCCATACGCACCAAACGTGTTGATAATGGTTGGATCCATTTCTCCATTATAAAACACGATCTTGCCCTCTACTTTCTTTCCTAATTCATTCACTTCGTCAATCCCACTCACTTCCACTACTTCAGCCAGCACTCCATCTGGGCCGGTTCCTACAGAGTTACCCAGTGCCAGAGCGTTCATTTCAAATGTTCCATGCTTTTCGGAATCAAGCGCGCGAACCACTTCTTTTTTACCCCGAACCCAATGAGGCACCATCACGGGTTGCAAATACACCGTATCAAACCCATAAGATTCCATAAGTTGTTTGGTGTACTCTACCGCAGCGGCAGCTTCAGGAGAACCGGAAAGGCGACTACCAATATCCTTGCATAGTACTCTGAGGTTTTCATAAACATGACCATTTGTCAAAGCCTCATCATAAATCTTTTTGATGGTCGCTTCGTGTTGGGCGAAGAGCAAAGTGGGAGATAGGAGGAGGGCAGTTAAAATCTTTTTCATGGCATGAAAATAAGAAAAGAAGATTTTAACCCTATCCAGCCAGAACATGAATTTTATAAACGGTTAACGATCTCAGGAATGACACGGTGACCTCCCTCATACCAATGCAACTCTGGCTCCCTGTTCATGGCAGCTTTCAAAACCTTGTTTTGATTATCAATCATCTCCTCTTTGAAGTATTTGTCCTCTCTGCTGGTATAATAGTGGATTTCTTCCTCTCCGGTCAGGTATTCCCAATCCTTTGGATCAGTATCCGGCGGAAAGGTTCCTGCCCAGATGATCATTTTGCTAAATGGAATTTTAGCATGTGAAGCGTAGCGTCCCATGGTGGCTGTGCCCTGAGAAAAACCAAAATATATGAGATCTTTTTCAGATAGATCATATTGTGAAAGCACTGAATCGATATACGAGTATTGATTATCAATCTCTGTCAGTCGATCTTCTTTGGTCATCCAGGATGCACCCACTCTTCCATAAACACCATCCAGATAGTATTTGGACAAACCCTGTGGAGCAATGATGAAGTTTTTTTCAGGATCAAGCCCTTCAAATTTTTTTATAAAATATTCGGCCAGCTGACCGTATCCATGGAAAACAAGCCATATGCGATCAGTCTCTTCAGTAAGCTTATTCAGCGTGTAATAAGATGCCTTTATTGAAACTGGAACGTGATGCTGTTGCATAACTGATTTTGGTATATAATTGCAGAATTTATCGCAAATCAATGAAAAAACTCTCTCTAATCCTCTTTACAATAACTTCCTTTTATTCCTTTTCTCAGACTATGGGATTAAAAGGTGGATTAAACTTAGGTAAAGAAAAAGCCACAGCAAGTGGTATTTCCATTACCAGTCAATCCCTGGTTTCTTTTATGGCTGGAATATATGGTGAAGTGGCTACTGCCAATGAAAACCTCTTTTTTGCTCCGGAGCTGATATTTAGCATTGATGGAGGAAAGTTTGAATTTTTCGGGACCAATGCAACAGATAAATTGAGCTATTTATCAGCTCCTTTATTAATGAAGTTTTTTCCGTCGGATAAATTTAATATCCATGGAGGGCTTCAGCTAGGCGTACTTTTAAAGGCTGTAGGAGAAGTAGATGGTGAAACCATAGAATACACGGATGATGTGAATAGAATCAATATTAGTGCTGCTTTCGGAGCAGAATTTGATCTTGGTTCAGCTAGTCTTGGAGGTAGATATGTATTGGGTTTAAGTGATTTGAGTCAGGAGGATGAAGGTAATCTTACGCTCAATACCATCCAGATTTATCTTGCAGTACCATTTAATTGATTACCCAGCCACCATCTGCATCATCAATCCACACACATAAGCTCCGTACGTGCCCAGAACGTAACCAAGCACAGCCATAAGAACACCTACTGGTGCCAGAGACGGATGGAATTCTGAAGCTATTACCGGAGCAGAAGCAGCACCTCCCACATTCGCTGTACTTCCCACAGCGATGAAGAAGTATGGAGCTTTTATCAATTTAGCTACCAACGCTAAAAGTAGCACATGAAACAGGATCCAGGTGATACCTAAAAAGAAGTAGCCCGGGTTGTAGAATATCGCAAGAATATCCATGTTCATGCCAATGGTAGCAACCAGTATGTAAATGAACGCCCTGCCTATTCGTGAAGCTCCTACACCTTCCAGCTCGCGTGCTTTGGTAAAAGAAAGGATTACTCCCAGTGTTGTGGCAATCACCACAAGCCAGAAGAATCCGGAGGTAAGGCTATATTGTTCCAAGGCAGGGAATTGTTCCAGGTACGGTACAATGAGGTCAGAACAAAAATGCCCGATACCCGTGCAGGTAAAACCCACCATAAGTACTTTCATCAGATCAGTAAGGTTTGGAATCTTAGCCACACTTAGTTGATAGTTCTCCATTTTCACTTTGAGCGATTCAATGGCTGAAGAATCTGCTTTCAGTTTTCTGTCTATCAACTTGGTCACCGCTACACCTGCAATCAAGACACCCAACCACGCATTTCCAACAATGATGTCAACAGTGACCATGGTAGAAAAAAGCTCGTCACTCACTTCAAACACTTCTTTCATGGTTGCCTGGTTGGCACCTCCGCCAATCCATGATCCGGCGATGGTGGTCATGCCTCTCCACACTTCATTGGGTGCTACTCCTCCAACCAAATCGGGTGCTATTTGAGAAAAAATGATGATAGTAAGTGGTCCTCCGATCATAATTCCAACTGTTCCGGTCACAAACATGATCACCGCTTTGGAGCCCAGCTTGGCAATTTCTTTTAAGTCCACGCTGATGGTGAGTAAAACCAAACTAGCTGGCAAAAGGTATCTTGAAGCAACAAAATAAAGATTAGATTGGGATGGGTCAATGAGCCCTACAGCCTTTAGTAATGATGGTAAAAAATAACACACTAAAAGGGCTGGAACATAAGAGTAAAATTTTTTCCAAAATGGATGATCAAGTGAGGAGGTGTAAAACACTGCTCCCAGCATTAACATGAGAATACCGAAAATTACGGCATCATTTGTGATGAAAGGTTGGTCCATAATGTTGAAAATTTGCCTCAAGGATAATGATTTCCTTGAGCATATCTATGATTATTTTATTTTTGAAAGAAAAAACAATTATGGGAAAAGGTGACATAAAAACCAGAAGAGGTAAAATTTGGAAAGGCACTTATGGCGTATCGAGACCCAGAAGTGCGAATAAGAAAATGGTTGAACAGCCAGATAAAAAAACATCTAAAAAGAAATAGTTAATGAGGATATTATGGCTGATCTGCACCGCATGCTTGATGCATGTGGGGGTGGCGCAAAAGACATATGTGGGAGCGAAAGCAGGTGGTCATGCATCTTCAGCGTTCATTGAACATACCATTTTTAATACAACTATGAACACCACCTTTTTACCGGGAGTGAATGGTGGTGTTTTTGTTCGTTATTTACCTAAGACTGGTGATTCATTTCTGAACTCAGGCATACAACTGGGCGTCAACTATGTTCAAAAAGGGTGGAAGCAAATTTTCCTCGATATAGAAAATTTACCTGCTTACACTGCCCGGATGAATTATCTGGAAATCCCCCTGGAAGGAATTGGATATTTTGGAGGTAAGAACAAATACTTCATTTCTGCAGGTTTGCATTTGGAGTTCCTGATAAGCCATGATCTGGATCCTGAACCAGCTGATGATAATCGTATTTCTGATTTTTATACCTATGAATCATCCAGAGATCGGGAGGTTGGCTATGGTGCACGACTTGCAGGAGGATTATTTAGAGAGATGTCCATAGGTACAGTGCAAGTGGAAGGATTTTTTAGCTACAGTTTCAGTAACTTTATAGACGCTGGAGATCTTACCACAGAAACACCAGATATATCCAATCATTGGGTAGTAGGATTTACAGTTGGCTATATGGTAGCCTTTGGAAGAGATCAAGAAAATGAAATGGAATAGAAAAAAACTAAGTGCACTGAAGTACATGAATGTGCTGGTGCTGCCATTGCTGGCGTGGATCAGTTTTAATACATATGGCTGGCTTACCTACCTTCCATTGATTGAATCATTCGTTTTTGTACCGCTCCTGGAGCTAGCTTATAAGCCAAACCCGGGAAATCTTACACCAGAAATAGAGGCACAGCGAAAAGACGATCCGATTTATGATTGGCAATTATACATCATGGTTCCTATCCAGTTCGCGCTACTATTTGTATTTCTGTTTTCAATGCAGGAGGTAGGACTTACTTTGGTGGACAGGGTTGGAAGAATCTCCTCGATGGGTTTACTGTGTGGTGTCATAGGGATCAATGTAGCGCATGAACTAGGCCACAGAAAAACTTGGTATGAACAATTGATGGCTAAAGGGCTTTTGCTTACATCTTTGTATATGCACTTTTTTATCGAGCACAACAGGGGTCATCACAAAAATGTGAGCACAAAGGAAGATCCATCCTCCGCTCGTTATGGTGAGATGCTATATGCTTTTTGGATCCGTTCGGTGGTGTTTGCATACATCTCAGCCTGGAAGCTAGAAGCGAAGCGCTTGAGGAAAAAAGGGATACCTGCATTTTCAATACACAGTGAAATGCTTCGATTCCAGTTGATACAAATAGCATTTACAATAGGTATAGGTTTGTTATTTGGATGGACGGTAATGGGTTATTTCTTATTCGCTGCAGTGATTGGCTTTCTACTCCTTGAAACCGTCAATTACATCGAGCATTACGGACTTGAGCGAGATAAGAAAGGCGATGTGTATGAGCGTGTCATGCCTTATCACTCTTGGAATTCTGATCATATGGTAGGTCGAATAATCCTATTTGAACTATCTCGGCATTCTGACCATCATTACATTGCTAGTCGTAAGTATCAGATTCTCAGGCATATTGATGAAAGCCCACAAATGCCAACTGGTTATCCGGGGATGATGATACTAGCTACAATTCCACCACTGTGGTTCGCTATTATGAATCCAAGAATCCGGCGAATAAAAGAAGGGGAATTAGCACAGGCGGCCTAGAGATTGAGCCAATAATTGATTTTAAAAACCAACGCTCTGTTCCTGGTCTGAAAACCATCAATTACATAATTGTCTGTATAAACCAGGAATATGTCGGAAACAGGCTTAAACCTCCATTGGAAACGTGAATTGTGACCTAGATTTTCTGCCTGAGAATTGTACTGAATAAAAGTGGTGAAAAATAGATTATTGGAGAGCGTCAAATCCACACGGGGGCCAATCAGATAAAGATCTGAATCATTATATGGGTCGGGAAGGCTTACGCGATTATATTCTCCATTAAGCTCTATCTGGATTAAAGGAGGCAACCGAAAGGTTAGGCCTAATTCAGCATTAAACCTCTTGCCGTTGAAAAATCCACCGTTACTTATTGAACTTCTTACAATGAAATTTTTTCTTCTGTCTGATCGATAAAAAACCCTGTACCGATACCACTCATGGGTAGTGTTTTCTTGAAGTTCCAGGCCGTCTGATCCTGACGGATCAAATGAAGACGTTAGCGAAACAAAATTCCATCCTGCTCCAAATTCCAAATAGGAGGTATTTAAGAAAGAAAACTTATACTGGATTCCTGCATCATTGTCCAGTCGATCCCATTCGTTAGTAAGCACTCCTCCAAAATCTATTTCGGGACCATGTCTTTGAATGGCACTCCCTTCAGCCGGAAAGATATTGTATTCAGCCCCGAACCCATAGTTAGTTACGCCGGGTCTGGGCACAAACCCTACTTCAGCATTATGATTTTCACCTATTCGCTGGAAGTTAATCCGTGCTCCAAAAGTGGGTTTTCGATACCTCAAAAAGGCTCCTGTAGCATATTTCTCGTCAGTACTTTGGTTGGGATCCAGAGAGCGATGATAAAAGAAGTCACCTTCCCAGCTATTGTCAATATTTGCGAGGTTATAGTCTAACCCGAATACGTAGTTGTACTCACTGAGAGTAATAAGGGTATCTTCAGGCGATAGCTCATTTCCAAATTCATCTTGAAGTGATCCACTTTGAGCTAATGCTGCGGAATCATAAGTTACGGCCGACTCTCCAAGGTTGTTTCTTCCTACGAAAATCGCGCTGAGTCTTGACCGACTAAAAATTTGTCGTTCAATCACGGCCACTGAATAATTTTGAGCAGGTGAGATCTCTTTGGCTGTTTCATCACGGTCTGTAATCATATTGAGTGCACCTACTCTCCATTTACTGCCCAACTTGCCACTCAATCTCGCACCGGCTATAATTGGGACGTTTCTTTGAGTATCGCCAGCCCCCTGAATTCCGATCCGGCGTGAGAAAAAGGGTCTACTTCTGAAAAAACCACCATCAGCAAAAAGATCCTGATTCTCCAGAAAGAACTGCCTTCTCTCCGGAAAAAATAATTCAAATCGCTGCAGGTTGGTTACCTGTCGATCAACTTCTACCTGTGAAAAGTCCGGATTGAAAGTCAAATCAAGGTTCAATGCGCTTGAAACAGCGACCTTAGCGTCAAACCCTGCTTCAATATTGGATTCGGTGGGCTCACCTTCCTCGTGATTTTTACCGACACTAGAGGCTACATATGGAATAACTGATATATTGGTACCAGCAGGCTTTGGAGCTTGGTCCCATAGTAAACGTCCGGAAAAAGTCATGTTACTCATACGATAACCCTGAGGCACCTGAATCCATGCCGTCCGTTCATTACGTTTTAGATTATTCCTAAGCACCTGCATATTCCATTGAGATACATTGTTATATCTAATGGTTTTAAATGGGATGGAAATCTCTACAGACCAAAAGTCTTTGCCTTTATAAACCGCACTAAACCATTTGTTGTCCCAGTCATCTCTTACATCTCCGCCTAGTAACACTAGTCCTTCTCGCTGGACGTTATTTGGTGTTACCTGAAATGAAAATCCATTGGTCTTATCGTTATATGGATCTATATAGATGCCTACATTGTCGTTATTTCCCCATCCGAAATCTCTTCTTCTTGTAGTAGCGATGTATTCTCCATCAAGGTAGTCATAGCAAATTACACCAATGATAATGGCCTTGTCCGTATAAGTAACCATGAATTGTGTGCTGTCCTTTGCTGGCTGATCATCTGTAGGGAACGTCTGATAAAACCCTCCAGCTCTCGGTAGCTCTTGCCATATCGGTTCATCGAGACGTCCATCCAACTGAATGATTCCATCCGCTGCATTAATGACATACTCTACCTGGTCAGGCAGGTTTTGTGCCAGGGAAGATAAGGATGTTAAAAAGCATAATATGTATCCTGCTACTCTAATCTTGTTCATCCATTGGGATTAGATGTTGGTCCGCTATTGACCTTAGGAAGTTTTTGTTAGAGTTGATACTTGGATCTTTGTAGATATAGGCTGATAGATCTGCAATTACACCTGGCTTGTATCCCAAATTCAAAGCCACTTTTTCGCAGAATTTAATTTCATTAGAATGCACCTTTCCATCTGCTTTCATCATGCGAATGATGTTGAATAGGTAATTGAACTTTTCATCAGGCGGAAGGTCCTTTAATTTTGGAATAGGTCGGGGATTGTTGATAATTTCCGCTGTTTTTTCCTCAGAAACACCTAACCCATCTGCGATAAATAAAATCAGGCGGTACTCTTCTTCCGCCACTATATTGTCGGCTTTAGAAAGATGAGCTAGAATACTAATTTGTTCTTCGTGCGATAACATGACGGAAATTTAGTTTAAAAACCTTAATCGTGATAAAACTTCTTCAACCGGTCATAAAAAAAATAACAATTTTCGAGGACTGTTTGTTTTTTACTGGTAAATGCATTTAGCTTAGCGATTCAAATGATTACGACAAATAAATATTGGTGGTGGCATATCGACAATCCTGATTGTTGACGAGCTACTGCTGTGTTTAAAAATATCTAAACCCTGACAGTTATCGTCAGGGTTTTTTTGTTTATAGCCATGAATAAAATACGCATTAAGACACGAGAACGTACGATTTTAGCTGATACGATCACACCGGTAAGCATGTATTTGAAGCTTAGGGATCGTTACGCTAACTCTTTTCTTCTGGAAAGTTCTGACTACCATGGAGCCGAGAATAGCTTTTCATACATCTGCTGTTCACCAATGGCATTTATACGCTTAATGGGAGATACAATTGAACGAAAACTCCCAGGCGGGAAAGTAGAAAAACTTCCCGGTAGGGACCTTAAAAAGGAAATAGAGGGTTTTACTACTTCATTCGACGTAGATCAGTCCGAAGGATTCATAAAATCAGGGCTTTTTGGATATTTCAACTATGACACTAAAGCTGAGTTTGGAGATTTACAGATAAGGCAAAAGGATGATAGCATTCCTCTGGCACAGTATCATTTATTTCAATTTATTATCGCACTGGATCACTTCAAAAATGAGTGCCACATCATAGAGTCGTACGTAGATGAGCCTAATGACGGGCAATTTGAAGAAGTCATATCCCTGATCCAGCAGCGTAATTTGCCGGGATACCCATTCAAAACCATTGGGCAAAAGACCTCAAATAAAACAGATCAGGAATACCTGAAAATGGTTGAGAAGGGGATCCATCACTGCCACGTTGGAGATGTATTTCAGGTTGTGTTATCACGCAATTTCCAGGTGCCCTTTCAGGGAGATGATTTCCAGGTCTACCGAACGCTCAGATCGGTCAATCCCTCACCGTATTTATTCTACTTCGACTATGGTAGTTTTAGATTATTTGGCTCTTCGCCGGAGGCCCAGATTGTGTTAAAAGATGGAAAGGCAGAAATTCATCCGATTGCAGGCACCTTCAGACGCACTGGCAATTATAAGGCTGATTCAGAATTAGCGGAGAAACTGATAGAAGATCCTAAGGAGGATTCAGAACATGTGATGTTGGTAGACCTGGCAAGAAATGATTTGAGCAGAAGCTGCGATAATGTAAAGGTTGAAACTTATAAAGAGGTTCAATACTATTCGCATGTTATCCATCTGGTTTCCAAAGTAACAGGAGAGATAAAAAAGAACTCATCTTTCATGGATATAGTGGCAGACACTTTTCCTGCAGGAACACTCTCAGGAGCTCCAAAAATCAGAGCAATGGAAATCATTGAGGAAAATGAACAAACGCCCAGAGGTTTTTATGGTGGTGCAGTTGGCTTTATGGATTTTGATGGAAATTTCAATCATGCCATCATGATCAGGAGTTTTATGAGTAAGAACAACGTGCTGAAATTTCAAGCGGGAGCAGGTATAGTGGCTCAATCGAAACCTGAAAATGAATTGCAGGAAGTATACAATAAAGTGAGTGCCCTTGAGCATGCAATTAAAGAGGCAGAACAGTTATGAAAGTACTGGTAATAGATAACTACGATTCGTTTACCTACAACCTGGTGCATATCCTAAGGGAATTAGGCATTGAAGAATCCATGAGAGTCGTTCGAAATGATGAATTTGAACTGAATGAAGTTGAATCATTTGATCACATCCTTCTTTCTCCCGGACCCGGTGTACCGAAAAATGCGGGATTGATGCCGAAAGTGATTGAAAGGTATGCCCCATCTAAGAATATTTTGGGCGTATGCCTGGGGCATCAGGCTATAGGGGAGGCTTTCGGAGCACAGCTATTCAATCTTCCTCAGGTATTTCATGGTATGGTAACACCTGTGGAAATAACAGAAAATGATGAACTGTTTGAAGGACTTCCCAACAAATTCAACGTATGTAGGTATCACTCCTGGGTGATAGAAAAAGGGACATTGCCGAAATCGTTGAAAGTCACAAGCGTAGCTGAAAATGGAAACATCATGTCAATCAAGCATGAGCAATATGATGTTCGTGGAGTGCAATTCCATCCGGAATCAATCATGACAGAATATGGTAAACAGCTGATGAAAAACTGGTTGGAATTATGAAAGAAATACTAAATAGACTTATAAATAATCAGACACTTTCACGCGAAGAGGCGAAAGAAGTGCTGACAGGATTAGCGACGGGACAATATAATAAAAGCCAGGTCGCGGCTTTTCTAACCGTGTACTTGATGCGTGCAATCCGTGTTCAGGAGTTGGAAGGTTTCAGAGACGCGATGTTGGAGCTATGCAATCCTGTTGACTTGGACGGGTACAATGCGATAGATGTGTGTGGAACAGGTGGAGATGGAAAGAATACATTCAACATCTCAACGATTTCTTCCTTTATAGTTGCAGGAGCAGGAGTGAATGTGGCTAAACACGGAAACTATGGTGTTTCCTCGGTAAGCGGTTCATCCAATGTGTTGGAATATTTAGGTGTAAAATTTTCCGGGGATGCGGATCAGATGAAAAAGTCCATGGATGCCTCAGGTATCTGTTTCATGCATGCGCCGCTTTTTCACCCAGCCATGAAAAATGTAGGCCCCATTCGTAAGGAACTGGGAGTAAAAACCTTTTTCAATATGTTGGGGCCGATGGTCAACCCGGCATTCCCACCTAATCAACTTGTTGGAGTTTTCAGTCTCGAGTTGGCTCGTTTGTATGGGTATCTGTATCAAAATACAGACAAATACTTTTCTATCGTGCATTCCCTGGATGGATACGATGAAGTTTCTCTGACCAGCGATTTCAAGTTGATATCAAACCAAACAGAGGAACTTGTATCAGCGAATGATTTAGGATTTGAAGAATTGCAACAGGAACAGCTTCATGGAGGTGAAACAATTGAAGAAGCTGCAGGTATTTTCAATAAAATTTTAGTGTTAGATGGATCTGAAGCGCAAAATAATGCTGTGCTGGCCAATGCCGGATTAGCTATAGCTACAGTAAAACAAACACCTATTACAAATGGTATAGAAGAGGCAAAAGCGTCGCTTGAAAGTGGCAAAGCCCTTCAGTCTTTCAAAAACTTTTTAAGTATCAATAGCTAATGGATATTCTTGCAGAAATAGTAGCAAATAAGCGCAAAGAAGTAGCATCTAGCAAAGAACTCTACCCAGTCAAACTTCTCGAACAAAGTATTTATTTTGAAGGTCAACCGGTTTCTCTAAGGAGATACCTGCAACGCCCGGATAAATCAGGAATCATTGCAGAGATTAAGCGAAAATCACCATCCAAAGGGATTATAAATGGACATGTCTCAGTAGAACGAACATCTATTGGATATATGCAGGCAGGTGCTTCCGGATTGTCTGTCCTTACTGATAAGAAATATTTTGGTGGGTCATCCGAAGATCTGAAAGTGGCCCGATCCTTCAATTTCTGCCCGATCCTTCGCAAGGATTTTATGATTGATGAGTATCAAGTGGTTGAAGCAAAATCCTTGGGTGCGGATGTGATCTTATTAATAGCAGCCGTGTTGGATAAGGAAGAAATTGAAAAGCTGGGATCCCTGGCTCAAAGTTTAGGTATGGAAGTATTGCTGGAGGTACACAATGAAGATGAACTGACTAATAGCATCACGGATAAAGTGGATTTGATCGGTGTGAATAATAGAGACCTGAAAACATTCGAAACAAATGTCCAGAATTCAAAAGATCTGGCTGAAAAAATCCCCGGAGATTTCATCAAGGTTTCTGAAAGTGGGCTTTCAAAACCAGAAACGGTTTTAGAACTCAAAGAATATGGATTTGAAGGATTTTTGATAGGGGAGACCTTCATGCAAACCGGTCGGCCCGAAAAAGCGGCAAAAGAATTTATAAGGCAATTGTCATGAGTGAATTGAAACTAAAGGTCTGTGGCATGCGAGACCCTGATAACATTCAGGGCTTGATTGAAATCAAGCCAGACTTTATTGGATTTATTTTTTATCCAAAATCACCAAGGTATGTGGGTGAAATGGACGAGGATTTTGTCATGCGGATACCTCTCAGTATTCATAAAGTAGGTGTATTTGTTAATGAAACCAGTGAACGAATCCTTTCACAATCAGATAAATATGGGTTGGAGTACATTCAACTTCATGGAGATGAAGACTTGAATTTCGCCAAACATCTTAAGGAAAATGGTTTGAAGATCATTAAAGTATTCAGAGTGATGGACACCATTCCCTTTGTCGCAAAACAGTACCAAGGGGTAGCTGATTACTTACTGTTCGATTCAGCAACTATAAACTATGGTGGTTCTGGACGTCATTTCGACTGGAATATTTTGAGAAACTATAATCTGGATATTCCTTTTTTACTAAGTGGTGGAGTGCAATTGGAAGACGTTGAAAAAATCAAGGCTATGGAGATTGATCAGCTGGTTGGTATTGATGTGAACAGCCGATTCGAGATTGAACCTGCGATGAAAGATCTGGAAAAATTACGTGAGCTAAAGGCAGAGTTATGAGTAAGTACAGTGTGAATGATAAGGGATACTATGGAAAGTTTGGAGGAGCTTACATTCCGGAGATGCTCTTTCCAAATGTGGAGGAACTTCGAGAAAACTACCTGAAGATCATTCAATCAGAGGGTTTCAAAAACGAATTTGATCACCTGCTGCAAACGTATGTAGGCAGACCAACTCCTTTGTATTTTGCTTCCAGGATATCAGAGAAGTACAATACTAAAATTTATCTAAAGCGTGAAGATCTCTGCCACACCGGGGCGCACAAGGTGAATAATACAATCGGGCAGATATTACTAGCCAAACGATTGGGTAAATCCAGGATCATAGCAGAGACTGGGGCGGGACAGCATGGAGTAGCTACAGCAACTGTTTGTGCCTTGATGGGCATGGAGTGTGTGGTGTATATGGGTGAAATAGACATGGCAAGGCAAAAGCCCAATGTGGAGCGGATGAAAATACTGGGTGCTGAGGTGAAACCTGCAAGCTCTGGAAGTAAGACACTAAAAGATGCTACCAATGAAGCCATGCGCCACTGGATTAACAATCCTACTGACACCCATTACATTATAGGCTCAGTCGTAGGACCGCATCCATACCCCGATATGGTTGCCCGGTTACAATCGGTGATTAGTGAGGAAATGAGTCATCAACTTCAGGAAGTTGAAGGGCGTAACTCCCCGGACTATGTAATTGCCTGTGTGGGAGGAGGTAGTAATGCAGCCGGAGCATTCTATCACTTTTTAGAAGATGAATCTGTTAGTCTCATTGCGGCTGAGGCCGCTGGACATGGGATAATGTCAGGAAAATCAGCCGCTACAACGACTCTAGGGAAGCCGGGGGTGCTTCATGGAAGTAAAACGCTATTGATGCAAACAGATGATGGCCAGGTGGTGGAGCCATACAGTATTTCTGCAGGACTTGATTATCCTGGGATAGGCCCCATACATGCTCACCTCTTTGATGCGGGTCGGGCAGAATTCTTCGGCATAACCGATGAGGAAGCCATGCTGGCAGGAGTTGAACTAAGCAAGCTGGAGGGCATTATCCCTGCAATTGAATCTGCGCATGCTTTGGCTGTTTTTGGGAACAGACAGTTTGAGAAAGATGAGGTGGTTGTAGTGAATTTATCTGGAAGAGGAGATAAGGATCTCGAGACGTATATAAAATGGGGGAAGTACTAAATGAGCCATTTAGGAACTATGAATCGAATTGATCAAACATTTAAGGAAAAGAAAGACGTTCTGAATGTCTACTTCACGGCAGGTTATCCAAATCTGGATGATACAATTAGGATAGCCAATGTATTGGAAAAAGCAGGTGCAGATATGCTAGAAATTGGGATGCCTTTTTCTGATCCTGTCGCAGATGGCCCCACGATTCAGGACAGCTCACAAAAAGCGTTGGAGAATGGCATGACCATAGTGAAGCTTTTCGAGCAGCTTGAAACACTTCGTGATCATGTTTCTATCCCAGTACTTTTAATGGGGTATGTAAATCCGATCATTCAATTTGGCATTGGTCGATTCTGTGATAAGTGTGCTGAAGTAGGAGTAGATGGCGTAATTATTCCGGATTTGCCTATGAAGGAATATCTTGAGTTTTATCAGGGAAACTTCAAAGAAAAGGGTATTCACAATATTTTTCTCATAAGTCCAAATACCTCAGAAGAACGCATTCGACTCATTGATGAAGAGTCCGGCGGATTCATTTATGTGGTTTCATCTTCCAGCATCACCGGAGCTAAAAAAGGGATTCAGGAAGGCCAGTTAGCATATTATCAATGCATTCAATCAATGAGTCTGAAAAACCCACAATTGATTGGTTTTGGGATATCAGATAAAGAAACATTTTATACAGCATGTAATTATTCAAATGGAGCAATTATTGGAAGTGCCTTCATAAGGCAGCTTAATGAAGATTCGTCTGAAGAAGCAATAAAGAAATTTGTAAAAGGAATCAAAGGATGATCATACAATTAGAAAAAGGCGTCAACGGAGAGGTATTAGAAGCTGTAGAAAAAGAGCTTAAATCGCTGAAATACAAAACAACTCATGTCCAGACTCAATACGGAAGCTATTTAGTTGGGACAGGAAAGAAACCTTTCGATATACGAAAAATAGGTCATCTACAAGGAATCAAGGACATTCACGTTGTTTCCGATGACTATAAGCTGGTCTCAGCCAAATGGAAAGTTAATCCCACGGTCATTGATTTAGGGGACGATGTGAAAATCGGTGGAGGACATTTTTCATTAATGGCTGGTCCATGCAGCATTGAGGGTGAGGAGAATATCATGGATACAATCGCTTTCCTGAAAGCCAACAATATCAAAATCATGCGTGGAGGTGTTTACAAACCACGGAGTTCTCCTTATTCCTTCCGAGGTTTAGGTATTGATGGACTGAAGCTGTGGTATAAGTTGGCGAAAGAAAACGGGATTAAGATCATTTCAGAGGTGATGCAGGTATCGCAGATTGAAGCGATGCATGATTATGTAGATATATTCCAGGTAGGAGCCAGAAACACGCAAAACTTTAACCTGCTGGATGAGCTTGGCAAAGTGGATAAACCTGTGCTTTTGAAGCGAGGTATTTCAGGAACAATTGATGAACTGCTACAAAGTGCTGAGTATATTTTCTCTGGCGGTAATGAACGGTTGCTGTTGTGCGAAAGAGGAATTCGAACCTATGAAAAAGCATCTCGGAATACTTTTGATATTAATGCTATTCCTATCCTAAAAGAGAAGTCTCATCTTCCTGTGATTGCCGACCCATCTCATGGCATTGGGATTAGGGATCATGTTGGATCTGTAGCGATGGCTTCAACTGTTGCTGGTGCGGATGGCGTAATCTTTGAAACGCATTGTCGCCCTGAGGAGGCCTTTTCGGATGGACAGCAAACGCTGGACTATGATGAAGCAACCAAGTTGATTGAGAAATTGAGATTATTGAGTAATACGATAGCTAGCTAGTATGAGACAGATTTATGATAACTATACTCAGGAGGACTTTGAGGTCTGGAAGATTCTGTTTGATCGTCAAATGAAGCAGTTTCCAACTCACGCTTGCGAAGCTTATCGCGAAGGCTTGCGAATTGCCAATTTTGAAACAGGGCTTATTCCTGATTTTAAGGAGACCAATCAGATTCTGCAAGAAACGACCGGCTGGCAGTTGGCCGTAGTTCCTGGTATTGTACCCGATTACACTTTTTTTGAGTTGATGGCTAATCGGCGTTTTCCTGCCACCACTTGGTTAAGGAAGATGAAAGAGCTGGATTACCTGGAGGAACCAGATATGTTTCACGATGTATTTGCGCACGTTCCACTGCTCACCAATCAGCACTTTGTAAACTTTCTGGAAGAGCTCAGTAAGATTGGATTACAGTATGTTGGCAATGATCACGCCATACAGCTGCTGTCTCGGGTATATTGGTTTACTGTAGAATTTGGTTTAATACAGGAACAAGATGGACTTAGAATATATGGCGCGGGTATTCTGTCATCTGCGGGTGAGACCCAATTTTCATTGAGTGATGAACCACCAAAGCATGAGTTTAGCATCGATCACATGCTAAATACGCCTTATCGAAAAGACGTATTTCAAACGGAGTATTTCATAACAGAATCTTATGAACAGCTATATAATTCCATTCCAGAGATTAAAAAACTGCTTGCTGATAAGCTGGAGGCAGTAGCCTGATGGATGTGGATAACTAGGTGGAAAACAGTGGCAAAACTTGTTGAAAACTAGAGGGTTATATTTTTTGGAGATGTAAAGTTATGGTCTACATTAGTATCATCAAACAAGGGATAAGAAACTGAAACCAACGGTTTCCAGTCAGACAAAGGGAAGTTGATTTTAAGTTTGGCTTGGATCAACGAAGTTTGAATGACTGTCAAAGAAAAGCGGCTGTAGGGGCAACCCTATATAGCGCATCCGAGAGGAATCTGAACAGTAGTTTGAAATATTGCAGTTGCTACGGCAGTTGCAGTATTGGAAGGGTGAAAATCGGTCACGATTCTTCACCCTTTTTGTTTTAATTCATACTACGTATTTCTTCGGATTCATTAAATCATTCAAATCCTTATCTTTAGGGAAACAATCGCCTAGCCAAATGAAGAAATTTGACGTCTGTGTCATAGGTGGTGGACCTGCTGGATATGCAGCTGCCATGAGAGCTATTGATTTCGGTAAACGTGTCGCACTGATAGAAAAAGATAAATTGGGCGGAGCTGGTATTCATCAGGGAGCGCTTTGGAGTAAAACCTGGTGGGAAATATCCAGAGAAGCGCGAATGATCAATCTCCATGGAAACGCTCTAAATGTTAACAACACCGAATTTAGCTTTGAAAGGGTGAAAAATGAAGTTTCTCAAGCTGTAGAGCAAAGAGTAAATCTGCTCACACACCATATGGAGAACATCAACCTGGGATTAGGAGATGAACTTTTTGAGTACATCCATGGAACAGGGAAGGTCACAGGGAAGAATACAGTAGATATTACGGGTAATGGGCAGGATCAAACGATCGAAGCGGATTACATTATACTCGCTACAGGTAGCGTGCCCCGAAAACTGCCACATTTACCGATAGATGAAGAAATCGTTTTTACTTCAGACGGTTTAAACAACCTTACTACATTCCCTAAATCAATAGTAATCGTTGGTGCAGGAGTGATTGGTTGTGAGTTCGCAACCATTTTTTCAAACTTCGGCCATACCAAAGTTCATCTGATTGATAAAGGAGATCGTATTCTACCTTTTGAGGATGAGGATGTGGTTAAGGTGATCGAAAAGAACCTGGAAGCGAAAGGAGTGCTCATTCATCGCAATTCAAGACTCATTGAAATGAGGGTGGATGAAGGGGAGGTAGTATACATTCTTGAGTATAATGACGGGAGTAAAGAAAGTTTCCGTGTCGAAAAAGCGCTTGTTTCGATAGGGCGTATTCCTCAATACGATCAGTTACTGGATGAAAATCTTGGCGTTGAAGTAGATGACAGGGGAATAAAAGATGATTTGACACAAACCTCCGTTTCAAATATTTATGCAGTTGGAGATATTACAGCGGACATTTCGTTAGTGAATGTAGGAGAATTAGAAGGCCGATATGCGGTTGAGCGAATATTTGGAAAGCCTGAGCAGCCTTTGATTTACAAAAACATTTCATCAATTATGTTTCTGGATCCTGAAATAGCTGGAGTGGGGATGAATGAGATACAAGCCAAGGCGACTGGATTAGAATACAAGATAGTTAGCTTAAATTATGAAACCATCCCACGGGCAACTGCGATGAGAAACACAGAGGGATTCATTAAAGTATTGGTCACTAATGACGATGCAATGAATATTCTGGGTATGCGTGTGGTAGGAGAACACGCATCCAGTGCCATACAGGCTGTAGCATTATTAATTTCTCAGGATAAAAGCATAAAAGAACTAGCTGAATTGATACATCCCCACCCTTCGATTATAGAAGGGATTCAGGAATGTGGTAGAATTCTAATGGGCAAACCACTATTTAAACCAAGAGTACTTAGAAGTGCCATCAGGTGTCAGGTTTGGGATGGCAAAGGGTATAAGGATCAGGTTGGATAAAAAAAGGAGCCTGAAAGACTCCTTTAGCTTAATTCGAGAAATTATTATTAGTAGATGTTAACTGCTTTGCCATGGCGGCACCAATCAAAGACTCTAATGGAGTGCTTCCTTTCTCTTCCCCTCCAATAATCATGGTCTGAGGGAATGTAAGCTTACTCAACTCTGCTGCAACGCCCACTGCTGTTTTATATTCCCACTCTGCTCTTTCTTGCGGTGTTAGGCCGGCTGTAACAAGCTTCGCGTTTTCATAAGCTTTAGCATCTGCAGATACCTTCTTCTGCTGTGCTTTGAGTCGTTCGGTTTCCAGAGCAATGGCAGCCAATTCCTTATTGGTTCGCTCTTGCTTCAACTTTGTCTCTATGGCTATCAGTTGCTTTACCTGCTCTTTTTCCTGGTTCACACGTTCGGCTGCTTTGTCTCGCTCACCTTCCGCGATAATTCGCGCTTGTGCTGCTTTTGCGGTTTCTACTTTTTGCTGCTCTATCTGCCGTTTGGCTGACTCGTCACGCTGTGCTTCCAGACGCTGCTTAAATATTGGCTCCAAAATCACATCGTCCACAATGACCTGAGAGACAATGATGTTATTCTCGGTCAATTCGTGAGGAATTCGCTTAGGCAATCCATTTTCAAGAACAAGCTCTACGGTATATCGTGTACGAATCTCCTTTATTTCTCTTGATGATTCGGTTCTTTGAATGTCAGCGTACACTGTATCCTTATGCTCAATTTTAATAACGGCATACGCACCATCTTTTAGTTGCTCATCCAATGTTTGACGGAAGCTTTGCGCTTCTCCGGATATATAATCTTGAGCTGCATACATATAACCTGTGTTGTTTGTTTGTTCGCGAATCGTAGGGATAAGTGTGTTTTGCACAAGATTATCCATCGTACGATACTTAATAGCCAAGGTGATGAAATCTTCTTCATTTGTTGGTAGCTGGAATCTTCCAGAAATTTTTACTTCAGCAGTTACCTGATCAATGAAGCGAATAGGGATGGGATCCATTAAGCCTTCTATGTCCTTAATTTCGTCACCATCTTCAACCACCTTCACATCTATGTATTTCTGCCATGGAACCACTTTGGCAAATCCTCGCCATTTAATTCCCTGATTCATAACAACATCACTGTGTCCGGTAGGGTAAACCAAAAAGTATTGATAGCCAGGTTCAGCCCAAAAGAAGAGATAGGGCAACATAGTCACCATAAATCCTACCCCTGCGATAAAGAGTGAGATTTTCTTAGTGAACATTAAAAGGAATGGAGGTGCCTTTCGTCTAATTAGCACTCCGTCCTCAATGATGTCTTGCTCACTGAGCTGGGGACGGAAATACAACATGAATAATCCAAAAAGGATGATAAGAATACCAAGTAAGATCATAGGTTTTCAAATTTTAAGGTGAAACATTGATTTAAAAAATTGTATAGTTGCATTTACAAATACATAAATAATAAAACGTATATAATTTTATAAAGGTTACAAAAACAATAATAAATACTATTTTAATTCATAAAAATGATATATAATTATGATTAAGAGCATGGTGACGATATATTATTGTTTGATTTTCATGTAGAATTCAATTGTATTATTTCCGAATAGATAACTTATTGCAAATAAGAAAAATTAATATTTGTCTTTGCGATTATATAATGTTTCTGTGTGTTAGTTTTTAGATATAGAATATGTTCAGATGTTATTTTCTTCCTGATTTACAGTATCTTAACTAACCATATAAATCACCCTCAGCTATGATCTCACTCGGACGTCTTTATGTTGACGTATTGGCTTGTATTCTCTCTACAGTAAAGAGAATGAGTCTATGCGCATTCCTCATTGTAATTCAATCATCATTATTATCTGCTCAAGTACTGATTAATGAGGTGGTCACTGACCCGCAGGTGGATTGGAACACTAACTCTTTTGACGGAACCAATGGACTTGGAATTATTGACACCAATGATGAATGGATAGAGCTATATATCACTTCGAATGGGTTGGACCTTACTGGTTGGATCATCGATCTTAATGATGGCACCAATGAATCTGGCGTAATTGCAGCAGGAGGGGCTTTTGTTATAATGAACTATATCTCAGGAACTGGAGGAATGTTCACTGACACTGACGCTGGAGACTACATTGTTTTAGGACAACCAAATACTGGCTCCATGGATGCCAATATTACAGTCACTCTTAGGGACAATACTATGGCGATAATCGATCAGGTAGAGATTGCTGCTGGTTCAGGTACTTTCTTTACAGGTGCTTCCACAGGTATTTTTGATGAGTCTGTAGCACGAATTCCGAATGGACAGGATACTGATGTTGATACTGATGATTTTGTATTGACACAGGCGACATTAGGTACTAACAATTCACCCACTGGAATAATGTTAATAAATGAGGTAATAACTGAACCTCAAATTGATTGGAGTACAAATGGCTTTGACGGAACAGACGGTGGCGGGACAGTATCTGAAACGGATGAATGGATCGAACTGTACATTGGTTCAACAGGTCTTAACCTGACAAAGTGGACAATAGATGTAGTGGATGGAACTCCATTTTCAGGTGACCTATCTAGCAGAGATCTTACAGGATCCGGAGCTTTCCAGGAAATTACCTATTTCGGTTCGGGTTCATTTACAAGTACTGTTGCGGGTGATTATTTGGTCTTGGGTAACCCTCAGGGATCAGAGGTTATAAGTAATATTGTCACCGTGACTTTGACAGACCCCTACGGATCGATCATTGATGTAGTAGAAATAGCTTCGGGTTCAGGTACAGGTTTTACAGGCAACTCCAATAATGCGGATGATGAATCAATCTGTAGAATACCAAATGGCTTGGATACAGATGTTGAAGCAGATGATTTCGTACAGACTAGAGCCACACTGGGTGCCAACAACTCTCCTCAAGGGACAGTGCTAATTAATGAAATTGTAACCTCACCCCAACAGGACTGGAGTGCTGGTGGATTTACCAATCCTGCTCCCGGAGGATCAGGAGGAACCAACGATGAATGGATCGAGCTGTACATCGGTACTTCAGGACTTAATTTAATAAAGTGGAATATTGCTGTTATCGATGGGACGGATTTTAATGGAGACCTCACCGGTTCCGGTGCATTTTCAGTTTCGTCCTATGTAGGATCGGGTAGTTTCAATAATACAGTAGCTGGTGATTATTTAATTCTGGGTAATCCTGTCAGCAGCGAGCAAATCAATGATGATGTTTATATCACATTGACTGACCCCTATGGAGTAGTAGTTGATGATGTTGAGATTGGGGATGATCTAGAGGGAGATGGTACTGGGGATGGTGCACCGGACGGTACTGCCTCCGGAGGTTCATCATCAGACATCTCGGATGAGGCCATTTTTAGAGTGCCGTTGGCTGAAGATACAGATGATGATGTTGCTGATTTTAGAAGAGGACTTGCTTCTTTAGGTACTGAAAACGGAATTATTTATGTAGATGCCTCTGCTCTTGATGATACAGGCTTTGGCAGGCCATCAGATCCAAAACAGCTGATTCAATCGGGGGTAGATATCGCCGTTGATAATGGTAGAGTGATCGTTGCTGCAGGCACTTACAGTGAGAATATTATCATATCAAATCCGGTATCACTAGAAGGCGCGAACGCAGGAATTGCCGGGAATGGGACAAGAGGTGCAGAAACAATTAATGATGTATCTGGTGTAGGCATCACTATCACAGCAGATACAGTCTCTATTGATGGTATTCAACTGGGAACAGATGCGTCTACTTCCAGCATCACCAATGGAATAGTTGCTACTGGAAATACTGGAATATCAATACAAAATAATGTGATTTACACAAACAGTCTGGGCGTGGCTGTAGGTAATGAAAGCACCGGAAGCATCATGGTTTCAGATAATGTAATTTCAATGCTTGCCATTGAGGATGCAACCAGCCCCACCGATGGGAGCATTGGCATTGCTGCATTCCTGACATCTGGAGATGTAGATCTGAATCTATATAATAATGATATCTCAAATGCTTCTTTAGGTATTTCTACATATGGGTTGCAATCCAGCATTGAGGCAGTCATTAATGGTGGAACATTTACTGGATGCATGACAGGCATTCTTCCATCTAATACGGATGGAGTTGGAGGCTTTTATCCGTCCGTTTTAACTATCCAAAATGTTATCATGTCAGGGTTTGCTACTGATTCGGATGTAACGAATATTGATACTGAAACAGCAGTTTATGTCTTTAATGCGGGTGGATCTGCTACTGATGATATTGCCATTACCATCAATAATTTAGATGTATCGGGCGTTAATAATGATCTTTCTAATTATTCGGGCATTGTCATTGGTGATTTTCCCTCAGCTTCTGACGGTGCTGGCATTGATGCTACAATTATCAACTGCAACATTCATGATAATGAGCAAAGGGGAATATACGTCAGGGGAGGTGATGCGGTAGCGTCAATTACCCAATCATCTATTACTGGAAATGGGTTTAATCCAACAGCAACGGGAGGCAATGCCGGCTTTAATATAATAGTGAGAGAGGGGGCGAGTGCATCTGTCACAAATTCGTTTGTAACTAATCCGGCCACCTTATCCGGACCAGAGGATATTCCAGGTTTTTATTATGTCGGAGGTATGGGAGTTTTTACTGGAGGCAGCTTGACGGTCAGTAATTGCAATTTAAACCAAAATGGTAATGGATTTATTGCTGAGACCTCAACGATAAACCTTTCTGGAAACTATTTTAATTCAATCGATGAATCTACAATCCAGTCACTCGTTGGGGCTGGTAATGACTTTACCCCCTGGCTTTCTGATGGAACGGATACTGATTTGGTTACTACCGGTTTCCAGGGAGATTTTGATGGTCTATATGTCGGTCCACTTAGTCCTCAGGCATCAGGAGACCGCATTCAGGAAGCGCACGATTTATTGAATACAAATGGGACTATCTTGCTTCTTCAGGATGACTATATCGAAACATTGACTGTAACAAAAAGCATTTCTGTTGATCCTGAAGCTAATACGACCATTGATGACATCACTTTAAATGGAGGTCGATTGACGGTTTTAAATGATTTGGAGGTAAACAACACGCTTACTTTAACAAATGGAATCTTAGATATTGATTTAGATGATGGCGATAAAAATGATGATCCTTCACTCACATTAAATAATTCTGTAGCTGGTACTTTTAACGCAAACAGTCACATAGAAGGCAGAGTACAGGTATTAGTGGGTGCTTCTACTTTATTTGATTTTCCAGTTGGAGATGCAGGTGCTTACCGACCCGCTCAACTTACTCCTACCAATACAGCCACTTTTGAAGTTTCACATGTTGGTCAGTCTGCTCCAGTTGGTGGGGGTACTTTCGGAGATATGAGAGCATTGCATGGTACTGTGAGTGGTGAGTTGACTGGAAATATTGAAAGTACGCTTACGACTAGATACTGGGATATTGATTTAATAAGCGGAACTCCGGGCAGTACAGATGTTACATTGCAAATTGAAAGTAGCGACGAAGCTTCTGATCCAGTTACACTAGGTATGCTTCGTTTCGACGGGACAGATTGGGTAGAGTTGACATTGGTGGTAGCATCAGGATCCGACCCCTACACAATTACTGCTCAAACAAATAGCTTCAGTGAATTCACAATCTACTCAACAGATTCAGATGCAAATCCATTACCAGTTGAATTAGTTGATTTTCATGGTAGAAGAGATGGTTTGGATGTAAAATTGAACTGGACAACACTATCAGAGGTCAATGCGGATTATTTTCAGGTTGAGAGAAGTGATGACGGGGCGAACTTTAGGTCATTAGGAAGTGTAGACGCTCATGGAAATAGTAGCGAGAAGCATGAGTATGGATTTGTAGATATGAATGTAAGTGAGGGTGTTCATTACTATCGATTGATGAGTGTAGATGTTGATGGTTCTATTGAGTACTCGTCCATAGTAAGAATTACTTCAGGGATTAATCCGTTTTTAGTGTATCCAAATCCAGTGTTTGATCAGATTCAAATTGGAGGCATTGATGAGATCAAAATTGAAAGCATATTGATATATGATATGACCGGGCGGCTCAAGAAGATCTTTGGGGCTATAGACCACCTGAACATAGAGGATCTCATCCAAGGTGAATACCTCATCAGGGTGAAACTGAAAAGTGATGAAGTATACGAGGGTAAAATTTTAAAAAGATGAACGCTTTATAATAGCACTCAGAGCCTTTTCAATTTGATTTCAGGGTTTTGATTAAATTGTGATTTGGTGTAACCGCAACAATCACCTTCATGCCTAATCATTCGTCTAAAAATCTTCGCCGGGTTTTAAATAAGGATTACCAAATACCACAGTCACGCCTGATTACTCACAGGGTGCTGATTGCTACAAATTTGATGATGATGGTGGTGTTGGTTATTGAAGTGTTATTTGATCTAGATGCTACCACTGTAGAACTTCTTATTCCGAGCTTATTAATCAATGCATTTTTGTTGCTTTTGTCTTTTTGGAAGCGACCTCTTTACAATCTTGAAATTGCTCATGCTATCGTATTATACTTAATCGTTGAGGTCCATTTTTTTGCCAATCCGGATATGTTTCATATTCTGGTTTATTGGATGCCATTCATACCTATGCATGCGTTGATTACACGAGGAATGAAACACTCTCAGTGGTGGATGGGTATTACAGCTATTACCATACTTATTAATGGATATTATGGCTCCACGATCATAGGCATGTCCTACCCAATTACCCCAGACTATATCAAGTTTACGAGCGCTGGTATCTTGTTTTTGTTTTGCATTTATGCCGGCTTTTATCTTTTGTATTATTTGCTTGGTAATGCTTATTCAAATATGAAGGATAAGAATAGTGAAATTGAAAGGCTGAACAATGAATTGAGCAAACTCAACAATTCGCTAGAAGAAAGAGTAATGGCTCGCACACAAGATCTAAATGAAAAGAATGCTCGATTGGAACGAATAGCCTATATGAACTCTCATGAAGTTCGCTCCTCGTTATCTAAGATTATTGGAGCCTCCACTGCGATGGAATTGGATGAAAATCAGAAGGAGAGATTAATAAAAGTTATGGTGAATTCCTCTAAAGATCTTGATAATGCTGTTAAAGCAATGAGTAATGAGATTGATCAGGGTAAATGATTGCAAAAAATAAAGCCGAACCTCTGGGTCCGGCTTAAATCAGGTTAATTATTATCTGTTACTCTTTATCCACTTCCATCTCTACAGTAGTTTCCATAGGATCTTTGTTTTTTACATGTTCCTCCAACCAGGAATCCTGCTCCCAAAGTACATGCATGATGCTCTCTTTCGCTCGGTAGCCGTGACTTTCTTTTGGTAGCATCACCAACCGGGCTGGTCCACCAAGTCCTTTTAAAGCATTGAAATAGCGTTCACTCTGCATTGGGTATGTACCTGAATTATTGTCTGCTTCACCATGAATTAGGAGGAGAGGGGTCTTCATCTTATCGGCATGCATAAATGGCGACATGGTGTAGTACACCTCCGGTGCTTCCCAGTAGGAGCGCTCCTCTCGTTGGAATCCGAAAGGTGTAAGCGTACGATTGTATGCACCACTTCTGGCAATTCCTGCTGCAAACAAGTCTGAGTGACTCAACAAATTGGCAACCATAAAAGCCCCATAAGAGTGACCACCTACTGCTACGCGATCCCTATCAATGTAGCCCATAGCATCCACTGCATCAATACCTGCTTTGGCATTTGCTACCAATTGTTTTCTGAAGGTATCATTCGGTTGTTCATCGCCCTCTCCGATAATAGGGAATGCAGCATCATCCAGCACCACATAGCCGCGTGTCACCCAGAAAACAGGGGATCCGTACCAGGGGTAAATGAATTCATTTGGATTCGTGGTATTCTGCCCCGCACTCGCTTTATCCTTATACTCTACTGGATAGGCCCACATGATCATCGGCATTTTTTCTTTTTGCTCTTTATCATATCCTACCGGTAGATAAAGTGTTCCAGTTAGCTCCACACCATCTTCGCGTTCATAAGTAATCACCTCTTTTTCTACCTCCATCATTGCCTTAAATGGATTTTCAAACTGAGTGATTGGTTTGAGGTCCATCTTTTTCTTGATGTTTCGAACATAATAGTTAGGATACTCCGTTGGAGACTCAATGCGAACAAGAATTTCTCCTTTCGTCATGTCAATCGCATCAACCAAATCCTCCACCTTATCGGTATATTCTGATTGATATAACCTGGTTGTTTTCCCTGTCTCAAGATTCATTTGGTCGACAAATGGGAATTGTCCTTCTTCACTAAACCCATCTCCCATAAGGTATGCATTGCTGCCATCCATCGATAGCACATATTGATTAAGCTTGTTTTTAGTGGTCACAAAATTCCCGGGATCGCTGTAAGCGTCCTGATAGTTACGATCAAAAATCACTTTAACTTCCTTAGAGTTGTCAGATGGATTGAAGGTATACGTTTTCGTATTTCGATTATCAAACCAGTAATCGTATGCGATTGCAATCTCATCCGTTCCCCAGGTAATTCCTGAAAAACGATTTTTGGTTTTTATCAGTGAACGCTCTTTGCCATCAAAAGGGGCGGGTAATTCGTACACTTCGTCACGATATTCCATTTCTTTGGCCGGGTCACCGTCATCAAGAGCCTGTGCCCAAACCATCGTGGCAGGCTTATCAGCTCTCCATCGGAAGCTCCGTGGCTGATCGGTGGTAGCCATAAAGCCTTTCGGTCTTACCTCATCCACGGACATATCTAGCAATAGCTTAACCTGTTTACCATCTTTGTTGTAGATCGCTGTTTCGGATGCGAAACGATAGTATGGAACGAGGTACGAAAATGGTCTTTTTACTTTAGTGATCAACACATAATTGCCATCAGGGGAGAAGTCCATCCCACGATACATGCCCACATCCATCCATTTGGACGTGCTACCATCCAGAGTTACTTTGTAAATTTCAGATCTTGCCAACTGTTCAAAGTTTTTTTCATCAACTGGATTCTTAAGCAAATCCTGATAGGTCCTGTTTTGCGCTTTTTCGCCAGAACTCACACTTACGGTTGGTCCTGTTGGAACGGCAGTTTCCGTGTCAATTAATGGCTCTCTGTCTTCAGGAAGCATTTTTACCAATAGATTTTTACTATCAGTAGCCCAAACCATTGGCCAGCCCAGATTTGCATTTGCACCAGCATCGGTTAATTTCTTAGCCGCTCCTTTTATTACATCCAATACCCATATCTCTACACCTGAAGATGTTGTGTGAGTGAACGCCATCTTGCTCTCATCAGGTGACCAACTGAAATAGGCCATTCGGGGGTTATCAGGCAGACCTGTTACTTGCTTTTCATCCTCATCAAAAGCTTTTTTTACTTTGACATTATTATAGAAAGTAGTCCGACTGCCAATGTTAGTCACAGGATTGATTCTTAAACCACCCAGTCTGAGTTCTTCTTCGGATAGCTCTGCAATGGATTTATATGCATTACGATAAAGGAGAACCACATTCTCTCCCTTATTGTCGATACGCACCCATGGTGCCAGAGGCGCATCGATGAGTTCTTTGATTTCCTGTGGCGGCTCCTGATATTCCAATCCACCCTGGGCTAAAAGCCCAAAAGAGAATAGGATCATGAGGAGATTATTCATGATTTTCTTCATAGTCCTAGCTGTTTACAATGATTGAACCTTTAAGTTAGAAAAAGTTCGCGTGAGCAGAGTGACCGCTTATGTAATGCGTGATCATAATCTTATTGCTATGATGCATTGTGATAGTGTGAAACGATATTTCAGAATTGCTTCAAAAAGCCCCGTTATGTTTGTAAGATGAAATTGTTGCTTGTTGAAGATCAGGAAGAGCTAGCCTCCAGTGTTCGAAATTATTTTTCGAAGGAGGGTGACGTATGTGAGGTCGCTCCTAATTTTTCAAAAGCTACAGAAAAACTCTATGCCTTTTCTTATGATGTATTGCTTCTGGATTTAATGCTACCCGATGGGGACGGCCTATCTCTATTGAAGGTTGTAAAAGAAAATTGGCCGGACATGGGCGTATTAATCATTTCTGCAAAGAACGCTCTCAATGATAAATTACATGGGCTAGAGCTAGGTGCAGATGACTACCTACCCAAGCCCTTTCACCTGGCAGAGCTGAATGCAAGGGCAAATGCAATTTTCAGAAGAAGAAAGCAGGAAGGTAAGCGATCCCTGAGTTTCAATGAGATTGTACTGAACCTGGATAATCACGAAGTAACCGTGAACGGCACCACATTGGATCTCACCAGAAAAGAATATGAGTTACTGCATTACTTTGTTGTGAATCAAAACCGGCTGCTTACCAAACAAGCCATTGCTGAGCATCTTTGGGGTGACTATATGGACACGATGGATTCATTCGATTTTGTGTATCAGCATATCAAAAACCTTCGGAAGAAAATCATGAATGCCGAAGGAAAGGACTACCTGAAGACCGTCTATGGTGCAGGCTATAAAATGAAGGATGAGGAATGAATCTGATTGTAAGAATTACCATATTATTCGTATTCGTATCACTCATCGTATTCCTGGTAGGAGGGGTGATCAGCTTCAATGTGATGATGCGGGAGGTCAATTATGAGCAACGCAGATTTCTAACTGAACGACTAGAGCGCATGGAGAACAGGTTGGAAATCAGACCAGTTGAAGATACCCTGAGCTGGACTAAACTCACAGTTGTAAGACTAAATGACCTTAAAGAGGAGTCCACGATGTTTTCAGACACATTGGTGATGCACAGCCAGCTGGAGCGAATAGAGCCACACTTAAGATTAGATGCTGTGCGAAACATAAATGATGTTAGCTATCACATCAGTTTGTATGATATTATCATTGAAGCGGATGACATCCGTGACGGGCTGGTAGAGTCTCTGGTGACCATGTATCTGATCCTACTTGGAGCAGTGATAGTTATCGGCTTTCTGGCTTCATATTTCATCCTTCGTCCCTTCAATCTCACCCTGGACGTGATCAAGAGTTTTTCACTCACACAACCTGATCAAAAACTGAATTTTCCCAAATCCAATGTCAGTGAATTCAAGCGTCTCAATAGATTTTTAGCTGAAATGACAAGTAAGGTTAAATCCGACTACCAGTCACTAAAAGAGTTCTCAGAAAATGCCTCTCATGAGTTTCAGACACCCATTGCCATTGTTCAGAGTAAACTGGAGGTGCTAATGGATGGAGCTAATTTAACAGAAGAACAAATAGAACAAATCACCTATGCTCAGCACACAATCAAAAGATTGAGCAACCTTAGTAATGCATTGGCACTTTTGACCAAGATCGAGAATCAGGAATTTGCCAATGTTTCGGAAATCAAACTTTCTGAAACGCTGAGGAACATCCTAGAGGAGTTTAAGGAGCTTGTTGAGCTAAAATCCATTGATCTTAAATCTCACATAGAAGAAGGGCGAATTGTAAAGGCAGATTTAGTCTTAATAGAACTTCTTTTGACCAATTTGATAAACAATGCGATCAGGCACAATTGGGAGGGAGGATATATAGAAGTCATCTTGAATGAAGATACTTTGAAGATTTCCAATACAGGTCCTAAACTTGATATTCCAGGGGATCAGCTTTTCGAGAGATTTAAAAAATCGAATCAAAGTGCAAAGTCTATGGGATTGGGTCTTGCGATCGTCAAAAAGATCTGTGATTTCTACGGCTACTCAATCAGTTACAAAAATGAAGGGGATCTGCATACCATTCATATTCGGTTTTGACCGTACGTAGAAAGAATTTTAAAACTTCAGAATTGCTTCAAATTTCACTCAAACATGCTTCAAAGAGTCTTGTTTGATTTGTATTATGAAAAGAAAAGGACTGCTTTTTATTATTTACTTATTAGCACTGTTGATTGGTGCATATAGCCAGGCTACTAAGGAGTCTGCAGCTCCCAAATTTGCCATCAAGGGTAAACTGGTAAATGCCAGTACAAATGAACCAGTAGAGTTTGCCACTGTAAGTGTATTCAATGAGGCAGACTCATCTTTGGTTACCGGCGGACTGACAGATGTTGAAGGAATTTTTAATATTCCAATCAAACCGGGAGCATACTACCTAAGAATTCAGTTTATGGGCTTCCGAGATTTGAACGTTTCAGCGGTTGTCATTAACAAACAAGATCCAGTGTACAATACTGGAGACCTGCGATTCAAAGAGAATGAGACACTGCTCGAAGAAGTGGTGGTGCAAGCTGAACGAACGCAGATGGAAATGACTTTGGACAAAAAGGTTTTCAACATTGGAAAGGACCTGAGTAACCTGGGAGGTAGTGCCACTGATATTTTAGATAATCTACCTTCTGTACAGGTAGACGTGGAAGGAAATGTGAGTCTTCGAGGAAGTGAGAATGTTCGGATCTTGATCGATGGAAAACCTTCCGGGCTGGTGGGTTTGAGTAGTAACGATGCTTTACGTCAGTTAAATGGCAACCTGGTAGAAAGTGTAGAGGTGATCACAAACCCATCTGCAAGATATGATGCAGAAGGTTTGGCCGGTATCATCAATATTGTTCTGAAGAAAGACAAGAAAAAAGGAGTAAATGGAAGTTTCCAGGCTAATGTGGGGACACCTGCTAATCATGGAGGTTCCGTTAATCTAAACTTCCGTAAAGACTGGATCAATTTTTTCACCAATGTTGGGGTGAATTACAGACGTTACAATGGAAGTGGATTGTCTGAACAAACCTTTTATGATTCGCAAGCTAAAACGACACCTGTCTTAATTACCGATAGAGACCGCTCTCATGATAGAGGTGGGATTAGTTATTCGACTCGCTTTGGATCAGATATATACCTCAATGAGACCAACACGCTAACGCTGGCATTTTTGTACAGGTATTCGGATGAAAACAATAGGACACGATTGATCTACGATGATTTTTATCCTCAATCCGGAGCTGATTCCATTTCCTTCAGAAATGATGATGAGGGTGAAGGAGATGAAAACATCGAATATTCAGTGAATTATACAAAAAACTTCAATCGAAAAGATCAAAAACTGACATTTGATTTTCAATACCAAAACAACAATGAGCAGGAGAGTAGTGATCTGATTGAAACCATTGGACCGAATCCAACCAATCAAACGCCAAGGCTGATACAGCGTGCGAATAACGATGAGATAGAAGAGCGATTTATGATTCAATCAGATTACGTGCATCCATTTGGAAAGGATGGAAGGTTAGAACTAGGTACCAGATATACGGATCGATTGGTTGGGAATGATTATGTGGTTACGGAACAAAACGAATCGGGTGTTTACGAAGTGGATTCAGCATTCTCGAATGAATTTGAATATGAGGAAGACGTTTTAGCTGTCTACGGAATTGTGAGTAATAAGATCAATAAAATCTCATGGCAGCTAGGTGTAAGGTTTGAGCAGACAAGGTTAGTGACTTTCCAGAAAACAGATAATAATCTGAATGAACAGAATTACGGCAACTTCTTTCCAAGCGCTTTTGTAACCTATCAAATGACAAAATCGCAGGCGCTGCAGGCTAGTTATAGTCGAAGGATAAGCAGACCCAGAGGACGAAGTTTGAATCCTTTTACTTCTATTTCCGATAGTCGAAATTTTTGGTTGGGGAACCCAAATCTACAGCCGGAATTTACCGACTCGTATGAGCTGGGATATTTATTGAATACAGAAAAAGGTTCACTGTATTCGGGGGTTTATTATCGCCATACAGAGGGTGGTGTGCAGCGACTTAGGAATACAACAGAAGATGGAATCACTTTCACGAGACCGTATAACGTATCAACTGAGGAGGCTTTTGGTGTGGAGGTTAATATTTCACGTGATTTTACTGAGTGGTATCGAGTAAGTGGGAATGTAAACTTTTACAGAAGTATCGTGCCAAGTGGGAGTGTGAACTTCGGCGAAGAAGTCCTTTCCTTTAATGGAGCAGAGGCCACCACGCTAACCACCCGACTTAGTAACAATTTCAAGTTTACCAAACTTTTTGATGCGCAGCTAAATGTAAACTATCGTGCTCCACGAAACACGGTACAGGGACGTACGCTTTCAATCACCTCTGTTGATATTGGAGCTTCCAGAGATATTTTGAAAGGAAATGGCACATTGGCTTTTAATATAAATGACCTTTTCAATTCGCGAAGGTATCGAAGTGAAATTTCAAATGAGTTTTCAGAGCAATACAGCGAGTTTCAGTGGAGGTCAACCACTACAACGCTTTCATTCACCTATCGTCTGAATCAGAAAAAACAAAGAGAAAGAGGCGGAGGCCGTGATTACGATGGAGATGGTGGTGAATTTTAAGGATGCTTTACTTTGAGTAAGTTGGTTGCCCTCCTAAGCTGAGAAGCTGGGAGGGTTTTTTATTTGAATTTTATCTGCTGCCGTTGGAATTCCTTATTGTCTTTCCCTTGGAATACGAGGTTCAGTTGCGGTAGTCCATCGCTCCAAGCGATATCCATAAAAGCAAAATTCGGATCATGAATTTTCTTGCCTATCCTATACTTGTTTAGCTCCTCACCAATGCCTGAAGGACTCGTCAGACTGCTAGAAGTCAAATCCCAAATAGGATAGGGATAACCATCGATCTCTGTTCTAGAAACTTCTGACAGGTGGCGGTCTCCTGTAAGAAATACAAGTGGCGCCTTTGTATTCTGCTTTACTACGTCAAGTAATCGTTTTCTTGCTTTTGGAAAGTTGCTCCATTTTTCCCATCGATGCTGCTCAGCGATGACCTGAATGCCGGAGCACACTATAAATAAGTCGACACCTTCTTCTGATAGCTGACCAGCCAGCCAGTTCCATTGTACTTCGCCTAAAACATTTCCTTCTTTGTTGATCAGTGCTTCTTTTTCCGGAGTGCCTGGATTATTCCATTTCAATGTATCTCTGAAGTAACGAGCATCAAGCAGAATGATTTTAATGATCTTATCAGCGCTTTTGTAGCTATACGATTGGTGGGCACCTTTTCTTTTCCATGCCGGGTGGTCTTCGTTCACATCCAAAAATCGAAACAGCTCTGCTTTGCTTTGATCTTTCATCAGGTACTCACTACCCCCGTCATTTACTCCATAGTCGTGATCATCCCATATACCAATCACGTCAGTGTTTTTTAGTAATTCCTGATAACCCGGGTGTGTCTTTTGCTGATCATACATTTGTCTCATGAGAGTCATGTCTTCGGTATCCGCATAGATATTGTCCCCCAACCAAATCCACAGATCAGGATTTACTTGGTTTATCTCATGCCACAATTGTTTATCTGGTTGGTCTTGTTTACTGCAGGATCCAAATGCAATTCGGTTTAGTTTTTTATCAAAAGTGATGTCTGCTTGCTGAGCCCACAGATTGATGGGTAATAAGCAAAGGATAAGAAGACTTTTCATAAGAGAAAGCTACGAAACCAAAACGAAATACACTTTAAGAATTAGTGAAACCTATGTTACACCAGCTCACTCACATTATCCAGATGGCCCTCATATTTCTCAACTGCTACTCCAAATTTCTTAAGGAAATCCACCCCTTCATCATTGGGTATTCCTTTATGTTCAGCATAAGATTTTAGATAGATCACTTTCTCTACCCCCATAGTGAAAATGATTCGGGCGCAAGCCAGGCAAGGAGAGAGTGTCACATAGAGAGTAGCTCCTTTCACTTCGGTTTTATTTTTTACTGCATAGAGCAGTGCATTTTGCTCAGCATGAATGGCTAGTGAGCAACCACCTTTTGAGTCTCGATCACATCCTTTCTCAGGCCACTCTTCATCACAGTTGTGCGTACCGGATGGCGGTCCATTATATCCGATAGAAATGATTCGGGTGTCTTTGGTAAGTACTGCACCAACATGTCTTTTGATGCAATGAGATCGCTTGGCCAGGTTCACTGCCAGCTCCATGAAAATATCGTCAAATTCCGGTCGCTCCATGACGCTAAGTTAACCTTCATGCACGTAATAAAACCAATTGGTTGGATCACTCGTTTCGATGCGGGTGGACATTTTGTATTATTGCCATTGAAACCAAAACGCATGAGAAAAATCGCAGCAGTACTTTTATTTGTTTCTTCTATCACTATTGCTCAGGATGGTCAACAAACGATGAGCTTTGAAGAGTATAACCCAACGTCTACGTTGGTGGTGCCTGAAAATCCTGTAAAGCGTGCAAAATTCCCATTTGTTGATATTCATAGTCACCAATGGAATCTGACGAAAGAGCGCATCGCTTCTCTTGCGGCGGAGATGGAAGAATTGAATATGGGAGCGATGGTTAATTTGAGTGGAAGAGGGTTTAACAGAGAGGCCGGAGATATTGGTTCGCAGGAATACCTGGCTGGTATGGTGAGAAGAGTGGAAGGAGAGGCCCCCAATCGGATTATTGTTTTTACCAATGTTTCATTTAATGATATTGATGAGGAGGGATGGACAGAAAATGCAGTAAAAGAACTTGAAGAAGATGTGCAAGCAGGGGCAAGAGGCTTGAAAATTTACAAAAGTTTAGGCTTGAGATATACTGATACGAATGGAAACCGGATAGCCATTGACGATCCTCGAATTGACCCCATATGGGCTAAATGTGGAGAATTGGGAATCCCAGTATTGATTCATGCTGCTGACCCTGCTCCTTTTTGGGATCCTATGGATGCAGATAATGAGCGATGGTTGGAGTTGAAATTAAGACCAGGAAGAAAAAGAGGTGATGATGATCCCGCACCGTTTGAGCAGATCATTGCTGAGCAGCACAATGTGTTTAAAAAGCACCCGAATACCACTTTTGTTAATGCACACATGGGCTGGATGGCGAATAACCTGGATAAAGCTGGGGAACACTTGGAAATGTACCCTAACGTTTACTTTGGAATAGGAGCTGTTATCGCTGAGTTTGGTCGTCAGCCACGAAGAGCAAAGGAGTTTTTTGAGAAATACCAGGATAGGTTGCTATTTGGGAAGGATGCCTATAATCCGGAAGAGTTCTGGACCTATTTCAGGGTGCTTGAAACCGAAGACGAGTACTTTCCCTACTACAAAAAGTATCACGCTTTCTGGCGCATGTACGGGTTGGGTCTTTCGGATGAAGTGTTGAAAAAGGTCTACTATAAAAATGCGTGTAAGATTATTCCGGGGTTGGAAGTGAGTCAGTTTGAAAATTAGTGATTAACCACGGAGGAATCAAAGTAGGCACAGAGTTCGCAGAGAAAGTGTCTCAGTATTCTCAGTGGTTATGGTTTTTGATGTACTTGCAAACTGAATAAGTTCTTGTGCATTATCATCACTTCATACTTTCTGCAAGCTCGAGCATTTCAGGAATGTATCCGTTGTGTAATTGCTTATCTACCTCCGGGTCGCCACTTATGCTTACATCATTTTTCCCTTCCATAAATCTTATTCCATATTCTCCATCCTCCCTGGAAGTGTAGCTAATGATGAGACGCGTATTGTTTGTGAAATGGGCATTGTCAATGATCATTTCTACCTCCCGATAGGACCCTGAGTTCCAGGTGTTGGCCATCCAGCCATACCTATTGTAAAACTTTTCAATGGTATCCACTCCATCCGGATGCATTTCATCCCAGGACTCAGGGTCACGAAAGATCCAGTCAAATTCAGTTTTTGTTGCTCTATAAGCAGTATGCTCACTAATAAAGTCTATTTGGCCTAATGCAGCAGAGGAATGAAAAACCGAAATCTTGTTGGCATCTATTAGGTATGCATTGAGGATAGAGCTAGTATTTGATTTGATACCGATATATGTAAAGCCTTCAGATTTTTTAATAATGAACCGACGGTCTTTTACCACATTTTTCATAAGGGTTGTATCTACAATTTCGCGAACAGCGATACTTCCATCTATTTTGTACTTATCAGATATTGTTTCAAGACTTTTCCATTCATTAGGTTGAGAAAAAACCTTTGAGGTAATTAATAGGGTGAGTAAAATGAGACTACTTTTTTTCATATCGTGAACTTGCGTTAATCTTTAATGCATTTGCAATTCATTTTTATCATTGGTGCATACGTTTCTGCCAACATGTAGGTAGGCTCCACATTGATTGAGTCTTGCTCGCCACTACTCCATATATGAATGCCTATTAAATGTTTTTGCAACCCATTATCTGGTTCCTTATAAAACGGTTTGAGGGTATCAGTACTGGTCCAGTAGTAGCCCATTACCTGGCTGTGCAAGACGGTATCCTGTCTCCCCATTCCTCCTAGTAGAAGTTTATTATCGTTTAAAGAGGTCATAGGAATAAGCTTACCTTGTCGACTATTCCTTTTACCAGGTAGTTGCTCGATAAGTGATTTCCACTCTGAAAGAGATGGAATATGATAGCCATCTGGGCAAACATTGTCAAGCTCACCATTTTTATAATACACTCCATACTTTTCGTGACTCAGAATGAACTTTTCAGGGTTTACCTCTAGAAATCTTAAGTTTTCTTTGATCCAGGTTTTGTCACCAATAGTTTTTAGCGAGTATTCCTGCTGATCCCGGTAGTCAGTGATTTTATCTTGTTGAATAACAATAATCATCAAAATGGGAATCAGGTACTTCATTGCAAGAAATGATTCGGGTTGACTTAGATTTCGGTCTGATCGTATAATCAGTTTTTGAGATAATCAGTTGGATTTGTGACATGGATATTTGGATTGTCACTTAGCATTTGATGCAAATACCTAACATGACCTGATCCAAAAATGACAATCACTCGATCCTCTTTTTCCGTCTGATCCAGAATATTTCGATAGATAAATAAATTACGTTTATACCACTCAGCAACCATTTCAACACCAATGTTGTTGAAATCAAACGACCTCATAAAATAGGGGAGACCATCTATTTCAGTGGGTTGCTCCTGATATTTAAACATGATTCCTTCTCCATCTTTCACCTGAATGGCTACATTGTTGTAGTAATCATGATTCCCCATGATTTCTCCCCACTCGTTCACATTTGAAAGATTTTCCAAAACAGTATTATCCTGAAAGCGGTCAGAACGCTCAGCTATAAAATCAGCTCGCTTCTCCTGACTGGAAGTATAAGAATCAAACCCGAGTGTGTCAGCAATAAAGTCCACATAGTCACCAAGCCAGAACCCGTCATGATCAATGGCAATAGGAGTTTTTAAATTCAATTGTTTAGCCAGTCGAAAGCCCAATTGGTACACTTCATTTCTACCTCCTGAAATTTCATTAAGAGCAATATCGTCATTGGTATACAGACCATATAGACTGTCTAGTTTTGGTTGCGTATTCGGCCGAAATTCGACAAGGATCTTGGTTGGGCTGAATGCTTTTAGCTTGGACACAACTTCCTCAATTTCTTTCTGACGTTTTTCTGAATAATAATCGTCTATGTTCATGTTATGCGTGTCTAAACCAGGGTTGTCAAAATGATATACTCCCAGAAGCATCACTTCTTTCTCAAATGATTTGACCTCTTCGCTATTTGGTGAACACCCGAACAAGAAGGATAAGCAGAGTGCGAGTTTTAATAGGTTTTTCAAAGGTGTGTTTGTTAGTTTATAAAGTTGAGATGGAATGCCAAGAACCCTGAATATTCAGAGTCCTGCATTTACTACCACCAAAAATGTTATTTGATTTCAATACAATTAATATATCCTTGATCGAAGACATCTGTGCGGAAAATTTCCTCACCGTTTTTCCAAACTACTCCAACGGAATTAGTTTCCAGATCCAGCCCACCAGCTGCATATATATTTCCATTATGCATGATTATTTCTTCAATGGAACCCTCTATTCCTGATTCAGCATAAAAAATTACTTCTCCATTTTTCCACACCACTGGTCTATGGTTAAGGCTACCTGCGATATAGATATCATCATTTTCAACCACTATACTTTTTGCCAGAGCTCTAGTGCTTCCATCTGTTACATTCGTTTTTACAGAATTTTCCCAATAACGTGCTTGCACAACTCCAGCCCCCAGGTTTTCATACCCACACGCATAAAAAATATCTTGACTCACAAAGACATCTGTAATCCATGTGTATTTATCATAGTCAAGAACAAGCTCATTCCCATTCTTCCAAATGGCAGGTCTGGACTCATTTCCATACTGGGTTATACCCCCCACATAGATATCGTCTTTATCAAGATAAATTGAATTGGCTTTGTATGCTTCATTCCTAATTAACGATAACCCATCAGTCTCACTTAGTTTAAATAGGTTGCCATTGTTTATCACCGCGTATATTTCATTTTGCATGGTGGCCATTTCCTTCACTTCCTGATAGCCGTCACCCAAAATGATTTCTTCAAAATCTTTCCAAATAATTGAATGCTGTTCAAGTTTTATTCCACCTGCATATATGTGGCCATTAAGAACTTTTATATCGTTTACCCATGAATAAAGACCTTCATTATTTCCGGTTATCGTCAGGTAATTGATTTTTCCATTTTTCCAATAGGCAGCCTCAAACTCTCTTGCGGAACCACCAACAAAAATGGTTAAGTCTACGATTACATCACAGGTAGCCGTCAGTCCACCTACAGAAGCAGTAATTGTAGCCGTACCACTTTCTAATGCCAGTAGACCTCCTTCTTCTCCCATCTTGACCACATCAGGATTGGAACTTTCCCAAACGACTGTTGAGTCACCAATATCTGTAATCACGGTTAGTGTATCAGTGTCAGATACTTCCAGCGTCAGAGTAGTTAGATCCAATTCAATTGCTTCTAGCCAAGGTTCTTCGATGGCATCCTGATTGCTCTCACATGCGAATACAAGTAATGGAATAGATAAGAAAGAAAAGGTTCTCATTAGTTTTATCATGTCTCTTTTTTTAGAGCAATGATATGGAACTGGAAGAGTGTTTTAGGTTAAGAAATGAGCATTGAAGTAATGAATAATTTATTTTAACTATTTAATCTTAAGTGAAAAGACTGCAACCGGTTAATGCTCCTTAAACTGCCTTTTCTTGATCATCCCTCCCTTGAGGTCTTTTACAGAATTCATTACAATAAAAGCCTGTGGGTCAATGGATTTGATTTCATTTTGCATCCGACCAATTTCTAATCGGGTAATGACCGAATAAAGGATCTCGGTTTCAGCCAGATCCTCTCTTTTTCCAAATCCGCTTTTGCCTTGATAGATGGTGACTCCACGCCCCATTTTTTCAGTGATCATTAGTCTTAAAGATTCACTACGCTTCGAAATAATGATTACGCCGATGTATTCTTCCACACCTTCAATCACAAAGTCGATTGTTTTGGATGCTGATAAATAAGTCAGAATGGAATAAAGAGCGATTTCAATTGTGAGGAGATATGCTGCAGTTGAAAAGATGAAAATATTGAAAATAAGGATAAGGTCACCAATAGTAAGCCCAGTCTTACGGCTAAGGTAAATAGCAAGAACTTCTGTCCCATCCAATACTCCTCCACCTCTTACCGAAAGTCCGATACCAGCTCCAAGAAAGAATCCACCAAATACTGAAACAAGCAGTTTGTCAGTAGTGATGATTGGATAGTGGATGAAGTTTAGTGCTAACGCCAGTCCTATGATGGCAATGATACTTTTGAAAACGAACGATCTCCCAATTTGAAAATATCCCAGCACGATGAAAGGGATGTTGATAATAACTATCAGAATCGGTAGTGGATAACCAGTGATTACGCGAGTAAGTAATGAGATTCCTGTTACTCCACCATCGATAAAATCATTAGGTAAGAGAAAGCCATGCAATCCAAAGCCAGCAGATAAGATGCCAAGTGACAGAAAAATGAGTTCTTTGAACCACCTGCTTGCATTATCCTTTACTGCTATGGAATATCGAGCAATTGTATAGTCGCTTATACGCTTAGCCCTTCCTCCAATCAACGATTGCAAGGATTTAAAGAAACGATAAATTCCTGTAGACTTCACTATTGTGATTTTCTATAGTATTCTAGGGCTTTTGGCATATTCGCTTTTAAGTCAGCGATTCTCGTGTCATGCGAGGGGTGAGTGGAGACAAACTCCGGAGGAGCTTCACCGCCACTGTTAGCAGCCATGCGTTCCCAAAATTTTGGGGCTTCCTCTGGATTGTAGCCGGCCATAGCCATAAAATAAAGTCCTAATTTATCTGCTTCGGATTCATGTTTTCTTGAAAATGCCAGGATACCTAGTGATGTAGCTGCTCCTGCTCCCTGCATAATAATTTCTGTTGGTATGGAAGGTCCGCCACTGCCTCCGGTAAGGATGATACTTACTGCCGAAAGTCCGAACTGAGCAGCATACTGCTGGCTGATCCTTTCCCGACCATGGTTAGCAATGGCGTGAGCAATCTCATGTCCCATTACCACAGCTACGCCAAGCTCGTCCTGGCAAATAGGCATAATGCCGGTGTAGAAAGCTACCTTGCCACCAGGCATACACCAGGCATTGACGGTGCTGTCATTATCTATTAGGTTAAACTCCCATTGGTAGTCGTTGAGGTAGCTTGACTGTCCCTGGTCTGCGAAGTATTGCTCAACCGCACGCTGAATACGGGTGCCTACCCGCTTCACTGTTCGGGCATCATCAGTTCCTGTGATGATCTTGCTTTCCTTTTTAACCTGCTCATATTGCTCATAGCTCATAGGAAAGATCTTCTCATTACTGATGAGCGCCAATTGTGATCTATCGCTCATGGGTACGCTGGAGCATTGAGCAAGGCAAAGTGCAACAAGGATTATTGAAATTGAAGTTAACTTTCGCATGATATCAGAATTTTCGATGAAGATAAATCATCCACACAATTCTCTATGATAGGCTGTCTGATTTTTTAAAATTTTTAATATCAAAAATCAACCTTAAGTCAAAATTGCTTATTAGGTCAGATAATTATAATTCCGTGATTTGATTAAGCAAAGAAAGGCCTCTCGGAGAAATAGAATAGCCTACTTTATGACTAATAGTGAGCCCTAGATTTTTTAGTTTTCGGATATTTGGTTTCAACCAGACCTGATCTACTACCAAAAGCTTCGCAAGCTCAGATGATTCAAGCTCAGGATTTTGCTTTATTGCCAGAAGGGTTCGCAGTGTCCATGCACCTTGCCTATCCATCTTGGAAAGTTTCTTTTTTAAAGCTCTCAACTCCTCGACAGAATCTATTGTTTCTTCTCTCAGCTTGATTCTTGGATCAGCACCATGATACACAACCCTGATTTTGAAAATTTGATCTTTAGTATCTGAAAATGCCTTTATTAGTGAGGCCAGTTTTGGATAGCCAGCAAGACCCGCTTCGGTTTCAGTTATAGAATTAATAGGGACTTTTTTTATTTCTTCTATCAAAACCTGCCCAATAGACGTATGGATGATACTACCATTTTTAACTCTGGGTTTCTGCCATTGCCTGAAGAGAAGTGTGGTATCTCCGCTTTTGATTTTTTTAAGATCAGCTTGCTTGATTAGCATTCATTTAAGATACAAAATTTGATTGTATCAGATTGCATATGCTTGGTACCTAAACCACATTTCTTAATTTTAATTTATGAAGAAGATTAATTGGCTCGATCACATTGCCAACCTGTTGGTGGTTATTCTGGGCATCACCATTGCTTTTTATATGGAAGGCTGGAGGGAAGAGGCCAGTAACCGAGCACAAGAGCAGAAGTATTTGGAATCTTTATTGACCGATTTGCAAACGGATGTTGATGCTCTTGACACCCTACTCTTCTACAATGAGAGTATAAAAGAAGCCTTGAACAACTTAACTATGGCAAGTATTGGCAGGCCATATGGAAGTGATTCCGCATTGGTGTGGCACACCATGAGTATTCAGTATAATCCACCATTCACGCCTCAAAGAACCACTTATGAGTCATTAAAAGCATCAGGAAAATTGGATTTGATAAATGATTTTGATCTCCGAAATAACATCGTAGAGTTATACGAACAGTATTATTTGGGAGCTGGCCAATTTGATGAAGTACTTAATAACCACGTTCGCGATTTTGTAAAGCCTTTTTATATGCGTGAAATGGAATTCAGAGGTCCGGGTGCGCTGGATCCATCCTTTCTTCAACGGAATGAATTTCGAAACATAATCTTTGCGTATCAATATCTTTTTGGAAGAAAAGATGAATTTTACCGAGAAGTACTGAGTAGAACAGATAGTGTGAAGCAGGATTTGATGAGGTATTTGGATAAAAAGTAACCTCAACTTTTGAACACCTTGCTTCACAGGTTATTGCTTTCCTGACAAACGACTGGTTATCTCTTTTTTGTATGAGCGGGATATGGGACACTTCTCCTCATTTACAATAAGGTGTTTCCCATTGATGGCACTTACGTTATTGATATTTACAGCATATGATCGGTGGACTCTTATAAAATCTTTTGTATTTAGCTCTGTTAAAAAATTGTCCAATGAATTTCTAACAATATACTTTTTTTCAGAAGTCACTACATCCAGGTAATTGCTGTCGGATTTTATGTATTGAATATCCCGAATCGGGACCTTTACCTTTTTTGCTCCCACTTTGAGAAAAACAAATTCAGAGTTTCTCTCTCCTTTGGCTCTTAATAATTCAATCGTTGAAAAGAGATCATCCCTGGTAAATGGCTTTAGTAAATATGCGGCTGGAGTAGTTGAAGATGCTTTCTTTATGGTCTTGGGATCGGAATAGGAAGTGAGGTATATAAAAGGGAATTTGTATTTATTTTCTATTTCGCTTGCCAGGTCAATACCATCTTTTTTTTCACTTAAATTGATATCTAAAATTACCAGATCTATTTGCTGATTAGATGAAAGTAATAATTCTGCTTCTTCATGATTCTTCGCAATGCCTATCACGTTGTAGTCCAACTCGATCAGCATCTCTTTTGTCATCTCTGCGATCATTAATTCATCGTCGACAATAGCGATATTGAATTTGTTCATTTAGGTATTTCAATTTTAAAGTTCGTTGCTGAGTCACCACTCAATGACATGCTGGCATCAATCTGTTCGAGCAAGATTCTGATGAGTTTGAATCCGAATCCCGTTGACGAGATGATATCAAAGTCAGGGGGAAGCCCTTTCCCATTATCTGTATAATTCAGCACATAGCAATCTTGCTTTTCAATAAAGGAAATAGATAACTCACCATCTTTTGATTCATCAAAAGCGTATTTAAATGAGTTTGTGATCAATTCATTAATAATCAATCCCAGAAATATCGAGAGCTGCATACTTAGTTTGCATTCCGTGTCAATTTTTAACCCAATATCATTTTTTTCGAACATTGATGAAATGTCCCTGAACAGCTCTAAAATGAATTCCTGAAAATCGATCATGGTTGCCTCTTCTACATCGTAAAGGCTTTGATGTACGAGGGCCATGGATTGCACCCTTGACTGGCATTCGTCAAGGATAATTTTAACGCGTTCATCATCAGATGCTTTAGCCCTGAGGTACAATAAGCTTTTTAGAAACGTAAGATTGTTTTTAACCCGGTGGTGTACTTCCTGCATTAGTATTTCCTTCTCTTCCACGCTTTGATTTAGCAGTTCATTGTTTCTTTTTGTTTTATTGTAGACCCAGTAAAGGATCCCCACTATGGTAAGCAAAAGAGCACCGACTCCTATAAGCGTTAATAATTGCTTGTTTTTCCTCTCATTTTCCAGGCGGGTAATCATCTCCGCATTTCGAACTTCAGCCAATTGCTTTTCTTTTTCTGAAAGGTTGAATTTAGCTTCTACTTCATAAATGGTTTCGTTCCATTCCTTTTCTCGTTGAGCAGAGTAGATGTCATAGTATATCTCCAGGGCGCTTAGCGATTTCTCAAATTTCCCTAGCCTTTTATAATTCTGATACTGCATCCAGTAGAACTCGGGCTTTTCTTTTTCCCAATTATTTTCTTCACATAGCTCGGCTCCTTCGATGGCATATTGCAGGCTTATATTATATTCACCAAATCGTTCAGCCGCACGGGAATAGCTGCTTAATGTATTGACTACATAGCGGGTATATCCAAGATCCCTATAGATTTCCAAAGCTTGCTCGTAGTGTTCAAGTGCGCGTATATCCTCGTTTTTTTCATACACAAATCCTATTTCATTTAACGAATTAGCCTCCAGATCTTTGTCCTTGATTTCTCGTGCAATGGACAAAACTTTATTAGAATAACCAATTACCTCTTCGGCACTCTCGCCAACAGATTCATTCAGCAAAGCAGCATACCTGTTATAGAAATAAGCTAGATTTCGTAAGGAGGGACGTTTTTGTCTTATAAGACTATCCACTATTTCAAGATAGGGAATGCCTCTCTGTGAGTGTATAATGCTTCGATAAAATTCAGCCAGAGAGGTGTAGCTAAAAACCTGTCCGTTTATGTCCTCTAACTCATTAAAAATATTAATTCCAATTCTATAGTGGGCCAGAGCAGTGTCATAATTATCCTGCAAGTGCAGGCTTTTGCCCATGTATACATGGAAGTAACCAACAAGGGAATCAGGACAGGAGCTTCTGCAAGAATCTAGTTTTTCGTTAAAGTACTGACTTGCTGATTGATACTTCGCTTCCTCAATCAAAGATTTTCCTTTGATGATAACAGACTGACTCTTACTATCAGTGAGTAAGGTGGTTACAAATAAAAAAAACAGAATAGGTTTATACACGAATGAGCAATTTTAATCACTCTGTCAGTAAATATATCATATGGTTTTCTTAATGGGATTCATTCTTCGATGAATATTTAAATTAATTAGAGGATCTATCTTTTACTTAAATAGTCCCGCACATTTCATCCGAGCTATGGTTTGATTTTTATTAGTTTGATAAATCTCCTTTTGTTCTGACTCATGTCAAACTCATACAAAAATCTTCCATTCACAACATTTTTTTTGAAATGCATTTTTCATCAATGAATTTGATGCCCAGTTCTTATTAACCGCTTACTAACGTTTAAATCCTTATTATATGACAAACATTAAATGCGTGTGTTTTTGCTTGCTGGCGCTAGTAGCAACATATGCATCTGCTCAGTCTGTTGAAAGACAAGGCATAGTGAGTACCGCAAAGACGGGTACCACGGCCAGCTACTCAATAGGTGAGGCTGTAGTGTCAAACGCTGTAGCTACAGGAGATGCATTTCTAATTGCCGGCTTTCAACAACCATTTCTGACCAGTGAACCCGCACTGGGTGTTTCAGATATTTCAGAAAGTCTTTCTGTGTATCCAAACCCATCCCGGGATTTTGTGAACATCGCCGGTGAAGGAATTGATTTTTCTAATGCGGAAATCTCATTGTTCACCATAGAGGGTAAAAAAGTGCCCATAGGTGTGGAGCAGGGCGTTCGTCTTAGGCTGGACATCAGCCAACTTCCTTCGAACATTTATTGGCTTAACATCCAGCTTTCAAAAGACAAGAAAGCAGCCTCATTCAAACTTATCAAAAACTAAACTTTACAACAGAAAACAAATACTGCCATGATAAAACGATTTTTTTACATTTTTTCGGCTACTCTGTTCATCATGCTTTCTGCCTCTACCGGGGTAAATGCAGAGGTGATGGAGAAAAAAATGGAGGCCATTGAAAGAAACCTGAACAGTCCTCCTGGATTTAATTACCAGGCTGTCTTAAGAAACAGTGACGGTACGGTAATGGCTTCAAAAAGTGTTACCCTCAGGTTTACTATTACTAACACAGTTGGAACATTGTGGGTAGAAACACATTCCAAAATCACGGATGCCTTTGGTGCCGTTACCGCTGTTATTGGTAAAGGAACCAAAACCAGTGGATCAGCTTCCACTTTCGATGCGATCGACTGGGGAGCGTCCGATGCTTCCATTAAAGTGGAGGTAAACACAGGTAATGGATTTGTGAATCTGGGTACGTCTGCACTAAACAGTGTGCCTTATGCTGCACATGCAGCTAATGGGATCTCCCAAGCAGAACGAGACATGATCGCTTCCATTCCTACTGATATTAACGAATTGACCGATCAAGATGGTCTTTTAAATCAAGCTTCTTTTGATGGATCATTTAATAGCTTAACAGATGTTCCTGCAAATCTGGATACAGATGCTACGGATGATTTTAGTGGAGATTATAATGATTTAACTAACCAACCAACGATCCCAATAGCAATTGACGATTTAGCGGATGGTTCAGGAAATGCCGCACTTAATGGCGTATTCACTGCAAATGAACTTGCCGTGGCTGGTGCATTTAATTTGCCAACGGCTGATGGAACAGATGGTCAGGTATTAACTACCGATGGTGCAGGTAATACCAGCTGGGCGGATGCTGCTGGCGGTGCAAGCTATGCGGGAACTGGAAGCTACTCTTTCCAGGTATCTGGTCCATCGACATATTTGAATGCTGCTAAATCAGCATATAGCACAGTAGGAGGCGGAAGAGGCAATACCATTGAAGCCGGAGATGGAGGCGTTAACTATTCAGACTCCTACGATGCTGTAATCGGTGGTGGAAATAATAACCGTATTAATTATGATGCGCAGAGTTCAGTGATTGCTGGTGGCGATGGAAACTACATTGGATCTTTCGCTAAAAATGCAGCCATCTCTGGAGGAAACAATAATTATATTTCGGAATCATACAATGGTACCATTTCCGGTGGTTATTCAAACCAATTAAATGGTGCGTATTATGCTGCCATTGGCGGGGGTTCTGAAAACTCCGTTGAATCTAATTATGGATCTGTACCGGGTGGTCGAAGCAACAGCATAAACTCTGGCTCTGATTACTCTTCCATTGGGGGTGGATATAATAATACGATTTCTTTTACGTCCCAGTCTTCCACTATAGCCGGGGGATATAGTAACTATGTTCGATCACAATGGGCCTTTGTAGGTGGAGGCAATTCAAATAGTGTTACTAATAATTCTACCTATGGTGCAGTAGCAGGCGGATATAATAATAGAATAGAGGATTCGAAAGGTGGATCCATTTCCGGAGGATATAATAATGGCGTTCGATTCACTTCTCCTTACGGATTTATTGGAGGAGGTCGAGACAATTCTGTTAATGGGGCTCCATACGGAGTAGTAGCTGGTGGGTATAATAATGGAGTTCAGACCAACTCAAACAATAGCGCAATTGTAGGTGGGTATTCGAATGGAGTAACGAATTCAATTGGAGCAGTAATTGGAGGAGGTTACACCAACTCGGTAAAGGATTCTAATTACGGAGTGATTTCGGGAGGTGATAGCAATAATATCTTCGGTTCAAAAAACTCATTTATTGGAGGAGGACACATGAATACCTTAGGTAGTTCTTCGGGTGGCCCAAAATATGCGACCTATTCTGCAATAGTGGGGGGGAGCTCAAATGAGATTGGTTTTAGTGGTCCTGTTACTCATGGATTTGTTGGTGCTGGAAAGGATAACACTGTTTCGGCAAACTTTGCAGCGACCATTGGAGGCATTGGTCTTTCAACATCCTCTTACGCAACTACAGTAGTAGGTATGTTTAATGCCACGACCGGAGGGAACTTTAGTTCAGCTGTTTCAACAGACGCTGTGTTTGTTGTAGGTAATGGAGCCGATGAACTGAATAAGAGTGACGCAATGGTCATTACTAAGGATGGGAACATGCAAGTGAACGGTAATATCAATGCTACAGGAACAATAACAGGATCATCAGATAGAAGACTGAAGACAAATATTGCTGATTTATCAAATGTTCTTCAAACACTAGTGAAACTAGAAGGATACAAGTATCGGTTCAATGATATCAAGACCAAAGATACAGAGTCAGTACACTACGGAGTGATTGCACAGGAGTTGCAAGAGCTATATCCTGACCTTGTTATTGAACAAAAGGATGGATACTTGTCTGTTGACTATTTGGGAATGATCCCACTTCTTTTGGAAGCTGTAAAAGAGCTCAATGCTCAAAACCAGTCGTTGATGGCGGAAAATGATCAGCTGGAACAAGCGAATAATGATCTGGAAGCTCGTCAGTCAAACGACGAAGCACGCTTTGCAGAATTGGAAAGCAAGATTAATAAGCTAATGATGCTGGTTGCGCCTGTAGATGTGGCGAACAATGATTAACTAAGGAAGATGAAGCTAAGGTAGCCTCATCAAGCACCCCGGCCAGTGTCGGGGTGTTTTTTGTGTTTTATAAACTAGTAAATAAAAGAATGAATAAACTTCACTTTGTAGCTGGATTTCCCAGAAGCGGCAGCACACTCATGTGCAACATGCTAAATATGAATCCGGATTTTCATGCAACACCTACCTCACCTACGCTGGATATGATCTTGCAAATGCGGAAGGTGTTTAGCCACAATATTTCATATAAAAACATGGATCGGCTGGCTGAGTCTGAGCGGTTCAGAAATGGTGTAAAATCTTATTTACATGCCTATTGGCATGATAAAAAGGTGGTATTTGACAAGAACCGAGGATGGGTGAATAAACTGCCCATCATGGATCGGATCATGGGGCATCAGGATTGTAAAGTGATTTTTTGTTATCGTAATCCGGTAGAGGTTTTCCAATCAATTGAATCTCAGTATCAGAAGACCATCTTGATGGAAAATAATGATGAGTCTCAAAACGACCTGGGATTTGCTACGCTACTCAATAGAGTAGAGACATTCATTAGTCAAAAGTTTACGCTTATGTCTGCACCGGTCTCTTTGCTGGAAGATGCATTGAATCAAGGACATGGGAATCGAATATTAATCGTACGATACGACGCGCTCTGTTCACAACCACAAAATACACTCGATCGAATCCATGAATTCGTAGGGGAGAAAAGTATGAAGTACGATTTTACTCAGTTGAAGCAGACGACTTTTGAAAACGATGCAGCATATAATTATAAGTTCTCACATAGTATCAGAGAGGGGGAGGTCAAGTACAGCCCTACGAAAGTGAACTTGCCTCAAACGGCGATTGATATGATCAATAATCGCTTTCAGTGGATCATCAATCGTATAGAAAAACAAGGATAAGATGGCAAAAATCAACCTTCAAAAAATCGTGAATGTAAAGGGGAAGCAGGGATTGTTTCACCTGAATGCCTACAATCCCAGAGGATATCATCTACAACCACTCGGAGGAGGACCGGTGATTTTCATTGCCAATGAAAGAGATAAGGTGCTGGCACTTGGAAATGTTGACTTTAAGCTGACAGAAGGAACAATCAATCTGATGGATATCTTCATAAAAATGGACAAAAATCCTCCGCAAAATGTACTGGACTTAAAGTCCTATTTTCATTCGATTATCCCAGAGCTTGATTCTACGATTCCTGAAAGTCAGCTGAGAAAAGTAGTGAGCTGGTTTAGTTTAATTAAGGATGAATATGAGATAAAGGAAATGGTCAATGAAGAAGATGATGGCTTGATGATCACCTGATTATTCAAACATTCCTGTAGCTTATATTTTCATAGGGCAACCCCTTCTCCAGGCAATAGCGCTCTATCGCATGTTGAATTTCGGATTTATTAAGTGATTCGTAATCAAAGCTGTAAGTGAAATCGAATTCATTTGTGATTACGCTCAGACGCTCCGGTTTGATTTGAACCAACTTGATTTCCTTATGCTGAATGGTTTTTGGCTTATAGAAGACGCCTTTGAAAAAGGAGATTTCGTTTTCATTCAAGTTGATTTGAGGAGAATACTTAGAGCGTTTAGGTTTTAAAACAGAGAAGTAGTAAAGCCCATAAAATACAGCCAGGCCAATTTGCAGAATGGCCAAAACCAACTTGAATGTATCATCCGGTTCTCTTAAGTTAAGTACACCTTGAATAAGGAAAATAACCATTAACAAGATGTGCAATGTTTGCTGATTTTTGGGTTTCCTCAGGTATAGCGTTTTCATATCTTAATCAAGCCATTTGCTCCCATTTTTCCATGAGCTTTTCCAGCTCTTCTTTCTTCTGGTTGTATTCGATATTTACTTTTTCGTATTCCTGTGGATTTTCATAGATCTGAGGGTCACCCATTTGGGTCTCCAGGAACTTGATGTTGCTCTCCAGCGCCTCAATCTCGCTTTCAATTTTCTTTAGATCCCTGGCAGCCTGCTGCTCTTCTGTGTTGTTTCGTTGCTTGGTATTCTGTTTCTTTTTAGGTGCGTGGGTCTCTTTTTGACCTTCCTCTTTCGGTTGATCTTTTTTGTTTTTATTCCACCACCATTCAAACTCCTGGTAGGTGCCTGGATATTCTTTTACTTCCTTATCCTCAATCCACCAGATCTTGTTTGCAACCTGCGAAATGAAATGCCTGTCGTGGGAAACCAACAGCAATGTGCCTTCATACTGCTGCAGTGCCTGAACCAAAATGCTAACACTCATCATGTCCAGGTGGTTGGTAGGCTCATCCAGTAGCAAAAAGTTTGCCTCTGAGATCAATGTTTTGGCTAATGCAACCCTGGATTTTTCACCTCCGGAAAGCACCTTGATTTTCTTGAAAACCTCATCATCAGAGAAAAGAAAGCATCCCAAGACACTCCTGAGCTCTTGCTCGGTTTTGCCTGTTCCGGCTTGCTTCAGTTCCTCCAGCAGATCATTTTGAATGTTCAAGTCTTCCAGCTGATGCTGTGCATAGAATGAATTGATTACATTATGACCGGTCTGCACTTTACCTTCATGAGGCTCGGTTCCGGCAACAATTCTCAAAAGCGTCGATTTCCCCTTTCCATTTGCCCCAATTAATGCAATCTTATCTCCTCGTTCAATTCCAATCGTGGAATTAGCCAATATCTCAAGATCGCCATACGATTTGGAGATGTTCTCCAGCCGCTTCACATGTCTGCCAGACTTAGTTTTAAAATTGAAGCGGAAGTTCACCTTCATATTTTCATCCACCACTTCTTCTACACGATCCATCTTTTCCAGCATCTTCATCTTGGATTGCGCCTGGCTCGCTTTAGTAGCCTTTGCTTTAAATCGCTCAATGAATCGCTCGGCTTCTTTTATCTTTTTCTGCTGATTTTCGTAAGCGTTTTGCTGCAGTTCGTTTCTCAGGGCTTTCTCTTCTTCATAGAAGTCATAATTTCCAGAATAAACATGGAGGTCGGCCTGAGTTACTTCTACAATCTTGTTTACTGTGCGGTTTAGAAATTCCCTATCGTGAGAGACGATGATGTAAGCCCCTTCATAGGATTGCAGATAGTTTTCAATCCACTGAATAGAAGGCAAATCCAGGTGGTTGGTAGGCTCATCCAGCATGAGCAGGCTGGGCTTTTCTAAAAGAAGCTTTGCCAGCATCACTCGCATGCGCCAGCCTCCGGAAAACTCGCTCAAAGGTCTAGAAAGATCAGCCGTTTTAAAGCCGATTCCTTCCAGGATCTCCTCTGCTTTGGATTGCAGTGAGTAGCCCTCATTCGCTTCAAAACGTTCCTGAAGTTTCGTGAGTTTATCCACGAGCTCGTCACGGTAATTCTCCTCCATTTCCTTAATTACCTTATCGATCTCTTTTTGAATTTTCATGGACTCTGCAAAAGCTGTCATAGCAACTGATAAAATAGAGTCCTGTGTCTGGAAGGAGAGGAGATCCTGATTCAGAAAGCCAATGGTAGTGTCTTTACTCATCGATATCTTCCCACCAGATGGCTGAACATCCCCAACCATCATTTTCAGTAGTGTGGATTTACCTGTCCCGTTCAATCCAATTAGTCCGATTTTGTCTTTGGGACCTATGAAAAGAGAAGCTTCATCATAAAGAGCGCGATCTCCCAGATAGTAAGAAAGATTAGTAATATCGATCATGGCCGCAAAAGTAATTGCAATGCATGTCAGGAAGAAGTTTGTAGAAAAACTATGTGAATTTAAGAGGGATTTTCACAATAAACTTGGCGCCTTTGCCTTCTTCACTTTCCAATTCAATACTACTATTCAATAAGTTAACGAGCGTTTTGACAATTGAAAGACCCAGGCCTGTTGAGCTTTCTCCGGCTGTTGGTCTGGCAGATAAACGCTGGAATTTTTTAAATACTTTGTTCTTATCTCTGTCTTTAAAACCCGGACCATTGTCTTCTACATAAAGCGTGAGGCAGTCTGCTACAGTGATCATTTGAAAATCCACCTTTCCTCCCTTAGGTGTAAACTTGATAGCATTTGACAGCAGATTATTTACAATTCTGTTAAGAATATTCAAATCTGTCTGAGAGCGAAATAATGGTGCATTCAAATGACCGTTCAATGAGATATTTTTTCGTTCTGCAGTCGTTTTAAATGCAATCAATTTTTGATTGAAAAACTCCCTCACGTCGAGTGGTTGTACATGAAGTTCGTAATCTTCCTGTTCAAATACTTTTAATTCAGTCAGGTTTTCTATCATGGCTCTGCCATCCATTGTCACCTTTTTAATCATCTCATTGAATTCTGCAGATTGCCCCTTTAAATCTATCCCCATCATTTCACTTATACCCTGAATGCTTGATAGTGGCGCTTTTAAATCATGGGCAACAACTGCCATGAGGTGATCTTTTTCTTTGATTGCCTTTTGCAGTTCTGCATTCTTGGTTTCAATGATCTCATTTTTATCTCTTAGTGCCTTGGTTCGACGATCAACCATCTCTTCAAGCTCTTTATTTACTTTTTTCAGATGGTTGGAAAGATCTTCTTTTCCTCTCAGAGCAAACAAATACCGACTGGAGAGGAGAATCATCAGTTGTATGATGTAGATGGTTATACCTATGTACATCATTTCAAATGAGTAGGCCGGAATGACGTACTGGCTGCTCAGCATGTCATAAACCAATGTAAGAAATACTGCGGTGTACCCAAAGAGTAAAAATCGGGCTCCATACTTTTTTACGATAGCAGCCTGAATGAGACAAACCAATAGATAGATACCTATAATGATGTTATATGCATGAAGATAGGGTATGATAGAATAGGTAATTCTGGGGTGAACGAACAAGACTAAAATCCCTATCAAGATGGCAACTACAGCCATTATATCTATGAGCCTTTTCGGATAAAACTTCGGATATATTTCTCGCAGGAATAAGGCATTGGCAGGTCCGGTTAGTGCAACAGCCAGATAAAGGATTTTCTTTAACGTTACCCAACTTGTATTCGGAAACAAATCCATGATGGTCAGGTCACCTCGGGTGATGATTATCATGATCAGGGTCATGCAAACAATCGCAAAGTAGATGCAAAACTTTTCCTTGGGATTGAGCACGAATATTGTCAACTGAAACAGTCCGCCAATGAGAATGCAACCCAGTATGATTAGCTTAATCGTGCGATTGAGTTCAAACTTGTTGACCATTCTTGACTCATAATCAATTGTAGGAGCATACCACAATCCCCCGGTCTTGTGTTCAAAATTGCTGATGTGAAAAATCAGTGTGACCGTATCACCGGCGCTGACCCGGAAATCAAAAATCTGGTAGTCTATTTTTGATTTACTTGATGCATTAGTTCCCGGTTGACCGACTTGACCGATGAGTTTGTTGTCTGCATAGAATTTGTAAGCGAGGCTTACTTCAGATACTTCGATGGCCAGAGAGGTATCAGGGAGATTTTGAGGATAAATGAACCTTCGATAGTAAGTGCCATACCCATAAGCCCCCACTTTTTTTCCATCCCATTTCGTATCGTTCCAAGTGCTGGGTACAGAGATGGACACACTTTCATGCTGATCGTTGAGCTCATTGAATGAAAGAAAATCATTCATTACAAGACTCCATTCACCTTTTAATTCAAGTGGGCTTGCATTGAAAGTTATCGGTTCACCTTGTGCATAATTAAACGCACACAGAAATAGTAGGATTATGTAGGTGAGTAGTCTGATTATTGAATTAAGCTTTGAGATTGGAGTTGAAATGTATAAAAACAAATCAATGATTTAAGGATTATTCTATTTATCTGGTCATTTCTTCGATCGATTTATTTGGCCATCTTGGATATTATTTTTTTAACTTGAATAAAAAAACACCATGAGAAGAATTCAGATTTTTGCTTTTCTAATCATCGGAATTTCATGTTCATCGCATAATGCTGATAATTCAAAGAACAATGATCCAGTCGATTCGGCTGTCGATCTAACCTCCAATGAAGGATTAAGGTTAGCTGATATCAAGCTTCCTGACGGGTTCAAAATTGATGTATTTGCCAGGGTAAATAATGCCCGTTCGATAGTGCTGACTGAAAACGGAACCTTGTTTGTGAGCAACAGGGGTGGGGATAAAGTCTATGCATTAAAAGATACGGATGGTGATTGGAAAGCAGATGAAAAGTATGTCATTTCCAGTAACATGCGGATGCCCAATGGGATTGCTTTTAAGGATGGTTCGCTATATGTAGCGGAGGTTTCGAAGCTTTGGCGTTTTGACAACATTGAAGAAAATCTGGCAAGCCCTCCTGAGCCAGTGAAGATTTATGATGATTATCCTACCGATGGTCACCATGGATGGAAGTTTATTGCCTTTGGTCCAGATGGAAAGCTGTATGTGCCAGTGGGTGCGCCATGTAATATTTGCGAAAGCAAAAACGAAATGTACGCAAGTATTACCCGTATGAATCCTGATGGATCGGAACGAGAGGTATATGCACATGGTGTCAGAAATACTGTGGGCTTCACCTGGCATCCGGAAACAGGGGAGATGTGGTTTACGGATAATGGTCGTGACTGGATGGGTAATGATGAACCACCTTGTGAGTTAAACAGAGTGACAAGGCCCGGACAGCATTTCGGCTATCCATACTGTCATGGAGGATATATCCAAGATCCTGAGTTTGGACACAAATATCCTTGTGAAGATTTTGTTAAACCAGCTCAGAATTTAGGACCACACGTAGCTCCTTTGGGAGTGAAGTTCTGCACCAGTGATACCTTTCCTCCGGAATATAAAAACAAGGTATTTATTGCAGAACATGGCTCATGGAACAGGGATGCAGATGTAGGCCATACCGGCCATAAGATCACGATGGTCACAGAGGAAAATGGAGAGGGAGTTGCTTACGAGGATTTTGCTACTGGATTTTTAGATAAAGAAACCAACACAGCCTGGGCAAGGCCGGTTGATTTGGTATTTGCTCCTGATGGATCTATGTTGGTTTCCGATGATCTGGCTGGAACTGTATTTCGAATTAGTTATGGCGATTAATTAGAAATACATATTTGGTGTATTACCTCTTTGTAAAAGTGGCAGAAGAGGTACAACCGGGTAAATCATCGTCTGTCCATGTTACTTCCAATGTTGTATTACTACTAGATAGCTCATAGGTAAAGGAATGAGTACAATCAAAAGCACTCTCTCCAAAGAGATTTGGCTGACATAGGGAGAAAGAGCTCGACGTAAGGTTTTGAACTGCTCCTGATGTGGTAATATTTGTAAACTCTCCTGTGGCATCAAGATCAAAAAAGAAGTATCCACCACCGTAAATATCATCCACTTGAAAGTTTAATGAGATGCAAGTAATAGTTCCTTCTTGACAGGTATGTTCACCATTTAGTTCTGAACTGCTGCATCCAGTCAGGACCTTAGAGTCAGCCATCCAATCTCCTAATAGTGGCGCAAATAATGCTGGGTCTATTGCTATTACATCATCTGTAGTTGTGCTGCTATCATCATCACCGCATGATGAAATGAACATAGAAAGAAAAACGGCGGTAAATAGGGGTAATAATTTTCTCATTTTTTCAGGTTTATTATTGCTTATTAAAGGTGGCTGATGATTTGGCATCCTTCTGAAGGAAAATCTGTAAATACGATAGAAAAGGTGTTGTCGTTTGAAAAGGAATAAATGTTATCCTCATCACAATTGCTGCTTCCCGTAGAACAAAGTGTTACCGTTGTGGCTGTAGCAGTTAGTTCGCCTGATTCAGTTCGCTGATCAAGCAAATCTTCAAGCGTGTAAGTTCCATTATCACTTATGGTGATCTCGTAGCAATAAGGGTCGCAAGTAAGTGTTCCGTTTTCCTCTTCATTGCTGCATCCAGAGGTTGTTATGATGGATGATTGCCAGGTTCCTACAAACTGGGATACATAGTTTGTATCACCATCATCGTCTCCGCAGTTGATTAAAAGTATGGGAAGGGTAAGTAACAGAATGACTTTAATTTCTTTCATAGATGTATTTATTACTAAGAGCTAAACATGAGTAATTTACTTACTTTTTTTTCTTACGTCCCTTTATTGTTTGGCTGTAATGGAGGTATAGGGTGTTTATAAAAGAAAGAATGATACCGACACCAATTGTGATATAAATGATTGTAAAAAGCTTACCCCAATCGGTTTGAGGTGCAAAATCTCCAAAACCAATGGTGGTGAGCGTAATGAATGAAAAGTAAAAGGCATCTAGATAACTCCACCCTTCCAGTTCATGATAAACAATTGTCCCAATGATGAGAATCGTAACCCCGGTCAACAACAGGTCCCGGTACTCTTTGTCTGCCAGGAAGGCTTTAATGGTTCGAAAGAATATCATGGTTCAATTTAGCGATTCATTCAAAATTCGCTAATTCATTCTTTTCTACAAACCCAAAAGTCCAGAGTTGGCCCGAATCTCTCTGGGGCTTTTTACTAACACAATAACACCAAGCTAGTAGGGGCGGTAGTGACCAACTTAGTTCTCATGACCATTTTGTGTGCATAAGAGCTAAGGCCGGTCAAAAAAATCAATCACTGGTTTTCTATTATCTCCCCATGCCTGTAAGTAATGGTTTCTTCCTCATTCCCATTCTTGTTAAAGTACTTCCATTCCCCATGTCTTCGGTTTCTTACGTATTTGCCGGTATATTCGGTTTGCCCGTTCTTATGGTAGGCTGTAAAATCTCCATGAAGTTTGTTTAGTTCGTAATTCCCATCAACCTTCAGTTTCCCATTCGGATAAAACTCCTTATAAGTACCATGCTTGTTGCCAAACCGATAGGTAGTTTCCGAAATCTTTTTCCCACCATGGTAGACTTCTTGTACACCGTGGAGCTTTCCTTTTTCATATTGCTCGACCGAGAGGAGCTGACCCTTATTATTCCACGATTTCCAGGTACCATGAGGGAGTTCATTAGATAGTTCTTTCACTGCGATTAACTGCCCCTTTTCTGTGTACTCCTTAATGGTTGCATTAAGGCCATTGTTCGTAAAGCTGGATTCCAGTCTAATTTCTCCATTTCTATAGTAGTCCAGGCTTTTACCTACACGATAACCGTCCCGATATTTGTACTCGCTCCTGGTGCTTCCATCGTCGAAGTAAACCAGATAATCACCCTGCAACGCTCCGTTATCATAGTTTCCTATTGCCTTTAACTGACCATTTTCATAATAGATTTTTACTGACCCGCTTCGATCTCCCCGTTTGTTCACAACTTCCATCTCCAGTTTGCCCGTTGGGTAATAGGTTTTGTAGTCGCCATCCAAAAGTCCATTCTGATAATGAGACTCTAGCTGGATATTTCCACTCTCATAGTATTTCTTCGTAACACCATTGGGCATACCATTTTTATAGTGGACTTCTTCCTTAATATGGCCATTTGGGAAGTACGAATAAACCGGTCCGTCAGGCTTACCGTTTTCAAATGAGGTAGTTCCTTTTAATTTACCATATTCATCATACAGTTTTATCTCACCAACAAGTGTGTCATTTTTGAAGGTAGCTTCCTGGATCAATTTACCTGAAGGAGTAAATACCTGAGTCAAACCTTCACGCAGGTTTTGTCTGTAAACTGTTTCCCGCTGGATGCTACCGTCCGGGTAGTAATTATAGAAAACACCTTCTTTGCTTCCTTTTTCGAATTGACCGGAAATGATAACGTTTCCATGCTTATCGTACATTTTGTACTTACCATCAACCAGTGAACTATCACCATTGAGTATGTGATACTGTTCTTTCAGTTGTCCCTCATCATAGTAGGTTTTTATTTCCTGAGAAAATGATACGTATAGTCCTAGTGAAAGTGAGAGCGTGAATAATAGTTTATGCATAAGATGTATTCGCAACGAATATCTTTTTAGGATAGTACAAATTTAGATGTCAGCCGCAAGTTTAGTCGTCTTTAACTTTAATTTCACGTCTAAACATATATGGCTTATGAATATTCTATTGGTGGGTGTCGGGTTGATTGGTGGTTCGTTTTCACTGGCATTAAAGCATCGAGAAGATTTGACCTTTGGTGGATATGATAAAAGTAAAGATGCCCAGGAGAGGGCCCTGGAGTTAGGGATTGTTTCTCAAGGGTTTCCTACTTTAAGTGAGGGCATACGATGGGCGGATGTGATTATTGTTTCTGTGCCTGTAAGAGCGATAAGAGAATTACTTCCTAAGATACTCGATCAAATTCAGCCCCATCAGGTCGTTGTTGATTTCGGATCGACCAAAGAGGCAATTTGCGCCTCGGTTTCACATCACCCAAATCGGGGACAGTTTATTGCAGCTCACCCAATTGCAGGAACGGAACATTCAGGTCCTTCTGCTGCATTTGAGGAACTGTATCATGGAATGAATTTGATTCTATGTGATACGGATTTAACAGAGCCTAACAAGCTAAAGGGTTTTGAAGTATTAGCAAAGGATGCAGGATTTAGCATTATTCATATGGACTCGGGAGAACATGACAAACATTTGGCTTATATCTCCCATTTGAGTCACATTACTTCATTTGCATTAAGCAGTGCAGTGCTTCAAAAGGAAAAAGATGGAGAGGTGATTTTAGATTTGGCTGGTTCCGGTTTTGCGTCCACTGTTCGTTTAGCCAAGAGCTCACCGAGCATGTGGAGCTCCATTTTTATGGAAAATAAAGCAATGGTTCTGAAAGGAATAGAGGCCTACAAAGAGGAGCTTGAGAAGCTAAAGGGGCTCATAGAAATGAATAAGGAGGAGGAGTTGGAAAAGTATTTGGAAAAAGGAAGGGAAATACGTCGGATTCTGGAATAAAAAAAGCTCTGACGATGAAGTCAGAGCTTTTGATACATTTGATTTCAATTATACCTTTTCCACAACAATCGCGGATGCTCCACCGCCACCATTACAAATACCTGCACAACCAATCTTACCGCCTTTCTTATTTAGTACATTGATCAGTGTGGTAATGATACGAGCCCCGGAAGTACCTAGCGGGTGACCCATCGCAACAGCGCCACCAAAGACATTTAGCTTGTCCGCATCAAGTCCAAGTTTTTGCTGATTAGCAATAGCTACAGCAGAGAACGCTTCGTTCACTTCCCAGAAGTCAACGTCTCCCTGATCTACCCCCGCATGAGCCAATGCCTTAGGAATAGCAAGTGAAGGTGCTGTTGTAAACCAGAGTGGCTCCTGAGCTGCATCTCCGAATCCTTTGATTTTTGCGATCAAGGTAAGTCCTAATTCTTCTGCTTTTTCCTTACTTACCAGTACGAGCGCGGATGCCCCGTCATTGATGGTAGAAGCATTAGCTGCAGTCACGGTCCCTTCCTTATCAAACACAGGCCTTAATGAAGGAATCTTGTCGAAGTTTACATTTCTGAATTCTTCATCTTCATCCATGACGATCGGGTCTCCTTTTCGTTGAGGGATTTCAACGGGTACGATCTCATCTTTAAATTCGCCTGCTTCAGTGGAAGCAGCCACTTTTTTGTATGAGTTGATTGCATATTCGTCCTGTGCTTCACGAGAAATATTCATTTCTTTGGCTGTGTTTTCAGCACAGTTACCCATTGGAAATTTGTTGTAAACCTCCCAAAGGCCGTCATGCATTAAGCCGTCTATCATTTGTCCATGGCCATATTTATAACCAAATCGTGCCTTAGGAATATAGTATGGCACATTGGACATGCTTTCCATACCTCCGGCAACTACCACATCATTGATGCCTAACATGATGGATTGCGCTCCCAGCATCACTGATTTCATTCCGGATGAACAAACTTTATTTACAGTTGTACATGGTACATTGTGACCGATTCCAGCACCAATGGCTGCTTGTCTCGCAGGAGCCTGTCCCAGGTTTGCAGAAAGGACATTTCCCATAAAAACTTCATTGACCTGATCTGCAGCCACACCTGATTTTTCTAACGCTCCTTTGATGGCGAAAGTGCCAAGTTGAGTAGCAGAAAAACCTACTAATTTCCCACCGAAACTTCCAATTGGGGTACGTACAGCAGATGCTATGTAAACTTCCTTCATATTAAATGTTGTTATCGTTTGTGATTAAAATCAATAAAAAGTCCCGATCCCGATAGCTATCTGGACTAGGGACCGCAAAGATCGTAAAAGTTGACCGCAATAAGAAGTTGCGTTTTAGTGATGAAGCAGTAGGATCACCAATCGGGCTTTCCGCTTGGCGGTCGTTTGGTTGGCTTCCTTTTTTGATGCTGCAGGTACTTGATTTCACTCTGTCTCATGGCCTCTAATAATTGTCGGGCCTTCTCTTCACTGATTCCCATCTCCTCCAGCTTTTCTTTGGTCATTTGCTCCTGAGACTTTTCCTGCTCTTCCTCTTCGCCCTCTTTCTGTTCCTGATTTTGCTGTTCCTGATCTTGTTTTTCTTGCTCAGACTGCTCCTGGTTTTCTCCTTCCTGATTTTCCTTATTCTCTTGCTCTCCTTCCTTGTTCTGGTCCTGCTTTTGTTCCTGGTTTTCGTCCTCTCCGTCTTTGTTTTCCTGATCCTGGTTTTCCTGATCTTGATTTTGTTGCTGCTGTTGCTTTTGTTCCTCGAGCAATTTCTTTACTACCTCATAGTTGTATCGGGCATCCTGATTAGTAGGATCTGCTTTTATAGCTGATTTGAGTTGTTGAAGTGCCTCTTCAAGTTTTCCTGCATCCTTGCTCATAACTCCAAGTTGCTGTAGTGCTATGGATTTCAGTTTGTTATTAGAGGAAGTTGCCAGTTGATTGTAATTACTTTTTGCTCCAGTGGTATCATTCAGATGGTAGTGTGCATGCGCCAGATTTAATTTGATAGCGGGATCATCCACACCCATAGAATCCCGAAGCATGGTGTATTTAGCCAGGGCCAGCTCATAGTCTTCAGCCAGGTAGGCGGCTTCCGCTTCTTTTTTCAGGGTATTAACCTTCGAAATTTCTTTAGGATCGGTAATAAGAATAGCCAAAATGATCGCAAAGAATGTTTTCATAGCTTGATCAATTTAACACTAAATAGCACATCTAATATCATCAAAAGCAATGCACATCCGAGGAAGTAGAAATAACGATTTTGAGTGGTGTCTACCTGTTTCGCATCCCGCATTTCGCCTTCCACACCATTGATTGCATTTATCAAACGCGATACATCGTTTCTTGATTCATTTATTTCAAAATATTCACCGTCGGTAATATCTGCCAAATCCTCAAGGGAGGAGGAATTTAACTGTGAGACCACTTCATTTCCACTTTTATCAGTTTTAAAACCATTTCGTGTGGGAATTTTGCTTCCCTGCTCGGTACCTACCCCCAATGTAAATAATGTAATTCCTTCAGCATCCAGATCTTCTGCGATCTCATCGGTATTATCACCGAAATCTTCTCCGTCACTGATCAAGATGGTGATTTTGGATTTAGATCGGGTTATGACCGTATCATCAGCAATCAATTTCTCTGTAGCCATCTGCAGGGGAGGGCCAAAATCGGTTCCGAAATTCGGAACCATGTCTGTGTTTAGTGTTTGAATAAACAGATTTAGTGCGTTATTGTCATATGTAAGCGGACATTGTAGGTATGCTTCACTACTAAACATTATAAGTCCAATGCGATCTGAATTAAATGCCTCTACAATGTTCTTTAGTTCAAACTTCACTTTTTCCAATCTTGAAGGCTGAACATCTGTAGCGTTCATAGATTGACTCAGGTCAATGCATATGAAAATATCTTTCCCAACAGTTTTAACCTCTCTGGAGGTATCTCCAAAGCTTGGTCCTAGCAATGCAGTGACAATTAAGATGAAATAGATAGTACGTAGTATGGACTTTATAAGAACCCTCTTTGCAGGAAGACCCAGCCTGCGTGTAGTGCTGATAACACGCCAGATAAAGCTAATGTACAGAAGAACAAAGGCTCCAATTAATACGATTTCAAATGTGCTGATTGAGTTCACCCACTTCATGGCTGGCAAATCTAACAGATCAATTCATTCAGATGAACCTGATTTTTATGGATTAACAATTTTTAAGGATGAGAAGTAATTGTTAGAACAATCGAGTCTTCAAAACAATGGGGTTTCCCTGTGAACTCTCACAATGACAGATGATGTCCTGGTATCTGAGATAGCTCGGAGTGTAAACCTTTGTATCAATAAAGAATTGATTATCACTTTCCATTAGCAAACGAACATTTTCACTAACTGGATCAAGGAAGTTATCATCGATCAATTGACCAATGTAGAATCGTTGATCATCACACGGTTCGGAAGTGTCAAGCCAAATGATGCTTCCATCACTTCTGGATGTGATGGATAATGCCTCTTTTTCTTTTCCGTCAATGAAAAATTCCCTGGTTCCTATCCCCGGGAAACCATATCCATAGGGTATTTCAGCTTTTAATTGTCCGCTTGAATAATATAATTTTCTGGGTCCATGCAGTTTGTCCTCATGATAGGAAGTGGCAGCATACAACTGCCCATTTTCATAATATTTTTTTGAAACACCTTCTCTTTCGCCATTCTCATAGGGCATAGCTAGTAAGATGGTTTCACCATCATCGTGGAAGAGGTAGGAAGTACCATGTTTCTGTCCATGATTGTAATTCACAATTGTTTTTAGCTTATTGCTTTTGGTGTATTGACGAACCTCTCCGTGCTTTTCTTTGGATTCGGGTTTAGCTTCCAATATTTCACTGGAAATAATTTCAGATACATCAAGGTAAACTGCACTCATACCGACAAAACTGAGAATTACCAGAGCCAGAAGTATTTGATTTTTATTCATGCCACAATTTATTGATGAATTAGATAAAGAATTGAGTCAACGAAATGGATTTTTGACTGTAACTTTTATATTTGCACTCCTTTTTAGGATGTACCCGATAAACGGGTCTTTTTTTAAGAAGGTTTTGGCTTGAAAGTAGAGTCAAATTTTTAAGCTAAATGCCACGGAGAGGTGGGTGAGTGGCTGAAACCACATGTTTGCTAAACATGCGTGCGAGAAATCGTACCGGGGGTTCGAATCCCCCTCTCTCCGCAAACAAAATGCTGCGATAGCAGCAAAACGGATCAAATCCGATTCAAGTTTACTTGAAAGAGGATTTGAGGAGGTTGGTCTGATACGAAGTATCAGCATTTTGTTTCATCTCCCTCAAAATGGGATCATGAAATAATCCCCCTCTCTCCGCAAACAAAATGCTGCGAAAGCAGCGATAGGAAGGTTCGCTAGCTCAACTGGATAGAGCAACTGCCTTCTAAGCAGTAGGTTCCAGGTTCGAGTCCTGGGCGAATCACGATTACAGGCTCATACTTTATTGTATGGGCCTTTTTTATTTTTCACTAAAGTGATCATGAAATAATCCCCCTCTTTCCGTTAACAAAAATGCTACGAAAGCAATAGGAGGGTTCGCTAGCTCTAGATAGCAATCGGTAGGATAGAGCAACTGCTCGTTCCACTACGGTCATTCCATTACGGCTCCTAAGCAGTAGGTTCCAGGGCGGTTCGCCGCTGCGATCGAGTCCTGGGCGAATCACGATTACAGGCTTATACCTTATTGAATGGGTGATGTCGTGCACTTAAAGTTACATGATGAAAGCTATCGTTCCTTAGATACTATTACGAGGATGAGATTTACAAACATTAAAAATTGATTATCGATCTTTCCCCCATCTGACGAAAGGTCAGATTTATTCGGTGTTGATTAACCTTTTTAGTAGGAGGGAGTCGATGGAGCCAGTGGGTCTGAGTGGTACCTTTCATCACCAATAGGCTACCATTCTCCAAGAGCAGGTCGATGCGTTCTTTGGTTTGCTTATGCTTAAATGAAAACTTACGTTCAGCACCAAAGCTTAAGGATGCAATGGCTCCATTTTTCTTCAGTTCAGTTTCGCCATCGCTATGCCAAGCCATGCCTTCCTCTCCGGAATGGTACAAATTCAACAGGCATGAATTGTAGGTCTCGCCGGAGTGCTTTTCAGCGATCTCTTTGATAGACCGGAGCTCTTTTGTCCATGGGAGTGCCACTTTGGTTGTACCAGAATAACGATAGGGGAAAGGTTTTTCTGCATACCAGGCTACCTTCCGCTTGGTTATGATTTTCTTACCGAAAATGACAGCCTGATCGGACTGCCAGTCTATGGTGGTTAGAAGAATTTCAAATAATCTATCGGCTTCCAGTAGATCAAAGATTTTACCGTAGTAGTTGACCACACCATCATGGGGCAACCAGTTTTTAGAAGGATCTTTAACTCGTTCAAACAACTCCATTTTCTAGTAATGAATGTTAGCATGATTTAGTTCTGGGATGTAAATAAGTATCATTTATGATTTTCAATTTTCAAATAATCTTCCCAACTTCTTTTTGCTGTTCTCATCAGTGCAGGGTAAACAATCCAATGACGGAATGGCTGGATCAATTTCATGTAGGCTTTTCCAAAATATCCTTTTGGTTTTACATATACAGCCATATGAATGCCATAACCACCTGCTATTATCACTCGCCCAATATGCAGGGCAGCATGTACGGTTTTATTCTCAATTTCAGATAAATATTCATCTTCCAGTTGATAAACAGGTATAAAGTCTCCGGTACCGGGTTCAGGCAGATCTTCAGATTTTAAATTTTCTGCCTTCTCATAGCGTTCTCGGATGCTTCCTGGTAATAAATGATCTATTTGCTTTTTTTCATCCCATTTAAAAATCTTACCAAGAAAGAACCTAAGACGAAATAAATATCCTGTTAGTCCTTTTTGTGTCACCTTTTCATTCGATTCCATGAACTGCTTTAGAAACAGATCCAGGCTGTGCTCTTGTTTGAGTTTTACCGGCACACGCCAGACATCTTCAACGTCAAAATCTGCCAGCAAGGAATGCACCCTCCATGACTGTTCCAGGTGACTCTGTTTATTGATTTTGATTTGATTACGTGTCATGAGAGCCTTTTGAACGAACAAATGACAATTTCATTGATAATCCTGTGTTAAAAACGATAGCGCTTGTTCTTTTGTCTCAAACCAGTCGATGTTCTTGTTTTTAGCAGCAGTAGAGGGAATCTGTTTAGAGGCAATCATTTCTTTGAAGATCATTTCTCCAAAACCTACAGAGGCCCATCGTTTTACGTGGACTTTAATTTTCTCGTAGTATCCTGGGAAGTAGTCCAGAATCTCCTTATTCAGCTTTACTCCTGATATAATTTCCAGAACAAGAGCTGAAGACTTTTCATATTGCGTTATATATTCAAGTGAGTGTTTCATTAGCTCAAACTCTTTTTCGTGTGGTACCACCGAATAATCAATGACTACAATTTTTTTTTCATTATGTAATACTGTGTTTAACCCCTTCATGCTGTTATTAAAGATACTGAATGGGAGCGATTATACCATTGGTCTTTAAAAAATGGGAGGTCACCTTTTATGGAGGCGGTGTATTAAGATTATTACTTATCTTTTGCCCATTCAAAAATCTCCAATATGCTAACTGACTTTCAGAAAGAAAAGATTTCCCATTATTTCAGGGTTGTATTAGATCAAGACAGAAACGGAATCCTTGAAGAAAATGACTTCAGGGAAATAGGGGAATCATTATGTGTGCTTTGGGTCTATAAGCCTGGAACGAAGGAGTACAATGAAGTGATCGATAAGAATGTTCAAAGCTGGAATATGTTCAAAAAGTATTTCCAGAAGCAGGGTGCGGAGGCAAATGAGGAACAATTCCTACGGTTTTTCGAAGTATTACTTAAGCCCGGTAATGAGGAGGTTTATAAAAAGTGGGTCAAGTATATGATCAGTTCCATTTTTGATTCATTTGATGTGAATGAGGATGGAGTGATGTCCGTGGACGAATACTCAGACATGTTTATGTGCTATCATATTCCGATCAAGCATTCGGCCAAGGCCTTTGTCAAATTAGACAGAGATGGAGATGACTTTATTACAAAAAAGGAATTGGTGCGAGCAGTGGATGAATTTTTTAGGTCAAACGATGAAAACGCTCCTGGTAATTGGCTTTTTGGATTTTGGGGAGATAAAGATTGACAGATAAACGCTCGTCTATCTGTCAATCAGGATTTACTTGTTAATGTATTGGATACATTTTTCTTTCGATCCCATGAATAAGATCATTACATTTTTCATAACCATCCACATACCTTTTTCAGATTTTGTAAGATGCAACGAGTCTTGTGAGTTTGATAAATTACTAAAATCCATAGCTATAATTCTTTAATTTGCTAAACAAAAATCGTAACTGCAAGGAGTTATTGATATCGGTATTAACAAATAATATAGTTTAAGTATTATGCTTATTTTTTCGATGAAACTCCGATGAGTTTTGATAAACACCTTAATTAAATCGGCTGGTATTTTATTAGCAACAAAAAAACCTCGCTTCTAAGCGAGGCTTCATACACCTAATTATCCTATTGAAACTCACTCTAGCTTGCTCAAGCTACCCTTAGCCGGTTCATATAGGTTTGACACTTCTCTTTAGATCCGATGTATAAGATCTTGAGATTCTTTTTTACCATCCATTCTCCTGAATCTGCCTTTGATAATTTCAAACTGTCCTTCTTGGCAAAAAGATTAAATAAGTAACCCATAGCTTAATTCCTTTGATTGTTTAATTAATTATGAATCAAAGATGGATCTATATAGTACTATTTTATATTGGTATTGTACCATAAAAAGCACTAAGTAAAATGCTTAAATAATTATAACAATATAAATATAAAATTGTATTATATCAAGTTAATTACTCATATAATCGAGTGTGAGGCCCATCATGGCTTTCATTCCTAGCTTCATCCCAGAGTCATCTACGTAGAAATCCGGAGTATGATGACCAGCTACTTTTTTAGGGTCTCTATCCGGTGGACATCCACCAACGAAGAAAAACAAGCCAGGTACCTGCTCTTGGTAGAAGGAGAAATCCTCTGCTCCTGTGATAGGTTTGATGATCTCTACATTTTCATCTCCAGCTGCTCGTTTCAAAGTCGGAAGCATCTGTTCGTAAAGTGAGGGTTCATTATAAGTAACCGGATATCCTTCATCAATCCATACTTCAACCTCAGCATTATTTGCCTCTGCTGTTTTTTGAGCTACTTCTCTGATTCGTTGCAGGATTTGTGTGCGCATATCCGCATCCAATGTGCGTATGGTGCCTAGCATGTAAAGGTCTTCGGGAATGATATTATACCGAACGCCTCCATGGATCGCTCCTATAGTCAATACAGCAGGTGCCTCTGTAAGCTGCATATTTCTGCTGATGATGGACTGGAAATTATTGATCATCTGAGCAGCTGTTACAACCGGGTCTACACCATCCCATGGGGCCGAACCATGCGCTTGTCTTCCTTTGATATCTATCCGCATCGAATTCACAGCAGCCATAATTCCTTCTGACCGTACCTTCAACGTACCCACAGGAGTTTGCGCATTGATGTGTAATCCAAATATTGCATCAACGTCCGGATTTTTAAGCACACCTTCTTCAACCATCAACTTAGCGCCACCGTCTTCACCTTTGGGTGCGCCTTCTTCTGCCGGTTGAAAAATGAATTTTACTGTGCCAGGTACCTGATCTTTAATTTCCCAAAGCATTTTCGCAACTCCAAGCAGGATACTTATATGTGTGTCATGGCCACATGCATGCATAACTGGCACTTGTTCACCGTTATATTCACCCATTTGTTTGGATGCCCAAGGCAGATCCACTCGTTCTTTCACAGGCAGTCCATCAATGTCAGCCCGCAGACCTACCACAGGTCCCGGCTTTCCTCCTTCAAGAATTGCTACTACTCCAGTCTTTGCTACACCTGTTTGTGGCTCATAGCCTATGTCTTTTAATATAGATGCGATACGTTCAGCTGTCTTAAACTCTCTGTTACTCAGCTCTGCATTTTCATGGAACCAATGACGCCATTCGATTACATCTTTCTCTGTTTGTGCTACCAGTTTCTCTATTTGCTTGTCGAACTTTTGTGCAGACAATACAAAAGAGCCAACGATCAATGTTAAGGTTAATAAGGTTTTCTTCATAGTTATCTGATTTTGGTTCCATAAGTTACAATTCATCTATGAGAATCTACAGTTCGGTTAGTTGGATTGGTTAGAGAAGATGATCAGTGGGACTTTTGAATCGAATCTAAAAGTCAAAACCGAATGAGATACGCAATCTACTTGATCACTTTTTTCTTGGCAAATGCAGCCTTGGCTCAGCAAACAATCTCTGGCAGGGTAACCGACAAGTCGGAGGAGCCGCTGCTTGGAGTAAATGTCTACGTCAAAGGCACCTATGATGGAGCAACCACCGACATCAATGGTAATTTTTCATTTACTACTTATGAGGAAGACAGCCTGATTCTTGTTTCCTCGTACATTGGGTTTCATGAGATTAACCTCCCACTGCCAAAGGATAGCGAGCCCTTGTTGATTAGGATGCGTGAGAAAGTGAGTGAGCTGAATGCAGTGGTAATCACTGCAGGAGCTTTTCATGCATCAGAAGAAGGAAAACGAGAGGTGCTTAAACCTCTGGATATAGTGACCACTGCTGGAGCGACAGCTGATGTGCCCGGTGCGCTAAATACCCTACCTGGAACTCAAACGGTAGGAGAGGCTGGTCGGCTATTTGTACGTGGTGGGGATGGACGCGAAACAAAGACCTTTATTGATGGGATGCTGGTGCATAATGAGTACAGTCCTTCGGCTCCTAACACCCCAGGCAGAAGTCGTTTTTCACCGTTCATGTTCAAAGGCATGAGTTTTTCTACAGGAGGCTATTCTGCTGAATATGGTCAGGCACTTTCCTCGGCACTCATCCTTCAATCAAAAGATTTACCTGATAACAACCGGACAGATATTTCCTTAATGTCAGTCGGAGCAGATATTTCTACTACACGGACGTTTGAGAAGAGCTCTTTTGCCGGTAAAGTTCAGTATACCAACCTAACTCCATATTTCAAGCTAGTCGACCAAAACCTGAGGTGGGATAAAGCTCCTGAAGAGTACAATGCAAACCTGGCTTACAGAGTAAAAACAAGCAAAACAGGAATGCTAAAGTTCTATACCAATGCCAGTCGATCGGATATGGAACTCTATGAACGTGAGATCGCTAATCCGGAGATCACACTTCCTGTTAAAGTCCAAAACGACTATGCTCATTTTAATGCTTCATACCGTGAACTACTTGGCGATAAATGGGGCATACGAGCAGGTGCCTCTTTTACAAAGAGCGATGATTTTGCATCCCTAGCCAGCGATAGTCGGGATCAGAAATTGACTGGCTTTCATACCAAAATAGTCACAGACTATCAGCATTCCGATCGAATCGCATTTCTAGCGGGTGCAGAAGTGATCCAGCGAGAGGTGAATCAGGTTTTGGAAGATGAAACCGGTTCTTTTGCTCAAGGTTTCAAAGAACGAGTAAGTGCGTCGTTTTTTGAGTCGGAGTGGTTTGCTTCTTCATCGCTGGGATTTAAGGTAGGACTGAGGGCTGAGCATAACAATCTGACATCAAGTGAAACTTTTGCGCCTAGGATTTCAGCAGCTTACAAGACAGGAGCGAAGAGCCAGGTTGCGATAGCCTTTGGGCAATTTTATCAGACGCCACAGACACAAATTATTCTGAGTCAACCGTTTACACAGGCGGAAAAAGCATCTCATTACATCGCTAACTATCAGTGGCTGGGCGAGGGCCAAAGCTTTCGGATTGAAGCATATGAAAAACGCTACGATCAGTTGGTGAAATATGTTCAGCTATTTGATCCTTCTACCTATTCTTCTACTGGAAATGGCTATGCCAGAGGAGTTGATCTTTTTTGGAGAGACAATAAGACTTTTGATAATACAGATTATTGGGTAAGCTATTCCTATCTGGATACGGAGCGTGAGTACCGTGACTTCCCTGGTTCATTTACACCGACTTTCGCTTCATCACACAATTTTTCTTTTGTCGTAAAGAAGTTTATTGATGAAATCAAAACTCAGGTGGGGCTGACTTATTCTTTTGCCAGCAGCAGAACTTATAATGATCTGAATGCGGATGGATTTAATACCGGAAGAACTCCGGCCTATCATGACCTGAGCTTTAACATTAGCTATCTGTATAATAATCAGGTGATCGTTCATGCGATGGTCAACAATGTACTCGGAATTAACAATATCTATGGGTATCAGTTTGCTGACACACCGAATGAAAATGGAGTATATGCATCCAGAGCGGTTACCCCTCCGGCCAGGCGATTCATTTTCGTGGGGGTGTTTATCACACTATCGAAAAACAAAGGCATCAATCAATTACCAAATCTTTAAAATCAATTAAACACTTATCAATTATGAGAAAGAATCTATTAATAATTATTGGGGTGCTTTGTGCATCTGTAGTATTTGCCAACGGGCAGTTTGAAAAGGCGATGGGAAAGAATATTCCAGCCATGTTTACTGCAGAAACACCCGAGGCATTACAGAATGTAATCAACCAACTCAATCGAATCGGTGAGGCAGAAGGAGATCGGTGGGAACCGTACTACTACGCTGCATTTGGGTACATCCGCTTGAGTGACATGCATGAGGGAGGAGAAGACAAAGACAAGTACATGGATCTGGCACTTGAAACCATAGCAAAAGCTGACTTGATTAAACCGGAAGATTCAGAACTTGAAGCATTACGTGGATACGTACATATGATGCGTATTGTAGTAGATCCTGCTACTCGAGGAATGAAATATTCCGGTATGGCGTTCGCTTCCTTTCAGAAGGCGGTTGCGCTTGATCCGGAAAATCCTAGAGCACACTATCTGCTAGGCAGAATGCAATATGGTACTGCTCAGTTTATGGGAGCCGGAGATGGAGGAGCCTGTGAGACACTGGCTCGGGCCAAAGAGCTTTTTGCTTCTGAGCAACCTGAAAGTCCCATTGCTCCTTCCTGGGGATATAAGACCAATGAAGAGGCAATAGCCTACATCTGCAAAAAAGAAGAAAGCGAATAATGAAAAAGCGGCTTAAGCCGCTTTTTTTAATTTAAAGAAGTTTGCGAGATATTCCAGATAAACATATCTCCAGGGGATGATCAAAAGATTGAGTCCTACTCCTACAATACAGACCCAAAAAAAGGATTGGATGTTTTCATTTATCGAATGATTGAGATAAGCCGGACGGTATATTCCGATAATCCAGGCGAGTTTGTACAGAAATTGGATTAGTAAGATCGGAACCATTTTTATTGGGAAACGAATCCCGATAAGATTAAGCAAAGAAAAGGCAGCCCAAAAGCTAATAGTGACACCAGTTAAAGTATCCATTTGTTCCTTTGGAAACAAAATCTGGCTCCAGTTGTCACTAAAAAGGCTAAGGAAGTTCAGAGCAAAAAGGCCCCTCATAAGGTGTGTTCTGATCCTTGATACAGGTGTCTGGTTATTAAGTGATAATTCTGTCATGATTAGGTGTTTTATTGCTTCACACCTTTGATGACTGTTCGATAATAATGGTTGCTTTCATTACAGCAATGTTTTAATATCACTCATAAACCAAACGCTCAACTTTATTTTCAATAGGAGGAATGGTTTGTAAATAATCGTAAATGGCACTTATCTCATAATTGGTTAGGTCAATGTATGGCATCATCGGATAAGAAAGAGCTGGTTCACCATCTTTCAGACCATATTTTACTGCTTTGATAAATTGCTCTAGCTTCCAGCTACCAATACCTGTTTCTTTGTCTGGAGTTAGATTCGATGTGAGTTTGACTCTTCCTTCCATATCTAACGGCTGATTTCCACCTGCGAAATATCCTGGACTCATTGGCGGGTTCAGATAATCATTGGTTTTAAAGTCAGCAGAGTGACAGGAAAAACACTCCAGATTATGAGCGAGATATTCTCCTAATTCCACTGTGTTGGTAGTATCTGGCATGGGGATCGGTTGGTCTGGCATGGGGAAAGGCTTAAAAGCCAATCTGCTTAAAACCTTGGTTAAAAGAGAAGGCTTTGGCGGAGTATCAGGTTTACTTTCAGCTATTACCATTCTATGATCAGATCGAAGAAAAGAAATGATTGCATCAATGTCTTCATCAGCCATCAATGGTAACTTAGCCATGTAAGGCGGGGCATACTGACCGTCTCGTTTGATTCCGGTTCTGAGCAAACGAACAATCTCACCGTCTGTCCATTCACCAATTCCATACGTTTTGTCCTGCGTAATATTTGGAGCATATATTTCACCAAACTCGGCCGGTGCGTCTTTCATTTGTTGACCTGTAAGCTTGCCGGTGGCACGATCTATGTGACAGTTTGCACAAAGCATTTGGGTAAGCTTTTGCCCGCGTGCGATGGCTTCAGGTTTGTTGCTTCTTTGAAATTCAACTTCTTCTAATTCGTAAGAGGGGATGTCTTGAGTGTTGATGATCACAAGCGCTACCACCCCAATGGTAATCAGGACGGCTAATCCCAGTCCCATGATTTTAAAGGCTATTTTCATTTTACATTTGGTTAGGTTATTCCACCAACCATCCTATTGGCGGTAGTGTGATGGATGTACAAATTAGCAACTTTAACTTAAATATGCCATTAGGAGGCAAATAGGTAGTTACTCAATTTATTGCTTCAGTCGTGTAATTTCCTTTTGCAGCTTATCCAGCTTCTCGTGCAAGAGCTTGTTTTGCTGCGCGACAAACATTTTGATGTGTTCTTCTTCCTCACGCATACCCTCCATGGCCAGTTGGTTCATGGTATTCACCACTATGGCAATGAAAACATTGAGTGTGGTATAGGTGGCAATGAGAATAAATGTGACAAAGTAAATAGCAGCATAAGGCACTCCATCCATGATCGGCCGTGCAATAGCCGACGACCAGCTTTCCAGTGTCATAATCTGGAACAAGGTGTAAAGTGCATCTGTCAATGTGCCGAAATATTTCGGATATTCCTCAGCAAATAGGTTATAGCCAACAACCGCATAGATGTAATAAACAATGGTCAGCAACACCACGATCCAGCCGATACTTGGTAGAGAGTGAAGCAATGATTCAATGATTAACCGGAGCTTGGGGAGGCTCTTAAGTAAACGAAGAGTTCTGATGATCCTCAGCGCCCTGAAGATAGAAAAGGATCCGGCAGCCGGAAGAATTGATATCCCGATCACGAAAAAGTCAAATACATCCCATCCATTAGTAAAGAATTTTTTGCGATAGATCAAAATCTTAAGAACAATCTCAATGGTGAAGCACACCAGTATGACCATGTCAAAAGCATCGATCGTGGCTTCATAATCCTTTACCAATTCAGGATACGTCTCCAATCCAATCAGGATTGAATTAAGGATAATGATGAAAGTTATGAAATTCTGGAAGCGTGGGGATTCCAGGAAATTCCTGAGAATATGCTCAACGAATTTGATCATAAGGCGGTGTAGTGGTGATTGCTGAATGAAAGATAACTCGGAAAACGATATTTATTACAATCAAATTACTTATTGAGTAGGTTTTTATATAAGAGGAAATTCTCCTCCTCAAAGCAGACAAAGGTCACCTCACGAATCACACTAGCAGGAAATGAATGTACACTTTCCACGGCAATTTCTGCTGCTCGCTCTTTGGGAAAACGATAAACCCCTGTGGAGATATTAGGAAAGGCAATGGTTTTGAGATTGTATTCTTCAGCCAGCTTTAGTGACTTGATATAGCAGGAGCGAAGCAACGTTTCTTCATGCGAATCGCCACCCTGCCAGATGGGACCCACCGTATGAATGACAAACTTAGCATCTAGATTACCAGCTGTGGTGATCACAGCCTGACCTGTTTCACACCCTCCGATTACTTTGCATTCTTCCAAAATCGCAGGGCCACCCGCTCTGTGGATGACTCCATCTACACCACCGCCTCCCAGCAGCCTGCTATTTGCTGCATTGACGATTGCATCTACTTTGAGTTTTGTAATGTTCCCTTGTAGCAGTTTGATTTCCATATTTGAATATAATAGGAATTATATATTCCTCCACATAAACCAAAGTATGTAGCCTGTGGATGACTTTCAATTTTACGATCGATCATTTATGGACTTATTCAGTAGGTCATTGATATCATGAACTACCTTATCCAGTTCATGGCATGAGGTGTTAAGTATATCAAGAAGTTGTTCAAGTTCCTCAGTAGATTCAGCCTCCCTCAATAGCTGAATCACTCCCATCACATTAGCAAGCGGTGCCCTTAGTTCATGAGAATTTTTGAAGGAGAACATTTGAAATTGAGTAGCCTGATCCAACAGTTTTTTGGTTCGATTGTTTACTACCTTTTCAAGATTCGAGTTGATGATTCGAATTTCATGATTAGCAGATTCCAACTCCAAAGACTGCTTTTCTATTTTGGCATTTTTTACGAGTAACTCAACATTCTTTCTTTCTAATGAATCAATTAGACTGAGGTTCTTTTTCTCAAATTGCTCATTCATCCTTTTAAAGAATACAGAAGCTGTTAGAATTAGAAGGTAAGAAGAAATTGTGATAGCATGAAAAGTTGGATATAGTTTGGAGTTAAACCCCATTTCATAATAACCCACACCCAACATTCGATGAATGGGATCAAAGAGAACAAGTGGTATCACGCTTCCCAAGAGTGATAGTGAAAGTAGCATTTTTTCCCTGAAGCTGATTATTAAAATAGGTATAATGGCTGTTGTGATTATAAAAATTCTAGGCATAAAATACATTACCTCTTCGATTAATTCGGGATCTGAAATTTTAGCATTCAAAGAGGCAAAGAGCGGATACAAAGAACACATCCAGCTTAGAACTACCCTGCTATAATTTAAAAAACCGAGTCTATTTAAGCTGAAAATAAGGACAAAAGCAGCAATATTGCCAAAAAGCAAGGATTTACTCAGGGGTGACCATCCGTTATTAATAAAATTAACAAGAAAGAGAAATGAGAATATGATAAAAATCACAAAAACAAGTCTATTTGTAAAAATGAGGTTACGCGTATCTGATGCAGTCTTGGTTTTGTTTATACCAACCTGTGAAATTTTTTTCCAAATTTGAACTAATTGTTGCTGCATCCATATCAAGTTAAATACGCATTGAGTATACGAAAATCTAATATCAACTTATTCCAAGCAAAAGCAAATTTTCGAAAAAGAATATTAGTTTTCTTTATCAAAATTCGTCGACTGGTCTGATTAAGCAGGTATAATGTTAGGTTGCAACACTCCATTTTTCAGTAAGTAAGACTAAGGGTTATCTTCGCGTCCATGCAATCCATCTTATTCATTGACCGTGACGGCACCATCATCCAGGAAACGGAGGATGAGAAAATTGAGACCATCGAAAAGCTGGACTTCCTTCCGGAAGCCCTGTACTACCTTAAGAAGATCAAGGAGGAAACCAGTTATAAGTTCGTTATGGTGACCAACCAGGATGGATTGGGAACTGAGGCCTTTCCGGATCATGAGTTTTGGCCCGTACACAATTTCATCATACGGCTACTCGAAACAGAAGGCATTCACTTTGATGCAGTACACATTGATGAGCATTATGAGAAAGACAGTCACCCCAACCGTAAGCCGGGTACGGGCATGCTAACCGAATATTTGAAAGGGGATTATGATATAGAGAACTCTTATGTTATCGGTGACCGTGCCACGGATGTTCAATTAGCTCGTAATCTGGGCTGCAAAGCGATCTACCTTACTTCCGCTTATTCAGACAATGAAACGGAAGCAGAGTTGAAACCGAAGGGATGGAGAGAGATTTATGAGTATTTAGCTTCAAGTCATTAGTTGCAAGCTTCAAGTGAAAAAGACTTGAAACTTGCAGCTTGAAACGTGAGTCTACTAAAGAATTCCTCTCCCCGGCATAGTAGCCAGACCTACCAATACAAGCAGGATGGAGATCCCAAAGAAGATCGTCTGGAATCGGAATTTCACCTGAGCATCATTCGATTTCTTGCTGATGGATCGCCCGATCTGGGCAGCTGCAACTGCAAAGATCATAAGTGCAATATGCTCCACAGACCAGTACCGACTCACTTTGTCACCCATGTTGTAGGTCACAAATGGGCTGTAAATGAAATAGAGAATAAGCCCAATCAGCAGTTGAAGGTGCATCAGTCCAACATAGGCTGGTGCTAGTATTTTATCAAGCTTAGTATAAGCACCACCACCAAGCCATCCGATGAGCGATTTAATCACTACAACGACGGCAACTAGTAGTACGAGATATCTTAATCCGGAGTGAGCGTGAAGGAGGAAATTGTACATGTGATTGAATTTTTGTCAAATATAGTCGCTGTAGTCAATCTCCCTTAGTAAGTCATGCTGAATTTATTTTAGCATTACATCATGTAAGCCTCTGAAACGGGTTAAGCGTATCTGGACATCAAATAATCATTAAAATCCTACTAGAGCAATTCCCCTCCTTGGAGGGGTTAGGGGTGGGCTTTAACCTACTCCTCCATCGTCATCAGTGCGCTCATTAGCTTAATGCCATACCACAGGTTGCCGATGCGCAGATTTTCATCCGCCGCATGCTGGTTGTTGTCATGGTTTGCAATTGGTAAGATGATTGCAGGTTTTTGTAGTTCATCTGTGAAAAGATAGAGGGGTAATGATCCTCCTAATGTAGGAAGTAATAATAAGTCTTCACCCGCCACATCTTTCGAGCGTTTTATCACATCCTGGATGATAGGTAGGTCCATGGATGTCCTCGCCGCAGGGTAGCCACTGGAACGAGTGACCTTAGCAATCTTCGGATATTTCATTCGCGTCTCCTGATCCGGATCTGTTCGAACAATATAAAATCCTTGCTTTCGAATATGTGCTTCTACCAGGTCTTTTTGCTTTTCCGGATCGCACCCTTTTACCAGTCGCATGCCAATGGATGCTGTGGCGGTAGCCGGAACTACATTTCGGGCAAGCTTTCCAGTATTGCCACTGCTCAACCCTTTGATGGTTAATGATGGAAGTAATAATCGCTCGTTATATGAATCTGTTCCTTCTGGATCATTGATTCCTAATTCTTTCTTAAGCTCCTCATCAATCGGCGGGATGTTCGCTAGTGCCTCTTTCTCCAATTCGCTCAGAGGTTCCACATCGTCATAAAATCCATCGATCATCACATTGCCTTCTTCATCTTTCATGCTGGCGATGAGTTCTGAAAGCAATTGTCCCGGAACGGGGGCCCAGTTGCCGTAATGTCCGCTATGTAGTGGTCTGTTGGGGCCGTAGGTGGTTATCTCCATCCCGGTTACTCCTCGTACGCCAAAAACGAGTTGCGGTCTTCTGGACTGATGGACCGGACCATCACAAAACAACCAAAGATCTATTTCATCTACGAGCTCTCGATTGTCATTGAGGTACTGGTGCAGCTGATCTGATCCAGCCTCTTCCTGTCCCTCAAAGAAGAAGACCAAATTAGAAGTGACTTCTATCGTATTTGCCTGGATCATATCCAATGCGGTAAGTATCGTTATGATTGGTGCTTTGTCATCTCCGGCAGATCGGGCGTATATTCGATGGCTTTCATTGATATCTTCTGTTTTTGAGGGGAAGTCCATTGGCTCGCCCCCATTAAACATGGCATCCGAATAATAGACGGGCACCCAAGGGTCATTCGTCCATTTGGATTTATCTACCGGTTGTCCATCATAGTGTACATAGAAAGCGAGTGTTCGATCTGCACCCTCTACTGTATAATAGCCATAAACAATGGGAGGAGTGCCTACCATGCGTAGAAGTTTTGTTTCAACATCTCGCCGGTTCAGTTCTGAAATGATATGCTGAGCATTCTTATTGATATTTGGTAGGTCGAAAGCCACATTTGGCATAGAAAGTAGTGTTTTAAAGTTATTGATGATCTGGACGCCATTTTCTTGAATGTGCTGGTCAGCCAGTTTGTTGATGTCTTGAGCTGATAAAGTGAAAACGAGCAAGGTGAATAGTGCAGAAAAGATGCGCATGAGTTTTAAATTTGAGTTGTGGCTAAAATCATTAAGATTCCTTCTGTTTTTGTCTATGAAACCAAAGTTGTTGGTGTCTCTAAAGATAATGCAGATGGATCATCTCGTCAGGAGATCATCAGACGAGAGGTCGAAGAGGATGATAAACTCAAAGTAGAGGCAGAACCGGACAATCCTTACGACCTGAATGCGGTAAAGGTGCTATCAAAGCACGGAAATCAAATTGGCTACCTGAATAAAGAGATGGCAGAGACGATCAAGCCTGCTCTTGACAATCAAACAGAGATCCATGTCACTGCCAAGTGGGTGAATGGTGAAAAGATGCTTGGTGTGGGATTGAGGATAGAGCTAGTTAGTTAGCCCTACCTCCAAATTAATACTTTTTCTTTTTCTCTTTTTTTTCAGCTTTTTTCTCTTTGGCTGTTTTTAGAGGTTCCTTTTTTACGGCTTTTTTAGCGTCTTGGCCTTTACCCATGTCATTGTTATTTAGAAGGCTAAAGTGCAACTAATAATTTGAAATAAGCGCATATGCTTAAATTGATGGTATGTTCTAGTGTCAAACACTTCCTCATATTAATGGTTTTTATACCATGCTTGCAAAACTCCTCATTGATTTTGGATTGGTGATTCTCATTTGGATGACACAGCTGGTGGTGTATCCAAGTTTCACGCATTTTGATCAGGAGGAACTCTTTACCTGGCACCAGAAATACACCACTGCCATTTCTATGATTGTGATGCCTCTTATGCTGGGTCAAGTGATCTCACACGGTTATTTTCTGTACACAGATTTTGATATTCTCAAATTGATTGCCTTTATTCTCATCGGTCTTGCATGGATTAATACGTTTTTCTATGCCGTGCCATTGCATAATAAAATCAGTTTTGGGCAGGAGATCATTGAATCGGCCAGAGGACTGGTCAAGATCAATTGGATACGGACGTTTCTTTGGTCGGGAGTGTTTCTGCTAAGTCTTTTTGACTATCTAAAAAATCAAGGATAGTCTGGTTTACTTCCTTCGGTCTCTCTATGTTGCAAATATGACCGGCCTTAGAAATGGTCACCAATTCTACTTTAGAATGTGAATTCGCGAACCCTTTGGCGCTTGGTAGGAATAGGTAATCTTCATCACCCATAATTATAATGGTAGGAACATCAATCTCTTGTTGATGAAAAGACTTTAGGAGGCTAAAGAACTCACCGTATAATCCCAACCATTTCAAGTATTCACTTTGACTCAATTTTCTCGCTTGCATTTGATAGACCCTTCTTGCGGCCTGATGATCCTTTTTTGGCATCAGCAAGAAGGAGAAGATTCGATACATCAGCCGATATGGGAGAAATAAATTGACTATTCGTGCGGAATGCACGAATACTTTGATCATCCAGTTGGCATTGAAGATCCCACCGATCAGCGTCATGGACAGTGCCACGTCAGGAAGTCGTTCATAGATCGCTTGCATCAATACGCTTCCAAAGGAGAGGGTGACAAAATGAGCTCTATCAATCCCGATATGATCGAGTACATTTTTGATGTCTTTCACCACAATATTGAAATTGTAACTTTCATAAGCAGGCTGGATATTCTTTGATCCTCCATGATCCCTTAAATCGATCGCCAGTACATTAAATCTATTCTTGAAATCATCCATTTGATGCTTCCAAGTAGCAATACTGCCACCAGCTCCATGTAAAAAAACGACCCACTCAGAATTTTGATTGACCTGATGGGTTTGATAGTTTAAAATCTCTTGCACCTTTTCTCAACAAATAGGGTTCTCAAGTGTTTTTTCTGTATGTATAAGAAAAACTGGATGACCAACATACTTAGACTAGCGGCAGTATACAACTTGCTTTGGGGTGCATGGGTCATTTTATTCCCCAACAACTTCTTTGAGTTGGTAGGAATGGAACCACCATTACATACCATGATTTGGCAGGGCATGGGAATGGTGATCGGCGTTTATGGCTTAGGTTATTGGTGGGCTTCACAAGATCCTCTTACACATTGGCCGATCGTAGCAGTTGGTTTTCTGGGTAAAATATTTGGACCGGTAGGCTTTGTAATAAACTATGTCAAAGGAGATATTCCGTTTGGATTTTTCTACACGCTTATCACCAATGATTTCATATGGTGGATTCCATTTTTATTGATTTTGAAAGAAGCTAACAAGCAAAGGAAAATCCAATGGGTTTTAAAAAAATAAGCGTGTACATGCAGGGTGTTTTTTACATCCTGGCAGGTGCCAATCATTTCCTTAATCCGGAATTCTATTATCCATTAATTCCGGAATATTTTGTTTTTGAGGAACGGATGAATGGATTGGCCGGTTTTGCTGAAATACTTTTTGGAGTCGGATTATTATTTTATGCCACGCGTAAGGCTGCATCTTATCTGCTCATCACTATGCTGATCATATTCATTACCTCACACGTCTACTTCATACAACAGGGAAGCTGCGTAGAAAGTCTATGTGTGCCACACTGGCTGGGATGGGCTCGACTGGTTATTATTCATCCTTTACTGATCTGGTGGGCATGGTCAGTAAGAAAGCATTATGCCAAGTCGGAGATGATAAAGGCATATAAATGACACTTTTCTTGAGCCACTATAACTTGAACCAATCATGACCAATGTAGTCATGATTTCGAGCAGCAGCTTCACGATTATACATCAGGTACTTATCCTTGCTCACTTCGACGCTTCGATATCCGAATAAGTGAAATAGTTGCTTTGCAAAAAAACGAGCTATTCGTTTGTTTACAACTAAGGCGGACTGTGATTTGTCCTTCCATTTAACGCCCGGTAGCCATACAAGAATTTTGTCTAAACGATGTTTGCGAACAAAAGCAGAAAGCTTTAAAAAAAATGGGTGAATCTCGCGAATTAAAAAGAATCCATCTGAGCCTTTCGCTTGATAAAGTGGCATGAATATCCTTCCATTATGTTTAGCATAGACAGTGCCTTCATTGCTATTTGCCAGATGCTCGTGTTGCTTGATACGTTGGAAATTATAAAACCCAGGCAGCATTTTGAATATCTCATATTCTTTAAGATGGTAATGAAAGTAGATTTCATAGGTATGTATGATATCCCCGGTAGTTTTGGCAAGCAGTTGATGGTATTTATAGTGGTCCACAGCATTTTCACTAATGACGCCTGCATAGATCATTGATAGGTAAATAAATGCAATACAATTTTCGATGGAGGCCATATCATCATGCTGCCCTGCTTCAAAACCAAAGGCAACATATCCTAACTCATTGATATAGCTAAGAATAGGGCCTTCCAGGTATTCTTCAATTCCAAGAATGACAGGCAGTGGATACTGAGACGTAAAAGCTCTGTTTAGCAAGCTATCATTTACTGTTAGAAACGGAAGGGTGGCACTAGAGGTCGTATGCATATCAAAAAAGAATAGCGGTCCGTCTTCCTTTTCCCGAATGTCAATGAGTAATTGATTGATCTGCATTTGTTCAGCTTCATCCTGATGCTTAGCCATTGATAAGTCGCCATTCAGGTTTTTTAGACGATCTTTTGTCCACATTCGGTTCAGGTCTTCCTGTTGAAAACGCTCTGAGTGTTTTAATGCCCATAAGTTTCCGGCAATACCATAGATATTACCATGGAGAATTTCTGGGTCTATATTTTTTAATACATGATTTAACGCAAAGACACCAGCGGGTTCATTGCCATGTATTCCTGCCATAAATACAAGCGTTGGCCCTTTATTTTCCCCACGGACTTCTCCGATAATCCGACTAACCTCAATGGTTCTGTCAAGTGCTTTACTATGCACTTTTACGTTTGTCATATTGCTTAATGTCTTTAATCGTGACAATTCCTACCAGGTGATTGTGATGGATGATAGGCAGTCCCCCAATCTCATTTTTTTTCATGAGAGCAATCGCTTCAGGAATAGGCATTTCCGGGTCTGCGCTAATTACCTCTTTGGCCATAATGTCTCGTACTGTCTTGTCATTCTTTATACCCATATCTTCTTTAAATCGCTGCATGTGGGTCCAAGTGAGTATGCCAGAAACTTCACCATTTTGGTTTTCAACAGGTACGTGATGGATATTTTTCCACTGAATAATTTGTGTGGCCAACTCGGCTAAATCATCTTCCTGGACAGTAAAAACCCGTGTAGACATGATATGACCAACCTGTGATGCATGCTCGTGGGTAGGAGGGCGGTCTGGAATCTCAGGCCATTCATGGATAGGCTTCCCCTCATTTTGATACCTGTAGGTGTATTTGGTAAGCGCAAGCAAAGCATCATCCTTGCGAGTGGTTCTTTTTAGTTTACGGTAGTTTCTAATAGACCACTGAGCGCCTGTCTGTCCTACAGCCCTGGCGTCTATGATACGCAATAGTCGCTCTATTGATGCAGGTTCTACATTCATATAGGAGAGCCCATCATAGGCCATTGGGAGTAGTTCACGGGTAATAAGATCTCTAACAGAAACCTGCCTCCCTCTCCAGTTCATAATTGAACCCTTACCGTTTCTGGCTGCCTTAATGAAATTGGATTTTACATCTTCAAAATCCATGTGTTTGTGGATCTCTTTATGCGCAATTGTTCGGCCTTTCATCAGACCAACCCAAAAAGCAAAGTTTGCCATCTGGTCAACCACAGTTGGGCCAGCGGGGATGTAACGATTCTCAATGCGTAAATGCGCACTATCTGAAGTGGCTCCATAGCATGGCCTGTTCCATCGATAAATGGTGCCATTGTGGACGCTCAGGGCTTTCAATTTAGGTATTTTTCCTTCTTCGATTTCTTTTAATGAATCTGACTTGATTTCACGACTTAACAAAATCTTATGCTGGGCGATTTCATTTTTGTAAATATCTACAATACTTCCAGACTCCCATGATTCCCCAAAACTTACACGTGATATTTGATCTTTGAGTGCATAGGTTGATTGTCGCGTATCAATACTTTGCTGGAATAAAGCAATTCGTGTCTCATTCCAAAGCTCTCTGCCAAGGAGGAGTGGAGAGTTCGTGCAAATTCCAAGCACAGGACCCGAAATTGCTTGTGCCCAGTTGTAGCTTGAAATGAAGTCATCCGGGTCAACCTGTAGATGCATTTGAAAGCTGGTATTGCAGGCTTCCATTAACACTGAGTCATGCGTAAGGGAGAGTTCATCTACTCCTTTAATATGAAGGTTAAAGTCGGTCCCTCGTGCTCCAAGCATCATTTCATTTAACGCAGTGTAGCGAGGCTTTGGTGTCATGTATTCAAAAGAAAGCTCCGTTTTACTGATAGTGGGTAGGATTCCTGTAAGGAGAATGTAGGCCTCTCTTTTAGCGGCGATTGTGGAGGCTTTGTCAAGAAAGGTTCTCAAGTTCTTTTCCATTTCATCAAAGCAGTCTCCTTTTAAAACCAATGGGTCCAGATTAATTTCCAGATTATAGAGTGCCAGTTCATTGGTAAAGTGAGGATCATTAATGTCTTTTAGAATTTCATCTGCATTGTTCTGTGGTCGATAGTTTTTGGAAATCAGACAGAACTCTTGCTCAGCACCTATGCGACTGATACCTGATTCGATCATCCCTTTTTCCAACATAAGCCCAAGGCATTTTACATCATTAAGCAGATGCTGAATAAAGGAAGTCCGAATGGACTGATCTTTTGCAGAACTCACAACTTGATTTCCCATACCAACTTAATTTGATCTGTAAATTTTGATCAAATCTGCTGGTCGGGATATGATGTATGGCAGAGGGAAGACTGAGATGAATCAGTCTAGGGATACTAATCTTCGATATAAAATTCTAAGGTAGAAACAATGCGAACTTTCTTCATCACACCTGAATTTTGATCCAGGTCTGTGATGGAAAAATAGCCCTGATTAGCCGACTTGATTTTGCCAACTTTCGAACCGGAATCACGGGCAAATTTTTCCGCTGCTTCACGTGCATTTTTAGTCGCCTCTTCGATCATCGCCGGCTTGACATCATTGAGTTTTGTGTAGATGTAGGTCACCGGTTGCCAGCTATTTTTAGATCCGATTACAAGGCCCTGCCCAACGATGCTTGGCACCTTGTACATAGCCTCACTCATTTTATCTATTTTCGTCGTTCGCAAATTAAAATCCACCTTAGCAATGTAGCGATCCTGGTTGTATGCATTTTGACCACCGTAAAGGAGTGCACGATTATCCTGAATGGTGGGTGCTCCTACAGTTAATTCATCTTCTGTGAATGCCAATCCGGCAAAAAAATCCTGAAGGATTTTCGTCTGCTGTTCCAGTGTATTTTGAAGCTGGCCTAGCTCATTGCCAGACACGGTGAGCTCTAGTGGCCAGGTAGCAATGTCAGCTCGGACTTCACGTTCAGCCAGTCCTTTTACGACGACTGTTCTATCCAGCTTTTTACCGGCTACATAGGTCTGTCCAACAAAATATCCGGCAATGATAATTGCAAGTGAAAGGATCAGGGTAGGGACGAGGTTCTGCTTCATCTGTATTGAATTGTATGAGGTGAAGCTACGCATTTTACAGCATTATTTAAAGCACTAATTTATTACATGTCAAGTTATGATTAAGAGCAAATAAACTAGAATTATTAAGTAATGTAAGTGTATTTAAATACCTGAAATTTAATTAGATATGTGAAAAATATAATTAATACTAATATATTTAGTATTTTACTCTAAAGCACGCTTGTAAGCATTGAGGCATCTTTCTCTTGCCTCCTTATGATCGACGATGGGATCAGGATAATACTTCGTGTCAATCTCAGGTACCCACTTATTGATGTACTTCCAATTTTTGTCAAATTTTTCTGTTTGTGAGTATGGGTTGAAAATCCGAAAATAGGGTTGGGCATCTACACCTGTTCCGGCTGCCCATTGCCAGCCTCCGTTGTTGCTGGCCAATTCATAGTCCAGTAGTTTTTCCGCAAAGTATGCTTCCCCCCAACGCCAATCGATGAGCAAGTGTTTGGTCAAAAAACTGGCGACAATCATACGAACACGATTGTGCATGAAGCCGGTTTTATTGAGCTCTCTCATGCCCGCATCTACAATGGGATACCCGGTCTTTCCCTTCGTCCATTTTTCAAATTCATCTTCATTATTTCGCCACTTTACATCATCATATTTTCGATTGAAATTCGTGTCTACCACATGAGGAAAATGCCACAAGATAGCCTGATAAAAATCCCTCCAAATCAGTTCATTGAGATACTTCTCATTCAATGTTTTGGCTTGTTTAACCAGGTGTCGAATACTCACTGTCCCAAATCGTAAATGAAGACTCATTCTACTGGTGCCCCTGATAGCTGGAATGTCTCTGGTTTCATCGTAATTCGAGACGATACTTTCGTTCAGTTTTCGATCCGGAAACTCAATACCTGCAGGTTCAAAACCAACCTCTTTTAAGCTTGGGATTTCCTTTGCTTTTGCCTGATACCAATTCTTCTCTTCTTCTGATTTGTACGCGCTGAGATGACCACCTTTGAGGGTCTTTTTCCAAAGTCTGCTGTAAGGAGTGTAGACTACATACGGATCGCCATTGTCTTTGACGATTTCATCTTTTTCAAAAATGACATGATCTTTTTTAGCACGAAATTCAATGCCTGTCTCATTCAATAATTCATGAACTTCTTTATCCCGCTCACGAGCATAAGGCTCATAATCTTTATTTGCCCAGACAGCCTTGATGTCGTATTCTTCTAACAGCTCTTTCCAAATTTCAAGAGGCTTACCGATGCGTACATCCATGGTTCCACCTTGTTGTCTTATCTCACCCTGAAGGCGTAAGATTTCCTGATGGATGAATTCAACTCGTGCATCTTTTTTAGGAAGTTCATCAAGGATATTGGTGTCAAATATGAATATTGGTTGAACTGGATATGCTTCCTGATGAGCATGATACAGACTTCTGTTGTCTTCCAATCGAAAGTCTCTTCGAAACCAGAATATGGTGACTTGTGGTTTAGACATAGAATTTCATTTAATCTTATTCCCCTCCTTGGAAGGATCGGGGGTGGGTTAAGTTATTCATTATCCTATAACCCATCTCTAACTCCTCTCGGGAGAAGAATTGGTTTCTTTAAAGTTGATCAGATTTCTGGCCATGTTTTTAAAAATGAATCCGTGGAATGGAAATACCAGGTACCAGTAAAGACGTCCCCATAACCCCAAGGGTCTAAAGGTAGCTGTCTGAATCAGGCAATTTTTATCATCTTCAGGCTTAATTTTGAATTCCAGCCAGGCGTCACCCGGGAGCTTCATTTCTGCAAATAGGAGTAGACGTTTATTTGGCCTGTCGGCTTCCAGCACTCTCCAAAAATCCAATGCATCTCCTCCTTTCAGGTCGTCCGGACTTCTTCTTCCTCTCCTTAATCCAACACCACCGACTAGCTTATCCATGAACCCTCTTATCTCCCACAGCCAGTTGCCATAGTACCACCCACGCTCTCCTCCGATCTGCCAGATATTCTCCACTACTTCATCAGCACTTCGCTCAAAGGTGTACCTCCGTATGTCTTTAAAGCACCCAAATTTAGGTGCTTCTATTTGTGTAAGAAACGTTTCATTGAAAGATGGGCTGGCAAAGGAATCCTTCCAGGACGATATAATTTGCTTCTGATCAATTTTCTGAAAGGTACGTTCGAGTGATTCCTTATAGCTGTAAAGCTCTATGTCAACAGCATCTTTTATGGAGTCATCCTGAGCTATTACTTCATTCTTCATTGAATCAACCAGGTTTCTGGCCAATCGATAGGAAGTAGAAGTGACCAAATACAGCCATAGTGATGACAATCGAATGGTCAGTACAGGAATGGTAATAATCCACCGTTTCAACCCTCTGACTTCCGCAAACTGTAAAAGCATTTGTTTGTAGGTCAGGATGTCTTTACCACCGATATCGAAGGTTTTGTTAAGTGCTTTATCGTTTGCCAGAACTCCCATCAGGTAGTCCATTACATTAGCAATACCAATGGGTTGGCACTTGCTATTGAGCCATTTTGGGGCAATCATGACAGGCAGCTTCTCTACCAGATCACGGATGATTTCAAATGATGCCCCACCGGACCCGATGATAATACCCGCTCTTAATACGGTTAATGGTGCTTTTGACTCTGCTAATACCTCCTCGACGTTATGCCGGGATTTGAGATGTTCAGATAGTTCATCATCATTCACTATTCCGCCGAGATATATGATCTGATCGGCATTTGTGGAGTCAACGTACTCGACAAAGTTTGATGCTGAATCTGATTCCATCTTGCTGAACTTCTTGCTGTTTGAGTTCAGCGAATGGATCATATAATAGGCGACATCAATGTCTTTTGGGAGCTTCTGAAGGCTGTCTTTATTCAGAAAATCGCATTCAATAACTTCAACATGTTTGAGGAAATCATTATTGAAATCTTCAAAGTCAAAGCGACGAGCATCCCGAACCGGGCATACCACGGAATGACCGGCATCTACCAAGTAGGGAAGAAGCCTTCTTCCGATATATCCGGTGGATCCGGTCAATAGTATTTTCATCTTACGCTATTATATTGGTCTGACTGCAGACATGCCTCCATCCAGACCAATGATTTGTCCTGTCATCCAGCTGGAATCGTCCGAGAGTAGAAATTTAGCCATTCTTGCCACCTCTTCCGCAGTTCCTACACGATTGAGTGCATGACGCTCACCTGAATTTTTCTTTTTTTCTTCAGAGGAGAGTATACGACTCGCTAAGGGAGTATCTGTAACAGATGGTGCTATACAATTTACTCGAACTTTTGGTGCAAGCTCAGCTGCTAATGATCGGGTAATGCCTTCCAACGCACCTTTACTTGCTGCGACTGACGCATGAAAAGGCATGCCTTGCGAAACAGCCACGGTGCTGAACAGTACTACCGACGCATTTCCACTCTTTTTTAAGGTCTTTACTACTGACTGCAAGGTTATTACCGCACCTTTTACATTGATATCAAAGTCGTCCTGAAAGTCTTTTGGCTTCAATCCATGAAAGGGTTTGAGGTTAATAGTACCCGGACAATATGCAAACCCATCGATAGTGTCTAGATCGATGTTCGGACCTTCTTCTGATGTCACGTCATATGATATATGTGTTACATTAGAAAGTGAATCAAGTTTGCCCTTACTTCTTGAAAGTACGAGTACATTGTGTCCTTGTTCTGATAATTGTTTTGTTAATTCATATCCTATGCCGGAACTTCCTCCGACAATCACATAGTTTTTTTCCATGTTTAATTAACCATGGAAATACATCGAAGGTTTAGAACGAGGGTGTTGGAGACGTGTCTAAATCTAGTTCTCTATCCGAACATACGACTCATATGCAGTTTCTTCAGGTCCTTTGATCACCTGAGTATATGTACTGTCGGTAACGTCTATACCGATTCGGAAGAAATTACCATCCTTGCTTATGACCTGCCTGAATGCCCAGGAACCAGAGATCATGGTCTCATATAAGGTATCTCCTTCGATGTTATAGGTACCAAATCCAAACCATTCGGTGTACTCGGCTGGAGATTCAAAGCCCCACATTACACTACCATCAACATACATTTTAAATTGGACCCGTTCGTCCGTAGTGGTGTCACCCTCATTTGAAACAGTCATGTAATCGGTCATTCTCCATGCACCGGTGAGTTTATCTCTGGTTTGTTCTTCCATTCCGGTTCGTTGAACTTCGGGTGATTTCTGATTGCAACTAGTCAGAATAAAAACAAAAAGGATGAGGTGTGCTGCGTGTTTCATTGATTTATGAGCTTGGTTCAACTATAATTTAATGAAAAATATGGCTCAATGCTATTATTGTAGTTTAAAATTTGGATAGAAGGCGATATGCATAATAAAAAACTAATTTATGTTTCTTACAGCTTTTCTGTAGGACGAAGTTGTGGACTCCCACAACTTATCATTTAATCAGTAATTCTTAATTTCAAATAGAATTCATCCATATGCATCAACAGCGCACTATCGTTTTCTTTCTCGCAGCACTCTTATCGCTTTATCATGTCAATGGGCAAAAGGCAGACTCTTTGATATCACGAATTGAAGAAACTTCCTCTTATGAGGTTAAACTTTCTGTTTACAATGAGCTTCTAAGTGATTTTTACAATGAAAGAAATGATTCATTGCTTTATTATGCTCAACAATATCTTGAGTTAGCCCAGAAGGCAAATCAACCAATGCATCAGATATACGCATTGGAATATCAAGCACTCTATTATGACCTGTATAAAAGCGATTACTTAACCAGCTTTCAACGATATGAGCAGGCGCTTGATATTTGCGACGAGCATGGAATTGACTATAAGCAGGATCTCTATCATGGTATAGGCATTCTTTTCCATATTTCAGATGATTATGAGAAGGCGCTTACCTACTATGAGCTTGCTGTTGATAATACGTCCGATGATCCAGACTTTAAGAAGAAGGTTCTGACGAATATGGCTAGTATTCAAAGTAGCCTAGGGAATTTTGATGAGGCAGAGAAACTGTTTCTGGATGCAATTGAAATAAATGTGCCTTCATCAGACATGACTAATTCACTGTATTCCAATTTTGGAAACCTTTACTTACGAAAAGGTGAGCCGGAAAAAGCAATCCCATATCTGGAAAGAGCATTGCAAATTGGGCTTAAGAAAAAAAACAAAGATGGTATTTTTTTCGATATCAGCTTTTTAATTGATGCTAAAGTCACCATGAAGGATAAAGATGGGCTCGACACACTTATTCAGTTTGTTGATCAGCATGAGGCTTCAATACTTAACCTAAGAGAGAAAATCATTATTTATCGTAGCGTCTATGAGGCTCTACAGTTATTGGAAGACTTTCAAAAGGCATCTACCTACCAGGACAAGTACATAGAAGGTCATGAACAGCTGATCGAACAGCAGCGTTCAGATTTAGTGTATGAGATGGAAGCGAAGTATGACAATGAAAAGAAGAAAAAGGAGATTGCAGAACTGGAGGTGGAGCAAGAGCGTGCTCGGAACCAACGAAACATTTGGTTCATGATTTCGGGTCTGGTTTTAGTGCTTGCAATATTCCTTTTCATACTTCTTCGAACCAAATCAAAGAGCAATGCTTTAATCTCAAAATCACTGATCGAGAAAGAAACACTTCTAAAGGAAATCCATCATCGGGTAAAGAATAACCTCCAGGTGGTTTCCAGTCTGCTAAGTATGCAATCCAGATTTATTGAAGATAAGAAGGCGCTTGGGGCGGTTAATGAGGGGCAGCATCGGGTGGCCTCCATGGCGTTGATCCATCAAAAACTGTATCAGGATAATAACCTGTCGGGTGTAAATGCACAGGATTACATAGCTGATTTAACTGATACGTTGGCTGAGGCCTATGGTATAAATGACCGTATAAACGTTGTTTATGAAATAGATCGGTTGAACATTGACGTAGATACGATTATTCCAATGGGGTTAATTCTGAATGAATTGATCAGTAATTCCTTCAAGCATGCCTTTCCAGACGATAGGGAGGGAGAGCTTCGTGTTTATTTAAAAGAGGAATCTGAAAAGCTCACATTAAAAGTGACTGATAATGGCGTTGGTCAAGGTGAAGTAGAAGGGAAGAATACGTTTGGTTCCATACTCATTCAGTCGTTAGCTCAAAAACTCCAGGCCTCTATACAAACGCAGAATGAAAAGGGATTCATGACCCAATTAACCATCAGTAAGTATAAATTAGTCTCGTGAGTGCCAGAATTCTTATTGTAGAAGATGAGCCTTTGATTGCTCAGGACTTGAAATTTTTACTCAATGATATGGGCATTGAAGCGGTGCACATCACGATGAGTTATGATGAAGCGATTGATTCTCTAAAAAACACTTCATTTAATCTGGCACTTTTGGACGTGAATCTTTCGGGAAGTAAGGATGGCATACACCTTGCAGAACATCTAAATATAGCCTCACAAACTCCTTTTATTTTCATTACCTCTTATTTCAATACTTCTGTCATTGAACGGGCCAAGCGAACCAAACCCCAGGCATATCTGGTAAAACCATTTCAGGCAAAGGATGTGAAGGTGAATGTGCAGATGGCGCTTTTTAAAGCTTCTGAGAGTAAATCTGAAAACCCGGTCTTTGTGAGAGAGAAAAACGGATCAATTAAAGTGGATTTGGATAAACTGCTGTACCTGGAAGCAGTAGATAACTATACCCGTTTGATATTTGAGAATGAAGAGGTGATGGTAAGTCAAAATTTAAAATCGATGCAGGAGAGGTTGGACTCAAAAGAGATCATTCGGGTTCATAAATCTTACTGTGTGAACATTAATGCCATCTCTACCATCAAAGGAGGAGCCCTATTTATCAACGATCATAAAATACCAATTGGCAGGGCTTATAAACATGATTTTATTGATCGTATTTCCTTTCTTTAGGTCGTTCACGAACTAAATCGGTCGTTCACGAAAATTATTTTTAATGTTATTATTTGAGTAGCAACTTGAATGTGAATATTTCAAGCGCTACTATGAAAAAATCAATAATCACCTTTTTGTTTTTTGTCTTTTTTACGTCACTATTTGCTCAGGATTACTACTGGGTAGGAGGCTCAGGTAACTGGTCAGATTATGAGAATCATTGGGCCACAACGAGTGGAGGGTCTACTTTTCATACCCAGGCCCCAACTTCATCAGATAATGTCATTTTTGATGTCAATTCGTTTGACAGTTTTGGTCAGGTAGTAACCTTGGATATTGAAGCAAACTGCCTCTCTATGGATTGGTCTGATGCAACCAATTTTCCTACTATCAATGGTAATGACAATGATATAAATGTCTATGGATCGATCACCATGTCTGCTGACATGACAGCCGATTTCGACGATATAGAATTTGAGGGTAACGCCACCGGAAATACGATTACAACAAACGGCACCTATCTGGGTGACAACTCTCTGATACGACTGAATGGAGTAGGTGGTGAATGGACCCTTCAGGATAATCTTCATGTAAAGAATTTTTATCTTAATGCTGGCACTTTCAATACAAATGGAAACGATATCCTGGCAGAAGCAAGGTTTACTACATCAGGAACTTCAGTTAAAGTGATAAACCTTGGCAATTCGGAAATAACCACAGATAGATGGTGGATATATGGATCCAACATCACGATTAATGCGGGCACTTCAAAGATTTTGACTAATTCATTTTACGGTGATCAGGAGAGTGATGGGCCATTTACTTACTATGACCTGAAATTCCTTGGAGGCTTTTGCAGATTACGAAATGATGCAGCTTTCAATGAGATCACATTCCCTGCAGGATTAGAACTAGAGTTGGAATCCGGTGATGTCTTTACTGTTAACAATTTACTCTCAGAAGGAACCAAATTTGATCCAATTGATATCTATGCCAGCACAGCTGGAAGTGAAGCTACTTTTAATTCCACATCAGCAAGCATCTCTATTGATTACATAGAGTTGCAGGATGTTCATGCAACCGGCGGAGCATCTTTTTCGGCCAATAATTCGATAGATAATGGAAACAGCACCGGCTGGAGCATTTCAGCACCTGTTGCTCAGAACTACTATTGGGTAGGAGATGACGGGGACTGGACTGATGCAGCGAATCATTGGGCTAATTCTTCTGGCGGCAGTACCTTTTACACGGACTATCCAAGTCGCTATGATAACGTGTTTTTTGATGCCAATTCATTTACTCAAGGTTCTCAGGCCATCACTGTTGATATTGAAAATGCGGAGTGTGCTTCCATTGACTGGACTGGAGTGACCAATGCGCCAACATTTTCAGTGCCATTTGGTAACAACATAAATGTGTTTGGGTCAGCAACGTTTACCGATGATGTTGATAAAGATGTTCCCGGATATATTAAGTTAAAAGGGAGAGGTAATCATACACTTACACTCGGATCTGGCGGAAATGTGACTTTCCTGAGCGTTGATTGCTCGGGAAGTTATGATGCTATGGATGATTTGGAAATTGGAAGAAACCTGCTTGTGTATGGCGGCACATTGAATTTAAATGGCTTTAATGTTAATGCCACTGCATCGAACAGTGAGGTGGAGTTATATGGAAACGACGTGGTTTTAAATGCCGGTAGTGGGACAATAACAACGGCGATATTCTCATTTCTAAATTCTTCCAGTACCCCAACTTTCAATGCAGATAATTCTACATTGATTGTAAAATCAGAAATCACGATTACCAGTAGTGTAAACAAAAGCCTCACTTTTAATGACCTGGTTCTGGATGGTTCAGTATATGTAGAGGGAAGCCACACGATAGAGAATCTTACTATCCTATCAGGATCAAATGTGTCTTTTGAAGAAAGCTCTACTAACATCATAAATGGCGACCTTATCTTGAATGGGACTAAGCCCAATCCGATTGCTATCAGTTCAGATCTTTCAGGTACACAAGCTACGCTTTCCAAGTCATCAGGAATTGTCGATGGCGTTTATTTGATTCTTGAGGATATGGTGGCGACAGGCGGAGCTACCTTCAATGCTGATCAGACCATAGACAATGGAAATAATTCAGGGTGGAATATCACAGAACCAACCGGGTCGGATTATTATTGGGTTGGAGATGGAGGCGATTGGTCAGACTATGCTAATCACTGGGCAACCACCTCTGGTGGATCGACCTTTCATGATGCTGCTCCCGGAGTTTTAGATAATGTCATTTTTGATGCTAACTCCTTCAGTACTGATCTGGAGGTGGTGATCATCGATCAGGCTTCTGCCAGTTGTCACGATTTTGACGCATCAGGAGTGGATCAACTTTTTTATCTATCAAATAGTACAAAAGAGCTCAATGTGTATGGATCATTAGCGAGATCTGTTGATGCAATTTTTGATGTTGGCACTATAAATTTTCTCTCATCAGAAATGGAAACGATCGATTTTGCCGGAGGACCAGGTTCAACAAAAACAATCAACATTCTTTCTTCGGGAGAATTTACCCTATTAAGTGATTTAGTGACCAGAGATATCGATATGGAAAGTGGTACACTGAATACTGACGGGTTTTCAGTAACAGCTTTGGGTTTCAATTTTTTTGGTGATGAAAGTAAGGTGCTGAATTTGGGAACCTCAGTTTTGGACTTAAGTTCCTGGAGGTCAGATGCGGCAACCAATACGACCATTAATGGTGGAAGCTCTGAAGTTACAATATCCGGTACCATTTTATTTTCAAATGATGTGGGTTCATCATGGACCTTAAACAACCTGACATTGCAGGATGATGTCATCATTTATAATGACCTCACGGTGAATAGGTTAACGATCGAACCAGATAATGTAATCAAGTGGACCGTCGATCTGACAATTGAAACAAACGAACTGATCATAGCAGGAACCGAAGAAATGCCTATTACTCTGGAGCCTCAGGTGGCTGGTACAACCCTCACCTTATCACAGAGCTCAGGTGTGGTAAATGGGGATTACCTCCTGTTGGAAAATGTAACTGCCACAGGCGGAGCTACTTTTAATGCCCTAAACTCAGTAGACAATGGGAATGTAGTAGGTTGGATATTTAGCCGTCTCCCCCAAACGATAACTTTCGACCCGCTGGAAAATAAAACCTTTGGGGACGCACCGTTTACATTAGAAGCGACTGCATCTTCGGGACTCGAGGTTAGTTTTCAGCTCATATCGGGACCAGCCTCACTGGATGGTGACCAATTGTCCATAACAGGTATTGGGACGGTGCAGGTACGTGCCGAACAGTCCGGAAATATTGATTATGAGCCGGCACCATCCGTGCTACAAACTTTCGATGTGGAGAAGGCAGGCCAGATAATCACCTTTGGCACTTTGGAGACGAAGACCTATGGAGATAATTCATTTACACTATCAGCGACTGGGGGTGCTTCTTCAAGCCCTGTAATCTTTGAGTCTTCCAATCCTGATGTAGCTACTGTGGATGGAAATGAAGTGACGATTGTGGGTGCAGGATCAACTACTATCACTGCTTCGCAGGATGGCGATGAAAACTATCTCTCAGCCGCAGATGTGGAGCAGTTGCTTACAGTCAATAAAGCTGATCAAACAATCACATTTGATGAAATAGCTGATTATGAAATGGGCGTAGATACCGAACCGATTATGCTTGCAGCAACTTCCAGTAGTGGACTGGAAATTACCTATGCTATTGATGGCCCTGCAAATCTGGATGGAAATGAACTAACGCCAACAGGAGTAGGGACGGTAAGCGTAACTGCGACACAACCAGGAAATAGTAATTACAATGCAGCAGGTGACGTTGAAGTTTCATTCGAAGTAACCGAAAGCACCACGCTTGGCAATTCAAAAGTTGTTCTACATATCTACCCGAACCCGGCTTCAAATCACTTTGAGCTTAGAGGGTTGAATGGGATCAATATTGCCGGCATTGCGATCTATTCACTGAATGGGGAACTAGTCAAAACATATAAAGCAGCACATGGGCCGAAAAAAGTTAGTGAGTTATCACCAGGGGTTTATTTCGTGAAGGTTCATCATGAAAATCAGGATTTTCATACCGTAAGATTGGTTGTTCGGTGACGACAGCTGATTCCTAGTAGCGAGCCTCCCTCCCGGGAGGCTTTTTTTGTGAATCAAATAGGTGCCTAGGCTAAAGTTGATTTGAATTCAAAACGAGCCAAGAAAGTGATAACAAGGATTTCCAGAATGAAATAGGTTAATCCCAGAAGCGTCAACATGTCAAAATATATTCCCATCAGTATAAGTGTGGTTACACAATAGAGCAGATTTGCAATAGCGATTGATCTTAATCTGGCTTTTGCATTTACAGGATTGATATAATAACAAGAAAAGGAGTTTAGCATAAAAAGAACGGCCACACCTGCAAGTACCCTTAGGATATGTACAGGCATACCAATTAGGCTATGATAGTGAACGAGCACAAGTCCCAACAATATTGCCGATAGAAGGCCACCAACTGTATCGATGAGAAATAGTTTTCTGATTGCGGAGTTTTCCATTTAGAAGGAAAACTACTAACATCACCTTTCATTCCAACCCTTACCTTCAAAGATTTTAGGCATTGCCTTTTCAATTCTGGATGTTCTTGTAGCAGATTGTTTGGCTTATGAAAAATGGAGCAGGTAACCTCTTCGTCTTCCTGGAGTTAGCGATTCAAAAGCGTCTTTGAAACCCGGATCTTCCTGAAACTTGTTCTCAAGCTCTTCCGGCATGGGAAACTCTTCTTTTTTCATTTTACAGCTGAGTTTCTTTAAAGAAAATGGTTTTTAGTGCGTCACCCGCTCAATAAACCGGTTCGCTGCTTTAAATATCTTCTCCTTCTTCTCCGGATTCATCTTTTTTAGGGTAGCTACCATCATGGACATGCGCTGATTGTTGGCAAACGTCTCCAGGTTTTCTTGTATGAAGCGCCAGTAGAGACCATTCACAACATCCTCCCAATCCCCCGCTCCATAGTCACTCATCTTTTTGATGTAGTTCGCCCCACCTATGTAGGGCTTGGTAGCGAAGATGCCACCGTCTGCAAACTGGCTCATACCATACACATTGGGTGCCATCACCCAATCCGCTGAGTCCACATACATCTCCATAAACCATTTGTAGACCTCTTCTGGATCCAGTTCGCAAAGGAGCATGATATTCCCCAGCACCATGAGTCGTTCGATGTGATGCGTATACCCATATTTATTGGCCTTTTTGATCGCATTGTCCAGAGGAGGAATGCCTGTACTTCCATCATACCAACAGGACTTCATTTTTCGCTTGTGATTAAAATAATTGACGTTTAGCTTTTTATCATATTCATGATAGATGCCACGCATAAACTCCCGCCAGCCGATGATTTGCCTAACAAAACCTTCTACGCTTGGGAAGTGTGTGTCGTGTTCCTCGTAGTACTCCAAAGCCTTATCGACCACCTCATCAGGAGTTACCAATCCCATGTTAATATACGGGGACAAGACCGAATGAAAGGCGAACACTTCCTTGCTATGAATGGCATCTTCATAGGGTCCAAAATTTTCAAAACGTTCTTTTAAAAAAATGTCAAACAGATAAAGCACCTGCCTGCGTGTGGTTGCCCACCGAAAGTTGTTTGTATTTCCGGGGTGATCCGGGAATAATTCATCTACTATTTTTTTAACGTCTTCGGTATGATCAGTAGGATGCGAAGTGGGTTGCTCAGGAATGCGAATCTCTTTTGGTAGTTTCTTACGGTTCTCCTCATCAAATGACCAGCTGCCATTAATTGGATCGCCTTTCTTGTCAATGAGTATGTTAAAGTCACGCCGCTGCTGTTTATAGAACGTTTGCATTAAGGGCTTGTACTCCTGATTGAATTTTCTGAATTTTTCCTTCGTGGTAATGAATCCCGGTGAATCAACGATGGTGAGTTTTAGCTTTTCATTTTTGCAGAACTCTTTGATTCGTTTTTCAAAGAAATGATCCTCAATATCGTATGTCACGATCTCCTGTATATCTGCATACGAGTCCATCGTTTCCTTCAGTTTGTCTTCATAGCTCTTACCTCGATTTTCTCGATTGAGTTTATGATAGTTCAACGTGAAGCTCTTCTCAATTTCCTCGGCATGAGTGCGCATCGCTGAAAGGAATAATACCAACTTGTGTTTATGATACTTGAAGTGTGTACATAATCCGGCATCCTCCGCCATAAAGAAGAGGGTATGCTTGTCCGGGTTTAATCGATTATGGTCATGGAATAAACAATTGCCGAGTATGAGTGCTAGTTTTTTGTACGCCATATGGCATTAACCATATAGTTTACACGACTGTTTAGTCACTTTTGATCAATGTGCATTATGATCTTCGCCATTTAGTTTAAATTGACTCATACGTTCATTGAGCTTATCAATTATTTGAGATACTTGCCTGGTTTTTTCTGAATACTGATTCATTCCTGAACTTAATTCATTGGAGGAAGTTGCTATCTGTTCAGTGCCAGCTGCTGCTTCCTCAGAAATAACCACTACACTTTCCATTAGCTGCACCACCTCTTTTAGCTTTTGGTGCTGAGAATTTGCATGATTAACTATTTGATTCGATATTTCTAACGTCTGTGAATATGAGTGAGCTAAAGCATCAAATGAGTTTGTTGCCTCTTTTGAGGCAACAGTACTTTGATTGATGTCCTTACCCATTTCTAAAATTGATTGTTGTGTAGTATTTATTGAGCTCTTCACATCATCAATAATACTCTCAATCTCAACAACAAAGTTATTGGAGTTTTCAGCTAATTTTCTGATTTGATCTGCAACCACTGCAAAGCCTCCTCCGGCTTCTCCGGCCTTTGCAGCCTCTATGGCGGCATTGAGTGCAAGCATATTTGTTTCACTTGCTATTTCCTTTATTGAACCCAGGATGCTGGAAATTTTATTTGACTTTTCAGAGAGTGTGCTGATTGCATGGGTTGTTTCTTCCGAAGTAGCAATCATTTTTTGCATATTCGAATTCATGTTGTTCATCTGCGACTTACCTTCATCACTGATGTCAACGCCTTTTTCAGCAGCTTCATTGATTGATTTCGCTTCTCTACTCACGTTAGAGGATGCTTCCATGATGCTCTCCAGAATGTTTGATGCTTCATCTATCCTTCCTACTTGTTGTTGCGCGCCAGTGCTCATTTCAGATGTGGAGGTAGCAATTTCTTCTGTTCCTGTTTTCATCTCAACACTAGTGATCAACATTTCTTCTGAGGCAATATCAATTTTACGAGCGTATTCACCAATACTTTTTAATAGCTCTGATAGATTATCTATGGCATAATTCAGATTATCCGTGACAGATTTAACATCCCCTTTAGCTTCTTCCTGATATCTTTGGCTCAGGTCACTGGTTGCCATGGCGTTAATGATTTCATTGATTGCATTAAAAGGGATAAGTATTGACTCGAAGAGCTTATTAATAGACTCCCCAAGTTCTTTCCATTGCCCTGCCTTATTTTCCAGATTTATACGTGCAGAGAAATCACCGGAATCGACCGCCTGATTTATGACGCTATTTGTTTCTTCTACTGCTGCTGTAAGGTTCTCCTTTTCGTTTTGAAGCGATGCATTCTGGAGTTTTACTTGAGTAGTGGCTTCTTCTATTCGTCTTTGTAATTCCTCTTTTTGTCTTCTTGCACTTAATATTCTCCATCTGAAAAAGAAGAAAGCAACAGACATAATGGTGATTATGGAAAGTGATCTAAACCACCAGGTACTCCACCATGGTGGCAGGATATTAATTACAAAAGAATCTTCAAATTGTGACCATGCACCATCGCTATTGGTACCCTGAACTCTAAAGGTGTAAGTATCTGGGTCCAGGTTGGTATAACTTGCAGTTCGCTTACTTGCATCGGTATAGATCCAATCTTCATTGAAGCCCTCAAGTTTATATCTGTATTTATTTGATAAGGGTGAGGTAAAGTCCAATGACGCAAACGCGATTTCTAATACATTTTGATCATATTTAAAATTAAGTTCCTCTATGAACTGGACTGATACATCTGTTAAGGGCTCGCCATTATTCTTAGTTATTTCTGAGACGGGTTTGTCAAAAAGTTTAATTGATGTAATAGCTATTTTAGGATTGAATTGACTGATCCTAACCTCCGAAGGATGAAATGCATTTAAACCTTTAATACCACCAAAGTACATCGTGCCGTCGCTTGCTTTAATGGAAGCATTGTAATTGAACTCATTTCCCTGAAGACCGTCGGCTATGGTAAAATTCTGAATGCTGTGTGCCTTAGGATTGTATTTGCTGATGCCCTTATTGGTAGCAATCCACAAATTCTTTTGACTGTCTTCAAGTATACCGTTTATTACAAGACTGTGAAGAAGTTCATTAACTGAAGCAATTGTGATTTCCTTGGTAGTCGGATTGAGTATGTTGATTCCCTCTGATGTTCCGATCCACAATTGACCTTTTGAATCTTCAAATAAGGTACGGATTGTATTATTTAAAAGCGTTGTGGAGTCACCGTCTTTGTGTTTAAAAACAGTGAATTTTCCTGTTTTACGATTCATTAGATTTAGACCAGCATCTTCTGTTCCGACCCAGAAATTACCTTTAGAATCTTCGAATAAAGAGAATATTAGGTTGCTACTAAGCGAACCTTTCCTCCCGTCAGCAACATGGTGCTTGAAAGTTTCAGTGATAGGATCATATTTGTCTAAACCGCCATCAAGCAATCCAAACCAAATATCACCATACGTATCTTGGATGATTGACCAAACATTTCTGCTGTTAATGCTGCCAGGATTGTTTGGGTTTGGCATGAAGACCTTAAACTGTCCCGTTTGTCGGTTTAGTCGATTGACACCTCCTGCATATGTACCTATCCAGATATAGCCAGTGTTATCTTCAAGCATTGAAATGGCCACATTGGTGCTGATGCTATTCGTCCTCGGGTTATTTTTATAGTGGATAAATTCACCGGTTTTAGGATCAAGGCGATCTAAGCCTCCGCCATCCGTTCCGATCCAGATATACCCATCCTTAGATTCCATAACTTCAATGACAGAATTAAAACTCAAGCTATTTTCTTCAAAGGGTATCTGTTTGTAATGACGGAACTTGGTTCGATATGGACTGTAAGTGTTTATCCCCCCACGGAAGGTACTAATCCAGATGACTCCAGAATTGTCTTCATAAATATGGTATATGGCATCACTACTTAGAGATTGGTTATCCAATAGACTTGATCGGATATATGAAAATTGGTCGTCAGTAAGGTCGAGTACGTTAATGCCTGCGCCATCAGTCCCAATGTATAAAAAACCGTCTTTCCCCTTGAAAAGGGAAGTTATGATGTTAGAAGATAAACCGGACCCTTCGGTTGTGTATCTCTTGAAAGATCCGTTTTTTGTGTTCATTCGAATTAGTCCATTTCCATCTGTTCCAATCCAAAGAGTACCATCTTTATCTTGTAAAAGGGGCTTACGATTGCCAAAATCATTCTCCTCAGCGTAGGTATACTGTTCTGATTTTCCGGTCGTTATATCAAGCAAGTCAATAGAACCCGATTGGGACCCTACCCAATACCGACTCCCTGAATGATGGATAATTGAAAAGATGTTATCATCAGAGATACTGCCCCTTCCAGTGTTTAAAAGCTGGATATCTTGACCTTCAAGATCATAGACAGCAACACCCCCACCGAGTATTCCTACCAATACTTTGCTGTCTTTGGCTATTAATGCTCGGATTGAGCCGGGAGGGAAGGGCTTGGTAGTTTCTAGTCGACTAAATTTTTCGTTTTTCCAATCAAACAGGTTAATTCCGTTGTTTCTCGTTCCGATCCAAAGTGTACCACTTTTATCTTCAGTAATAGCGGTGATGATATTTCCAGAAATACTCTGAGAATCATCTTTGACATTCTTGAAAACTGTTATTTCATATCCATCATATCTATTTAACCCATCGACCGTCCCAATCCAGACAAAGCCTCTGGAATCTTTAAATACACAATTTACTGTACCAGTGGAAAGCCCGTCATTGGAAGTAATATGTTCAAACTTCCAGTTGGATTGCGTATGAGAAATAAGAGGAAATAGGGTTAATAAGAGTAAAAATGAGGTTATCCGCATAATCTATTATCAATGATAAATGGCATTCAAGATATTTTAAAATCAGCAGTCATGCCATAATAAAATCAAATTGGAAAGCATATTAATCAATTTGTAGATATTCCCCACTTTTACCAGATGGATCAGTGGGTGAATTTTCCATGGGAGCAGACATTTCTTATCTGCGTCATACTGATTGGTGCCGTATGTGGTTTGGTACTACTGATCAGTAAATCTCCATCCGGGAGATGGCTTGGAGCACTACTGATTACCTATTTGCTCGGAATTTTAGTTCAGGGTACTTCTTTGAATTTCCTGTTGCCAGCAACAGTCTCTATGATAGTAATTACCTGCTATCTCTATATTCATGCGTTCTTCTATCAAAAGACACGAACGGCCTCAGTCCACTTTTTGGTGATTATTGTTTCATTTACCAGCAATTTTATTTTTGACGAAATTGACTGGATCAACAAACCGATTGGCTCAATTGTCATCTTAACCTATGCTGGCTTAATTCTAAGGTTGCTTTATCGTGAAAGTCAAACGAGAGGATTTTCTTACTTCCTTAATCCCGGATCTCGTGTTTCGTGGCTAAGAAATTTTGTGATACTCAATGGAGTATTCATTACCTCGTTTGCTTTGGAGGTCGATCAAATCGTGAACGGTACACTTTTTCTCTTATTGTTGGTCTTTGTTCTTCACCAGCTATTTAAGGAATCGTCATTCTTATCTCCAATTCCCATCGGTAACAAGTACAAGAAGTCTACGCTTACGCCATCAATAAAGGCAGCCATTCTGGATCGATTGGACGAAATAATGGTAGAGCAGAAGTTCCACAAAAGAGATGATGCTTCTTTGAGTCGGTTGGCGCGTGAGTTGGGTGTAACTACCCACCATCTTTCACAGGTGCTGAACGAATCACTCAAGATCAGCTTTCAGGATCTCATTGCCAGGTTCCGGGTACGAGAAGCATGTAAGTTGCTTCGGGACGAGCAGCATGAGAAGGTGAAAATTGAAAATATAGCCACCATGGTGGGATACAATTCAAAATCTGCTTTTAACACGGCTTTCAAGCGCAGAACTGGTCTTACTCCATCGGAGTACCGAGAGGCTAAGGACGTTCAGACTTATGGGGAAGAACGTCTATCCGAACGGAAAGCACCATTGAATGGAGGAAGAGGTATTGATTTGAATCATGTTTTTAACCTCAAAATAAAAAGTGGCATGATTCAGCATTTCTTTAAGATTTTCAGTCGAAATGTAAAACGCAATGGACTGTTTTCATTTCTCAATGTACTGGGTTTAACTGTCGGGTTTACCTGTAGCATTTTAATCTATCTCTTTCTCGAAGAAGAACTTTCATATGATCAATCGATTCCAGATTCAGATCGGATTTACCGGGTAGCATGGAACAGTGAGAACCCTCAAACCCGGACGCCTCACCCAATGGCACAAGCCATGGTCAAGGACTTTCCGGAAGTGGAAGAGGCCGTGAGCATATCACCCTGGTATGGACCGGGACTAAGCAAGGAACTGGTTCGGGTTAAGAACCCAAAAACCAACATCATGTTTGAGGAACCAGATTTCTTTCTTACAGACTCTACGTTCTTCGATGTATTTCAATTGAACATCCTGGAAGGGGATGAGGAGGCATTGAGTAAGCCATTTTCTTTGGTGATTACCCAAACTATGGCAAAAAAATATTTTGGAGATTCCAGTGCGGTGGGACGTGAACTTCGGCTAAATAATATGCCAATTGCTGTGACTGCCGTGGTGGAGCCAATGCCTGAAAATGCACACTTTCATTTCAATGCGATTATTCCGTATATCACATTAAAACAAATCAATCCCAATGACAGCTGGATGACGTGGGCGGATTTTGGTCATTTCAACTACCTGAAACTCAAACCAGGAGCTAATTCTAAAAAGCTGGAGTCAAAAATTCCGGATTGGATCCCGACCTACCTGGACTGGTGGAATGATAGGAGGGAAGCCTTCGAAGCGACAGGCACAGGTTTTATCCTGCAACCAATCCAGTCCATTCACCTTCACTCACATCTTCGCTGGGAACTGGAAAACAACGGCAATATCCTGTATGTATACATATTGACAGGCACACTGGCATTTCTCATTCTGATTGTTACCATCAATTACATCAATCTGACAACAGCAAAGTCCATCGAACGAGCCAAAGAGGTGGGTGTTCGCAAAACACTGGGAGCTGTATCAAGCAATTTGACTATCCAGTTTTATCTGGAGTCATTTTTATTTTGTGTAGTTGCCTTGATACTATCGTATGGTCTCTCCTTTTTGCTGATGGATAGCTTTAATTACCTGTCTGGAAAGAGCTTTGAGGTATCAAAGCTGTTTGAATTTGATTTCGTATTTAAAGCCCTGCTTTTTTGCCTCGCAATCGGCTTGCTTGCGGGCTTTTATCCGGCAATGACTATCTCATCTTTTCGACCCACAGAGGTACTTAAAGGTAAACTGACTACCACTGGCCGAGGTGTAAGGCTTAGAAGTGTGCTGGTGATATTTCAGTTTACTATTTCTGCGATTCTGATCAGCGGCAGTCTCACCATTTATCGTCAGATTGATTTTATGAAAGAAAAAGATCTGGGTTTTGATAAGGAAGCCATCATTTCATTAAGCGTTCCTGCAAGTATTGAGATCGGAGGAATAGACCTGCAATCGGTACGTAGCGTTCAGGAGCAGATAGAAGAAATCAGCGGAGTAAAGCAGACCACTTTGGTTTCGAATGCACCGGGTGGTCAGTTCAATCAGCATGCCTATTATTCCCCGGAAGATCCGGATAATCGTGTAGATGCTTCCGAGGTGATGGTTGACTATGATTTTGAAAAAGTATTGAATCTGGATGTGGTGCAAGGAAGGGCATTTGACCGATCTCATCCATCAGATTCTGTATCTGGCTTCATGATCAATGAAGTGACTGCACAGCTTTTAAACCTGGAAAACCCTGTTGGGAAAAAATTGATTTGGGTTGGTAATGATGAAGAGCTGGAGGGAACGATCGTTGGTGTGGTAAAAGACTTCCATTATCGTTCGCTACATGAAGATATTCAGCCTTTAGTAATGACCCTTCAGCCACTGGGGGCAGGGGAGATGCTTATCAAAATGGAAGGCAATCAGTTTGGTCAGATTATCAATAAAATTGAGCCTATTTACGAGCAGTTAGGTAGCGAGCTTCCTTTTGAATATCATTTTCTGGATCAGGAGTTAGCTTCATTGTACGAGCAGGAGGAGCGGACGCTTTCCATTTTTTCTGTATTCTCTATTGTGGCATTGATTTTAGCTAGCTTGGGTCTTTTGGGAATGGCCATCGCTATTTTGAATCAGCGTATAAAGGAAGTCGGTATGCGAAAAATCCTGGGAGCTACTTCCAGTCAGATTATGAGAATGATTCTCGGGCAGTTTGCCAAGCTGGTTGCGATTGCAGCATTAATCGGTCTTCCACTTTCTTATTTCATGATGCAAAGCTGGATTATGGAGTTTTCATACAGAGCACCTTTTGGTGTTATGCCCTTTGTATGGTCGCTGATCGTATTGTTAGGAGTAGCAATGCTCAGTGTGATTTCTGCAGTGACACGCATCACCTACTCTAATCCGGTGGATGCTTTGAGGTACGAGTAAAGAACAGATCATGAGAAATCCATTACTTCGTTTAGCGGTAGCCTGTGCCCTAATTTTTACTTCCTGCTCAACCGCCACATATAGTGGGAGATGGGTTCGATGGAATGCTTCCGGTATCGATGACTTCAAGAAATTCCCTTCATACAACTTTCAGGCCTCTGAAAATCCTTTTCATTTCTATAAGGAATACCAAGAGAGTCTAGACCAGTTATTGGTTCCTGTTGGAAATGGGAAAGAAAGTGCGCTGCTAGATGTGCTTGCAGCGTCAGAAACGACTGCCTTTATTGTGATTAGGAATGATACCCTCGTTTATGAAAAGTATCTGAACGGATATACACGAGATTCAATCAATACTTCTTTTTCCGTGGCAAAATCAATCACATCATTATTGGTGGGGGTAGCTATCGATCAGGGATTCATTCAGTCCAGAGAGGTGGAAATTGTCCGGTATCTTCCTGAACTACTGGATGTAGATCCGAAGTATAAGGAGGTTCGGCTATCCCACTTGCTGGATATGAAAAGTGGGATCCAATTCAAGGATCATGATTTGATCTGGGGTGACAAGCCAAAGGCCTATTACCATCCCCGATTACGAGAACGAATCATGGAACTCCCCGTAACTGATGAGCCCGGCCTTGAATTCAAATACAACTCGTACAATCCAATTGCAATTGGGATGGTTTTGGAGCGTGTGACTGGGATGATGCCTGCTGCCTATTTTGAAAAGCAAATCTGGGATAAAATGGGTATGGAGTACGATGGATCGTGGAGCTTGGATAGCGAAGAGTCACGGATGACTAAAATGGAAAGTGGAATTAACCTTCGTGCCATTGATTTTGCCAAGTTTGGGAGATTGGTTTTAAACGAAGGTGCTTGGAATGAAGAGCAGGTAATTTCAAAAGAATGGATGAACCAAACATTGGAAATTGGTCAACAACATGTTGTCGACGATTATGGTGGGGAGATTTATTACAAGGACTTTTGGTGGTTGTTTAGCAAAGATGGTGAGCAGGTTGATATTATTTCAGGTTGGGGTCATCTGGGCCAATACCTCTATATCTTCCCTGAAACGCAGGTGATCATTGTGAGGATGGGCAAAGACAATGATGGAGTGAGGTCATGGAGTCAGTTATTCAAAACAATCAATAACTCATTAACTGAATAATTATTCCAAAGATGTTTTTAATATTCGGACGGTTAATTTTTCTTCATCAATATCCGTCCAGGCAAAGAATAACTCTCCACCAAAGACCTCCATCTGAGGAAATCCACTTCCTCTTGATTCTGACATTTTTGCTACGATAGATACCGGAGACATGGACCCATTGATGTTCACTTTTCGATACTTGATTGCTGGCGTTTCTCCACCGTCTAACCAACTCACCACTGCGGTTTGTTCATTAAGCATGACCACATCCACTCGGCCAACAGGGGAGGTGCTATCGATGATGATGGGATCATTAAAATCTGAACCTCGTTTGAAAGCTACCTTTACTGTTTGTCTGCCAAGTGCGGAAGTAAACCATGCTGCAGCTACTGTGCGTCTATGACCAGCAATGCGTGGACCATTGACCGGGCAGCCTTGAATATTCCAGTTGTCTTGAGCAATGAGTTTTGGTTGACTCCATCCGGAATCTGTTTGAGTGACAAAAGCCATATCTCTAACTTCATCTACCGACCTGTCTCTGTATACAATGATTGCTCTATCAGAGGTCATCGCACCACCCGTCTGGCAGCAATCGCATACCCTGCCATCTAATTCTACCTCCTCTGATATGTTTCCTTTCAAATCAATAACCGCTGACCGGATGGTCATTGCTCCGCTACCATGTCCTCCATGACCTCCTCCTCCGGTATTTCTACCGTCCAGCCATGTTAGCAGAAAGGTACCATCGTTTTTAGGAAGTATAGTTGCAAATCCATGCTCTGTGGGAGTGCCATCTTTGTGTGGTATGACAGAATCAGACCACCTTTCAGCCGTGTTCGGTTTTAAAACAATATTTACATCGTAAGAATAAGTGCCTGTTGAACTCTTAGCCAGGTAATGGGCAATTTTGTTTCCGCTTGAATCAACCGCCAGCATTGGATAGTCTGCCCAGTTGACAAACCAGTCGTTTCCTGTAGCAATCAATTCTGGTTCGCTCCACCCACTGTCATTTAGTTGAGCATACATGAAATCTACCCAGTTAGCGTCTCTTTTTTCAACCCAGCTTAGGTATAGGTTGTTATCTGCACCCTTAACCAGGTGGGGGAGACTGCTATTGAGACCAGCAGGTGTTGAAAAGCTAACAATGCTTGTTTTCTTTTCCGACTCTTCAGGTTGGGGGGTGCTACAAAATGTGAGTAATATAATTAAGGTCAGGTATCTCCATTTCATGGAGTCGAAATTACCACATCTTCCAGTTCAATGAGTGATAATTCAACCAATTTTCCATCCAGAAATGCCTGATCGATCGTTTCGAGCGGAACACTATCTTTTACCTCAGGTTTCAGGTTTCTGTAATCCTGAATGGTGATTCCATTGATCTTTCTGGTATTGTAGGCCACTCTGAATCGCATGCCTGTGCCTTCATCTTCTTCATTGTAGCTATAAGCCAGATAGTCCATGTTGTAATCTTCTGAGTCAAACCAATAGTAGAAGACATCTTCATGATCTTCGCCACCACCTTCCGGGTCAAAAGTCACCTTAATCTTATGGTATGCGGTTTCGTTTATTTGCACGATCCCAGCATAGCTTTTATTCACCGCAGCATCATTCAATCGGAATGGGAGAAACGCGAAGTAGATTACTGAGTTTACCGAACTGGTGTAGGCAGCTCGCTTTTCCTCATCCAGTGTAACAAGACTATCATTGATGTAACGAAACAGACCTTCATTGTTCAACACATCTTTTATTTCATTACCAATTGAATCTTGCTGCATTCGTGTGAACACATATGCGCCATTATCCATTAAGTAGCTGTAGTCAATACCTCGGAATGTAAAAGATGCTTCAGCCTCCTGCAATTTGCTGACACCTGCAGCCGATATGGCGCTATCTACTACCTGTTGTGCAGTAGGGGTTGGTGATTCACATGAAGCTATTATCGAAAAAAGTACAATCAGTTTCTTCATCAAACACCCCAACGTAAAAAGGGCATATAAAAGTTTAGCTATCTAATGTCAAATCTTGCAAAAAAAATCATGATACTATCTGCTGTCGTTCTTTTGCCTGCTGCATCATATCCGTAATGATTGCATTGAGCTTATCCACCAGATCGACAATGCCATCTTCTTTATCCTCTTCCAATAATTCTACATGGTTCAGGAAAAGTGTGATCTGCTTGGATAGTTCGGTTTTCCATACCACTACCTGCGGAGTTTCATTCTTGGTATCCTCAGTGGTTTTTTCGTGGTATACTTTGTCAAAACTTTCATGAGCATTTAGCATTTCCTCTAGAAGATCTGCCACCCCGGCATGTGAAATTTCATTAGAAAACCGTTCCAAATCATTTACCAAACTTCTCATGGCTTCACTTTGGGCAATGTAGCCAAGGTTGTAAAGGCTAAATCCTCGTTTTCTTACCACCTCTACCAGCTTTTCTCCTGCCTGTTTGATAGATGGCTCTGTACGGTATGAGGCCGAAAGCACACCATACTTAAAGGCTTGAAAAGCATCGTCTCTAAGTAGGTCAGCTTGCTGCACACGTGAAGCATGGACATTGGAAAGTCCCTCATTTAATGATTCAGAAAGCACGCTGGATGCTTCTGTGGTCTTCTTAATTCTATTTTCCAGAATCTCTTTTAAGGCGGATGCATTTACAGCTTGTATAAGTCTTTCTGCAATGACAACCAGTTCCTCTGAAGTCAATAGTGAGTGTGAAAATTGCTTGAGCATGGTTCGTTGGTGTTTGTTTGAATAAGCAATAAAATATGATATTGTCAAACATTGCAATCCTCTTCGATAAGGGTTTGAAAAATTCGGATGTAAAAGTGAAAAGGCATTAATTAAGCCCTCGATCGAGGGCTTAATTAATGTATTATATTCTTTACAGTTGTTTTAAAACATCTCTACCGCCATCTACTCCTTCTTTAATGGCGTTTTTCACAGCCTCGGTTGACTCTATACTTATTTCACCTGCGGCCTCTACTGCTGCTACAATGGAATTTTTTGTAGCTGCTAATGTATCGCCACCAACCTGCTTCACTCCGTTAACAGATCCTTTTACTGCTTCTACTGCCACAGAACCCACATCAAGACCTAAATTTTTGGCTGAGTGGATAGCCTGCTTAACAGAACCCTGTACTGCATCTTTCTGATCTACACCACTTTCCATCGCGCCTTGTACTGCGCCGTTTACGATCCCTTTCACCAGGTCGATGATGCCTTTACCCACATTGGACAGGCCTTCGAATGTTCCCTGTACAATCGATGCAGGTACCTGAACACCTTTGATTACAATGTCTTTGGTTCCTTCGATGGTTGTGAGTGTCACATCTTTAACAGAAGAAACAATGGTGCTTCCAAGGTCAGCAGTGCCTTCAATAGCACCTTTGACGCCTCCCTTTATTCCATTTACTAATGAGGAGATAATGTTTGTCATGGTTTTTAATTTTAGGTTATACGTATAATTAAAAGCCTAAAAACACCGGAATCGTTTAAAAAAATATGGATTTATATATCCTAAGAAAGGGATCAGATGCTAATTACGTGATCCTCGTATTTTTTCAATTCCGTAATTTCCGCTCACCTCAATCACTTCGAATGTTCAACTTTGAATCATCATTAAGAACTAAATATTATCCTTATGAAAGTAAAAAGACCCTTTTTCACCCAGTTCTGTATTGATCTCTTGAATTGCATTACTTCACGCGCTGTTAAACGAAGCAGGTTTGTACGTTTGAGTTAAGAAAACATCATAGGTTAGGTTGTATTGTGAGCGCATCGGGTTGAATGTCCGGTGCGATTTTTTTATTTCGAACATGTAAGAGCGTAGGGGATATCTTTTCCCACGAATTCATACCATTCGTCTGGGGTAAGTGGACGATCAATCATGGCGCAAATGCGGAATGCGAAGTATGCGGGATCAACTGGCCAGGTTCGGATGTACTCATCTCCTCCGCCGGTGATCACCTGTGTTCCAGAGGGGTTGAAACTCCCGGTAAATACCCAATCATCATGATCATCCAGAATGATGGGGAGCTTTCTTGAATCTGTGAGGTCCCAGATTCGTGCAGTTCCATCACGACTGGTAGTAAGGAGCAAGTCTCCTTTTGGATTGAATTGGATATCTGTTACGGTGCTTTGATGTCCTGAGATAATTCGGATAAGGTTTTTATTCGGAATATCCCAAAGTATTACATCTCCGCGATCCCTACCGATAGCCAACGTATTTCCCTCTGGGCTTATGTCCAGGCAGTTGATGGCAAATGAACCGAGCTCGTAACCAAAATAGGATTGTTTACGCCAGTTTTTCATTATGTCATCAATCGGGCTTTCTTTCACCTCGTACGGCTTTTCCCATGCCTCTAGAACACCCTGTTCGGTACCGGCATAGATAGTGCCGTCTTGTTCGTCCACCTTTAGCTGGTTCACTTTTAGAGCAGTTTTTCCAACCTGCTCTGATTTTGCATTAAATCCCTTTAGTATCAATTCGCCGGTTTTTGCAACCATAAGGTATTTGCGTTCACCAGGTATGAAAGTGGCTGTTTGAACCGGCTGAGGGTCCTCTAATACCTGAATATCATCATGTGGGTTCTTCTCAGTAGGGATCAATGCCAAACCCTCCTGGTAGAATATCGCCATTAGCACTTTGCCATCATTAGACATTTCTATGGATTGAATAATCTTATCCGATTCATAGACTGTTTCCGGGATGGTACGTGGGTTGGACAGGTTCCATTTTAAGATTTTCCCATCTGTAGATGAGGAGTAATAATGGTTCGCTTCATTGCCAAATACCACGGAGGTAACTGTATTAGCGTGCATACCCACCTGATTGTAGGCCATGTTACGCACAGAGTCATAGCCCAGGTACTTGTTTGCCTCGTACAGTGCTTGATAAACATTTAAGTGGGAGACATAAGGCTCCACATTTCCCACTTTCCAGAACTCATAGGCCTGTCTTGCTATTAATGCCTTAAGTTCCGTCTGATAACCGGGCATTACCAGCGACCGTTGTGACATGGACATAACCAGTTCAGTGGTTGTTTGGCTGGTTTGTGCATTGGTGAAAATGGCAACCGATAGGAGTGTGGTGGTGATAAGGAAGCGCATAGTTAAAGATACGAAAGGATATGCTAAATAACCCCCATCTTTTTCATGATAAAGCTGGCGCTTTTGTTTTCACAGACACCATCACGTAGCTTATAGTCAAATACCAACTCACCATTGACGATCTCCACCTCGAACCGTTTATTGGTTAGTGTTTCAGGGTATTCCTGAGTGGTATTACATACCTCCAGGTCGTGTGTAGCAATACCGCCAAAAGCAGTTTTCTCCACCATTTTCCGAATAACCTCTATGGTACCGTTTCGTTTGTCATCAGAGTTTGTGCCTCGCAAAATTTCATCAAGCAGTACAAAACCATCTCCATTGTCAAGCTGCTCCATGATATATTTCAATCGCTTCACTTCTGCATAGAAATAAGATTCACTATCACTCAATGAATCTGATAATCGCATAGAAACGAACACTGGCATCACATGCACATTAGCACGAGTGGCATGCACAGGCGCTCCGATTCCTGCCAGGACCATATTCACACCAATGGTTCGCAGGAATGTGCTTTTTCCTGACATATTGGAGCCTGTGAGAATAAAAAAACTTTGCGAATTGAAGTCAATTGAGTTGGTCACGTTTTGGTCTTTTGCAATAAGCGGATGACCCAGGTTTGCGAAAAGTATGTGCTTTTCATGGTTGATGGAAGGGAAAACAAAGTCAGGGTTATTGTAAGCGAAATTTGCGAGACTACTGATCGCTTCAACTTCACCAATAACTTTTAACCAATCCTCAAGATGGGAAGCGTGCTTTTCTCGCCAATTTGATAAACCATGTAATACATGCAGGTGATACTGTAGGGTTCCGTTTAAAAGAGGACTGGCAAAGACATTGGTGACATGTTCCAGCCTTCCAAATAATAGAGATAGGTGATGGATCGCCTCACTGGCTTTGGTATGGTGGGAGGTAAGTTTCTCTTGTAGCTCCTTAAGTTTATTTGATTGAAAGGTATGATTTTCAATTTCATGTAAAAGAATCGATTGTTGCCTTAGAATCTCCTCAATTTTCGTTGTGGTAATCAATTCCTCTTTTATCCATAGCATTTGTGAGCCAAGAAACCCTAGATTGATCAGGAAAAGGAAGCCTCCAATATTTCCAAATATGCCTTCTGAATAAATCAAGTAAAGGCAAAAGGCTATGATCGTGAGAAGTGGAAGGATATAAGTGAGCCACCGAAAAATCGGATAATATTTCCTGGGCTTTTTACATCCCCATTTAAGCAAGTCTTTGATGCTTTCAGGGCTGTCAGGTTTTAGTCTGCCTAAAGCTAGTATCTGCTGTCTCCATTCAATGTTAGGTGTTAGTTCTTGAATTGCTTGTTGCGTTTGAAGTATTTCTTCTATTGATACAATGTGAAGAAGTTTTTCAGCCAGCGTTTGTTTTCCATACGAGGTAGCCGTTCGATTCAATGTTTGATACAATGAGTTTTTACCGAAGAAATCAAGGTCGTAGGAATAGGGATGATCATGTTGGATAAACTCATCACCATTGTCAAAATTGAGCTTGCCTTTTGCTAAGAAATCCTTTTCATCTCGATTGATGCCGATTTTAGCTTTAGCCAAATCCTTTTCCCACCTGATGGATTTATGCCTTTTAATTAGAAGAAAGAATGACAGTGTGGTGATAATTCCTGCTAACAACAAGTATGAGTTGTTAGTCTTATAATATTCATAGAATAAGAATAAAGTCGCAGATATAGCTAGTAAGCGAGCAATGCTTATTCTCCTATCACTAATTGCTAGTTTGGTGGAAATCACCCTTAACTGTTCGATTTTTTGCTGGTAGATGCTCAATGTATCGTTCTTTAAAAGGCAAGGTTAACGAATATCTCAGCCAGGAGTTATAAGCGATTAAGGAATATGACTTTGCCTATGGTAAATTATGTTCATGCTAATGCTCAAATATTGTAGTAATTGTTAAAATATTTTACTTATTTAACCGTGCATTAACCTAACCTAACCCAATATGTTGCAAACCAAATCTCCGTCTCATGTGACGGAATTAAGAAGGTCTGTTAAAAGGCTTGTTGATGATTTATATCAATCTACAGTCGATTTTGATGAACAACTTACGGATAATGGAGAGTCTGTTGCAAGCTACGTTTGTAAAATGAATGATCAGCAACTAAACAGGTCATTTCTTGATTATTGCATTGCCGTTAAACACTATGAAAAATCAAGGTAAGGGAGGCTCCATGCACCTCCCTCCTCATATAAGGATAAATTCTTTATTCGATTAGGAACATTATATTAATTATCATCCTTTGGTGCCAAAGGCACCTGTGGAATAGGTGTGCCATGTGATCCGTCCTTGCAACACATGGGCAGTTTTTCGTAAGCAGCAGAATCCCTCGCTAACGTATCTGCGTGATAGCCTACCATGGTAATCCGCTTTCTGATAGTCTGAGCATCCGTTTTCTTTGGATTATATAGGACCGTCATGATCTTATTGTTAAGATTAAACGTTGCTTCCTTAACGCCCTTCTCAAATGCCAGATCCTTTTCTAATGTGTATTGACACATCTCGCAGATGCCTGATGTTTTGATCTCAATTTTGAAACCTCCGTCTACTTCAATAGGCTCCTGCTGTCCAGAGGCCATAACAGTTACCAAAAACGTAATTATTGATATTATTTGTTTCATGTCAACAGTGTCTTATGTCTAATTATCTTTTAATCTTATACCTAAATCCAGCATATACCATTCTTCCCACAATGGGGGCCCATACGAGCGAAGCATCAAAATTATTGCCAAATGGATTTTCTGCGTCAATAATTGGATCATCTTGCGTAAATCCAAGCAGGTTTTCAGAGCCTATGTAAATATTTCCCCATCTGAAACCTCGACTAACTTGCGCATTGAGTAAGAAGAAGTCAGGGGAGGATGATCCTCTCTGAAATTCAGCCGGCTTATCAGACGTGTCAGGGAGTCGTTTGCTTCCAAACCATTGAAGTGTGGCATCTGCTTCCCACTTATCAAATCGTGTCGCATAGGAGGTGTTCAGAAAGAATCGATTACGAGCATTGAAAGGCACTTCTATGAACTCATCGTTGATAGTAGTTCGAACATCATAAAATTTATATGCTGCTTTCGCACTCAAACGATCCGAAAACTGATAGTTTCCTTCCAATTGAAAACTATGAGCGTAAGATTTACCTCTGAGGTTATATACCCTCAATTCACTGGAATTGGCATCCATATCGTAGATGAGTTGATTCTCAAAGTTCGTATAGAAATAATCAGCAATGAGGTTTAACTTTTTATCTCCAATGTTAACCGCTGTTACCAAACTACCACCCATGTTCCAGGATACCTCGGGTTCAGGGTTTTCTTCAATGATTAATTGCCTGGATGAAACCAAAATATTACTGTTTTCAACTATGGTGTTAGGTGTTCGATATCCGCGACCAATTGCAGCTCGGATCGTCGTATTTTCTGAAATTTGATATCTTGAATGGAGTCTTGGAGTAAAGTAGTTACCATACAGATTATGAAAATCAGTTCGAGCACCCAACAGCAAGGTGAATCTATCTCCAGGCGTATATGTGTATTCATAATATAATCCAGGGACTACTTCTTGTCTGCTAAAAGTAGAGTCTGCATACACCTCATCAAACTCATCGTAAAGCATGCTTACGCCTGTTTTGTACTGGTGAAATGAATTCCCTATGATGTTTTGGAAGATGACGTTACCATAAAGCGTTTTTTCTGTACCGAGATAGTTATCTCTACCGAAACCACCATCTATATCTAGATAAGAAGCTGAATAAATAAAGCCCCAGCCCTTATATGGTTTATGTGGAAATAAGAGACCGGTCTTACCAAACACTTCAGCACGTGTAGTATTGTTTTGAAATCCATATTGCGATGATGTTCTAAAGTCATCACCAAAACCATATCCCAGCTGACCTCCCGCTTTCTCATCTCTCATAACCGTCAGCCCGATCTGGGAAACCATCTTTTCTCCCTGGTACTTGTACCGGTTCATTACATTGATCTGTCTGCCTTTCGGAATATCCATGAAGCCATCATCATTCTGATCTACCTCATTATTGAAGTAATTGGTATGTAATAGTAGGGCCGTGCTCCACTGATCATTGATGTCTCTGGCATGATTAGCGTTAAATTCAACACGCCCCATAGAATTCGCATAACCATTCAAGTAAAGCTTCTCGCTATTTTCCGGCTTCTTTAATTCTACGTTGATTTGACCAGTCATCGACTCATAGCCATTGACGATGGTACCCGCACCCTTACCAACATCAATGGATTGAATCCAGGTACCGGGTATGTAATTGAGACCATACCTACCGGCTAAACCTCTCACATTTGGGATGTTTTCACGATTGATCTGAACATAGCGTCCATCAAGGCCTAGCATTCGAATGGTTTTTGCTCCACTGACAGCATCTGTAAATGAGACATCTACCGATGCGTTTGTTTCAAAACTCTCAGATAGATTACAACAGGCTGCCTTGGTAAGTTCTGCCTCCGTAATCACTTCAATGTGCTTGGATTCACGGTCGTCGAGGAAAGTGCTGCTTGCTTGAACAACTACTTCTTCTAATTCAGAAGCGCTTTCTTCAAGCATGATGTGCATCATTCCGGATAGATCTACATTGACTGTATCGGCAATGAATCCTGAATAGGAAACAACAAGTTTAGCTTCTCTATTTATTAGCTTCAGGGTGAATTGACCATTCACATCGGTGATGACACCATTTTGGGTTCCAAGCTCCTGAACGGTTGCTCCAATGAGCGGCTCGTGTTCGGCACCATTGCCAACCATTCCTCTCACTGTCTGTGCCTCAATTGATAAGGCTAATAAAATTGATGTTATAAGTGTAAATATATGTTTTACCATGATTGTATTTTTTAGTCAAAAAATGAACTGAAATGACGATCGATATCGTCTATAAACACAATCCGGTATTATATCAGGAATGACTGGATCAAAACTGGGATGTCTCGATCGGGGAGAGGAGGATCATAGAATAGGTGTTCTGGCTTTTCCTGCTCCAGTGTAAAGGATATATCCTTGAGAAGGATGTGATTGATGATCGCTAGTTCGAATAAGTCTGGATTTGCATCAAAATCAAAGGCTACTGTAGTAATCTCCTCAATTTTAAGCTCCTCGCTTACATCTTTACAGCAAGGCATTTGTTCTTCTTCACCATCGAAACAATGTTGAGCATGCTCATTAACTGCCACAGACTTGAGTCTACCCATACAATAGTGCTTGTTAAGGGTAATGCCTGTAGTGGCTATTAATAATACAACTGCAAGAAAGCTGTTTAATATGTTTTTAGTGATTCTCACTGCTGCAAAGATACGTAATTAAACCTTGGAGGTTTTCAAAACCTCCATGGTTTCTATTATTCAAATTCCAACATGACATCTTTTGCCTCTAGCTCTTTATGCACTTTAAGAAATTCACTTCTTCCCCCAAACCATGCAATTCCGGAATCCCTCTCAATTTTGGTGGGTTTGTTTATGAGATATGAATGATAGCTACAATGTGGCCAATCATTCAAGTCTTTTACAAATTGATGATGTATTGGGTTATTGTGAATATATGCGATTAGTCTAGTGAAGTAGGAGTCGTTATCAATCAACTTCCTTCTGAATTTTGGGATGAAAAGAGACCCTTTTCGATCGTACATTTTATTGTAGGCTTTGGTGTAAGCAGATCCATTCGCATGTGTCCAAATGTGATAAATACGTTCTGGTTCAAGAGGAATTAATGGTTGAGCCATGTGTTAAATTAAATAGAACCTCGAGGGTTTTCAAAACCCTCGAGGTGTATTTTACCTCAATCTCAAACTATTTCCTATCACAGAAACGGAACTAAGACTCATGGCTAAGGCAGCCAACATTGGACTAAGTAAAATGCCAAACCAGGGAAATAATAGGCCGGCAGCAATAGGAACTCCCAACATATTATACCCGAACGCAAAGACCAGATTTTGCTTAATATTCCGCATGACATCTTCACTGAGTTTTCGCGCTCGCACAATTCCATCCAGCTCACCTTTCACCAGTGTAATGCCGGCACTTTCAATGGCAACATCGGTCCCTGTTCCCATAGCAATGCCTACATTGGCCTGAGCCAGTGCTGGAGCGTCATTGATCCCATCACCGGCCATAGCTACAACCTTACCTTCTTTCTGTAGCTTCTCCACATATGCATGCTTTTCTTCAGGAAGCAACTCTGCTTCAAACCCATCAAGGCCAAGTTTTTCTGCTACTCCTTTAGCTGTGTTTTTGTTGTCGCCTGTTAGCATGATAACTTCAATGTTATGCTCTTGGAGCGTTTTAATAGCTTCAGCAGATGTTTCTTTTATCGCGTCTGCCACACTGATATATCCATTTAGCTTCCCATCAATTACGATCATCATTACTGTTTCGCCTGTTGATTGCCTTTCAGCTATTTCGGTACTTTGGACCTCATTCAAAGAGATATTAAAATCCTCCAGTAGTTTTTTGTTGCCAATCGCTATTTCCTGATCATTGATTTTTCCTTTCACTCCTTTACCCGTTATGGAATCAAAGTCTTTTACCTCTAACAATTCTAGTTTTTTGGCTTTGGAAGCTTCTACGATGGCATCCGCTAAGGGGTGTTCGCTACTGTTTTCGAGGGAAGCAACCCATTGTAAGAGTTCATTTTCATTTGTATCTGAAAAAGACTGGACATGCTGTAGGGTAGGTTTGCCTTCGGTGATCGTTCCGGTTTTGTCAATTACTAAAGTTGTCACTTTATGCATTTCTTCCAGTGCACGTGCATCTTTAATTAACACACCTTGCTTGGCCCCCTTGCCGGTTCCTACCATGATAGACATAGGTGTGGCCAGACCTAATGCACATGGGCATGCAATGATAAGTACAGTAACAGCGCTTGTAAATGCATAAACCAACCGGGGATCGGGCCCCCAAATGGACCAGATGGCAAATGACAGAATCGCAATAGCCACCACTGTCGGTACGAAATACGCCGAAATTTTATCTGCCAAATTTTGAATCGGAGCTTTGGTACGGCTGGCCTTATTCACCATCTCAATGATCTGAGAGAGTAGCGTATCACTTCCAACCTTTGTTACTTTCATCAGGAAGGTATTGGTTCCGTTTATCGTCCCTCCAATCACTTCATTACCCTCTTTTTTTTCTATCGGATTAGCTTCACCGGTAATCATCGATTCATCAATGGAAGTTTTTCCTTCGGTGATTTCTCCATCGACAGGTATCTTTTCACCAGGTTTTATCTTAATAATATCATCAATTTGGACTTCTTCAAGGGGGATGGTTTGTTCATTGCCATCTCGGATAACGATTACTTTCTGTGGAACCAGGTTGAGCAATTCTTTGATTGCTGAGTTTGTTTGACTTCTGGCTTTTAATTCCAGCACCTGACCCAATAAGATGAGAGTCAAAATAACGGCAGCCGATTCAAAATATAAGTGAACATTCCCTGATTCAGTTTTGAACTGCTCGGGAAATATATCAGGGAATATAAGTGCAACAATACTGAACAAGTATGCGGCACCAGCACCGAGCGAAATCAGTGTCCACATGTTGGGAGAACGATTAATGACGGATTTAAATCCTCTCACAAAAAACTCACGGGTAGAATAGAAAATGATAGGAGTTGTAAGTACAAATTGCACCCATCCCTGCATAGTTTTATTGATCAATGAGTTAATGGAAATCCCCACCATTTCACCCATTGCAATAAAAAATACGGGTAGGGTGAAGGCAACAGACCAGATAAATTTTCTGAGCATATTTTGAAACGCTTTCTTTTCACTGGAATCTTCTTCAGCACTAACATTCCTGGGCTCCAGATCCATCCCACATTTTGGACAGCTACCCGGTTCGTCCTGTTCCACTTCAGGATGCATGGGACAGGTATAAATGGTTTTGGTTGATGAAGAAGCGGATTGTTCTTGTTCTAAATCCATCCCACACTTAGGACAGTCTCCCGGCTCGTCGTATTTTTTATCACCTTCACACAGCATTGGGCAATAATATTTGCCACCATTATCAGTCTTCTTCTCGTTTGCTTTTTTGTGATCATGGGAATGGTGATGATCCTCCGGATGTATATCATAACGATCACCATGTGACTGGAGCGTCTGCTTCAGGTCATCGATGGATATGTGCTCTTTTAGGGTAAGCAAAGCTTTACCAGCAGCCAGGTCTACTTCTGCTACTTCCACCTTATTATTTGAGAGTAAAGCAGTTGCTACGTGACTCTTACATCCCTCACAAGACATCCCTGAAATCGTATAGGTTTTCTTCATAGTCCAACAATATGGATACAAAAATGTAAACTAAACTATAATGGATGTTACAGTATTTTGGTAGTCCCTTATATCATTGTGATAATTACAACTTGTCTAATGATTGCCTTTGTGGCTTTTGTTGCCTCTTGAATTGAGTAGGAGTGAGACCAGTCTCTTTTTTAAATTGAGCGGATAGGTGTGCGACTGAGCTGTAGTTCATCTGGTAAGCGATTTGCGAAAGGTTAAGCTGATCGTAGATGATCAACTCCTTCACCCGTTCGATCTTTTGTTTGGTGATGAACTTCTCGATTGTAATACTTTCAACGGAGGAAAAAAGCTTGCTCAATGTTGAATAATCTTTTCCTAATTTGCCTGATAGGAAGGTGGAGAAATTTACCTTAAGAGGTTCATTCGAGTAATGGATCTGTTCGATGATCAGCCCTTTGATATTGCTTATGATCGCTGAGGTTTTGTCTTCAAGTAATTCAAATCCTTTTTCTTTTAGAAGTGGTTCAAGGTTCGATTTTTGGGTTTTATCTAGTGGTCTTTTAATAATAGCTTCACCCAACGATACACGTTCAAACCCTACATTGGCATCATTTAGCGCTCTCTTCACTGCCTCGATACATCGGGGACAAACCATATTTTTAATGTGAATCACTGCATCCATGTAATCAAATTACAAAATTTGTTAAGCTATTGTTTCATTAACATGCTTTAACATATTTCTTGTACAAATACACAACCAAATTTTTAACTTGTGCGTTTGTACAACAAATCAAACTCAAAATGAAGGCATTATTTTATTCACTACTATTAGGAGCTACGATATCAGCCTCTGCCCAACAAACCGGCAAACAATCACTTGCTCAACTGAAAGAAAGCCCGGCTGGGTCGAAGATTATCTGGTTTTTTGATGCTGTTAAATCCGGAGGTATCTCAGATGAATCGATTGAAAAATATTTTTCTCCAAAGCTCATTGAGAAAATGGGAGCTGATCAGTTAATGGGTGCTTTTGATAATATAAAAATGAACGATGGTATATTAATTATGTATCAGGCAGATCGCAAGAATATGACCGAATACAAGATGATTGTCAAGGGTACTAAATCAAATGAATGGATGGAAATGGGATTCTATTTCGAAGGTGAAAGACCATATAGAATCGCCGGATTTACGATTGATTCGACGCAAGGATCATTTGACTCGCTTAAACCTATATATCCAAAATCAAACTAACACTTATGAGAGGAGAACACTTAGGCGAATTGGAAGAGCTGATTTTACTTACTGTAGGTTCATTGACAACCGAGGCTTATGCCGTGGCTATACTGGACGAGATTGTAAATAACACGAATCGTAAAATGGATGTAACTGCTGTTCATTCTGTATTGAGAAGGCTGGAGAAGAAGGGCTTTGTAACTTCCGAGATGGGAGGTGCTACAAGTGACAGAGGAGGAAGGCGCAAGCGCTTTTTCACTCTTACCAAAGCCGGTAGAAGAGTGCTGGATGAGACCATGGAACTTCGACTGGCTTTGTATCAGAAAATGCCCAAACTCACATTTGCTGTTTTGCCATGACATACAATCCTCCAAAGTGGGCTGATCGGTTTCTTGCATGGTTTTGTGACGATAGGCTGATTGAAGATTTACAGGGAGACTTGTATGAGCTTTATATAAAACGTCGAGCCCAAAGCGGAAAGCTTCTGGCTAATATCTTATATGTATGGTGGGTTCTCCGCTCATTTCGATTATCTGCATTGAAAAGGAATCAAAAACTCAATAACTCATTTATGACTATGACTAAGAATAACTTTAAAATAGCGCTGCGTGTGCTATGGAGGGATAAATTCAATTCCTCGTTGAATCTTTTAGGGCTAATGATTGGGATTACCTGCTTCCTGCTACTTGGCTTTTATGTAAAACAGGAGGTTAGTTTTGATCAGTTTCATGCTAAAAAGGATCGTATCTACAGAAGCTGGTTAAAGGAAGATTATGGTGAAGGTCAGATCTTTTTTAACTCACATACTCCACTGCGGTTTGAATCGCTTTTTGAAGATAACTTTCCGGAAGTAGAAAGTTCAGTTCAATACATTTTGTCAAATTTCCTGGTAGGACGAGGAGAAAACAGGATCAACGAATCTGTAGCTATCATCAGTCCTGACTTCTTTGAAGTATTTGATTTTCAATTAATCGAAGGCGATAAGGAAAGACCGTTACCTACGCTCAACGATATCATTATTTCTCAGGAGTACGCCAGAAAATACTTCGGCGATAATGACCCAATGGGTAAAACATTGTCATTACAGATTGGAAAGGACATCAAAGACTTTAATGTCTCTGGCATTTTTAAAGACATCCGGTACGAATCTAGTATCAATTTCGATTTAGCTATATCAACGGAAAACAATCGAACACTATTTAGTGAACGAGCAATGAATGCATGGTTTAATGTGGTTGCAGAAACCTATGTGTTATTAAAAGAAGGAGCCAGTATTGAAAATGTGAATAATAAAATGCAGGATGTTGTGCTCAGCCAAATGGGAGATGTGGGTTATGGAGATGAGGCAATGCAACGAGATCAATACAACATAGGAATGCAGCCCCTAACAGACATCCACCTTAATCCGGACATCCCTCTAGGAAATGCTCCGGTAGCAAATCCACAATACGTCTTCATCTTAGGTACAATCGGATTGTTGGTTCTCATAATCGCATGTATCAACTATACCACTTTGTCCACTGGTCAGTCACTCAGAAGGTCGAAAGAAGTGGGAATTAGAAAAGTATTGGGCGCATATAAAAAGACGTTGGTTTATCAGTACCTCAGTGAGAGCATCTTGTTAACGATCATCGCGATGCTTATTGGAGCAACGATTTCCTATTTATTGATCCCAACATTCAACAGACTTACGGGTACAGAGATTTACCTTCAATTCGAATGGTGGCATGCTGGAATTTATGCACTCCTTGCCTTAATCATAGGGGCCATTGCGGGATCTTACCCAGCATTGATTCTTTCAGGCTTTAAGACCATAAACATCCTTCGTGGTGGCAGTCAATCTGGAGGAAAGATGACAGCTAAAAAAGGAATGGTTGTTTTTCAATTTCTGATTACTGTGTTTCTGATTACAACCACACTTATTATGAGGAAGCAGATCAATTATCTGCAGGAAAAGGATTTAGGAATAAATTATGAAGCCGTCATCTCCACTCAGCTGCAAGCCAGCCCTTCCGCCCAGCGTTTATCAGAAAGGATTACTTCCGGATTTGAAAATGGGCAGTTGCTACAAGCCAGGTTGGAAAAATATCCGGAGATTTCAGAGGTAGCAATGGGGACCCATGTATTTGGAACAAGTGGGTGGGCTCATCTGGCTTATACTGACGATAAGGGTGTCTTTCGGTGGTTTAGGTTGCTTTGTGTGGACGCCAATTATCTTAAAACCTTTGATATCGATATCCTTGAGGGTCGTGGCTTTGAGGAGGGGAACGGACTGGACATGAGGCAATCTGTTATTCTAAACAAATCAGCAGTTGAGCATTTTGGATTGAAAAACCCACTTGGGGCAAAATTGCCTGGCGATGAATTTGGCGATCATCAGATCATTGGAGTGACTGATGATTTTCATTATTCCTCCTTACATTCCGAAGTAGAGCCATTGGTTATTGTGATGAATCCAATGCCCATATTAATGGGAGTCTCAGATGGCGATTTCCTTGATTCACCAATACCTAAATTAGTGTTTAGCTACAATGGCTCCAATTTATCCGATGGAACGGATATCCTAAAAAAAGAGTGGGAAGCACTCTTTCCAAATGAAAGCTGGAATTTTAATTTCATAGATGAGCAAATTGCAGCTCAGTATGCAAGCGAAACCAGAATGAATAAGCTTGTTACCATCGCTACAGTTTTATCCATTGTCATAGCAAGTTTAGGTTTATTAGGTCTTTCAATGCTTGTAGTAAATAGCAAGGTGAAAGAGATTGGAATAAGAAAAGTAATGGGAGCTTCACCTACCTCAATCTTTCGGTTATTAGCAAAGGGATTTTCTATTCAGCTATTGATTGCAATTGTACTTTCTATTCCGATCACTATATATATGATGAATAAGTGGTTAGATAATTTTGCCTATCGTACATCGATAGGAGCATGGCTGTTTGTTCTTAGCAGTATTGTTGCATTATTGATTGCCTTTTTGGTCATCAGTTATCATACGATGAGAGCTACACGAATCAATCCGGTAGAATCGTTGAGAACAGAGTAATTATAATTTTATCGAGTAGATCTTAATGGTTGGATCAAACGTGTCAGCTATATCATCAATATGTAGCTGACATTTTTTTATCAGTCCTTCCATGTAGCCATTTTGGCAATACTCTCGATAGTTACGATAATGGGATGTAAATCGCTGGTCCAGCCACATCAAAAATTGCTGTTTTCGATTTTGAGGAGGCGCAAAAGCGCAGATGATCAATCGGTCGGAATAAGTGGTTGTTGACTTCAGGATTTGAGCTGCAAGCTCTTGAGGAAGTACATGAAAGAAGAGGCATGCGGTAGCATGTGTGAAATGCGCTTTTGGTTTAAAATGCTGATCGATCATCAGGTGTTCGAATGATAGATTAGCGATGTTCAAATCCTTCGTTCGATTATGAGCATACTTGATGAGCGTTTTTGAGCCATCCACACCCAGGCCAAGTTCAATCTTTGTATTTGCTCGTATAAGGAAGTCTCCTGAACCACAACCCAGATCAATCACACGATCCTCCGGATCCAGCATATTTATCATTTGCTCCCGAATTGGAATCAGGTATTTGTCGGAAGTGTGAGATTTTATCCAGCCCTTCATTGAAGATTTATTGTTCTAACAAGAAGAGGTTTGGATACCACTATTTCGGTTTTTTCACCTTCACAATTTGCTGGAAAAATACATTATTGGGAACAGTGAAAATGCCGTCTTTATCCTGAAGCTTGGTATAAATCATACCGATATCAATTACTTTCCCTGTCACTTCTTTTTCTACGAGTACCAATGTATCTGTGATTTTGAAAGGGTTTATGGTATAAATGATGATTCCCGCAACTATGTTGCTGAGGATACTCCAGATGGCAAAGAACCCAATGGCGATCACACCAAGGATACTCCCAATAGAAACCCACAGATTATTAAGGTCTCCTCCCCAGATAATTACGAGAAGCAAGATCACAAAAGTGTAAAGGGCCCCCATGATTATTCGCTTAGTTGCCGCGGTACGATTTGGATCGTAGGAGAATTTAGTAGCAAGTCTCCTCAGGCTTTTTTTGATTATCAACCTGGATGCCAGAAATAAAATGAAGATGACAAGAGTAATAGCAAGCTGTACTAAATTATTGGTTTCTAGCTTGTCAATAAGAGTTGTGAGTTGATCCATAAAGTAAAGTTAGCATTGAAGGAAGCAGAATTACCTTATGATTAAAATAAAAAAAGACTACCCAAAATGAGTAGCCTTTTTGAAAGCAGAAATTAAATGTTTGACAGTGGTAAACTTTTTGGTTTAGCCTAAGAGGATATTTACTACTACTAGTGCAAGAGCTAAACCGACGGTGCATATCACAAAGCTCTTATTGATGAATCCTTTTTGTTCCTTGGTTAATTGAAGTAAAGCCATGGGGGTAATTGTTAGTTTGTGAATATGAAATAAGCTAATTCAAGGACCAACTGCAATTTTGTTCGTTGAAGCAAGATGGTTTGTAGACAATACCCTAAATATCAAAGATTAGCCTATAGCCAATCCTTGCGTTTGAAGTAAATGATCATGCCTATAAAGATGAAAACCATCACACCCCACACGATGAAATAGCCGTTTCTGTACTCTAACTCAGGCATATACTCGAAATTCATCCCGTAGATTCCTGCAATGAATGTGAGTGGAATGAAAATAGTGGCCACCGTCGTTAGCACTTTCATTGTTTCATTCATCTTCTGACTCAGAGAAGCATAGTATATATTGGTTAAGCTTTCCAGTGACCGTGTTGTTGAGTCAACTTCCTCTAGTGCGTTTGCGCAACTCATTTTCAAATCGTTGATGTACTTAACATTGCTTTTTTGGAAAAATGATGTGCGATTATTGAGTATGTAGTTGATGGATTCGAAAAATGGATTTAAAGATTTTTTAATCAGGTCAGCTCTTTTCTTACTTCTTTCCAGTTCAAATAAAGTTTCTTGCTTTGGGTTTTGATAGACATCCTTTTCAAGTTGAGCAATATCTTCATTAATGTCTTCAATAGTCTCAAAATAGTTATCCAGAATAGCATCCAATAGTTGGATGAGAAGGTAATCGGATGACCGTTTTCTCACAAAACCAACACCTTCACGGATTTTATACCTGATATCATCAAAATGATCACTTTCTTTTTCCTGAAAAGAGATCACATAGTTTTTGCCTAAAACAAAGGAGAGCTGTTCAACATCCAGTTGATCTTCCTCATCCAGCAAAATAGACCGGATGTTAAAAAAAAGATAATCATCAAACTCCTCAACCTTTGGTCGCTGTGTGGTATCCAGCAAATGCCTTACAGAGAGACGATCCATTCTCATTAAGTCGGCAAGTTCCTGGATCAGGTCTACTTCATGCAAGCCGTGAATATTCAGCCAATAGATGTGTGAATCCCCGATGTTGGCCATTGGGCTGAAATCTTTTTCCTGTAATTCCTGAATTTCATTTTCATTGAAAGTGAAAAGCTGTACCTTGACTTCTTCCAGTTTCTTTTCACCAATAAAAGTGATCTCGGCTTTTCCTTTAGATTTTGCTTTTAGATCGGCGTACATGTTCACAGGTGTCAGTGTAAGCTCTGTTAGCGTCTTTAAACCTGTCAACAGAAGTTTATCAGGTCTCACCAAATCAATAGGCTTGATTTTTTTCAGCTTTTTTCTCATACCACCAAATTAGCCGATTGCTTTAGAAAAAAGAAAAGTTGAATAGTTGGCTCTTTCGTTTGAAACATTGTTTTTGAAAAGCCAGTTATAGCTATCAAAGCTATGAGCGAAAAAGAAATAGTTCAAGAACGCCTGCAGGAGAAGCAGCGGATGGTCAATGCGAGCAAGTACATGACCAAACTATTCATTGTCACCAGTTCACTCATTTTCATAACCCTCCTTATTGTATGGGTGTTACAAAAGCTTCCGGATCTTATTATTCCAACTATCTATGAAGTAGCCACCTGGTTTATATTAGTCAGTAGCGCATTGATTGTGATGAGTCAGCTGAAGATCAGGGAAGATGAAATAGAAAAAGCTTTTCGTTTCACAGGCTTGGGTTTGTTCTTCGGATTGCTGTTTTCAGTCCTTCAGGTAATTGGGTGGCAGGAATTGCTCAGCTCCAATTTGTCATTCAGGAATATACTATTCCCATTTGCACTTATTCATTTCATTCATGTAATGGTAGGAATGATATTACTGGCTTCTGTTTTTCGAAAAATCAGGGAGTACAGGGTACATTCTAAATCTCGTCAATACGCCTACAATGTCTTTATATTCTGGCATTTTCTGGGAGGCGTGTGGTTGGTATTTATTTTTTTAGGGTGAAATACATACTCGTTAAACACAGTTCAATCTTCTTGGAGACCAGAGGGTCAGTAGCTAGATGAGACCAGTCAAGTTATTAAATAGAGCACTCAGGTTTCAACATCAATAATGATTTACATCAATAGGTGATCTAGCGTTTGTCATTGCTCCCTTCTTGCTAATGGCAGAACTTGCTTGGAATAATCAAACTTTGGATGCCATGAATCATTCCAGTATTTCTTCATTTTCATCAATTCTGATGATTTTATTAATGCTATTTTCATTCACAGTTAGTGCTCAGGAAGCACAAACGCCATGGGTAGCACCACCGGAAGCTGATGAGTTATCAAATCCCTTAAAAGACAAAGAGTCTGCCTTAAAGCTGGGTGAGAAAATATATACAGCTGAATGTGTCGTTTGCCATGGAAAGTATGGAAACGCAGAGACAGATATATCCAAAACGATGGAGCAGAAGCCTAAAAACTTCACGAAAGAAGACTTCATGAAACAAACAGATGGAGCTATTTTCTGGAAACTTTCAGAAGGACGAGGATTGATGCAGCCATTCAAAACCATGCTGACAGACGAAGAAATTTGGAGTGTGGTAATGTATGTAAAAGAACTGGCGCAGAAGGAGGATTAGTGTAGGCCATGAACTGAATTATTCATACGCGCACAGCATGCCGCACGCTCCTTCATGAAGCTTCGCTTTCGAACTAACTGGTTCTCATCCAATTTCTAAAGTATAAAGCCAGACATATGTCTGGCTATGGTGGGAAGTACTGGATTCGAACCAGCGACCCCCGCCCTGTCAAGGCGGTGCTCTAAACCAACTGAGCTAACTTCCCTGAATGTATTGTATTAAACCAACTGAGCCAATGCCCATAAGAAGGCTAAAATAGTCTATTAGAAATATTTAAAAATAAAAAAAGGGAGCAATTTGCTCCCTTAATCTTGTCGGGGTGGCAGGATTCGAACCTGCGACCCCCTGGTCCCAAACCAGGTACACTAACCGGACTGTGCTACACCCCGAACATTAAAAATCCATCATAAGATGGATGCCCGTTCCGAAAACGGAACGCAAATGTAGAAATTCAATTTTTATTTTTAAGCATCACGATGATTTTTTTTAAAGAAAATAGATCTTCTTTTTTTCGACATCATTTCTGTATCAATTATGAAATACAGAATCATGGAATTATTTACTTTTAAATTCAATTCAATCAACTAAAGTAAAACTTATGAAAAAGATTAAATACTTAGCATTTATCGGTCTTATTGGGTTGTCAACATTAACGGCAACAGCCACTGAAACTGATCCAAAAACAACAGATCCACAAGAAAAAGTAGAGCAGCTGGAAAACAGGGTTCATCAAATATGGGAAATGGATTTCTCAGACATGGATAAGGAGCAAAAGACTGCACTGAGGAAAGAGGTGAAAGAAATAAAAAAAGAATTGAAAGAGCATGGGCTAGATAGCAAAGTATCTATCTCTATTGGTGCCATCATCATCATTTTATTGCTGTTGATTTTGCTTACCTAAATAATGGTAAATACAATACCATCACGGTACCCGAGTAGAGGTATTCAAGACAAAGATGCCTTATATCAGATCATTGATGAAGGTCTTTTTTGTACCATTGCTTTCAATCGAGAGGGAGTGCCTCACCAGATCCCTACTGGATTTACCAGAGTCGATGATCATTTATATATTCATGCATCTGCAAAGAGTGGATTCATGGAAAGTATTATTGATCAGGTGGTGAGCTTTTCAATTACTCACCTAGATGCACTTATCCTGTCACCCACTGCATTTGATCACTCTTTTAATTATCGTTCCGTTATTGGCTTTTCCCGGGTGGAAGAGATCACTGATCCAGATAAAAAGCTAAAGTTCTTTAATAATTTCACTGACCGATACATTCCTGGTCGAATAGCAGATATAGGAGAGCCATCACCAGAGCAAGTAGCTATTACGAAAATAGCAAGACTATCTCTAAAAAATGCGGCAGCTAAAGTGCGAACGGGTGATGTAAATATGAAGCTGGATAACGAAAGTCCTTGGTGTGGTGTAATCCCTATGGAGTACAGGTATGGAGCACCGATGGTTGATGATCAGATTGGGAATGAACGCGAATTACCAGAATATATAAAGCAACTAATTGATGGATCTGGCAAGTCTTAAAACCGAAAACAATACTGAGGAGCAACGCTTCATGCTGCAGTTTGAAGACTCAGCAGCCTTTATCGATTACAAAATTGGGAAAAGGGGAGCGGTGTATCTCATTCATACAGAAGTGCCCGATGAACTGGAAGGCCAGGGTATGGGCCATAAACTGGTCAGGGAGTCACTGGATATGATTGAAAAGGATGATTTAAAGATTATTCCCTTGTGCCCTTTTGTGAAGTCCTTCATTAAAAATCACCGTTCAGATTATGAGCATTTATTGGCAGAAGGTGCTAAATTGTAGGTATGGCTGAAAAAATAAAAGAATACGAAAGTGAGGAACTAACGGTAGTATGGAAGCCGGAGAAGTGCATCCATTCAGAAGTTTGCTTTAAAGGACTTCCGGATGTATTTGATCCGAATGCCAGACCGTGGGTAAATGTTAAAGGAGAGAACGATCAACGAATTAAAGAGCAGATTGATAGGTGTCCATCCGGTGCATTGTCCTACAAGCTCAAGCATGATGCTCAATCAGATGATTCGATTGAGGAGGAGCAAATAGTAGAAGTGGTGAAGAGCGGGCCTTTGATGGTTTACGGGAATATTAAAGTAAAACATCATGATGGATCCGAAACATCCAAACATCGGGTTACCGCATTTTGCAGGTGTGGAGCCTCATCCAACAAACCCTACTGTGATGGATCGCACAAAAAGATTGAATTTGAAGGATAACATTTAGCTTTAACCCGTAAATCCTAATCAGCTAGCATGAAACTCAAAAAACCTAACCTAAACTGGGGAGATATATTCGCTAATCTTCTTGCGCTTTGCGCATTTGCCGCTATCGGCCTGGGACTATGGCTATGCTACATTTTCATCATAAAAATGAATGGCTTTAGTGAGGAGATCTGGCAGGACCGCACGCTTCTGGGGATGGCTGGAGAATTTCTTGGAGGAACCGTCGGACCTATTTGGGCATTGGCAGGTGTGATCCTTTTCTTTTTGGCACTTATTTATCAAAAGCGGGAACTTGTACTTCAGCGGATGGAGCTTCAAGAGAGCAGAAAGATTATGGAAGATCAATCGCAAACTATTGCCATTCAGCAATTTGAAAATACATTCTTTCAGCTTCTGAATTTTCACATCAATGCGGCAAACCACATCCGCAACACCAAGATCAACGCGAAGGCAAAATCACAAAACGCTTTCGATGAATTATATATGGATTTTAAGCGGGAAACAGATAAACTTAAGAAAAGAAGAAAGACTGATGCTGGTGGGTTGAGCCCGTCTGATGAGTCGTTTGAGAATACTTTTATTGCTGTTTTTGAGGGCTATAAAAATACCTTTCAGCATTACCTGGAAAATTACAAGGCCCTTCTTTTATTTATAAAGAGTAAAAGCCACGATCCATCTTTTTACTACAACATAGTAAAGTCACATTTCACTGAACAAGAGGTGCAGGTGCATTTCTATTATATCATTCTGGTTTCCAAAAACAAAGAATTGATTGAGGTGATTGAGAAATATCACTTATTTCAGAAATTGAATGAAAGAGCGATTGCAGATGTGGATCCGTATCATCTGAAAAAAGTAGATGATCAGGCGTTTAAAAAAGAAGATTAATTCAATCTTTATATACAGCTGTCTCGGGATGAAATGCATACCATGCAAACCAGAACAATACCGTGGACTTAACACCTTTATTCCAATCGTCAGCTGATAACCAAGCTCTGTTTGTCTCTTTGCTGAAGTAGATCGTTATTGGTTCCCCGGCAATAGTATCGCTGACTTTACCACTGGATTTCTTTAATTCAGAAAAAGGGTAAGCCTTATATGAACCCTGGTGAGTAATTCCAATTACCAATTCCTTGTTGTTGATTTTGTCATTTTGCTTTATAACCGGGAACATCAGTTGTTCACTATTCAAATAGTCACTGTATAAATCTTTTTCATAATCAAAAGAAAAGCCTGTTTCTTGAGCTCCCAACGTAGTATTCGGATTTAGGTTTTTCCATTGCCCCCAGGTCATTCGATCAGTGGAAATTTGCTCCAGCTCTTTTCCGGAAAATGGTCCCGAAACAGCCTTACCCATCAGTTGAGACCATAGCGATTCGGTTTGATGATCATACAAGAGTACATCCGAATTGTAAAGCAACCCTGAGATGCCAAATGTCAGCAACTCCTCTTCGATCTGGCTGGCGAATGATGCGCCACTACCACACAAAGGGCAGAACGTAACCACAACTGGCATTTTGCCAAGCGTATCATTGATGGCCTCATGAAAGTTGAGCACTTTAATAGGGTAGGCCCGCGACTGACCATTTTGCTTAACACCTAAAACTTCTTTATTAGCAGGCTGGCTTACATCCTTTTTTGAGACTGAAGGTAAATTCAAGGAACGGATTCCATCTCGCGGAACACCTCCATCCATGATCTCATCTTTTGGAATGATCAGATTGGATAATACAAATCCTTTTAAGGTGTCAGGCGGAGGCATTGTGTTTTCAGGCTCACCTGATTTTCGTTTTTTGAGACGAGTCGGCAGGTAGTCGTGTGGCAGCCAGTGTCCAACTCTCTCAACATTTGCCCAATACCCAAAGTCTTGTAGCCCGGGATTCTGCGCATTTCCCTGCTCATCAATTTGAATTTTTTGATTGCATAATAAATAAGAAACCTGCCCTGACTCATGTACTGGAGAGGTGTGATGCATTTTCGTGGGATCTTTTTCTTTCAAATAAACCACTTTGATATACCCTTCAAAATCAAGCCACCATTCTCCATTTACGTGATTAACCAGCTTATTAGGGTTCATCGCTTTGACCGTGATAAATGAATTAGTTTGACGGTCATATGTTGTTATATAGACCCTAAAGCCTTCAGAACGGGTGATTTTATGTACCAGTGAGAATAGAAAATGCCTCTTGGATCCAAAAAATGCTTTTTCTCTGTTGCTAACATAATTCCCCTCAAGACTTGTGAAGAAAGGTTTTCCCTGGTATGTTGAAAGAAGACCCTTGTTGACAAATGATTCCAGGATAAAATTGATTTCGTAACCGGTGTAATCATTCACGATTTTCAAAGGATCACTGGCACTTGCTACTAATGCTCCGGCTTTCCTTTCATAGTTTATGACCCAGGGGTTGGTAATTTCGATTTGTCTAACAATTCGGGAAACACCGAATAGTTCATCTTTAAATTTATTGTGACTCTTTTTCCAAAACCGGTCAGGTTTGGTTTGTACTGAAATATCTTCGAGGCTGGTTACCCTTTCTTTTAAAAAGATCGTCGTATTGGATGAATTCACCTCTGCTAACCTATCCTCGTAGGAAACATGTGTGATCAATATCAGGGGTTGAGTATTTCCTGAAGATTCGAAACTAAACTTTCCTTCTTCATTAGTAATAGTACCCTGATTTGAATTCACTAATTGTATGGAGGCATAAGCAATGGGAGAACGGTCTGAAGCGTCTAAAACAACTCCAGAAATTTGTGCGGATAAATGGTGGAGTAACCCAAATAGTATGATTGGTATCAAAACTCTCATGTACTTTGTAAGAACGGATTCTTTTAATAAAAAGGTTGTCAGCGGGAAAACATTCGGATAGGATGATCGAATGATTAAGTAGCGAGGATCAGCATCGACCGGGGTGGCGCTCCACCTGCCGATCTCCGGGTTATGAGTAAGGCTGGAAATAAAAAAAGCAGCTCTAAAAGCTGCTTTTGTGTAGTAGCGAGGATCAGCATCGACCGGGGTGGCGCCCCACCTGCCGATCTCCGGGTTATGAGTAAGGCTGGAAATAAAAAAAGCAGCCCTAAAAGCTGCTTTTGTGTAGTAGCGAGGGTCAGCATCGACCGGGGTGGCGCTCCACCTGCCGATCTCCGGGTTATAAGTAAATCTGGAAATAAAAAAAGCAGCCCTAAAAGCTGCTTTTGTGTAGTAGCGAGGGTCAGCATCGACCGGGGTGGCGCTCCACCTGCCGACCTCCGGTTTATAAGTAAGGCTGGAAATAAAAAAAGCAGCCCTAAAAGCTGCTTTTGTGTAGTAGCGAGGAGCAGAATCGAACTGCCGACCTCCGGGTTATGAATCCGACGCTCTAACCATCTGAGCTACCTCGCCATGAATTTTGGGGTGTTAATTCAATCAGAAATCTGATGCACCCCTCAAAAAGGAACGCAAATCTATAAAAGATTTCTTTTCTGCCATGGGCTTGTTGAAATAGATTTTTTTTTTACCTTATCAAAAATTTCACCGGTATGGCAAAGTATAAATATGTAGGGGAGTTTGAATTCAACGCATCGAAGAAGATGCTTTATCCATATTTCAGTACAGCATCTGGCTTAGCCCAATGGTTTGCCGACGATGTGAACATCAACAATGAGGATAAAGTGTATACTTTTATCTGGGATGGAGATGAAACAAAAGCCAAGCTGACGTCAAACAGAACTAATCACCATGTACGGTTTGATGTAGTTGACGAAGAAGACGATGATAACAATTACTTCGAATTCAAAATCGATGTGAATGAGCTCACCCAGTCTGTTTACGTTCGAATCACTGACTACTCTGATATGGATGAAGAGGAGGCGAGTGAATTATGGGAAACATTGATTCATGACCTGAAAGAGATTGTAGGCGGCTGATTTTCAGGCTGAAATCTGGTACCTTTCTTGCTAGCATCCTATTCTCTAATTTTGCACACCTATGAGAATGAGAAAGTTGGATGTCTTGATGCTGAAGTCCTTCATTGGACCTTTTTTACTTACTACTGCAGTAGCCAACTTCATTCTGCTCTTACAGTACATGCTCAAGTACTTCGATGATTTCGTAGGAAAAAATCTGGGCTTTTCTGTTTTTGCTGAATTGATATTTTACTTTTCACTTAATATGCTTCAAGTGGCATTGCCATTGGGTGTATTGCTCGCTTCTCTCATGACCTTTGGTAATCTTGGAGAGCAGTTTGAGTTGACGGCAATCAAAAGCTCTGGAATATCACTCCTGCGAACGCTAAGGCCTATCTTCCTTTTTGTGATAGTATTATCAGTCGGGGCATATTTTTTCAACAACTTCACCATTCCGGCAGCTAACCTGAAGGCTTACAGTCTTCTTTACGACATCAAGCATACCAAACCTGCTTTGGATATTAAATCAGGGACATTTTATAATGGAATTCCCAACTACAGCATAAAAGCGAAAGATAAACTCCCAGACGGGAAAACACTGCTCGATGTAATCATCTACGATCATTCTTCAGGAAGGGGAAATAAGACGGTGATTCTTGCAGACTCCAGTTTGATGTATACGTTTATGGACGACCGTTATCTCAAACTCGAGATGTACAACGGTCACTACTATTCAGAAGAATCAAAATCACAGAGTGAGATCGATCGGTTTTATCGTACTGAATATGATCGGATGGACATGGTATTTAGTCTGGCTTCTTTTGATCTAAAGCGTAGAAAAGAGGAGCTGTTTCAGAACAACCGTCAGATGAAGAATATTTCCGAGTTGTCTCACGATGTTGACTCGTTTAAAAACCAGGTGGTTAGACAAAAAGCGAACTTCATACAAACCACCAGACGGCATTTTGAGTATCACATGCTGAATAAAAAGTTAATCGATAAAAAAGGAACCATTGAATTGGATAGTGCAGACATGAAGAGAAGGGACTCTATCATGAACAGTCCGGTTCGTGCTTCTATTTTTCCCATTTCTCTGCTAACTCAGCAAAAACAAAAAATTAAACCTAAAGAACACAAACGGAAACCACAGCTAATTGCTGAGCCGGATACTGTTATTAAGGAGATAAGTGAAGAGTTGCTAAAGTCAGAAAGAAAACTTACCGATTCAAGGAAAAAAAGAGTCAATAATAGTCCTAAACCGTTCCAATTGGAAGCGTCAAAGATTGATACACTTCAGTGGAGCCATGTAGATAACTACCTGGATGATAAATTGAGAAATAGAAAACCAATCTATTCTGAGGCTCTTAATAAAGCCAGAAATATCAAGGTCAATATAAATTCAACCAAAACAAGGCTTTATCAATATCAGCGAGATGTGAATTTATATACGATTGAGATGCAGAAGAAGTATGCACAGGCTTTGGCTTGTATATTGATGTTTTTGATAGGCGCTCCTCTTGGAGCAATCATAAAGAAAGGTGGATTGGGGGTTCCGACCATTCTGGCCATTTTCTTTTTCATTATTTACTACGCATTTACCAGCATTGGAGAGAAGCAAGCTAAGTCTGGAGTGATGGATCCATATCTTGCTTCATGGATGTCTGATATGATCCTTTTGCCTTTTGGTCTATACTTTTTGAAGCAGGCACGGGTAGATGCACGATTATTTGAAGTTGATGCTTATCGGGTAGGTATAGAAAAGCTTAGGCGTAGATTTGCTCGGAATAAGAACAAAGCGTAAATTTGCGCTTCAATAAAAAGAGGTAGAAGATTTTTAGAATGTATCTAGCAAAAGAAAAAAAGGAAGAAATTTTTAAAGAGCACGGTAAGTCAGCTACAGACACAGGGTCTGCTGAAGGTCAAATCGCATTGTTCACTCATCGAATCAACCACCTGACTGACCATTTAAAAACTCAGAAAAAAGACCATGCATCACGATTAGGTCTTTTAAAGCTAGTAGGTAAGAGAAGAAGACTTCTTGATTACTTACACAAAAATGATATCGAGCGATATCGTAGCATTATTGCTAAGCTTAACATCAGAAAATAAAAAATTAAGGGGGATCAAATTTCTGATTCCCTTTTTTGATTGTAAACACCCAGGGGCAAAACGTGTCCCTTTTATTAATTTATTATGAATGTAATTACTAAAACCTTCCAACTATCAGACGGCAGGGAAGTATCCATCGAAACAGGAAAACTTGCGAAACAAGCGGATGGATCTGTCGTAGTGACAATGGGAAATGCCAAGCTCTTGGCAACTGTGGTTTCTTCGAAAGAAGCCAAAGAAGGAGTGGACTTTTTGCCACTCTCTGTTGATTATCAGGAAAAATTTGCGGCTGCCGGAAAGATTCCAGGCGGCTTTTTGAAACGAGAAGGAAAACTATCTGACTATGAAGTACTGATCTGCCGATTGGTAGACCGTGCACTTCGACCATTATTTCCATCTGACTATCATTCTGACACACAAGTGTTTATTCAGCTGATTTCAGCTGACAAAGATGTAATGCCGGATGCACTAGCTGCATTGGCTGCATCAGCTGCAATCTCTGTGTCTGACATTCCATTTGGAGGCCCAATCTCTGAGGTACGAGTGGTAAAAGTAGATGGAGAGTATAAAGTAAATCCAACTCCGGAGGAGATGGAGAAAGCCACGCTTGACCTAATTGTTGCCGGTACTGCCGATAACATCATGATGGTGGAGGGTGAGTCTAAAGAAGTAGATGAGTCTGAAATGCTGGAAGGCATCAAGAAGGCTCACGAAGAAATCAAGGTTCAGTGTGCTGCACAGGAAGAACTGGCCAAAGAAGCTGGAACGACTGAAAAGCGTGAATACGATCACGAACCAAAAGACGAGGAGCTTAAAGCATCTATGCACAAAGCAGTTTATCAAAAGCTGTACGACGTAGCTGCTAAGAAGAACCCTAATAAAGCTGAGAGAAAAGAGGCTTTCAAAGCGGTATACGAAGAATACATAGCGCAATTTACTGAAGAGCAGCTTGAAGAAATGGATGATTTCCTACTTGGAAAATATTTCCATGATATTGAAAAAGAAGCTGTTCGGAACTTTGTGCTTGACTCCAAAGAAAGAATTGACGGACGTCAGCCGGATGAGATCAGACCTATCTGGTCAGAGGTGGATTACTTGCCTTCAGCACACGGATCAGCGGTATTCACCAGGGGTGAGACTCAGTCATTAACCTCAGTAACACTAGGTACTAAGCTGGATGAGCAGATGATTGATGGAGCAATGATCTCCGGATACAACAAATTCATCCTTCACTACAACTTCCCTGGTTTCTCAACCGGAGAAGTAAGACCAAACAGAGGTCCTGGACGTAGGGAAGTAGGACACGGTAACCTTGCTATGAGAGCATTGAAGCCGATGATCCCAACCGAAGAAGAAGGTAACCCTTACACGTTGAGAGTGGTATCGGATATCCTTGAGTCCAATGGCTCATCATCAATGGCAACTGTGTGTGCAGGTACAATGGCACTAATGGATGCAGGTATAAAATTGAAGCGTCCGGTTTCTGGTATTGCAATGGGTATGATCTCTGATTCCGAAACAGGTAAGTACGCCATTCTTTCTGATATCCTTGGAGATGAAGATCACTTGGGTGACATGGACTTCAAAGTAACAGGAACCACAGAAGGTATCACTGCATGTCAGATGGACATCAAGGTAGATGGTCTTTCATACGATGTGCTTGCTGAAGCCTTAGACCAGGCGAAAAAGGGAAGGTTACATATCCTTGGTGAAATGGCGAAGACCATTACAGAGCCAAGAACTGAGCTTAAGTCTCATGCACCACGAATGGAGCAACTACGAATTGATCGAGAGTTGATTGGTGCAGTAATTGGGCCTGGTGGAAAGATCATTCAGGAGATTCAAAAAGAGTCTGGTGCTACAGTAAACATCGAAGAAGATGAAAAAGGTGGTAAAGTGAGCATCTTCGCTGTAGATGGCGATTCATTGAACAACGCTTTGGCACGAATTAAAGCCATCGTTCAGCAACCTGAGGTAGGCGAGGTGTACGATGGTAAAGTGAAATCAATCATGCCATTTGGTGCGTTCGTTGAATTCCTTCCTGGAAAAGATGGATTGCTTCATATCTCTGAAATCAAGTGGGAGCGCGTAGAAAACGTGTCTGATGTGATGGAAGAGGGAGAAGAGATAAAAGTGAAGTTGATTGATATAGATAAGAAGACAGGCAAGTTTAAGCTTTCCAGAAAAGTATTACTTCCTCGTCCTCCAAAACCAGAGAAGCAGGAAGAGAAAGCTGAAGGGTAAGCTTCAGGACACTTTTGAATTTTTTATATGCCCAAGTGGCACAAAAGCTAATAAGATGGTGTTCTGATTCGGAACACCATTTTTTTATAATAAGATTAGATAAATAAAGATGTCAACAGAACGAGTAAAAGTATTAATCATAGGATCAGGCCCAGCAGGATTTACTGCTGCAGTTTATGCTGCAAGAGCAGGATTGAAGCCAGTTCTATATCAGGGCGGTCAGCCCGGAGGCCAGCTTACAATCACCAATGATGTTGAAAATTACCCGGGTTACCCTGACGGAGTGATGGGTCCTCAGATGATGGTGGATTTTCAGAAGCAGGCTGAGCGTTTTGGAACAGATGTTCGAAGCGGAATGGTGACGGCAGTTGATTTTAGTGGGTGGCCACACAAAGTTACTGTTGATGAAAAGACTGAAATCGAAGCTGAAGCGGTGATTATTTCAACCGGAGCATCTGCAAAATGGCTTGGACTAGAAAGTGAACAGCGACTCAACGGAAAAGGTGTTTCTGCCTGCGCGGTGTGTGATGGTTTCTTCTTTAGAGGTCAGGATGTAGTGATCGTTGGGGCTGGAGATACCGCAGCAGAGGAAGCTAGCTACCTTTCCAAGATTGTAAATAAAGTGTACATGCTTGTTCGAAGAGATGAAATGCGAGCTTCTAAAATTATGCAGCAGCGAGTGAAAAATGCGCCTAATATTGAGATCCTTTGGAATACAGAAACCAAAGAAGTATTGGGAGATGAAGAAGTGAGTGGTGTGAAAGTTGTAAATAATCAAACCGGAGAAGAGCGATTGATTGAAGCACAAGGATTCTTTGTGGCGATTGGACACAAGCCAAATACAGATATTTTCAAAAGTTGGTTGGATATGGATGAGCAAGGGTATATAAAAACCATTCCAGGCACATCAAAAACTAACATTCCGGGTGTATTTGCTACAGGTGATGCGCAAGATAAAATCTATCGTCAGGCAGTGACTGCTGCCGGAACCGGATGTATGGGAGCGCTGGATGCTGAGAAGTGGATTGCAGAGAAAGAAGTGGAGATGCAGGAAGCTTAAGTTTAGCAACATAATGTATAAAAAATGCCTTGCGATATTCGCAAGGCATTTTTTGTTTTTAAGCTTTCTTATTCAAAATTCACTTCCAGTGCTGCAATTATTGCAGGATTGTACGGAGTTAGATTCTGAAGTCGATCAGCAAACTGATCAAACAGTGGATCTGGAGACTCACCTCCCTGGATGAAGCCATCAGAGTTGAAATAGCCAGGTGCTTCCGTATTTTGAAGATAGGCATCTATTTGTTCCTGAGGCAAACCGGGGAATGCAGCTTGGATTTGTGCAGTGAATACATTTTTCAATGAATTCTCTACCAGCAATACTTCTCTATCATCTGAATCCAGACTACCTCCAGGAAGGCCGACTTCAGCTACACCGATGCTTCCTTTATGAATACCTGATGCTACAAACGCCCAGTTAAATCCTTGATCGTCAGTGAAGAAAGTAGCATTTGGATGATATGAGTTTCCGTAAACATCGATCACTTCTCCAGTTTTACCAACAAACATCTTGAGTGTACTGATGGAGTAAGGGTCTACAGACGGATCTTCGAGTGGCAAATTGTCTATCGTCACAATCATATGTGCATCATAGTTAGCGCTTTCCTCAGAATATTCTATTTTGAAAATCGCATCGCCAGCATCTGCGTCCTTAATACGATCAATATTGTATGGTTTTAAGATTGCCACTCCTTTAATGACATCCTTATTCCAAAATACTTGCATAGCTTTTCCTCCATCATCATTTCCTTCTGATGCAGCATCTGTGATTGTAAGCGAATACTGATAATCAACCCCTTCGTATGTAGCGTCAGAAGTTACAGAAAGGTTCTTAATGCGTAGATCATCGTCACTTTCATAGCTGAAGAAAAATTCGCCATTAACATCAAATTGTGATACTCCACCTAATATAGCTTCAGTAAGTTCACCAGCGCCATCACCAATGGCAATGAACAACGAAAGCAACTCATATATTTCATTTCCGTTCAACTCACCTTCTTCAGCACGTCCATTCGTTCTTCCGTTTGCGGCTGCAGGGTTAGCAAGTGGATCAGGTACATCGATTGAGAAACGCTCAGGAAGAATATCTTCTTGTGCAGGAGGTGAGTCAATCGAATCATCGCATGACGCAGCAAATAGTAATAGTGCTACCAGCGATATCAGGGTCAATAGATTTATCTTTTTCATAGTTTCTTTCGTTTTCATGATTGAAAATAATTTGTGATTTGTATTGATCACACAGTATTCAGGATGTACCCTGGATAAATTTTAAAATTTTTAATAGTAAAATCATAACTAATTGATAATCAGCGACAATTAATTAACAATAGTTGAGTCAGAATCAACCATCGATACATAAAAGTACCCAACAGCTCCCTCCGAAAGGTTAGTCAGTACATTGCCTGGAGCTGCATCAAATCCACCACCTCGCCAGTCTACTTCCGCAAGAAATGATCGAAGGAAGTTTTGATGATCCGGGGTGAGCGAATATTTTTTTCGATACAAGGTGGCGCCTTTCGGGAAGGTAAATGGCTCCTTGTCAGGAGCAAACGTTTTGGTGATGTCTACTACGTCCAATGTATAATAAAATGCTTCCTTGGTTAGTGTAGAACCATCCACATTCCATTCTGCTACTACATTAGTCATTGAAGGGATGGTTTCGTTGTGCATATATTCCATTTCTCCTGTCTCCGTTTCTTGAATCACCAATGGGGGCAATTTGGTGCCTACATCTGATGTGGCAAAAGCATAATACTCTTCACCATTATACTGGATATACAGGATGTATACCTTTCCAAAGAGCGCTACCAACGAATTATTTGTATAGGTTCCGGGTCTACTTTCATCATGAGTAAATAGGTAATTGTTTTCTCCCTCATTGATAAGAACGAGGGCATCTGTTACAGGTGGTGGTTCCTGACCAAGTTCATCAAATGTCAGCGATAGCTTGATTTCCTGGGTACCTATTTCATTGGTGATACCGCCATCGACTACCAAAAAAACTTCTTTGTTAATCGCTAATTCCTGGTCGGAAATCTCTTCACATTGCCAACTCAGCAAAACCATCAATATGATCAATACCTTTTTCATAGTCTGAAGGAGTAAGAAACGGATGGAACAACCTGATAAACAAATCGATGGGTAGCCTGAAGAGCTTCCTGGTTATTGATTTCGGTCGGGACAACAATCGTATCGTCTTCCAAAATGATCTTATTGAAACTGCGAAGTACTGAATTTTTCTGTCCGTAAAAATTGAAAAATGAGATGGTCAGGAAGTGATTGAATTTTCGCTCCACCTTGTTGAGGCGGTATGACCACCCAAAATCCAGTCGATGATAGGTAGGCAATCGATCATTATTCTTTTCTGCATAGATGGGCACTGTTCGTCCTGCATACTGGTAAAAGGAGGTAGGTGTGGTGACAGGGGAGCCGGAGAGAATCATAAGGGTACCTGAGAAACTTGACCGTTGTGATTTTTTGTAAGTAGCGTTTATGGAAAATTGTATGGGACGATCTGATAATGCGACATATGATTTCCCATCATTGATACCCTGAATCTTTCTAGTTGATCTTGAGAGTACATAAGATATGCTTCCTGTTAGTTTCCCCGTCTGTTTCGTAAAAATCGCTTCAAGCCCGTATGCCGTTCCATTTCCGGATCTGATCTCCGCTTCAAAGTGAGGATTTAGTAACAACTCGGCCTGGTTGGCATAATCAATTTGATTCTGCATGGCCTTATAATAGCCCTCCAGGTTCAATTGCCATTTCATTCGTTTATGTGTCCAACCAAGAGAGATTTGATCTGCTTTTTGAGGCTTTATGTTTATGCTCGCTGGCAACCAAACTTCCAGATTATTGAATGGGCTAATGGAGTTACTAATCAGATTGATATATTGGGCGGATCGCGAATAATTTAAGGTCAGAAAATTCCGGTCATTTAAAATGTGAGTAAGCTTGATCCTTGGTTCGAGGTTAGCGTAATCATTGTAGCTGCTGCGATCTTCATAAGTCGTCGTGTCTGTAACCAGGAAGTCCTCATCAATGGTATATTCAATAGTCCTACCAAAATTGGTCCATGTACTTAAACGAACGCCATAGGTTAATAACCACCTGGACGATAGCTGACGTTCATTGCTGTAGTATAAAGAGAATTCCGTTGCATTACGCTTCGGCACAAACGGGGCATCATCATTACCCTCCAAATTACCGGGGTTAAAGTTATGTCCGCTGAGCTTGAACCCAAATTTGTGGGTGCTTTGAGGATTTCGATAGAATGAAAAATCAGTTTTTAAGCTGGCGTTTGCTATGTGGTTGGACCAAACCTGACCGGGTGCTGAGATTAGCTTGTATTCATATTTACTGGAGTAGAACGTGGTATTGGCAAAAAGACGATCATTGAAGGTGTGATTCCAGCGTATCGTTCCGGCAATATTTTTCCAGGCTAGACCTTCATTGTTTATATACTCATCGTTGCTGGAGAAAACAGATAGAAAAAGTCTGTTATTGTCGTTCAGCTTCAGGTTTATTTTACCGGTGATATCAGCGAAGTAAAACTGATCAAAATCATCATTACTTAAAAAGGCATCTATGTATGACCTTCGACCAGAGAGAAAAAATGAGCTCTTATCTTTTGCGATTGGACCTTCCAATGAAAGCTGTGTGGTGACCAGGCCTATTCGGCCATTCATGTGAAAGTTTTTCATATTGCCATCTTTCGTGTGAATATCCATCACAGATGAAATTCGACCTCCAAAATCTGCCCCGGCATTGCCTTTGTATATTTTGATGTCTTTGATAGCTTCCGGTGTAAACGAGCTGAACAACCCAAGCAAGTGGGCGGGGTTGTAGATTGGCGCCTCATCAACCAAAATTTGATTCTGATCCCGATTGCCTCCGCGTACATTGAAGAAAGTAGATCCATCATTAAAGAGCTGGATGCCCGGTAGGATGTCCAGGGACTTGATGACATCCGGTTCGCCTAAAACCGATGGCTTTTGCAGTATCGTGGTATTGGATAGTTGAGTGACGTTTGAATGCACACGATCAACCGTTTGAACGGAATCATCCACTGTGACAACTACTTCTTGTAGGAGAGACGAACTGAATTCGAGATTGACATTGACATTCAGATTACTTTGGAGCGTTATCGTCTTGGATTGGTTCTCATACCCGATGTACGAAAACTTCAGCGTGTAATTACCAGTCGGCAGGGTAATTGAATAGAAACCATACGCATTGGCAATGGTGCCAATACCCAATTCTTCCACCAGGATAGTGGCACCTATCAGCGTCTCACCATCATTTAGGTCCAGCACATATCCACTAATGGTGTATTTCTGTTCAACTGCCTCATTTTTTGACTTACGAAGGATCAGCTTATTTTCCAGCCAGACATATTCTATTCGCAAATCAAGAAATAATTGATCCAGCACTTCACTCAGCTTTTGATCTCTCACATCTATGCTGACCTTGTGATCGATTGGAATACTGCGAGTACTATAGGAAAAGGAAATATCTGTTTCAGAGGTGATGGCATCCAATACCTCTTCCAATGTCACATTTTTTAATTGAAGGGTCAGCTGCTTGTTCAGCACATCCTGACCGACAGCTTGTGGTACTATCAGGAGAAACCAAATCGAGATTAGCAAAAATCGGTAAGCAGACATGAGGATATGAAGATCAGCAACCTTGGCCACTTATTTCAAATCCTTTGCTGGTTTTTTCAATGGAAAGATCCAGGGTGGCCTTCAATATCTCCAGAATTGACTCCAAAGGCTGATTATCAAATGACACGGTAACAGGGCACTTACTGATATTTTCAGACCTCAATTGAATGTTTACCTGATAGGCACTGGAAAGATTTGCCACCACCTTTTCGAGTGAAGTATCGTCAAAAACAAATTGTTTCGTCTTCCATGAAAGATAGTTGGGGTCATCGTTGGTAAGCTTGGATAATTGACCGGATGTACGATCCAGGATAGCTTTTTCATTGGGTTTCAACTCCAGGCGATTGCTTCCATATTTGACAGCTACGGAACCGGAAGCCACGATTACCGTAGATGTTGGCTCGCCTTCTCTGGACCTAACAGTGAATGAGGTCCCCAGTACTTCTACTTCGACGGTAGGTGTTTTAATAATGAAAGGCTTTTCAGGATTTTTTTCCACCTCAAAGAACGCCTCACCTTTGAGTTCGACCGCTCTATCTTCACCCGAAAATGCTTTTGGATAGCTCAATACACTCGCTGCTTTAAGTGTAACAATGGATCCATCCTGAAGTATCTGCTCCTGCATTTGACCTGCAACAAGGTGCTCCATCTTGTCATTCTGAAGCCAGAAAAAGGCGATACCAACAGCCGCAAGTAGTGCGATGGAAGCTGCAATTTTCATGAAAGAGAACGATTTTTTCTGTGACTTTCGGATTTCTCCTCTCAGTCGAATCCACTCTTCATTGATCTCTTCTCTAGTGATTCCTGCTGCTCTTTCTGTGCCATCCCACACCTTGACCAGCTCAGCATAGTATTGCCTGTTTGCTTCACTTTCAGCAAGTAAAGCACTCAGCCTGCTTTCTTCCTGAGCGGTAGCTTCTCCGGCAAACTTCCGAGACGCCAGTTCTATGATTTCGTTATGGTTTTCAGCGTTTTCTTTCACAGCTTTTATTTATCACACATGAGAGCGTCATAACCCTGTTATAAATTGAATAAAAATGTAAATAATCAGATAATCCTTCAGTTTTTCACGTAATAAACGCAATGCTTTGGATATTTGATCTTCTACGGTTTTCACAGAAATGTTCTCTATTTCGGCAATTTCTCTGTACTTCTTGCCTTCAAACCTACTCAAAGAAAAAATGCGTTTGGTCTTGTCAGGAAGGTTTTCAATGGCTTGCACAATCCTGGTTTGTAATTCAGACTCCTCTAGGTAATCTCTGGATTCAACGTAGGCCGGAATGGCCTCAGTGTCTGTTTGTAAGTCATGTTGCACAATTTTCTTTCTATCTCGGATGTAATTGAGACACAAATTGTGCACCGATTTGAAGAGATAAGGCTTTAGTGGTTTAGTCAAATCAATCTCATCCTGTTTTTGCCACAGTTTTAAAAAAGCATTGTGAACTATGTCTTTGCAATCATCCACATCCTGAATGTACTTTCTTGCAAAGGAGCACAAGAAGGGGTAGTGCTCTTTGAAGAGTGCTTCAAAGTCTTGCTCAGAGAAGTTCATTGAAAGTTCATTGGCTTAAATGGAAATTTATATTTTTTTAACTAGACGAGCATTGTCGATCTTTTTAGCAATTTTAAATTTCAAAAACACTCACTTCAAGTGAAGGTTATTAGGGTATGTCTAAAGAACCAATCAGCGAACGGGTATATGAATATGTTGCAGAATCGGGTGAGGAGCGAGCATGCGATGCAATCTCCGAGGATTCATGTAAGGAAGCTCCTGGAAATTTTCTACTCAATGGGCTGAATGGGTTTTGTACCAAACTGGCAGAGCAAATAGCTAGTCCAGGCTTGATTATTCCATATATATTCTCGCTTCTGGGTGCGCCCGCCTTTTATTCAGGACTATTGGTTCCAATTAAGAATACGGGTTCGTTACTTCCGCAGCTGATCGTATCTGCCAAAATCAGGGCCTTTAAAATCCGAAAATATTTCTGGGTAGCTGCAGGATTTTTTCAGGGACTAATGCTGCTTTTGATGGCGCTCGTCTGCTTTAGGTATGAGGCTGGAACAGCAGGGATTCTTGTGATTTTATTGCTTTTGCTTTTTAGTATGGCAAGCGGAGTAGGTTCAATTTCCTTTAAAGATGTGATGGGAAAAACCATTCCAAAAGGTAAAAGAGGCCGACTGCTGTCTTTCAGAGCAACAGGTGGAGGAGTTCTGACCATCCTTGCAGGTTTTGCCCTTTATTTCATCGTAGATGGTAGTCGTTCTATTGATTCGTTTATCTGGCTTTTTGTCTTTGCTGGAATCCTTTGGATTACTTCAGCTATACTATTTGCCTTTATTAAGGAGAAGCCCGGAGCAACCTCCGGAGGTCGGTCACCTATTGATGAAATAAAAAACGGTTGGTCGCTGATAAAAGCGGATACCAACTTTAGGCAATTTCTGATCACTCGGGCTTTGCTGCTAGCCATTCCATTGGTGCAGCCATTTTTCGTTTTGTATGCCACGGAAAATATGGATGTGGAGCTATCGGGACTGGGTCTTTTTGTGATTGCTGCAGGAATATCCAATACCATTAGCAGTCCATTTTGGGGGAAGTTTTCTGATCAGAGCAGCAAAAAGGTGATGATGGTAAGTTCGGCATTCGCAGCAATCATATGTTTTTATGTCCTATTGTTTGACAACCTTCCATCTGATATTCAAAACATCTACTTTTTTGGTCCGGTCTTTTTCTTGATCATCATGGCTTATGGTGGTGCTAGGATGGCAAGGAAGACTTACCTGGTGGATTATGCTCCTGCTGATGAGCGACCACTTTATGTATCTGTAGCCAATACTTTTATGGGAGTGATGACCTTATTTTCCGGAGTGCTGAGTATGGTTGCAGGCTTTTTTGGTGTAAAAGTGATGATTGCATCATTGATGTTATTGATGATTATAGCCATACTTTTTGGCTCAAAGCTCAAGGAAGTATGATCGAACATTTCTTTCATTGCCCGTATTGCGGCGCAGAGATAAGCATGCTGATTGATCCATCAGTAACAAAGCAGGATTATGTAGAAGACTGTGAAGTCTGTTGCAATCCTATACGAATACAATGCGAAATAGAAGGAGGGGAGCTATTGATGTTTGATGCTATATCAATTGAGCAGTGAGCTACTTCTTTGGTTTTCCCTCTGAATCAAAATTTTCCTTGAGGTACCTTTCAATAATAAAGAGAGTTCCCACTAAAAGGATGCACATCACACTGCATGCTGTAATGAGTGCGGTGGCCGGATCAAAAACAAAATACAATACGATTTGAAGGATAATGGTGATAATAGCAATCCAAACCATCAAATCCATTGAATATTTATTAGAAGCATCCCAAGCCTCTTGAGACTTCATAGAACGAACAGTTCTGTATCCGTACAGCCAGTTTCTGTTTTTGGGTGGGAAGGCCTTGAAGATTAAACTTAAAATCAAAAGAAGTGGTCCAATGGCCAGATTGGAAATAAGCAGCGCCGTACTCATAATCAAATATCAATATCCATTTTTTTTACATAATCATAGCCGATATCAAAAATCTCTTGGGCATGTTTGGTATCCATGATATCATAATTACACAACTCAGGAGGTTCTATAAACACGTCACATTGTTTTTTAAGTTCGCCATTGCTTGGGTTGACAGCAAGCTGAAACATACGGGTAGCTACCTGAATGAGATTAGTTAGTTCGTCAATTTCCTGTATTGGGCTGATGCTAACACCGATTGTTTTCTTACAAATGTCTTTGAGTGGTTTAACAGGTACGTTATCAAATATTCCACCATCAGAATACAGCTTGCCATTGAATTCAACCGGGCTAAAAAGAACGGGGATAGAAGCTGAAGCCTGAATGATATCTGCCAAAGGTCCCTCGGTGATATATTCTGGTTTGCCTTCCAGCATGTTGCTCACACAAATAATCAAAGGGGTTTCCAGATCTTCCAATTTTTCAATCGGAATTTTTTTGAGCATACGGGATTTCATCTTTGCTGAACTAAGTAATCCTGTCTTTGGGATGTTGAGCTCAGAAATAGCTGTAAACCGATATTCCTTAATGATATCGAATGCTTCCTTTGGAGAATGACCTGAAGCAATGAATGCTCCTGCTATGGCTCCAGCACTAACGCCTGAAATCACATCTGGTTTGATCCCTTTTTCATCCAAAGCTTGCAAAATGCCCAGATGAGCAAACCCTCTAGCTCCGCCTCCTCCCAATGCAATACCGATATCATATTTCTTTTCTGATTTAGACATATGTCTAAATTAGTTAGATCTAACAAAAAAGGCACCTCATATTTGAGATGCCTTTCAGGTTTATTTAACTAATTAATTATTTTTCGACTCCCGGAGCTCTATTCAGGTATTCCTCATATAGCTGCGTGTGTCTGCTAATCATCGGGATATTCCAGCCGTCTATAAAAACATACTTGATTTGTGTTTTGGTCTCGAAAGGATCACCTGTAGCTACAAAGAGATTGGCTACTTTCCCCTTTTCCAGGGAGCCATATTTATCCGCTACCCCAAATATCTCGGCCGGAACGATCGTGATTGCTTTTAGTGCTTCCTCTTTACCCATGCCATAGGTAGCAGCAAATCCAGCATGGTAGGGGAGGTTTCTTACATTCTCCACCTCATTGGTTCGGATGGCTACCTTCACACCTGCTTTCTGCATTGCTCCGGCATTGGCATATGGTCGATCATATCGGTCATAGCTTCGGGTAGGATTGCTTAGAACAGGTCCGGTAATAACTGGTACACCAGCTTCGGCAATCTTATCAGCCACTCTCCATCCTTCTGCTACACCACAAAGGATTGCATTTGCTCCTTTTTCCTCTATCCACTCCAGGGCAGCTATGATGTCCTTAGAAGAATTTACATTGACGAGAAGTTTCATTTCTCCTCGTACTACGGGAAGCATTGCTTCCATCTCAGGATAGTATGGTTGGTCTTTGCCTCCTGATGCCGAATCAATTTTATGATACTGAACAGCTTTCTCCCAGACTTCATTGAGTTGCTTGAGCGCCTTTTCAGCAGCTTTCTTGATATCCTCATCCGATCTTCGGTCCCATCTTCCTCTTCTTCCTGTTGCCGGGAAGTTTAGAACTACTCCTTTAAACCCTGCATACATCTGGTCTGGCGTGTAGCCATGCAGATTTATTAACGCAGCTGTTCCTGGGAAGAGTCCTCCGGAAGGCAGGGTAAGTGCAGTGGTGACTCCACTCACCCTTGTCACTGGATGAATAACTGAGCTTGGGTTTACAGCTGTCAATGCCTGGATGTGAGGGATGACATCTCCAATCTCGTTATTATCTCTGGTTCTATCCACAGCACTAATCTCAATTAGTCCTATTTGTGTTCCTCCGTCGATCATTCCCGGATAAATAGTCATTCCGGTACAATCGATGGTTTTCGCACCTTGCGGAATAGAAACACTTGTTCCAATATCGGTTATCATTCCATCGGCAATTACTAATGTTCCATTCTCGATGGTTCCATTAGTTACCGTTTCAATTTTCGCGTTAGTTAATGCGAATGTCCCTGTCTCAGCACTTGGAATCTGGGCAAAAGCCAGGCAAGCCGTCATGAGCAGAAGCAATGTGAATGTATATTTAATTTTCTTCATAATTTTCAAAGTTTTAAGTCTTGAGTCGTGAGTTACGAGTTGGTTTCAATTTTCTTTTTGAAACTCATGATCATCTCCAATCCCTTTTGCCAGATCATTAATTGTTTAAAATTCTTCATGCTCGAACCTCGTAACTTATTTCTCGAAACTATTTATTGAATAAAAATTCGGTGTTCTGCATGCATCGATCGTGATCCTCTTTTTCCCAAAGCGTCACATCGATCTTTTCTTCCGGATCAGGATAGATCCGCATATCTGCAGGATCATTTTCACGATCGAATCTTACGATACCATCTACAATAGTCATCATAGGAACCGCATAAATAGATAGGGGATGATTTTTGAAAATCGCTACATCACCTTCTTTTCCTTCCTCTAAAGATCCAACTCTATGATCAATGCCGAGTTGTTTGGCAGGATTGATCGTAATCAATGAAAGTGCTTCATCGTCATTTAGCCCACCATACTTCTGTGACTTGGCTGCCTCGTGGTAAAGGTGACGAATCAGTTCTCCAGAATCTGAATTGATGGAAGTAGTGACACCATTCTTAGTTAGAATGGCTGCATTGTAAGCCGTGCTGTAGTACACTTCAAACTTATAAGCCCACCAATCAGCAAAAACCGAGGCGCCAGCTCCGAACTTGGCTAGTTCAGGCGCTACTTTGAATCCTTCATTTACATGCTGGAAGACTAACTTATCCACTCCAAAATCTTTGCAGACCTGCATGAGCATATAAATCTCATCCGCACGATAGGAGTGGCAGTGGATGATGATATTGCCTTTCAGAATATCAGCAAGTGTTTCCAGTCTCAGGTCATACTGAGGGGCCTTTCCTTTGAAGCGCTTGTTGTTTTTGTTCTTGTTGTACTCATCCCAGGCCTCCATGTATTCTTTTGCTTCCTGGAAGGAGCTTCGAATGACATGCTCAACTCCCATTCGGGTACGTGGTAGGATGCCATTTCCAGCTCCATGCACACGTGTCGGGTTTTCACCGAGTGCAAATTTGATGGTACGCGGAGCTCCTGCCATTCGCATTTTATCAGGATCAATCTCCCCATATCGAAACTTCACGGTTTCACACTGTCCACCGATTGCATTGGCAGAACCGTGCATAGCATGGGCGGTGGTTACTCCACCAGCAAGTGCCTGGTAAATGCCTACATCAAGGGGGTCTAATGCATCACCAACCCATACTTCAGCAGTAACAGGATTAGTCGCCTCATTCACTGCATCCAGTGCCAGATGTGAGTGTGCATCAATAATGCCGGGCATTACAAACATGCCGTCTGCATCTATGGTCCTGGAGCCACTGGGAGCACTGAGTCCTTCTCCTATCTTAGAAATTTTACCGTCTCTAATAAGGACATCCGTATTCTCGAGTGTGCCATTCGTTACGGTCAAAACAGTACCGTTTTTGATCAGCACACTTCCTTTTTCCTGGGCTATCACACAAGTGATTGCCAAAAGTATTGCTATATATAAATTCAGTTTTTTCATGTCCAATTTTATTTATTTGGTTCACGTGATCCTTCCATCGGGAAACTTCCAAACTGGGCTACCGTTAGCGATCCTTCAAAATTATCGCCATCTATATCCATGGTTATTTCAACCGTAATTTCTTCTCCCATATTCAGTTTAAATGAGAAAGTTACCTTGTTGCCCTCTACCTCAATATTTTCAATTTCATTGGTGCTTTCATTGAAGCTTATTGAAATGGTTCCGTTGTAATTTCCGGGAGTACCTTTAATGGTGATAACACCACTCCCGTCTCCTTGAGGTGTTTCTGTCGTATAGTTCCAGACGCCAGCAGCATCAACTGCCTCACCTGTATTGCTTTTTTTCTTTTTCTTCTTTTTTCCCTTGTATTCGTATTTTACTCCATCTACGAATACGAAGCGTACATTGGCGTCTTTTGTGAAGTAGGCAGTATCTGAAACGATCAGGTTGGCCATTTTCCCAGCCTCAATGGTCCCCATTTGGTTGGAAACGCCAAGAATACTTGCAGGCTCTGTTGTAAGAGCAGCAAGAGCATGGTCCTCTGAAAGACCGCTTTCAATCACCTTCAAAAGATTGGTTTTAAAATCCTTTGACTTTACCTCTATAGTGGAAAAACCAAACTTGATTCCATTGCTTCGGAATTTACCCGCCTGTGTGTAATAGTTTTTGATCGTGGCATTTTGTCTTTCCTTTAATGCCTTTTCCTCTAACTCTGATTCGGTCGGTTCTTTTTCGTCTGATTTCTCCTCACCATCTTCTTCTTTGTCTTCTTTTTTCTTTTCTTCTTCCTCTTTCCATTCAGGGAGATCTAAGGAGAGAAACACCGGAGCGCCAGTGGATTTGATCATAGGAATTGCATCCCAACCTTGTTTCACTTCGGCAAGCATCATCCTGAACCCAAGATCTTTTTGAAGGGCAATTACCCGCATGATGTCTTTGACTCCTTCGGCTTTAAAAGCCACCGTCATCTGTTTCGATACAACTGGATAAAGCGCTTGAAGCACTGCATCTGTTTTCGGACGCTCCAAGCCATTTGGGTTACTGTTGTACCTATTCTCATAATCACGCGCCTGGCTTGCCTTGCGGTACAGATCACGGTACTTGGCCATCACACCAATTACCGTGTTTGGATAAACACCGTCTGCATCCATTAGTTGAGAGAACATGGAAGTCTGATCTTTCACAACCATACTTTCACCGTCTTTTGCCCCAAGAAGAATGATCGTTCCTGTTCCCGGTAGCATTCCATTGTGAGGTACACTGTGAGCGGCAGTAAATCCAAGCTTTCTAAAATTCTCAACTGATTTATCATCGGGTTTAAGCATCTCTCTCGCAGAATTGCCCGGAGTGATGCCGGCTCGCTCATAAGTAGGGCTCCCGGTTAGTTTCCGGTCATCTTTCTGTTCCTCTTCCTTGGGTTTTTCAACTCCTATATTTGAAAGTCCGCTTATAAATCCGGCATAAACAAACATCGAATCAGCATCTACAACCCAGGCATCTGCCGGGATAGCTACACTTGATCCTACTGCTTTAATGATTCCGTTTTCAATTAGCACCGTACCATTCTGTATGGTTTTTCCTGGTGCCTGTACAATAGTTGCGTTTTTAATTACATACTTATTGGTTACAGGCTTCAGATCACTGTCTTGTGCTAATCCAATCAATGGCATTACCCCAATCAGAAATAGCATACATGCAGACCTGACAAGGCTGTCACATTTTTGCATAGGTTATTACTTTAGGTTTGAAATGAGGATTGAAGTTAGGAAATTATTGATCAGTGAAAACCAATATTATACGAATGGTGTTTCTTTGTCGCATACGGAAAATTGATTGATAATGAAACTAGATATACTTGCCATAGTTGCCCACCCTGACGATGTAGAGCTTTCTTTTGGAGGCACGCTACTTACTCACCAAAAGCAAGGGTTTAAAACTGGAATTCTGGATTTGACAAAAGGGGAATTGGGAACCAGAGGGACCCCTGAAATCAGGGCACAGGAGGCAAAAGATGCGGCGGATATATTGAATCTCTCCGTTCGGCAAAATCTGGGATTGGCTGATGGGTTTTTTGAGAATAATAAGGAGAATCAAATCAAAATTGCTGAGCAAATCAGGCGTTTTCAACCACGAATTGTAATCACAAATTCTATTTATGATCGTCATCCTGATCATACCAGAGGGGCTCAGCTCGTAGAGACTGCTTGCTTCATAGCTGGTTTGAAAGCTGTGGAAACGGAATGGGAGGGAGTGAAGCAAGACTTTTACCGTCCGGAGAAACTCTATTTTTCGATACAAAGCACTGCACACGAACCGGATATTCTCGTAGATGTATCTGATGTAATGGAAGAAAGAAGGGCCGCCATTAATGCATTTAAGTCTCAGTTTCATGATCCCAATAGTAAGGAACCCGAAACTTTTATAAGCTCTAAAGGATTTATGACCATGCTGGAATCACGTGCCCGGGAATGGGGCCAACGCATAGGTGTAGAGTATGCTGAAGGGTTTAAAGTAAAGCACTTTTTGGGTGTTAAAAGCCTTTTTGATCTGCTTTAAATCTCAAGTAGGCTGCATCTATTTCAGTATTTTATCGGTTTTCTTAGTTGGGTAGAATTCCCGGATTTGACCTGTTATTTTGTCTGTTCCTTCTAAGTAAATAAGTGCCAAAGGAGCTTTTGACTCATACTCTGCAACGTCCTGCCATTTGGGTACATTTAGACTTTTTAGGCCAGCGACACTTACAGGTAAGTAGTTTACATCGCATTTTACCGGGGCATCCAGTATTTTATTCCAGGATTCCATTTGAAGATGTTGTGAGCTATAGTTTTGAGATTTGTTTGTTACAGAGGAGCATTTTATTTCTCCTTTAGTTCTTGCGAAATTGACAAACGCAACTTTCGTCTGTTCCTTCATTAGCAGTGGAGTACGACTAATAAAAAACTTATCGTCCATGTTTCTTTGACACATCAGGATTTCAAGTTTTCCGTTTTCGTTTCTCAGGCTAGCGCCAAATCTCATGCCGGGTCTGTTTGCTAGGAGTTCGCCTGCCTGTTTTATTCTAGGTGCACCAATTTCTACCACCTGACTGTAAATCATCCGTTGAGTTACAGGAGTTCCATTCGGTTCAATCAGTTTGAATAAATAAATCTCATCGCCAGAAATCTCCCATTTTGAGAGGTTTGGAAGGCTCTCGGTTACATCATAATATAATCCCCAGATAGAGTTATCTGAGGCAGTGATCAGGTTAAGACCAGCTCCTGATCCAAATCGATTGTATTTTGCTATCGGTTCCTTTATCCAAGAGCTAATGTTCTGATCTTTGGTTTTGTAGATGACTACTTTTCCATTTTCAGAATCCTGATCCATTAGTAGGTACCAGCATTTCATCTGATCGCTGTATGTAAGCCCTGCACCCCCGGAGTTTACATTATCTTGCTGTATTCGGGCTACCTCAAAAGAGCAGTTTGGGTCCTTTTCCAAATCAAAAATCAACGCCATTGATTTCGATTCCCTTTTGGTGCCTAAGGCGGCCTGACTTAATCCATATTCTGCTTCAATGGCGATGGTTAGATACTTGCCCGTGATCTGTATAGAGCAAGGGTGAGCATACCCCTTTTCTAATTCCTTAATCTTCCCTTGCTTGGTTTTGGTGTTGTAGATCCAAAGCTTGGAAGGGTGCGTGCCGGCCTTGGATGAAGGGATTTTTCCTCCCGTCCGATCACCGGTACTAAATGCCACATAGATATAATCTTTGTATTGAGCCACAGCTTGTGCATGCCATCCTCCTATGAGAGTTCCGATATTTAGGTCGGTTCCATTTAGCGTTTCTCGTGCAGCTGGTGAACTAGCAAATGATTTTAAGAATTTAGGTTGATCCCCTTTAAGCAATTCGACATCTATTTTGGGAGCTTGAGAAGAGGCACCAAAAGAGAAAAGTACACAAGAAACGATGTAAGATATTCGCTTGATCATAATTGATGGTTTAATAAGATACAGCTTGAAATTAGAGCTTGTTTCGATTATCTCCAACCATTGTATGAACAATAATCCTTGTATTTATTAATCAAAAAACATTTAGAATTTCACGGTGTTAGTTGGATAAAATTAACTTTCTTTAATGCAACCCATCACACGTGAATCGTTTTGTATCTCTTTCTTATTTGGTGCTTTTTTTAGCATCCGGAATCAGTGTAGCACAAACTGAAAAATCCTGGCTTGAATTGGAAGCAGTCTACTCAGCACTTCCCTGGTACAATGCCAGTGGAGGATTGGAGACAGGGTTTGTCTACATGGACAATGCGGATGTTACTGCTAAAATCAATTTCGATCAGGTATTTGGGTTAAATGATAACCTATCACTCTTTGTGTATGGACTTGGCAATCATGGAGACATGGCATCAGAGCTCATGGGAGACTTCCAAATAGCCAGCAATATTGAAGCCCCCAAAACGTGGAGGTTGTTTGAGTTTTGGATCCAGCAAAACTTCATAGATGATCGAATTTCAGTTCTGGTTGGGCTATATGATTTAAACTCCGAATTTGATGTTTTGAGACCCGGTACTTTATTTATCAATAGCTCTTTTGGGATAGGGGCTGAATATGCTCAAAGTGGCTTGAATGGTCCGTCAATTTTCCCGATCTCCTCTTTTGGAGTTCGTGTTGCCACTTTTGTTGGAAGCAGGACACGAATCAGATTGGCTATTTTGGATGCCGTACCAGGTGATCCTGCCAGACTGGAAAGCAATCAAATTCAATTAAGGTCGGAAGAAGGTGCACTTGTAGCGGGAGAAATATCCATTTATATCGGGACAGATTTTGCGAATAACAATAGAAACATCGAGCGATCATATGTCACTCGCCGAAGGAAGGTTGGGCGGGAGCATGATGTTTATAAAAAGGACAAGATCAACATTGGAGGATGGTATTATACCAATGAATTTGAGGAGATCAATAGTCAGGGATCATCACGGGGAAATTTTGGACTCTATTTAGGGGGGCAAAAGTACTTTCCCATAGGAGGTAATGAAAATTACATTGCCCTGTTCGCCAGGTATGGGATAGCCAATGACAAGTATAATCGGTTTGGAGCTGCACTGTCCGGTGGCTTGTTAGCGAGTAATCCAATCACAACGATGGATGACAATTTTGGGTTAGCATTTTCATCGGGGTTCAACGGATCAGCATTTCAGGAACTGCAAAACAGTTCAGAAACGACTGAAACAGTCATCGAATTCACCTATTCTTTACCTTTTACGTCCTGGTTGCTCCTTCAGCCTGACGTGCAGTATGTGATTAATCCATCAACTCGACCAGAACTGGATAACGCGCTTTCATTTGCTTTGCTGGCTCAGCTTTCATTTTCGTATTGACGATCCAAATACCTCAGCTGGATTAGTAGAGATTCCTTTGTTCCTTTCAGGAAAAAATGTTTTTGTCTGAGCCACTCCAGCGCCTCTTCCAACTCCACATTCTGGTAAAACTCATCTCTGCAGAAATGAACAAACTTTAGAATTTTAAATGCATCAAACCAATGAAAAAATCGTTTTCGAAACTGCTCAAGCGAACTTACATGATTCTTAAGATCTATTATCTGTTCTATCCAATCACCACCAAGGAACGTCTGAATCGTCATTGGCAGCTTCCATTCTTCCTGGCTCCAAAAGTCATCCACTTTATCAAAAAATAGTTTCAGGTCTTCGAATGTATTGGGATGATAGACGTGGTATTTATCATCTTCCTGAAGGATATCATTTATCGCTTTACCGGTTCCAAATGGAACGCGATCGGATACCCGATCAGAGGGACGAATAGTGGTTGTGTTGATCTCAACAAATCCACCATGAGGAATGGTTTTGTTAAGAAAATAGAAATCCTCTCCAGCCTTACGTGTGTTCATGCCACCCACTTTTTCATACATGGACGATCGGACGGTGATACAGGAACCTAATGTCTGATGTGCATAAGGGAACCGGGCAAATCGTAATGCATCAATGTAGTATCGAAGGTAAAGCTCATAGTCAACGATGGCTTTGTGATTATCGCGATGGAGGCTGTGCTCGTAAAACACAATGCCGGATTGAGTTTCCTTATTTTGATAAGTCTTTTCAATTTCTTCAAGGTAATTGGCATCACATCTGCAGTCTGCGTCATAGCAAACAATCGGACCATCCTTTCCTGCTTTTTTATATAGGCGCACTGCCTCATCCATACCAATCTTTCGGGCCAGACCCACACCTGCTTTTTTCTGTGGCAGTTTCTTTTGCGTCACCAATACCGGGTAATCACATTGAAATGCCTGAAGATCCCGCATAGTCTGCTCATTGGCTTTTCTGATTTCTTTGGATGCTTCTTCTGGCTCATTCAGCACTACAATAACCAGTGATTTGCCCGGTGGGTAGTTGCAGCCGCTGAGGGATTCAAGCGCACCTGTTAAGTCTGGTTCTTTGAAACACGGAATGACCACAATCAAAGAAAGTGCCTTTGGTGGCTGATAATCAGGGAAACATTCATGCGGCCAGGCGTATCGCTCCAGGTAGGTTGACATCAGGGGGCCAATCGGTTTGATTTCCAGGATCCATTTTCATCCTGCTCGAAGTAGAAACGATCATGCAGGCGGCTTTTTCGTCCCTGCCAAAATTCGAAGGTGTTGGGAATGATTCGATATCCACCCCAATTATCAGGCAAGGGGATTTTTCCTTCTTTAAATTTCTTCTTCATCTGCTCCAATTTGACCTCCAACACACTTCGAGAAGATATCACTTCACTTTGATTAGACACCCATGCTCCCAGCTGGCTCCCTTTAGGTCGAGAGAGAAAGTATTTCAATGACTGTTTGGTTGACACTTTTTCAATACTGCCCGTTATGGCCACCTGTCGCTCCAGTGAATACCATGGAAATAAGACAGAAACCTGAGGGTTTTCGTTGATTTGCCTGGATTTCCTGCTTTCATAATTGGTGTAGAATACAAATCCATCCTCACCGAACATTTTCATAAGAACAGTTCGCTGAAAAGGTCTCCCTTCTGGGTCTACGGTGGAAAGCACCATGGCAGTTGGTTCAACGATTTCACTTTTCAATGCCTCATTAAACCATTTTTCAAATTGTTTAAAAGGGTCTTTAAGAATGGTGTCTTCATCCAGTTTTGCCTGGGTATACTCTTTGCGGATAGAGGCAATATCTTCTCTCATGTTCCGGTTTCCTTTTACTTTTGAAACTCAACAGTAGCGAAGGTAAAAAGGTTAAAACCAAAATGCGATGAAGTTTAGAATTGACTTGACAGTAGACTCAAAAAAAGAATGGGTGGAAGCTGTATTGAATGATTTTGATACCTTTCTGCAAGATCATGCAGATTGTGAACGAAAAGCTTCGGGCATGGCATTGAGCCTGGTGGCCAAGTACCCTAACCGTACCGAAATTATTCCTGAATTGATCGATACATCTGTGGAAGAGTTGGAACATTTTCGGGATGTATATGAGATCATGCAAAGGCGAGGTATTCAGCTTAATCATGAAATACCGAAGGACATGTACATTCAGAAGCTGTTGAAGATATGCAGGGATGGAAGAGAAGAGCGTTTCATGGACAGGCTTTTATTAGCTTCATTGGTAGAGACAAGAGGAGCAGAACGTTTTCGACTGGTATATGAAGCGTTGGAAGAAGGAGATCTCAAACAATTCTATCATCGATTATGGGCATCTGAAGCAAGACATGGAGAAGTGTTTGTAAGAATGGCACTCAATTATTTTGATGAGGAGGCCGTTTACAATAGATTGGAGGAAATGAAACAACAAGAAGGAGTGATTTTAAATGAACTCCCAATAAGACCAGCATTACATTAATGGATTTTTTTTCATCTGATAAAATAATTGAACCGGAAAGAGGAGATTTGTTGATCTCTGAGCCTTACTTGCCTGATCCAAATTTTGATCGGACGGTAGTATTTCTTTGTGAGCACGATGAAAATGGGACATTTGGGTTTGTATTGAACAAAGCAGCAAATATTGCTTTAAACGAGCTTGTGGATGAAGTGGGAAACTACCCAGGAAAGGTTTTTATTGGAGGCCCTGTTGAAAAAGACACCCTTCATTTTATTCATCGTGAACCCAACCTCATTGAGTCTTCAAGAGAGGTAGTAAAAGGCGTTTATTGGGGGGGAGACTTCAATAAACTAACAGAAATGACAAACACCCGAGCCATCCAGACTGAGGATGTTCGCTTTTTTATAGGGTATTCCGGATGGGCAGCAGGTCAGCTTATGGACGAAATGCGAGCCAAATCATGGATCGTGCTCAAAAACACCACGCCTGAAATGATTTTTGACTGGGACAACCAAGACCTATGGAAAGCGTGTCTACAAACCATGGGTGGAAAATTCCGTCTCATATCTAACTATCCAAAAGATCCCCGACTGAATTAGGGTATTTGGTTAGCTTTGTGTCATAAGAGAAATAGTAACTGGTTCCAATAATGGATAACGAGAAATTGCAGGACGTTTCAAACGAAACCAAAAACGAAACGCCTGAGGAAGTTCAGAATCAAGCTGAATTACGAGATGAGAATCAACCTGAAGTAGAAGATGAGAAAACGGATGGTGACGTAGCAGCTGAGCAACCTCAGGAAGAAGTAAAAGAAGATCAGCCACAAGAAGAGGCAAGTGCTGAGGAAAATCAGGTGGAAGAAAAGCCCGTGGAGGAAGAAAAAAAGGAAGAAGACTCAGCCATAGAATCTGAAGAAGATGATCCTCATAATGAGGAGGGTGATGAGGAAGAGGAAGAGGAATTGGATTTTGAGCACGCCGACAAAGAGGAGCTGGTGGCTAAAATCCGTGAAATCAAAAATGAAGAGAATATCCGGTCGCTTGATCGAGTGCTGAAAGCCATCAAACCGCGATTTGATGAGCTATATGAAGTCTCGAAGAATGAGGCACTTCAGAAGTTTGTTACTGATGGAAATGAGGCAGATGCTTTTGAATACCATGGTGATGAATTGGACAAGGAATTCATTACCCTATATGGTCAACTAAAGAGCAAGCGAAATAAGCATTATAAAGACCTTGAGAATCAGAAAGAAGACAACCTAAAGAAAAAAGAGAGAATCCTTGAGCAGCTTCGCGAAATAGTAGATGGTGAAGAATCTGCTGAGAGTATCAATGGAGTTCGAGAGCTGCAGTCCGAGTGGAAGAAGGTTGGTCCTGTTCCTGGAGCAATGAATAAAACGCTTTGGGCAAATTACAATGCTTTACTTGATAGATACTATGACAACAGAAGTATCTACTTTGAGCTGAAGGATCTGGATCGAAAGAAGAACATGAAGCTTAAAGAGGAGCTTTGTGAAAAGGCTGAGGCCCTTGCATCGATGGAAGATTTGAAAACGGCCATCATACAGCTAAATGACCTTCATGAAGAGTATAAACACATTGGGCCCGTACCTAAGGAAAATCAGGAACCGCTATGGCAAAGGTTCAAGGCTGCTTCTGACTCCATTTATGCAAAACGAAAGGAGCATTTTGAACACCTGAAAGAGGAGTTTGAAAATAATCTGGTGAAAAAGCAGGAGTTGATTAATGAGGTAGAAGCTTTTACCAAATTCACCTCCGATCGTATCACTGAGTGGAATGGCAAAACCAAGGAAATCCTGGATATTCAGAAAAGGTGGGAGGCCATAGGTGGCGTACCAAGAGAAAAAGCAAAAGCGATTAACAAAGCTTTCTGGGGTTCCTTCAAGGGATTCTTTGCTAATAAGAATCAATTCTTCAAAGAGCTTGAATCGAAGCGAGAAGAAAATCTTCAGAAGAAGCAGGAGCTGATTGAAAAGGCAGAAGCTCTTAAGGATAGCGACGATTGGAATTCAACAGCAGATAAACTGAAGCACCTGCAGACAGTGTGGAAGGATGTTGGTCCTGTCCCTGAGAAGGTAAGAAATGAGACGTATAAGAAATTCAAAGCTGCCTGTGATCATTTCTTTAACCGTAGAAGAGAGCAAAACCAGGAGCAGTTCAAAGCCTTTGAGGATAACCTGAAGCTAAAGCAGCAGGTATGTGATCAGTTGGAGCAGGAGGGAACGAAGGAAAGTCCTGATCTGGACACGCTGTATGATTTAATCGATAATTATACTTCTATCGGATTTGTGCCAAAAAATGCGATCAAGAAGATTAGAAATCGATTTGATTCGGTGAAGGAGAAGATCCTTTCTAATGAAAATATTCATGAGGATGACCGGACAGATCTGAGAAATCATATCCAGATGGGACGGTTAAAGAATACTCCAGGGGGAGAGCGTAAGCTTCACCGGAAGGAGCATTCCATCAAACGAAAGATTTCCAGTATTGAAAACGACATTTCTACCTGGAATACAAACATGGAATTCTTTGCCGATTCAGCCACAGCAGATAAGCTGAAAGCAGAGATGCAGGAGAAGATAGATAAGGCGGAGAGCGAGTTAGAAGATCTTAAATCACAACTCGCAGCAATTTCTGCACAAAATTGAAAAATAGATTTGTGAAATAGCCGGACCCTGCTATTTTTGCAAACCGTTTTGAACGCCCCGAAAGTGGGGAGTTAAATAAGAAAAGAAAAATTGCCTCCATAGCTCTCCCGATATTTATCGGGAGGCCAGAGCAACTGACTTGGAATCCTCACCTCAAACGAGAGGTGTACATTTTTAGAAGATATTGCCTCCATAGCTCTCCCGATATTTATCGGGAGGCCAGAGCAACTGACATAGAATCAGTAGGTCTGAAAGGAGAAAAAAATTGCCTCCATAGCTCAGCTGCGGTTCGACGTTTCGACCAGAGCAACTGACTTGGAATCCACCACCTCAAACGAGAGGTGTAGTTTTAATAAAAATATTGCCTCCATAGCTCTCCCGATATTTATCGGGAGGCCAGAGCAACTGACATAGAATCAGTAGGTCTGAAAGGAGAAAAAAATTGCCTCCATAGCTCAGCTGGCCAGAGCAACTGACTTGTAATCAGTAGGTCGTTGGTTCGAATCCGACTGGGGGCTCCACAAACCCACTCAAACGAGTGGGTTTTTTTATGTCTTGATCTGGATGAGAACCAACGACCATTGGGTGAATATTCCGGATCGAAATCGACCAGCGGGAGATTCATGAGGGGAAGTGCGGTATGGTTGTGGGTACGAATAATCCGACTGGGGGCTCTAAAACACAAACCCCGACCATTAGGTCGGGGTTTTTTGTTTTAAGGAGTTGTGAGTTCGAACCAACGACCTGTGCAATAGAACATTCCGGTTCGAAACCGCTTTGCGGTTCACGAGAGGAAGTGCGGCATGGCTTGCGGGTATGAGATAAATGCGAAGTATGAGGTCGAATTCACGAGGGGAATTGCGGCATGGTAGCGCGTATGAGATAAATCGACCAGCGGGAGATTCATGAGGGGCTTGCGCGCATGGTTGTGGGTATGAATAATCCGACTGGGGGCTCCACAAACCCACTCAAACGAGTGGGTTTTTTTATGTCTTTACACGGATGAGAACCGCAGCGGCGAACCGCCAATGACCGGTGGGTGAACATTCTGGTGGATATATTCCCCCTTAGCAAAGGGGGGTGCGAAGGAATGTGAGGTTGGAGGGGGATGTTTTAACCAACTCACTCATAAATCAAAACTAATTGTCATCCTGAGCCTGTCGAAGGGTAACGACAATTATTGGTTACACCATATGTGAAAATGACTCGCTCATTTGTCTGATGCTTCGAGTCCCGGCTTGCAGCCGCCTCAGCATGACAAATGGATTTATGTAGCACCTTACGAATCAAAGCGTAGCGAATGGATATACTCCCCCTTAGCAAAGTGGGGTGCGAAGGAATGTGAGGTGGGAGGGGGATATTTTATATGGTGTGGAACAGGGTGTTGTTCACCTTTCGATTAACTCAAGGTGACAAGGAGTGAGCATGACAAAAATTATTAATTGTCACCCTGAGCCTGTCGAAGGGAAACGACAATTAGTAATTCAAACGTTTTTATGAATGGGTTCACAGAATGTCTATGTTTCGACAAGCTCAACATGACATGGCGAGCTGGAAAGTGAAAAAGATATGCTCATTTGTCTGATACTTCGAGTCCCGGCTTGCAGCCGCCTCAGCATGACAAATGGATTTATGTAGCACCTTACGAATCAAAGCGTAGCGAATGGATATACTCCCCCTTAGCAAAGTGGGGTGCGA